>DASUZE010000109.1:0-92823 GCA_036377015.1 Piscinibacter sp. | reverse complement strand
GGCTTCGGTCGCGCGGCGCGCGGCACGGGTCGGGATCAGGAAGTTGCGGGCGTAGCCGTCCTTGACCTTGACGACGTCGCCGAGGTTGCCGAGGTTGGCCACTTTTTCAAGCAGGATCACTTGCATGTTCTGGCTCCTCAGACCTTGTGCTGGTCGCTGTACGGCAGCATCGCCAGGAAGCGCGCGCGCTTGATGGCGGTGGTCAGCTGGCGCTGGAAGAACGCGCGCGTGCCGGTCAGGCGGGCCGGCGTGATCTTGCCGTTCTCGCTGATGAAGTCACGCAGGGTGTCGACGTCCTTGTAGTCGATCTCGGTCACGCCGGTGACCGTGAAGCGGCAGAAACGCTTGCGGCGGAACAGCAGCGATTGCTGGTTGCGCTTGGGCTTGCGGTCCTTCGAAAACTTACCTTTACCACGTGGCGGGGGCATATCTCACCTCTTTCGAAATCTGTGTGTGCTGTGCAGTCAGTCGAGCTCGGTCACATGAAAAACGATGCCGCGTCCGTTGCGCTGGGAGCCGAGGAAGCCGGCGAAGCCGTGGGTGCTTCCGATCTCGACCCCGAGCAGGCGCTGCGTGATCGCCCCGATCGCCCTGGCCCTGATCTCCATCGAGACCTTGCGGGCCTGGCCTTCCTGCGTGAGCTCGGATTCGTGCCTGAGGCTCAAATCCAGGGCCGGCAGGCCGGCGGGGGTGTATCGCACGGCGCCCCGCTCCACCAGCTGGGCCGTCAGAACCAGGCGGTTCATGCGGCGGCGGGCGGCGCGGACGGGCGTTTCGTCTTCAGGCCGCGGCCTCCTGCTGCTGTTGCGGCGCCTTGCGGGCTTCTTCCTTCTCGACCATCTTCATCATGACCGAGGGCGTCGTCTCGGCCTTGCTCTTGACCACCGTCAGGTGGCGCAGCACGGCGTCGTTGAAGCGGAAGCCGGTTTCAAGCTCGCCCAGCACTTCCTTGCTGCACTCGATGTTGATGCACAGGTAGTGGGCCTTGGCCAGCTTCTGGATCAGGTAAGCCATCTGGCGACGGCCCCAATCCTCGACCCGGTGCACCTTGCCGCCGCCGGCGGTGATGGTGCCCTTGTAGCGTTCCAGCATGGCCGGAACCTGTTCGCTCTGATCGGGGTGGATCAGCAGCACGATCTCGTAATGACGCATTGGATCTCCTTGTGGGTTCAGTCCATTCCTGCGCATTCGGCAAGGCCTGGACGGTGAAGCCACCCCGAAGCGTCGACCCGGGTGTGGCAAGGGGGAGGAAAGCCGAAGATTATAGCCCGAAAGTCAGTCGGGACTGACCTGGGCCCGGGTTCAGTCGGCCTTGGGAACCCGGATGCCCTGGACGAAAGCCCGCAGGGGGGCCGCCGGCGCGGGGGTCAGCAGGCTCACCAGCACGATGACCCCCAGCCCCAGCGGCACGCCGAACACCGCCGCCGAGATCGGCTGCACCCCCCACCAGAGCTCGATGGGCGCATGGATGCCGAACACGCTGCGCAGCCAGGGGTCGTTGCGCACCATGTAGTACAGCGTGATCGCCAGCCCCGCGAGCATGCCGGCCACCGCCCCGTGCCGGTTGGCCCGTGTCCAGAACACGCCCAGCACCAGTGCCGGAAAGAACGCGGACGCCGCCACCGAGAACGCCGCCGACACGATGAACAGGATGTCGACCGGCTTGGACGCCGCCACTGCCGCCGCGGCCAGCGCCACCACCAGCAGCATGATCTTGGAGATGGTCACCCGCTGCGCCGACATCGCGTTGCTGTTGATCATCTTGTAGTACAGGTCGTGCGACAGCGCATTGGCGATGGTGAGCAGCAGCCCGTCGGCGGTGGACAGCGCCGCCGCCACCCCGCCCGCAGCCACCAGCGCCGAGATCACGTAGGGCATGCCGCCGATCTCCGGCGTGGCCAGCACGACGATGTCGCCGCCGATCTTCATCTCGCCCAGTTGCAGGATGCCGTCGCGATTGACGTCGATCACCGACACCAGCGAGGGATCGACCTTGGCCCAGTTGGAGATCCAGGCCGGCAGCCGGTCGAAGGGCGTGCCCACCAGCACGTTGAACACCTCGAACTTCACCAGCACCGCCAGCGCCGGCGCGGTGACGTACAGCAGGAAGATGAAGAACAGCGACCACGCCACCGACTGGCGCGCCTCCTTGACGGTCGGCGTGGTGTAGCTGCGCACGAGGATGTGCGGCAGCGCCGCGGTGCCGATCATCAGGCAGAAGGCCAGCGCGATGAAGTTCAGGCGCGACTCGTCGTAGGCCCGGCGCTCGGCGGCGTCGCCGTTCGGGTCGCCCGCGAACTGCTGCCCGTGCGGCGGCATGCCGGCCAGCGGGCTTGCGCGCGCCTCGTCGGCCGCGGCCGCGCGGCGCCATTGCTCTCGGGCCGCGTCCTCATTCTTCGGCACGGCGGCCAGCGTCTTCTCGGCCGCCTGGATGTCGGCCAGCGGCGCGTCGGCCGCCTTCAGGTCGGCCACCCGCTCCTGGGCGATGCGCCGCTCCTGCGCCAGCGCCTGCGGCACGTTCGCCAGCTTGCTGCGGTAGGCCTCGGCGCGCGCCTTGAACGCGGTGATGACCTGGATCTCCTTCGGGTCGCTCATCAGCTGCTTCTCGCGCTCGCTGATCTGCTGCAGCTGCTGACCGTACACCAGCTGCGGCACCGGCACGCCGGTCTGCTTGACCGACAGCCACACCACCGGGATGAGGTAGGCCACCAGCAGCACGATGTACTGCGCGACCTGGGTCCAGGTGACCGCGCGCATGCCGCCCAGGAAGGAGCACACCAGGATGCCGCCCAGGCCGAGGAAGATGCCGATGACGAAGTCGACGCCGGTCAGGCGCGTGGTGATGAGCCCCACGCCGTAGATCTGGGCCACCACGTAGATGAACGAGCACAGGATGGCCGCCAGCAGCCCCACCAGCCGCGGCAGGTTGCTGCCGTAGCGCTCGCCGAGGAAGTCGGGAATGGTGTACTGGCCGAACTTGCGCAGGTAGGGCGCGATCAGCAAGGCGACCAGGCAGTAGCCGCCGGTCCAGCCCACCACGAAGGCCAGGCCGCCATAGCCTTGCAGGTAGAGCGTGCCGGCCAGGCCGATGAAGGACGCGGCGGACATCCAGTCGGCGCCGGTGGCCATGCCGTTGTAGACGGCCGGCACGCGCCGGCCCGCCACGTAGTACTCCGCGGCGTCGGTGGTCCGGCTGATGATGCCGATGCACGCATACAGCACGACGGTGGACAGCAGGAAGGTCACGCCGACCCAGCGCTTGGGCATGCCCATGTGCTCGAGCCCGGCCATCAGCAGCGTGAAGATCACGAAGCCCACGGCGAACCAGAGGTAGATCCGGTTCAGGCGCCGCCGGAACGCGGTTCGGGTCTCGTTCGGTGTCGGGTCGTCGGCGCGCGGCATCGGGCCGAATTTTCGCGTATGGGTGCCAAGCGCCCGGGGCGTTTCGCTTAGGGCTTTCGATAGGTACAGTGCGCACCCATGGGGCAAGCGATGGCGTCGCGCGGAGACGGCGAGTGAACCTGCTGTTCACGCCGACCCTCGGGCAGGCCTGGGGGCTGCTGTCCGTCGCGATCTTCTTCGAGATCTGCGGCACCGTGTGCATGCGCCTGGCCGACGGCTTCACGCGGCCCACGCCCTCGGTGCTCATCTTTGTCTTCTACGCGTTCTCGTTTGCCATCAACACCATGGTCGTGCGCGTGCTCGGGCTGAGCGTGGTGTATGCGGTGTGGTCGGGCGTCGGCACGGTGATCACCGCCGCGATCGGCGTGTGGTACTTCAAGGAGCCGGCCACGGCGCTCAAGCTGGCCAGCATCGGCCTGGTGGTGATCGGCGTGCTGGGCATCCACGCCAGCACCGTCGACTGATCCGGTGTTTTGTCGCATTTCGGATGCACCCGTGCCTCAAGCGCGCCGGGCGGCGTGTCGATAGTGGTCGGCGGCCAGCCTCGCGCCGCTTGGCGAGTACCACACCCATGAAGTCCGTGCGTCACGTCCTCACCTGGCTGATCGTTGCCGGCATCGCTGCCGCAACGCTCCTTACCGCGGCGTCGCTGCGGGAGGCGCAGCGCAGCGGCGACGCCGTCGACCGCGCCCTGGTCGCGAAGGACGTCACGGCCGACATCCTGCCGCCGCCGCTGTACCTCATCGAGCTGCGCCTCGTGCTGTCACAGGCAATGGAAGGGTCGATGCCCGCGGCGCGTGCCCAGGCCGAGGCCGAGCGGCTGGAAAAGGAATACAACGCCCGCGTCGAGTACTGGACGGCGCACCCGCCGTACGGGCTCGAGGCGCACCTGCTCGGCGCGCAGCATGTCGCCGCCCAGCGCTTCATGGCGAAGGCGCGCGAGGTGCTGCAGGCGATCACGCGCGGCGATGCGGCCGGCTCCGCGGCCGCCCTCAAGACCGCTGATGCGCACTACGGCGAGCACCGCGCCGCCGTCGACGAGACGGTCAAGGCATCGACCGCCTTCGCCGACGCAGCGGGCGAGAACTTCGATTCGGTGCGCCGGGTCGGCAGCGTCACGCGCTGGGCCGTCTTCGGCGTCGCCGTGGTCCTCCTCGTCGGCCTGGGTCTGTGGGCTCGCCGCACCGTCTGGTCGGCCATCGGCGGCGAGCCCGCGCTCGCGGCGTCGGTCGCCAATGCGGTGGCGCGCGGCGACCTCACCGTGCAGGTGCCCGTGGCCCCCGGAGACACGACGAGCGTGATGGCGGCGATGCGGCGCATGTGCGACAGCCTCGTGCGGGTCGTCGGCGAGGTGCGCGACAGCTCCGACGCCATTGCCGCCGGCTCCGGCCAGATCGCCGGCGGCAACGCCGACCTGTCGCAGCGCACCGAGGAGCAGGGCGCCAACCTGCAGCAGACGGCCGCGTCGATGGAGCAACTGTCGGGCACGGTGCGCAGCAACGCCGACACGGCGAGCTCGGCGGCGCAACTGGCCGGCAAAGCGAGCGAGGTCGCGGCGCACGGCGGGCAGCGCGTCGGCGAGGTGATCGCGACGATGAACGACATCTCGACCGCGAGCCGGCGCATCGCCGACATCATCGGCGTCATCGACGCGATCGCCTTCCAGACCAACATCCTCGCGCTCAACGCGGCCGTCGAGGCCGCACGCGCGGGCGAGCAGGGACGTGGCTTCGCGGTGGTGGCCAGCGAGGTGCGCAACCTCGCGCAGCGCAGCGCGCAGGCGGCCAAGGAGATCAAGGCGCTGATCGGCGACAGCGCCGGCAAGGTCGAGGTCGGCACGAAGCTGGTGGCCGATGCCGGCGCCACCATGGGCGACATCGTCGCCCACGTGCAGCAGGTGTCCGACCTGATCCGCCAGATCAGCAGCGCCACCGGCGAGCAGACGACGGGCATCGCCTCGGTCAGCGACGCAATCGGGCAGCTGGATCAGGCGACGCAGCGGAACAGCGCGCTGGTGGAGGAAAGCGCCGCGGCGTCGCGCGGCCTGGCGGACCAGGCGACGCGGCTGGTCGGCGCCGTCAGCATGTTCAAGCTGGCCTGACTCCGAGCCCGACGCGAGCGCTCAGGCGGCTGCGTGCGTCTCGACCGACCGCGTGTCGGCGCCGGGCGCCGAGGCCCGCGCGAACAGCGTGTACATGGTCGGCACGACGAAGATGGTGAGCAGCGTGCCGAGCGACATTCCGCCCACGATCACCCAGCCGATCTGATGGCGGCTCTCCGCACCGGCGCCGGACGCCAGCGCGAGCGGAACGGCACCCAGCACCATCGCACCGGTGGTCATCAGGATGGGCCGCAGGCGCATGGTCGCCGCCTCGGTCACGGCCTCCAGCGTGTTGCGGCCGGCACGCCGCAACTGGTTGGAGAACTCGACGATCAGAATGCCGTGCTTGGTGATCAACCCCACCAGCGTGATCAGCCCGATCTGCGAATAGACGTTGGACGTGCCCCCGCTCCACTTCAGCGCCGCCAGCGCGCCGACCATCGACAGCGGCACCGACAGCAGGATCACCATCGGGTCGACGAAGCTCTCGAACTGCGCCGACAGCACCAGGAAGATGAACAGCAGCGCCAGCACGAACACCAGCCCCAGCGAGCCGCTGGACGACCTGAACTCGCGCGACACGCCGTTGAGCTCGGTCGAGTAGCCCGGCTTGAGGATCTTGTCGGCGGTGCGGTCCATGAAGGCCAGCGCCTCGCCTTGTGAATAGCCCGGAGCCAGGTCGGCGGTGATGCTCACCGAGCGGCGCTGGTTGAAGTGGTTGAGCTCGCGCGGCGACACCGCCTCCTTCACCTTGACCAGCGCCGCCAGCGGGATCATGGCGTCATTGCGGCCGCGCACGAAGATGCGCTCGATGTCGGTGGGCACGTTGCGGTCGGTGGCCTCGGTCTGCACGATCACGTCGAACTGGTCGGCGTCGCGCCGGTAGCGCGTGACCTGGCGTCCGCCCAGCATGGTCTCGACGCTGCGAACCACCGTGTCCACCGCCACGTTCAGGTCGGCCGCGCGCTCGCGGTCGACCTCGAGGTAGATCTCCGGCTTGTTCAGGCGCAGGTCGGTGTCGGGCAGGACCAGGCCGCGGTTGGTGGCCATCTCGGCCAGGAAGGCCTGCGTCACCTGCGCCAGGTTCTCCCAGCTGTCGGAGGTGAGGATCACGAAGTTGACCGGTCGCTCGCGAAAGCCCTGCCCCAGCGACGGCGGCGTGATGGGGAAGGCGGTCACGCCCGGCAGCGCGCCGAAGCGAGGCCGGATGGCCGCCGCCAGCTCGGGCGTGCGCCGCTGCCGCTCGCTCCAGTCGATCGCGCGCCAGAACGACACGCCTTGCGCCACCGTCGGGTTGCCGGCGACGACGAACACGCGGTCGAACTCCTTGAACGACAGGCCGATGTTCTCGATCTCCTTCATGTAGCGCTCGGTGTAGCCGATGGTCGAGCCGTCCGGCGCGTTGACGATGGTGAGCAGCACGCCGCGATCCTCGATGGGCGACAGCTCGCTTTGCATGCGGGTGAACAACCACCAGCTCGCCCCGCCGCTGGCCAGCATCACGCCGACGATCAGCCAGCGTCGTCCCAGTGTCCAGACCAGCGCGCGGCGGTACACCGAGGTCAGCTTCACCAACACCCGCTCCATGCCGCGGTCGAAGCGGTTCGGGTTCGGGTTGTGGCGCAGCAGCTTCGAGCACATCATCGGCGTGAGCGTCAGCGCCACGAAGCCGGAGACGATGACCGCGCCGGCCAGCGTCAGCGCGAACTCGATGAACAGCCGCCCGGTGCGCCCCGGCGTGAAGGCCAGCGGCGCGAACACCGCGGCGAGCGTGAGCGTCATCGCCACCACCGCGAAGCCGACTTCCTTCGAGCCGCGCACGGCCGCCGAGAAAGGCGACTCGCCCTCCTCGATGTGCCGGAACACGTTCTCGAGCACCACGATGGAGTCGTCGACCACCAGGCCGATGGCGAGCACGAGCGACAGCAGCGTGAGCGTGTTGACCGTGAAGCCGGCCAGGGCCATCAGCGCGAAGGCACCGATCAGCGCCACCGGGATGGTGACCAGCGGAATGATGGACGCGCGCAAGGTCCGCAGGAAGACGAACACCACCAGGGCGACCAGCACCACCGCGTCGGCGATGGTCGAATACACCGCCTTGACCGAGCGGTCGATGAACACCGAGTTGTCGTTGGCGACGCGCACCGTCACGCCGGGCGGCAGGTCCTGCTGGATGCGCGGCATGATCTCGCGCACCGCGGTCGACACCTCCAGCGGATTGGCGGTGGCCTGGCGGATCACGCCCAGCGAGATCGACGGCACGCCGTTCAGGCGCACGCTGGTGCGCTCGTTCTGCGCGCCCTGCTCCACCCGCGCGATGTCGCGCATGCGCACCGTGAAGCCGTTGACCTGCTTGACCGCGATCTGGCCAAACTGCGCCGGCGTGGTGAGATCGGTCTGCGCAGTGACGTTGAACTCGCGCTGCTGGCCCTCGATGCGGCCCGCCGGCACTTCCAGGTTCTGCCGGCGCAGCGCGTCTTCGGCGTCCTGCACCGTGAGCCGGTAGGCGGCGAGCTTGTCGGGATCGAGCCAGATGCGCATCGAGTACCTGCGCTCGCCGTAGATCTGCACGTCGGCCACGCCCGGCACGGTCTGCAGCCGCGGCTTGACGATGCGGTTGACCAGGTCGCTCACCGACAAGGGCGCCATGGTCTCGCTCGAGAAGGCCAGCCAGATCGTCGGGATGGCGTCGGCCTCGACCTTGGCGACCACCGGCTCCTCGATGGTCTGCGGCAGCTTGGCCCGCACGCGCGACGTGCGGTCGCGCACGTCGGCCGCCGCGTCGTCGGGGTTCTTCTCGAGCTTGAAGCGCACGCTGATCTGGCTTTGCTCGGTGCGCGAGATGGAGGTGATGATGTCGACACCGTCGATGCCGGCGATGGAGTCCTCCAGCGGCTTGGTGACCTGCGACTCGATCACCTCCGACGACGCGCCCGGCAGCCGCGTGCCGATGGTCACCACCGGCTCGTCGATCTTGGGGTACTCGCGCACCGAGAGCCGGCCGAAGGACACCACGCCCACCAGCACCAGCAGCAGCGACAGCACGGTCGCGAAGACCGGGCGGCGGATCGAGATCTCGGGCAGCAGCATGGCACGCCCTCAGGCGGGGCTCGATGCGGCCACGGGGCCGCTCACCTTGCCCAGCTCGATCAGCCGCAGCGGCTGCGGATCGCCGCGCATGAGCCGCGCCTGGCCCGCGGTGACGACGGTGTCGCCGGCCGCGATGGCGCTGCCTTGCACCTCCACCTTGCCGTCGCGGCGCGCGCCGGCCGCCACCTCGATGCGCTGCGACATCGGCCCCTTCGGACCCGGCACCACCTTGATCAGGAACTGCTTGCTGCCCTGCGGCACCAGGGCCTCCTCGGGCACCATGACCGCATTGGCCCGCTGCGCGAACACCACCCGCACGCGGGCGAACATGCCGGGACGAAGCAGCCGCGACGGGTTGTCGAGCCGGGCGCGCACCAGCAGCGACCGGCCGTTGGCGTCGAGCTGCGGATCGACCGCCTCGATGACCGCCTGCATGGCCTTTCCGGGCAGCGCGTCGAGCGCGACCTCTGCCCGCTGCTGGGGCTGAACGCGCGTCAGGAAGCGCTCGGGCAGGCGGAAGTCGACGAAGACGGACGAGATGTCTTCCAGGCCGACCAGGTCGGCGCCGTCCTTCACGTAGTCGCCCAGGCTCACGTTGCGGATGCCCACGATGCCGTCGAAGGGCGCGGTGATCTTCATGCGGCCGAGGCGCGTGCGCGACAGCGCGGCCTGCGCCTGCGCGACCTCGAGCGCCGCGGCGCTCTCGTCGAGCACACGCTGTGCGACGAAGTTCTGCGCCACCAGGTCCTTGTTGCGCTGGTGATTGGCCACGGCGATGCCCACCTGCGCCTCGGCCTGGCGCAGCTCGGCCGCCTGCAGCTGGTCGTCGAGCTGCACCAGCAGCTGGCCCTTGCGCACCGGCTGCCCATCCGCGAAGCCCAGCTTGACTATGCGCCCGGCGACCTCCGGACGAAGCATGACGCCCTGGCGCGAGCGCAGCGACCCGACGGCGCTCGCGTCGTCCTGAACGGCGCGCGATTCGGCCCGCGCGACCTCGACCGCCACCGCACCGGCAGGCGTCGCCGCCGCGGCAGTGGCCGGCGCAGCGGCCTCGGCGGTGGCGTGCGTGCTGCCCTTGTTCTGCCACCAGTACGCCATGCCGCTGGCTGCCGCGATGCCGGCGACGGCCACCAGGGTGTGCAATTTGTTCATCGGGGAAACATCCGCGTCCGCTCGCACTGTAACGTCTGCTTGCGGGCCGCGCAGCGCGGCCAAACCCGCGCGAACGTGGCGATCAGGCCGCCTGTTCGCAGCCGCGGTTGGCCAGCGCGTCGGCGCGCTCGTTGCCCGGGTCGCCGGCATGGCCGCGCACCCAGCGCCAGTCGACGTGGTGCAGGCCGCGCAGCGCATCCAGCCGCTGCCACAGGTCGGCGTTCTTCACCGGCTTCTTGTCGGCCGTCTTCCAGCCGCGCTGCTTCCAGCCGTGGATCCACTCGGTGATGCCCTTGCGCACGTACTCGCTGTCGGTGTAGATCGTCACGTCGCAGGTCCGCTTGAGCGACACCAGCGCCTCGATCACGGCGGTGAGCTCCATGCGGTTGTTGGTGGTGAGCGGCTCGCCGCCGAACAGCTCCTTCTCGTGCCCGTTGGAGGACAGCCAGGCGCCCCAGCCGCCGCGGCCGGGATTGCCTTTGCACGCGCCGTCGGTGTAGATCGTGACCCGGGGCCGCTGGATGCCGGTCGCGGCCGGGGTGGGAGTCGTCGTCATGAACGCTTTTTGGAGGTGGAAGAGGGAATGCCGCGGTGGTGATGCGCGACCACGGCCGGTGCCGCCTTGGACTTGAGCCGCTCCTTGCGCACCAGGCCGACCAGGCGCATGCCGCGCACCCGCTTGACCGCGGTGAGCGCATAGACGGCCCCGAACACCGGCCACCAGCGGTTGCCGGTGCGCTCGGTCCACTCGAAGCGCGCCAGCCAGCGGTCGGACACGACCGGCGGGCGATAGCAGCCGAAGCGCCCGGCCTCGATCTCGAAGCTGAGCAGGCGCAGCCAGTCGCGCAGGCGCCGATAGCCGATGAACTCGCCCGTGCTCGGCAGGAACAAGGCGCGCCGCCGCCCGAACCCCAGGCCGCGGCGCATGCGCCCCACGCGCTGGCGCAGTCCCCACAGGCTGGTCGGGTTGAAGCCGAGGATGACCACGCGACCCTCCGGACGCAGCACACGCTCGACTTCGCGCAGCGCGAGGTGCGGCTCGCGCGCGAGCTCGAGCGTGTGGGGCAGCACGACCAGGTCCAGGCTTTGCGCATCGAAAGGCAAGGCGTCGAAATCGCAGTGCAGCACGACGCGCGTGGGCGGGTCATCCGCGCCCGGGTCCGGGCCGTTGGGAAGCGGTGGTGCACCGTCGGCACACAGCCATCGATGCGGCATCCGGTTGGCCCGCAGCGCGTCGAGCTCGGGCAGGCCCAGCTGCACGGCATGAAAGCCGAACAAATCCGTCACGGAATGGTCGAGATGCTGCTGTTCCCAGGCCAGCAGATAGCGGCCGGCGGGGGTCCGCAGCCACTCGGCCAAACCTATAATCGCGGGGCTTTTCGTCATGAACCTGATCGCGCTGCCTGCCTTCACCGACAACTACATCTGGATGGTGCACGATGGCGCTCGCGCCATCGTCGTCGATCCGGGTGATTCGGCGCCGGTCATCGCCGCGCTCGAGTCCTTGCGACTGACGCTGGCGGGCATTCTAGTGACCCACCATCACGCCGATCACATCGGAGGCCTGGCCGGCCTCCGATCTTCTTTGAAAGGTCCCGTCTACGGACCGGCACGCGAGGACATTCCCGCACCGTACACGCCGCTGCGCGACGGCGACCACGTCGAGCTGCTCGGCCTCGGCTTCCAGGTCATCGACGTCCCCGGCCACACCGCCGGCCACATCGCCTACTTCCATCCCGCGGCCCGCGGCGAGCGCCCGGTGCTGTTCTGCGGCGACACGATGTTCTCCGCCGGTTGCGGCCGCCTCTTCGAGGGCACGCCGGCGCAGATGCACGCCTCGCTGTCGCGGCTGGCCGCGCTGCCCGGCGCCACCCGCGTCTGCTGCGCCCACGAGTACACCCTGGCCAACCTGAAGTTCGCCCACGCGGTCGAGCCGTCGAACGACGATCTCGCCACCTACACGCGCTGGTGCGAGCAGCAGCGCGCCGCGGGCATCTCCACCCTGCCCAGCTCGATCGAGCAGGAGCGCAAGGTCAATCCGTTTCTCCGCTGCGCCGAGCCCGAAGTGATCCAGTCGGCGCGCGCCCACGGGGCGGTCTCCGAATCCGGCACCGAAGTATTCGCCGCGCTTCGGCGATGGAAGAACGAATTCCGATGAGCCCATCCCTCTGGCAACGCCTGCTGTCGTGGGCACCCCTGTCTGCCGCGCTGCTGGCCGGCTGCAGCACCCTTGCGCCGGTCCAGGAGCCCGTGGTCGCGCAGGCCACCGCGCCCGCCGCATCGGCGCCTGCGCCAGCCGCATCCGCCCCCGCCGCCGACGCGGTGGAAGCGACGGCGGCCGCTGCTGCCGTCGAAGCCGCCGTCAACGCGCCCGTGGAGGCTGAGGCGCCCAAGCCGGTCGATCCGCTGCGCCCGGAGTCGATCGTCGACCTCAACGACGTCGCCGCCCAGGCCGACCTGTGGGCCCGGCTGCGCCGCGGCTTCGCCATGCCCGAGCTCGACACCGACCTGGTCCGCACCGCCGAGGGCTGGTACGCGACCCGGCCCGACTACGTGCAGCGCATGACCGAGCGCGGCAGCCGCTACCTGTTCCACATCGTCGAAGAGGTCGAGCGCCGCGGCATGCCCACCGAGCTTGCGCTGCTGCCTTTCGTCGAGAGCGCCTTCAATCCGCAGGCCATGTCGACCGCCAAGGCCTCGGGCATGTGGCAGTTCATGCCCGGCACCGGCCGCGACTTCGCCTTGAAGCAGAACGTGTTCCGCGACGACCGCCGCGACGTGCTCGCGTCCACCCGCGCCGCGCTGGACTACCTGGGCCGCCTGTACGCCTCGCTCGGCGACTGGCACCTGGCGCTGGCCGCGTACAACTGGGGCGAAGGCAACGTGCGGCGCGCCATCGCGCGCAACCAGCGCGCCGGCCGGCCCACCGACTACCTCAGCCTGCGCATGCCCAACGAGACGCAGTACTACGTGCCCAAGCTGCAGGCGGTGAAGAACATCATCAACCGCCCCGAGAGCTACGGCCTGGCCTTGTCGCCGGTGTCCAACCACCCGCATTTCCTGAGCGTGCCCATCACGCGCGACATCGACGTCGACGTCGCCGCGCGCCTGGCCGGCATGCCCGAGGACGACTTCAAGGCGCTGAACCCGCAGATGAACAAGCCGGTCATCCTGGCCGCGGGCACGCCGTACGTGCTGCTGCCCTACGACAACGCCAACCAGTTCGTGCGCGGCATCGCCGAGCACAAGGGCCCGCTGGCCAGCTGGACCGCCTGGGTCGCGCCCAAGACCCTGCGCGCCGGCGATGCGGCCAAGCAGGTCGGCATGAGCGAGGCGCAGCTGCGCGAGGTCAACCGCATCCCGCCGCGCATGCTGGTGCGCAGCGGCTCCACCTTGCTGGTCCCGCGCACCGCGCAACGCAGCGCCGACGTCTCCGAGCACATCGCCGACAACGCGATGATGTCGCTGCAGCCCGATGGGCCGAGCACGCGCAAGGTGTCGCTCAAGGCCGGCAAGAAGGACACCGTTGCGAGCATCGCGCGGCGCTATCGCCTGCAGTCGCACCAGGTGGCGCAGTGGAACAACGTCAGCGCGAGCGCGAGCTTCAAGCCGGGGCAGACGATCGTGGTGTACCTCGCGGGCAAGGCGACCGGTCCGCGCCCCGCGACCTCGCGCACACGCGCCA
Organism: Piscinibacter sp.; assembly: GCA_036377015.1. GTDB lineage: Bacteria > Pseudomonadota > Gammaproteobacteria > Burkholderiales > Burkholderiaceae_C > Albitalea. The sequence goes on along the minus strand of DASUZE010000109.1, from coordinate 79,393 downwards.
AGACGCCGCCGTTGAAGAACGCCGCCGTGAAGGCGTCGCGGCCTGTGAATCCGCACACGCAGGTGCGGCCGGCCAAGGTGTCGAAGGCGCGCTGACTACCGGCGGTCGACCAGCGCGTGGGCGATGGTGCCCAGGTCCACGTACTCCAGCTCGCTGCCGATCGGCACCCCGCGCGCCAGGCGCGTGACCCGAAGCGCCCGACCCTTCAAGGCCTCGCCGATCACGTGCGCCGTCGCTTCGCCCTCGGCGGTGAAGTTGGTCGCGACGATGACTTCTTCGACGGTGCCGTCGGCCGCGCGGTCCAGCAGCTGCTGCAGCCCGATGTCGCGCGCGCCGATGCCGTCGAGCGGGCTCAATCGACCCATCAGCACGAAGTAGGTGCCGCGGTAGCTGCCGGTGCGCTCCAGCGCCGCCTGGTCGGCCGGCGTCTCGACCACGCACAGCAGCCGCGCATCGCGCGAGGCGTCGAGGCAGGTGCTGCACACGCGGGCCTCGGTGAAGGTGTGGCAGCGCTCGCAGTGGTGGATGCGCGTCGTCGCGCCCTGCAGCGCGGCGGCCAGCCGTTGCGCGCCCTCGCGATCGTGCTGCAGCAGGTGGAAGGCCATGCGCTGCGCCGACTTCAGGCCGACGCCCGGCAGGCGGCGCAGGGCGTCGATCAGCGCATCGAGGGCAGGCTCGGCCACGGGGGCGTCAGAACGGGAACTTCATGCCGGGCGGCAGCGGCATGCCGGCGGTGAGCTTGGACATCTTCTCCTGCGACACCTCCTCGGCGCGGCGGATGCCGTCGTTGAAGGCCGCGGCGACCAGGTCCTCGAGCATGTCCTTGTCGTCGGCGAGCAGGCTGGGATCGATGACCACCCGCTTCACGTCGTGCTTGCAGGTCATGGTGATCTTCACCAGCCCGGCGCCGGACTGGCCTTCGACCTCGATGCTGGCCAGCTCTTCCTGCGCCTTCTTGAGGTTGTCCTGCATCGTCTGCGCCTGCTTCATCAGGCCGGCGAGTTGGTTCTTCATCATCTGGGTTTCTCCGAAAAGTTCAGTGCGGCTTGATGGACCCGGGCACGATGCGCGCGGTCTTGTACTGCGCCATCAAGGCCTGCACCAGCGGGTCGTTGTGGATGATCTGCTCGGCCTCGCGCTGGCGGCGCTCGCGCTCAGCGGCGGCGCGCATCGCGGGTGAATCCTCGGCCACGCCGGCCTCGACTTCCAGGCGCACGGCATGGCCGAGCAACTGGGCCAGCGCGGCCTGCAGCTTGTCGCACTGCGACGCCGCGCGCAGCGTTTCGCGCTCGACGCGCAGCCGGCAGACGGTCGTCGCGCCGTCCTTGGCGATGGCCGTGCACTGCGCCTGCATGGCGAGCTCGCGCACCAGCGCGGCGATGCTGCCTTGCTGGACCATCTGCTCGACGACCTGGGCCCAGCGGTCGCCGAGCTCGCTGCGCACCGGGGTGGGCGCCGGCGCCGGCGGGTCGATGCGCGACGGGCGCGACGGCGCGCTCGGCACGTCCACCTCCACCGGCGCCTCTTCCCAAGGTGGCGGTGTGTCGTCGATCGGCGCTGGGCGCGCCGGCGCTGCAGCTTGCGGGCGCGCCACCGGGGCGCTCTGGCGCGGCGGGGATGCGGTGACCGCGGACACCGTGCTCGCGGCCTGCGGCGCAGCGCGCGGCACGGCTGCGGCATCGCCGCTGCGCTGGGGCCGGAACGCCAGCATGCGCAGCAGGACCATCACCAGGCCGCTGTATTCGTCGGGCGCCAGGCCGAGCTCGGCGCGGCCATGCAAGGCCATGCTGTAGACGAGCTGCGTCTCGTCGGCCGGCAGCAGGCCGGCCAGGCGCGACACCGTGGAGGCGTCCGGATCGCTCGCATCGAGCGCACCGGGGACCGCCTGGATGACCGCCATGCGCTGCAGCAGGTCGGCCAGCTCTTCGAGCGTGCCGGACGCCGACAGGCCCAGACCGCGCAAGGCGTCGGCGGCGCCGACCAGCGCCGCACCGTCGCCGGCGGCCAGCGCCTCGATGATGCGCACCGCGTGGCCCCGATCGACCGCGCCGAGCATCTGGCGCACGCCGGATTCGGCCAGCGCGCCGGCGCCGAACGCGATCGCCTGGTCGGTGAGCGACAGCGCGTCGCGCATCGAGCCGCGCGCCGCACGCGCCAGCAGGCGCAGCGCGCCGGGCTCGGCGGCGATGCCTTCGTCGGACAGCACCTGCGCGAGGTGCGACTGCACCGTCTGCGGCGCCATCGGCCGCAGGTTGAACTGCAGGCAGCGCGACAGCACGGTGGGCGGAACCTTCTGCGGATCGGTGGTGGCCAGCACGAACTTGAGGTACTCGGGCGGCTCTTCCAGCGTCTTGAGCATCGCGTTGAACGCGGTGTTCGACAGCATGTGCACTTCGTCGATCATGTAGACCTTGAAGCGGCCCACCACCGGCTTGTAGACAGCCTGGTCGAGCAGCAGCGAGATCTCTTCGACGCCGCGGTTGGAGGCCGCGTCGAGCTCGATGTAGTCGACGAAGCGGCCGGCGTCGATGTCGCGGCACGCGTCGCACACGCCGCAGGGATGGGCCGTCACGCCGCCCTGCCCGTCCCGGCCGGTGCAGTTCAGCGACTTGGCCAGGATGCGCGAGACGGTGGTCTTGCCCACGCCGCGCGTGCCGGTGAACAGGTAGGCGTGGTGCAGCCGCCCTTGCGTGAGCGCATTGGCCAGCGCCTGCACCACATGCTCCTGGCCGACCAGCTGCTCGAAGCTGCGCGGGCGGTACTTGCGGGCGAGGACCTGATAGCTCATGCGGGGCATTCTACGAGGGCATGCGCGGCGGACCGCGGCCATGGGTGACCGATAATCCGGCCCCATGACCCCCGCCGCTTCGCACGACGAACCCACCACGCTCAGCTACGAACAAGCGGGCGTCGCCTACGACCTGATCGACCCGTTGAAGGTCGCCGCGCAGCGCGCCGCCGCGGCCACCGGCGCGCATCTCGGCAGCCACGGCTTCAGCGAGGTCGCGGCCTCGCGCGGCGAATCGGCCTACGTGGTGGACGTCGGGCCGTTCTACCTCGCGAGCATCGTCGAGTGCCTGGGCTCGAAGGCGCTGGTCGCCGACGAGATGCACCGGCTCACCGGCAAGAGCTACTACGCCGACATCGCGCAGGACACGATCGCGATGGCCATCAACGACCTCATCACCGTCGGCGCGACCCCGCTGGTCGTGCAGGCCTACTGGGCGGCGGGCGGCTCCGAGTGGTTCGCCGACGCCGGGCGTGCGCAGGCCCTGGTCGCGGGCTGGAAGCGCGCCTGCGACACCTGCAAGGTGGCCTGGGGCGGCGGCGAGACGCCCGCGCTCGCCGGCATCGTGGCCGACGGCCGCATCGACCTGGCGGCAGCGTGCACCGGCATCGTCAACCCGAAGTCGCGGCTGTCGCTGGGCGATGCGCTCGGGCCGGGCGATGCGATCGTGCTGCTCGCCTCGAGCGGCATTCACGCGAACGGACTGAGCCTGGCGCGCAAGCTCGTCGAGCGCCTGCCCCAGGGCTATCTCACGCCGATTGCGCCCGGGCTGAGCTACGGCGAGGCGCTGCTCGCGCCCACCGTGCTGTACTCGCCCGTCACCGAGGCGCTGCACGCGGCCGGCATCACGCCGCGCTACTGCGCCAACATCACCGGCCACGGCTGGCGCAAGCTGCTGCGCCACCCCGCGGCACACACTTATCGGATCACGCGCGTTCCCGAAGTGACACCGGTGTTGAAATTTCTTCAACAGCATGCACGCCAGGATGACCGCGAGGCCTACGGCACCTTCAACATGGGCGCCGGCTTCGCGCTGTTCGTGAACGCGCGCGACGCCGAGCGCACGGTCGAGGTGGCACGCGCGCAGGGCATTGCGGCGCTGGTGGCCGGCCATGTCGAAGCCGGCCTCAAGCGGCTGCTCATCGAGCCGCTCGGGATCGAGTTCGGCGACGACGCGCTGCAGCTGCGCTAGCTTGCAAAGGCCCCGCGGCAGGAGCGCCGCGAAGCCTCACCTACAATCGTCGGCGACGGGCCTCCCCGCATGGAAGCGCGGCCAACCGGGTCAGGTCGGGAACGAAGCAGCCCCAACCGTTGTGACCAGTGCCGGGGGTAAGGCTCGTCAACCTCCACACACGTCCTCAGTTCCGATCGCCCCGGCCTGCGCGGTTGGTGCCCGACGCGGACGTCGTCCCGGAAGCCGATGCATGCGAGGACCCCAGGCGGGCCATCGTCGTGTTGTAGTCCTGCTGCGCCTTGCGCACGCAGTCGCGCGGCGACGGATCGCTGCGGCAGCCTTCGCTCTTGGCCCAGGCCAACGCGTTCTTCGCTTCTTCGCGCGCGGCACGCATGTCGGCCGGCGGTCCGGGCTCGGTGGTCAGGTCGACCTTGCTCTCCGACACCACGGGTGCCGGCGCCTGGGTCGATGACGAGGTCGTCGTCGAAGTAGACGCGGACGGCGTGGTCGTGGTTGTCGTTGCCGCCGGCGTGGTCGTCGTGGTCGTTGCGTCCGGCGTGGTCGTCGTGGTCGTTGCCGCCGGCATCTGCGCCTGCGGCTCGGCTGGCGTCTGGGTCGTCGAGGGGTACTGCGTCTGCGCGAGGGTCGCGGCGCCTGACAGGCTCAGGACCGCAGCGGCAATCAGCGAGATCGATTTCATGGCATTCCTTTCAACACGCCCCCACGGGCATGTAGAAAAGGGGGCAATCCGCGTACCCGCAGAGCTTCAGGCAGCCTGCTTGAACGCCATCACCGCCTGGTTGCGCAGCGTGCGCAGCAGCGACAGTTCCTTCTCGCCGAGGTCGATGCCGCCCGGCTGCGCCTTGTCCGCGTAGATGAGCGCGAAGGGCGCGCCCTTGAGCATGAGCGGCAGCAGCAGGAAGGCAGGCGCATTGACCGACTGCCGGTACCACGCCGGCAAGCGGCTGGCGATCTGCGGCACGGTCGCGTCGCTGATCAGCGTGTCGGCGCCCTTCAGGCACACCGCCGAGAAAAGGTCGCTCGGACCCTTCACCGGCACCTTGAAGCTTGCCGCGACACGCTCGACCTGCTCGCCCAGGCCGAAGCGCCCAGTCAGCGTGTCGGTGCGCGGGTCGCGCAGGCAGAACACGATGCGCCGAAAGCCGAGCGCGCGGAACATGGTCTCGAGGATCATGCGCAGCACCTCGTTGAGCCGGAACGACTCGACCATCGAGTTGGTGATGTCCTGGATGCCTGCGGCCATCACCTCGGCCGCGTTGTCGGACGGCTGGGGCGTGAGCGGCTCCGGCAGGGTCGCCTGCAACTCGTGCGGCGAGAGCGTGTCTTCTTCCGGTGCGCCGTCGGCCGGCGCGTCGACGGGCGCGCGCAGCAGCCTGCTCGCGGGCGTGCCGGGCGCGACGTGCAGGTTCATGGCCTGCGCCATTTCCGACAGCTTGTGGCGCGCATCGCGGACCGCGCGCTCGACCTCGGCCGGCGCGATGCCCATCACCTTCGAATAGCGCTCCGCCACCGCAGCGATGCCGGCCGCCGACTCGCCCGGGTCGCTTCGCATCAGCACGTCGGTGACCTCGTTGGCCGCAAGCGCCAGCCAGCGCAGTCGCTCGCCCGGCTTGTCGGCCGCACGCACCGCCTGCTGCTCGCCCTGCGGCTTGCGCATGCAGCGCTGCAAGGCATCGGGCAGGCCCCACGACCTGGCCACGCCCAGGCCCAGGTCCTCGAAGCTCAACCCCAGCACGCTGATCGCCGCCGTATCCTCGGCCGCGGGGTTGATGCGGGCGCTCTTCGCGCCGTCGGACAGAAGGCCGCGCACCTGCCGCGCCTCTTCCGGGAAATAGAACTCGGTGAGCAGCCGGCCCAGGTTCTGGAACATGGCGCCGATGAAGGCTTCTTCGCTTTCGCGCGAGCCCGGGCACAGCTCGCTCGCCACCGAGCCGGCCATCAGCGCGCGCAGGAACTCTTCCTTCAGCTGGTTGGCGTGGCCCTTGTCGTGCATGTGCTCGAGCAGCACCAGGCTCAGGGCCATGTTGCGGATGCCGGCAAAGCCGACCAGCGCCACCGCGCGCGACACCGTGCTGATCGTGCCGCCGCCGGCATGCCGGTAGGAGGCGGTGTTGACCAGGCGCAGCAGCTTGTTGGTGAGCGCGACGTCCTTGAGGATCTCGTTCGAGAGGTTGCCCAGGCTTTCGTTGTCGGAGTTGGCCACGCGCTGGATGCGCCCCACTGAATCCGACAAGGTCGGAAAGTCGCTCTTGTGCTTCATGCGGCGAAGCAGGAAGTCCAGCGTGCCGCTGTTGCCGACGTTGGCCGGCGCGCCCTGTGCCACCGACGGCGCGAGCCAGTCCTGCAGCGCCTCGCGGAACTTCGTCGCGCTCGGATGGCGGCGCGCCGGATCGCGCGACAGGGCACGCATCACGATGGCGCGCAAGGCGTCGTCGACCTCGCCCGACAGCTCGGCGGGCAGCGACAGGTCCTCGTGGGCCGTACGGTAGATCGCGCGGTACGGGTCCTTCTCGGCGATCAGCGGCTTGCCGCACAAGGCTTCGGCCAGCACCAGGCCGGCCGAGAAGACGTCCATCGCCGGCACCGGCGCGGCGCCGTGTGCCGCTTCGGGCGACATGTACCCGGGCGTGCCCACGACCTGCTGATGGCTGGCCGCGTCCTTGAGATGGACCGCGATGCCGAAGTCCATCACGCGTGCGCGACCGGCGCCGTCGACCAGGATGTTCGAGGGCTTGAGGTCGCGGTGCACCACCCCCGCGGCGTGTGCCGCCGACAACGCGTCCAGCACGCCCGTCATCAGTTGCACCGCCTCGCGCGGCGGCAGCGCACCGCGTGCGCGCAGGTGCTCGGCCAGCGTGCGGCCAGCCACGTACTCGAAGACCAGATAGGGCTGCTGCTCGTGCGTGTCGGCCTCGAAGACCGGCACGATGTGCGGATGGGTCAGGCGGCTGACGCTGCGTGCTTCCTGCAGCCATTGCTTGACGGCAGCGGCGTCGGCGCCCGAGGCCGCCCGCATGAGCTTGAGCGCCACCTCGCGCTCCAGGCGCGGGTCGAAGGCCAGCCACACCGTCGCTTGCGCGCCCTTGCCCAGGACGCGGCGCGGCTCGAAGCGGCCGATGCGCGCGGGTTGGCTCGATGAGGAAGGAACTGCCGCCATCGCGACTCAGCCCTTCCCGTCGGCGCCGGCCGCCTGGGGGCCCGTGGCGTCGGCCTTCTCGTGCTTGGGCACCACGGCGACGCGCTTGCCGGTGCGCAGCGCCACCCGGGCGGCCTGCAACGCTTCCTGCAGGTCGCGGGCGCCGATCTCCAGCGCCCGGCCGTAGCGCTGGGCGACGAGCGCGAGGCCGTGCGCCATGCGCGTCGGGGGCAGCACGGTGACGGCGTCGACCGCTTCGTTGGCGGCGCTGCCGGCGGTGCGCAGCACCTCGGCATCGCCGTCGGGCGTGCGCGCCGCGCGGTCGCGCGGCAGGCGATGGATCATGTGCTGCACGTCTTCGCCCAGGCCCCAGTGGCGAGCCACCGCGGCGCCCAGCGACTCGATGTCGACGCCCAGCACGGCATACGACGCGCCGGCTTCGGACATGCCGGGCTGCTCTGGCGTGCCGGGCTCGGCATTGGCCGGCGCAGGCACGGGACGCATCAGCTGCCAGATCTGCTCGGCCTCGTCGGAGAAGTGGTACTGCACCAACAGGCGGCCGAGGTTCTGCAGCACTGCGACGAGGAACACCACCTCGGGGTCGTAGCCGGCCGGACACAGCACCTGGGCGACGTGGCCGGCGAGGCGTGCGCGGTCGATGGTGCGCTGCATCGCCTCGGCGCCGGCCGGCGCGAGCGGGCCGGGCCACAGGCGCAGGTTGGACGCCGCCGAGCGGATCCCGTTGAGGCCGACCAGGGCGATGGCGCGCCGGATGGTGAGCACCGGCCCGCTGCCGGCCACCTGCGTGCCCTGCACCTGCGCCGAGTTGACCTGGCGAAGCAGCTCGAAGCTGAGCGCCATGTCCTGCAGGATCTGCTCGGCCATCTCGTCGGTGCGCTGGCCCTCCATCGCGGTCAGCCGGGCCACGCGTCCGCCGACGCCGGGCATGGCGGGCAGGTGGCCGATGGTGCGCATGCGATCGAGCAGCAGCGCCAGCGGCCCGCCGGTGTCCTGCGCCTCCGCCGCGCGCCAGCCGTCGAGGGCCTGCAGCAGCGTGCGTGCGCTGAGGTAGCGCTGGCGCTCCTGCCCCGCCGTCGTGCGGTTGGCGATGGCGCGCAATGCCTCGGGAATGGGGTGCGGCGTGGTCCACGACAGGCGCACGATCTCGCGGCCCGACGGCGGCAGGCGCGCGATGACGAGGGCGGTGTCGGGCTCCTCCAGCGCCGGCTGGCCGGTCAGCAGCTGCTGCAGCAGCAGCCCGCCTGCCAGCACGTCGCGGGCGGCGGCTTCGCGCTGGGCGCGCAGCCGATTGGGGTCGAGCGCCATGCCGCGGTCGTTGGCAACCGTGGGATCGTCGACGCCGGGCGCGATCGCGCCACCGGCCGCCAGGGCCATCACGCGCACGCTGCCGTTGTCGCTGACCAGCAGGTGGTGCAGTTGCAGGTCGCCGTGGGCAGTCCCGGCCTCGTGCGCGAAGGCGATGCCCTGCAGCGCCTGGCACACGAAGCCCACGCCTTCCAGCGGCGCGGGATGCGGATGGGCGGCCAGCCACTCCGGCAGGGTCAGCCCCAGCGCGCGGTCGACCGCGACGAAGGGCCAGTTCTCCTGGACGCCGACTTCGACCACATGGGCCAGGTTGGGATGGTTCAGCCGCGCGGCCGACCGCACGTCGTCCAGCCAGCGCTCCAGCGCGGCCGGGCCGGCCGGCTGCGCGCGCGGCAGGGTCAGCATCAGCTCCTGGTCGAGGCGCGGATCGAAGGCCAGCCAGACCATGGTCGCGTTGCTCTTGCCCAGCAGCTGGCGCAGCTCGAAGCGGCCGAGTCGGCGCGCGATGCCGGCGGCGGGTCGAGGAGCGGGAGACGCAGGGGCGACCATCGTGGAGAGAGACGAAGTTGGGCTATTGGATGACCTGGGCGGCGCACGCGAAGTCCGGATGAGGCCCGGCATTCCGTGGCTTTTTGCGCGCGCCTGCCGGGCCTCGCGGCCCCTGTGACGGTGTTCGACCAGTGTGCGCCGCGGTACAGGGCCGGCGGCTCGCGTGCCGCAGGGGGGCGTGACAAAAGGCCGGTTCAGTCGACCTCGATCACCTCGCCGCCGCCGGTGATGAAGGCGCAGCGGACCACGTCGCCGGGCTGCAGGCGCTGCACCGCGCGGCGGTAGCGAAGCAGCTGGTCGCGATACGCGGGCAAGGACTGGGGGGCGTGCTGGAGCTTGTAGTCGAGCACCCACCAGCTGGTCGCGCCGGCATCGTCGAGCCGGACCAGCCGGTCGATGCGCAAGGCGTCGCCGCCCTCGCCGACCGGGACCTCGTTGCCGGCCCAGCGCAGGTCGGGGCCGTGGAAGAAGCGCGCACAGCCGGGGCTGTGCCAGATGCGGCCGGCCAGCCGCGCGACTTCCGGCGCGTCGACACCGAACTCGCGCGCCGCCGACGCCGCCAGGGCCGCCAGGTCGACCGCTGCTCGCCGACCGGGCGCAGCAGCCCACTCGAGCACCCGGTGCACCGCCTGGCCGAGTCGGCTGGCAGCGTCGTCGTCGGCGCGTGGTGGGGGTGATGGCACGGCCGCGGGCGGGGCGACCGCGGGCAGCACGGACAGCACCGCGTGGGGTCCCGGCACCGCGGCCGCCAGACCTGCACCCTCGGCCGACGGCTCCCAGGGACGAAGCTGCCCCTGGACCCGCTGCCACCACGACACGGCGCCGCCGGCACGCGAGGGTTCGGTCGCGCTGAAGACCAGTCGCGACTTGGCGCGCGTCATGGCGACGTACAGCCCGTTGAGCTCCTCGCGCTCGCGCGCCGCGCGCTCGCGCTCGAGCACCGCCAGCAAGGCAGGCGGGCACTGTGACTCGGCGTAGAGAAAGGCGCAGTGGCGCGGGTGGTCCGACTCCACCGGCCAGTCCGCCAGCAGGGTCGCCGACTCGGCGGCCTTGGGCTCCGGATCGCTGTCGACGACGAACACCACGCCGGCCTCGAGGCCCTTGGCGCCATGCACGGTCAGCAGCTGCACGGCCCCGGGCTGCAGCGCGGCCGGCACCTTGATCGGACGGCGCTTGAGCGAACGCACGAAGTTGTAGGGCGTGGTGTAGCGGGCGCCGTCCAGCGTCAGGGCCTGCTTGACCATCGCATCCACCGCCGCCAGCGCGGCCGACCGCCGCTCGGGCGGCACCGCGGCGCACAGGCGTTCGCGAAGTTCTCCCTCGGCGATGACCATGTCGAGCAGGTCGTGCGGCGGCAGGCGCTGCGCCGCCGCGCGCCAGGCGACGAGCAGCCCGCGGGCACGTTGCAGAACCGGTCCGGGCGATTCGAGCTCCCGCAGCGCGCGCCACCAGTCGCGGTGCTCGGCGCTGGCGCGCGCCAGGGCCAGCAGGTCCTCGTCGCTCGCGCCGAACAGCGGACTGCGCAGCGCATGCGCCAACGACAGCCGGTGCTGCGGAGAGACCAGCGCGTCCAGCAGCGCCAGCAGGTCGCGCGCCTCGGGCGCGTCGAGCAGCTCGGCGTCCTCGGCTGCGGCGAAGGGCAGATGGCGCGCGGCCAGGGCATCGGCGACCAGGCGCAGCGACTCGCGCTTGCGGCACAGCACCTGCACCTCATCGACGGCCACGCCGCCGTGACGCACCAGGTCGTGGATGGCGGCGGCGACGGCGCGCGCCTCCGCCTCGCGCAGCACCTCGTCAGGCTCGTGGCGCGGCTGGGTGAGGCTGTCGCGCCATTCGATGCTCGCCGGCGCGGCGTCGGTGCGTGCGGCTTTCGGGCGAGAGATGCGTGCGAGGGCGTACAGCCCAGCGCCGGCGACCAGGCCCAGCTCGGTCGTGTGCGGCCGGAAGCCTTCGTAGGCGCCGGCGGCCTGGGCCTGCTCGAACACCGCGTTCAATCCGTCCAGGACCTGGGGCGCGTTGCGCCGCGTGTGGTCGCATGCGAGCACGCAGCCGCCCAGGGCCTCGACGACGAAGTCGCGCGCTGCGGCGAAGACCCGCGGCTCGGCGCCGCGGAAGCGGTAGATGCTCTGCTTGGGGTCGCCGACGATGAAGACGCCGGGCGGCCGCTGGCCGCTGGCGCCGCCGCCCGCACCTGCATAGCCCGCGAGCCAGGCGTGCAGCGCATGCCACTGCAGCGGGCTGGTGTCCTGGAACTCGTCGATGAGCAGATGGCGCACCCGCGCGTCCAGCCGTTCCTGCACCCAGCCGGCGAGCGTGCTGTCGCGCAGCAACTGCAGGGCGCAACGCTCGAGATCGTTCATGTCAGCGAGGCCGCGCATTCGCTTGTAGGCGGCGTATTCGGCCAGCAGCACGCGCGACAGGCGGACCATGCGCAGGTGCTCGACATGGGCCTGGTAGGCGCGGACCTGGCCGCACAGCGCTTCCAGCCGGGCCTGGGTGGGCGCGAGGCCATCGACCTTGCCGAGCTGCTTGCGCGGCTCGCCCTTGTCGCTGAACAGGGCACGCCATGCCCAGTCGAAGCGGGCCGCGTCGTCGTCCTCGGCCAGCGCGAGCTCGAGGCGCTCCGACGCCTCCTGGGCCTTCGCGCCGCCCTGCGCCAGCAGCCCGGCCAGTTCCCGCAGCGCACTGCGCCACGGCTCGTCGTGCAGCACCTGCGCCGGATGTCCGGTTCCCCCCGGATGCGGCACCGACGGCGCCAGCGTGCCCGCCGCATCGGCCAGCTCGACCTCCACCCGGCGCATCCAGGCGGCGTCGAGCCATTTGCGCAGCTGGCCGCGACCGCGCTCGCGCACCAGGGTGTCGAAGTCCTGCCGCAGTCCGGCATCGGCCGCCACGGCCGCATGAAAGCGCCGGTAGACCTCGGCCTGGTGCTCGGTCGGGTCCTCGACCAGCTCCATGTCGGCATGCAGGCCCAGTTCGGCCAGGAGCTCCAGCGGCGCCGCGCGCAGCAGCTGGGCGAACCAGGCGTGGAAGGTACGGACCTCGACCATGCGCCCGCTGCGCAGCACACGCTCGTGCAGCGACGCCAGCGCCGGCGCGAGCGCGCGGGCCTGCGCCTGCGGCACGCCGCGATCGCGCAGCGCGGCGATGCGTGCGTCGTCGCTGCACGACGGCGAAGCGAACTCCGCCAGCCACTCCTCGACGCGCGATCTCATCTCGCCCGCCGCCTTCTTGGTGAAGGTGATGGCCAGGATCTCGTGCGGCTGGGCGCCTTCGAGCAGCGCGCGAAGAATGCGCGACACCAGCATCCAGGTCTTGCCGGCGCCGGCGCAGGCTTCGACGATCATGCTGCGGGCCGGGTCGCAGGCGGCGGCATAGAAGGCCTCGCGCGAGGCCGGCGCGCCGTCGATGGCGTAGGCAGGCGCGTTCACGCCTCGTCCTCCTCGGCACTCCAGTGGTCGCGGCGGCACAGGCCGCGCGCCTCGCAGAACACGCAGCTCTCGCCTTCGCCCAGCGCGGGAAGCGGCGCGCCCTCGCGCACCCTGGCCAGCTCCCGTCCGATGCCCTCGACCAGCCGGCGCGCGCTGTCGGCGACCTGGCGGTGCTCCTGCGGCTTGATGCCGTCGCTGTCGTCCAGGGGCAGGTAGATGGCGCTGAGCGGTGCGGGCAACTCGCCTTGCTCCATCACCAGCGCGGCGTAGAACGGCAGCTGGGTGTCTTCCTGCGGCGCCCCGACCTGCGCGCGCAGCTTCTGGCCGCTGCCGGTCTTGTAGTCGATCACCTGGGTCGCGCCGGCGACGCTGTCGATGCGGTCGATGTTGCCTTCCATCTCCGCGCCGTTCCATTGCGGCGGCTGCGCGACGATCTTGCGCTCGCCGGCCAGCCAGCGCGCGCCCTCGCGGTCGCGCCCATGCAGCCAGTCGACATAGCGCGGCACCAGTCGGGCGAAGCTGGCGGCATAGGGCAGGAACGAAGGATCTTCGAGGTGCATCTCCAGCTGCACCTCGCGCGCGACCTCGTGCAGACGGGCCTGCTCCTGCACCGGCGGCAGGGGCGATTCGCGCTCGGCGTGGAAGCGCTGCAGCACCCGGTGCAGCCAGTTGCCGTAGTCGCGCTTCTGCACTTCGTCGTCGAGCTCGTCGGCCTCGCGCAGCTTGAGCATGCGCAGTCCGTAGAAGCGGTACGGACAGGCGCGCAAGGCCTCGCAGGCGCTCGCGCTCAGGCGCGTCGGCAACCGGTCGGGCGCACTCGGACGCGGGCGTCGCACCGGCTCGGCCGCGATCATTCGCCGGCCGCGCGCATCTTTGGCGATCGGCAGCTCGCGCCCGGCGCGCAAGGCGCTCATGCGCAGCCGCTCGAGCAGCGGACTGGGCGCGAGCGGCTCGCCGCCGTCGTCGAGCCGGCGCAGCAAGGTGATGCGCGGCAGGCGCAGCAGCTGCGCGAAGGCCAGCGTTTCGGCGTCGCGCCGCGATGCGGTGGTCGGCAGGCCCAGCGATGCGGCCGTCGCGTCGCCGAGCAGCGGGTGCGGCGCGGCTGTCGCGCCGAGGCGCTTCTCGTCGGCACCCGGCATCACCACGCTGGCGAAGGGCCGCAGCATCGCGCGCTCCAGCGGCGTGATGACGACCGCGGCCGCGATCGGGGCGGCCGGGACGAAGGACGCATCCTCCAGCGCGCCGTCGACCCACGACACGAACTCGTCCAGGCCCATCGGGTCGGCATGGATCTGGGGCGACGGCAGCGCGTCCGCCAGGTGCAGGGCGGCCAGCACCTGCCGGCCCGCCTCGTCGGCCTGCAGGGCGCGCTGCGCACCGCAGGCCTGCAGGGCGTCGCGCAAGGCCGCCAGCCAAAGCGCCAGCGTCTGCGAGCGAGCGCCGAGGATCGCCAGGACGTTGGTCGAGGCATCCCAGAGCGCGGCGGCGCGCTCGCCGAGCTTTGCTGCCTGGACCGAGGCCGGCGCGACCCAGCCGTGCTCGCGCAGGATCGCCTCGAGGGCTTGCAGCGCAAATTCGGCGAATTCGATGTCCGGCCAGCCCGACGCGCAGGACTTGAGCCAATCGAGCCGGTCGTCGCTGGTCGCGCCACGCCGGGCGGCCTTCAGCAGGGCCGCCACCGTCGCAGCCGCCCGCGTCGTCGACAGCTTCCAGCCGGTCTCGTCCTGCACCGACACCGGGTGGCGCGCCAGCAGCGCACGCACCCGGCGGATCAGCAGGCGGTCCTGCGCGATCAGGCCCACCGGCACCTGGCCGGCGGCGATGCGGGCCAGCACCTGAGCGGCCGTGCGCTGCGCCTCGTCCTCGAAATCGGCGCAGACGGCGAGCTCGGCATCGAGCGTTGCGACGATGCCGGCGAAGGGCTCGTCGGGCGGCACGTCGGCGTCGAGCACGAGGCACGGTGCGTCGCTGCCTGCCATCAAGCGGTGAACCAGCGGATCGGGCCCGCCCGCCTGCACGGCGATCCAGGCCGATGGACGCAGCTGCGCGAGTGCGTCGCTCGCCGGCTCGGCCGCTGCCGCGGCCCATTCCAGCGCGACACGGGCCAGCATGCGCTCGGCCGCGCCGGGGCCGTTGGCCGGTACGAGGAGATCGCGTCCGCGGTGCCAGTGCGCCTCGCGCTCGGCCGCGGGCACGGCCGCCGCCGCGCGCGCCAGCGCGTGGGCGGTCTGCACGACGGCGTCGATCGCATGGTCGAAGCCGCGCGGGTCGCGTCGGGCCCAGCCCGTCACCCAGGCCTGCCCGCGCAGGAGCCGCCGAGCGCTCAGCCGGTCGAGCGCCGCGTCGAAGCAGACCTGGCCCGGCTCGGCCGGCGTCGGCGGCGCGAGACTGCGTGCCAGCGTCATGTGGGTCTCGATGCGCGGCATCCAGCCGCCGCCCATCGCCCAGGCGCGTCGTGCCAGTGGCAGGTGCTGCGCGAAGGGCAGCAGCACGATCGCGTCGCGCAGGTCGATGCCCGCATCGCGCGCCCACGCCTGCGTCTGCGCGACGAGGTGCGACCAGGGGTCGCGCCCGTCGATTTCAAGGGGTCGGAGAGCTATCGTCGCCATAGGAGAAATGCCGGCCTCGCGAGGCCCGTGACGGGAACGGGGGCAAGGCACAATGTGTCATCATTCTGCCCTGCCGCCTGCGCGGTGCACGCCCAAGGACAAACCCATGAGCAGCGATCTCATCAAGCACACTTCCGACGCCTCGTTCGAGAGCGACGTCCTGCGCTCCGACAAGCCGGTCCTGGTGGACTACTGGGCCGAATGGTGCGGCCCTTGCAAGATGATCGCGCCCATCCTCGACGAGGTCTCGAAGGACTACGACGGCCGCCTGCAGATCGCCAAGATGAACGTCGACGAGAACCGCGACGTCCCCGCGAAGTTCGGCATCCGCGGCATCCCGACGCTCATGCTGTTCAAGGACGGCCAGCTGGCTGCCACCAAGGTCGGCGCGCTGTCCAAGGCGCAGTTGACGGCCTTCCTCGACGGTCATCTATAATCCGTCTCAATCGCTTCGGGAGAAGCGGCCCGGCCCACAAGGTGCGCCCCTCCCGAAGCCTGAAGTTTTCCGCCACCACGCCCGGAAGCCTCGCTACACAGGGTAGTCGGCTTCGCAGCATTGAAGGCGCGTGGATCCGGCCTCCCACTCCGATCATCCCGTCCTGTTCTTCGCCACGCGTTTTCGCCATTGATGTCCCGGCGACGCGGCCGCAGCGAGACGGAACCAGCGCGAGGCCGAGAAATCGGTGGACCGCCGTTGGCAGGCGCGTCCGCCATCCATCCCAGGGTATCTGCCCATGCATCTCTCCGAACTGAAAGCCCTCCACGTCTCCGAGCTCATCAAGATGGGCGAGGCGCTGGAGATCGAGAACGTGGCTCGCATGCGCAAGCAGGAGCTGATGTTCGCGATCATGAAGAAGCGCGCCAAGGCGGGCGAGCAGGTCTTCGGCGACGGCGTGCTCGAGGTGCTGCCCGACGGCTTCGGCTTCCTGCGCTCGCCCGACGCCAGCTACATGGCGTCCACCGACGACATCTACCTGAGCCCCAGCCAGATCCGCCGCTTCAACCTGCACACCGGCGACGCCATCGAAGGCGAGGTGCGGGTGCCGAAGGACGGCGAGCGCTACTTCGCGCTGGTCAAGGTCGACAAGGTCAACGAGCTGACTCCGGAGGAGAGCAAGCACAAGATCATGTTCGAGAACCTGACGCCGCTCTTCCCGAAGGAGCAGTTCAAGCTCGAGCGCGAGATCAAGTCGGACGAGAACATCACCAGCCGCATCATCGATCTGATCGCCCCGCTCGGCAAAGGCCAGCGCGCGCTGCTCGTCTCGGCGCCGAAGAGCGGCAAGACCGTGATGATGCAGAACCTGGCGCACGCGCTGATCGCCAACTACCCGGAGGTCTACCTCATCGTCCTGCTGGTCGACGAGCGTCCCGAGGAAGTGACCGAAATGCAGCGCACGGTGCGCGGCGAGGTCATCAGCTCCACGTTCGACGAGCCGGCCGCACGCCATGTGCAGGTCGCCGAGATGGTGATCGAGCGCGCCAAGCGCCTGGTCGAGCTCAAGAAAGACGTGGTGATCCTGCTCGACTCGATCACCCGCCTCGCGCGTGCCTACAACAACGTGCTGCCTTCGTCGGGCAAGGTGCTGACCGGCGGCGTGGATGCCAACGCGCTGCAACGGCCCAAGCGCTTCTTCGGCGCGGCGCGCAACATCGAGGAAGGCGGCTCGCTCACCATCATCGGCACGGCGCTGGTCGACACCGGCAGCCGCATGGACGAGGTGATCTACGAAGAGTTCAAGGGCACCGGCAACTGCGAGATCCACCTCGACCGCCGCATGTCGGAAAAGCGCGTCTACCCGTCGATCCTGCTGAACAAGTCGGGCACGCGACGCGAGGAGTTGCTGCTCAAGCCGGAGATCCTGCAAAAGACCTGGATCCTGCGCAAGCTGCTCTATCCGATGGACGAGATCGAGGCGATGGAGTTCATCCTCGACAAGATGAAGTCGACGAAGAACAACCTGGACTTCTTCGACATGATGCGCCGGGGCGGCTGAGCTCGCCCTCCGGCTATAATTCCAGGTTTCCCGCTTCAGGAAAGTGCGCCAAAGGGTTTGGCGTGGCTTCCGGCACCACAGCGCAGAGGTTTCCCATGAAAGAAGGCATTCATCCCAACTACCGCGACGTCTGCTTCGTCGACCTGTCGAACGGGTTCAAGTTCGTGACCCG
The DNA here is from genome assembly GCA_036377015.1 of Piscinibacter sp. Taxonomy (GTDB): domain Bacteria; phylum Pseudomonadota; class Gammaproteobacteria; order Burkholderiales; family Burkholderiaceae_C; genus Albitalea. The sequence continues at coordinate 62,190 of DASUZE010000109.1, read as the reverse complement.
CTCGTGCGCCCAGACCCGCGAGACCATCAAGATGGACGACGGCCGCGAGCTGCCTCTGTTCAAGGTCGAAACCACCAGCGAATCGCACCCCTTCTACACCGGCACGCAAAAGAGCGTCGACTCGCTGGGTGGCCGCGTCGAGAAGTTCCGCAACAAGTTCGCGCGCGTCGGCATCAAGAAGTGACGCCCGTCGTCGCGAGACAGCACAAAGGCAGCCTAGGCTGCCTTTTTTGTTGCCTTCGTGCGCGCGAGGGCCGTCGCGGCGCGTTTGCTGCATGATCCGACGCTGACAACGAACCGGCCCCTTGAACTCACCCAATCCCGCCCTCGTCACCCACCGCGCGGCACAGCGACTGCCGCGGCTCGCGTTGTTCCTCTTCTGCGCCGCCTACGTGCTGCCGGGCCTGTTCGGGCGTGATCCCTGGCGCAATGCCGACATCACGGCGTTCGGCTACATGGTCAACCTGGCCGAGGGACATGCGTCGTGGTTCTTTCCCACCGTGGGCGGCTTGCCTTCGGACACCGCCCTGCTCCCGTACTGGCTGGGCGCGGCGTTCGTGAAGCTGCTCGGGCCCTGGATCGGCACGGCGCTGGCCGCACGCATTCCGTTTTCGCTGCTGCTGGTGGCCGCCCTGGTGCTGGTCTGGTACAGCACCTACCACCTCGCCCGCACGGAGGCGGCCCAGCCGCTGCCCTTTGCCTTCGGCGGCGAGGCCGATCCCATCGACTATGCGCGCGCCATCGCCGACGGCGCCCTGCTGGCCCTGATCGCCACCCTCGGGCTGCTGCAGCTGGGCCACGAGACCACGCCCGAGCTGGCCCAGCTGGCCAGCGTGTCGCTGTACCTGTATGCGCTCTCGGCGGCGCCCTTCGGGGGCTGGCGACCGATCGCCGCCGTGCTGGTCGCATTGCCGGCGCTGGCGGCCAGCGGCGCGCCCACCGTCGCCCTGGCCTTGGGCATGGTCGGGATGGCGGTGTGCCAAGGGTCGGCACACGGGCCGGCGCGCCGGTTCGTGCGCTGGATCGCCGCCGGCACCGCGCTCGGTGCCGGCGCCGCATGGTTGCTCGGCGCCTGGGGATGGCGCCTCAGCGGCTATGGCTCGGCCGCGCAGGCACTCTCGCTCGTCAAGCTCCTGGCCTGGTTCATGTGGCCAGCCTGGCTGCTCGCACTCTGGACGCTGTGGCGCTGGCGCCATCACTTGCTGCATCGCCACATCTCGGTGCCGCTTGGTTGCGCAGTGGTGAGCCTGGTGGCCTGCATCGCCATGGGCGGCTCCGACCGCGCGCTGATGCTGGCGCTGCCCCCGCTGGCCGTGCTGGCATCGTTCGCCCTGCCCACCTTGCAACGCAGCACCGCCGCGGCCATCGACTGGTTCTCGGTGTTCTTCTTCAGCGTCTGTGCGCTGACCATCTGGGTCATCTACGCCGCGATCCAGACCGGCGTGCCGCGGCAGCCTGCCGCCAACGTCGCCCGCCTCGCGCCCGGCTTCGTGCCGAGCTTCTCGCTGATGGCTTTGCTCGCGGCAGCGGCCGGGACGGTGGCCTGGCTGTGGCTGGTGCGGTGGCGCACCGGTCGTCACCAGCATGCGCTGTGGAAGAGCCTGGTCCTGCCGGCCAGCGGCGTGGCGCTGTGCTGGCTGCTTCTGATGACGCTGTGGCTGCCCCTGCTCGACTATGCGCGCAGCTACCGCGCCCTGATCGAGCGCATCGTCGTGCACGTGCCGCGCGACGCCTGCATCACCGCCGTCGACCTGCCGCGCGGCCAGCTGGTGGCGCTGGAGCATCTGGGCGAATACCAGGTCGACGCGGTGTCGCCGCCGTCGGCCGGCAAGTGCAGCTACATGCTGAGGCTGGAGTCGCGCACCCGACCCAAGCCGCCTGTCCCCGAGGGCTGGACGCTGGTGGCACAGGCGCGTCGGCCGAACGACCGCGACGAGGTCACCGCCATCTATCGCCGCAAGGCCCTCTGAGGTCCGTCGCGCCGGATCACTCGGCGCCGACGCGATCGATGGATCGGCGCGAGTCTGCAGGCGTGTCGACCTGGCGAACGCGCGCCGCCGGGAAGATCAGCTTGAAGCTCGAGCCCCTGCCGGGCTCGCTGCGCATCTCGAGCTCACCGCCGTGCCGCTGGGCGACATGCTTGACGATGGACAGGCCCAGGCCGGTGCCGCCGGTGTCGCGCGAGCGGCTGCCGTCCACCCGGTAGAAGCGCTCGGTGAGCCGCGGCAGGTGCTCGCGCGCGATGCCGATGCCGGAATCGCGGACCTCGAGCTCGCCCGCGCCGTCGGGGCGCAGGCTCCAGCTCACGTCCACCGTCCCGCCGGACGGCGTGTAGCGCACCGCGTTGTTCACCAGGTTGGCCAGCGCGCTGAGCAGCTCGGCCTCGGCACCGGCGACCTGCGTCGTGTCGCCGCCGCTGAAGCCCATGGTGTGACGGCCGGCGGACAGCACTTCGGCGTCGGCCCTCACCTGTGCCATCAGCTTGTGCACCGCGACCCAGCGATCGGACGCCGGTCGGGGGCTGCCCTCCAGTTGCGCCAGCGTGAGCAGGTCGCCGACCAGGGTCTGCATGCGCTGCGTCTGCTGCGACATCAGCTCGAGCACGCGGCGGCGCTCGACCTCGGTCAGCGGCAGGTTGCCCATGGTCTCGATGAAGCCGGTGAGCACGGTAAGCGGCGTGCGGATCTCGTGCGATACGTTGGCCACGAAGTCGCGTCGCATCGCGTCGTTGCGCTCGCGCTCGGTCACGTCCTGCGACAGCATGAGCTTGTTGCCGTCGCCGTAGGGACGAACCGCCAGCAGCACCGTGCCGCGCGAACCGGGGCCGGCCACGCTGACCGGATCGGCGAAGTCGCCGCTCTGTAAGTAGGCGACGAACGCCGGCGCCCGCACGAGGTTGGTGATGGGCTGCTGCCGGTCGCGCTGCGGGTGCAGCCCGAAATGGTCGGCGGCGACCGAGTTGCACCACACGATCTGGTCGCCGGCATCGAGCAGCAGCACGCCGTTCGGCGAGGCTTCGATCGCGTCGAGAAACTGGTCCAGGCGTGCACTCTCGGTGTCGACACGCCGCTCGAGCGTGCGCACGGTTCGCTCGACGCGGTATCCGACCTCGCCCCAGAAGCCCGCGTCGCGCGGCGCCGAGCCCTCCATCTGGCGCCGCAGCCAGTTCATGAAGCGATGTGCTCGCCAGGCGTCGACGAAGCCATAGATCAGCGCGGCCAGCGCGGCGCCCAGCAGCGCACCGAGGGCGGGCCAGTGCGACGCATTGCCCACCAGCATGCCGATCAAGGCGCCCGCCGCCACTGCGGCCACCGCAGCCAGCAAGCGGGGAATCAGCCAGCCCATGGCGACGCGGCGTCCGTCAGGTCGACAGCGCCTGCACCTGCTGCGTCAAGCGGTAGCCAGCGCCGCGCACCGTCTCGATCATGCGGGCACAGTTCACCGGCTCGAGCGCTTCGCGCAGACGCTTGACGTGGACGTCGACCGTGCGCTCCTCGATGAAGACGTGGTCGCCCCACACGCGGTCGAGCAGCTGGGCGCGGCTGTGCACGCGCTCCGGATGGGTCATGAAGAAGTGCAGCAGGCGGAACTCCGTCGGCCCGACGCGAACTTCGCGCTCGTCGCGCGTGACCCGGCGCGTGGCCGGATCCAGCTTCAGCACGCCAACCTCGACGACGGTGTCCAGCGCCTCGGGCGCCTTGCGACGCAACACGGCGCGGATGCGCGCCAGCAGCTCGTTGGTCGAGAAGGGCTTGACGAGGTAGTCGTCGGCACCGGCGTCCAGGCCGGCAATCTTGTCGCCTTCTTCGGCGCGGGCCGTCAGCATGATGATGGGCAGGCCGCGCGTGCGCGACTGGCTGCGCCAGTGCTTGGCCAGCGCGAGGCCGGATTGCCCGGGGAGCATCCAGTCGAGCACGACCAGGTCGGGCAATACGCGGTCGACCTCGAACTGCGCCTGGTCCGCGCTGGAGGCGATGGTCACCTCGTAGCCGGCGTGGCGCAGGTTGATCGAGATCAGCTCCGCGATCGCCGATTCGTCTTCGACCACCAGGATTCGACTCATGCGATGGACTCCCTTCAGCGGACCATGGTTTCGACGGTCGCGACGGGGTTGTGCCGCACGTCGGTACCCTTGACCACGTAGATGATGACCTCGGCCAGGTTCTTGGCATGGTCGCCCACCCGTTCGATGGCCTTGGCAACGAAGACGAGATCGATGCTCGAGGTGATGGTGCGCGGGTCTTCCATCATGAAGGTGATGAGCTTGCGCATCAGGCCCTCGAACTCCTGGTCGATCTGGTCGTCCTGCTTCAGCACCTCGAGGGCGCGCTCGGTGTCAAGGCGCGCGAATGCGTCGAGCGCCTTGCGCAGCTGCTTGATGGCCAGCTCGGACTCGAACACCAGGTCGGTCACCGGCAGGCGCATGCGGGTGGACACGCCGCTGTTGATGAGCCGCTGCACGGTGCGGGCGATGCGGGCCGCCTCGTCGCCGACGCGCTCCAGGTTGGCGATGGTCTTGCTGATCGCGATCAGCAGCCGCAGGTCGCGCGCCGTGGGCTGGCGGCGGGCGATGATGGTCGACAGATCGCGGTCGATCTCGACCTCCATCGCATTGACCGTCTCCTCCCGCGCGAGCACCTGCGAGGCGGTCTCGCCGCTGAAGTTGGTCAGCGCATAGATGGCCTGCGCCACCTGCGACTCGACCAGGCCGCCCATCTCGAGCACGCGGGTGGAGATGCCGCTAAGCTCGGCATCGAACTGGGTGGAAAGATGCTTGTCGGTCATCGTTTCTGCTCCCTCAGCCGAAGCGGCCGGTGATGTAGTCCTCGGTGTCCTTCTTCTTGGGCTTCATGAACACGTCGGAGGTGGACCCGAATTCGATCAGGTCGCCGAGGTACATGTAGGCGGTGTAGTCGGAGGTCCGCGCCGCCTGCTGCATGTTGTGGGTCACGATGACCACGGTGTAGTCGCTCTTGAGCTCGTGGATGAGCTCCTCGATCTTGCCCGTGGAGATCGGGTCGAGCGCCGAGCACGGCTCGTCCAGCAGCAGGACCTCGGGCTTGATCGCAATGCCGCGGGCAATGCACAGGCGCTGCTGCTGACCGCCGGACAGGCCGGCGCCGCTCTGGTTCAGCTTGTCCTTCACTTCGTTCCACAGCGCGGCCTTCTTGAGGGCCCATTCGACGCGCTCGTCCATCTCGATGCGCGGCAGGGTCTCGAACAGCCGGACGCCGAAAGCGATGTTGTCATAGATGGACATCGGAAAGGGCGTGGGCTTCTGGAAGACCATGCCGACCTTCGCACGGATCAGCGACACATCGCGCTTGGAGCGCAGGATGTTCTCGCCGTCGAGCAGGATCTCGCCTTCGGCCCGTTGCTCTGGGTACAGCTCGAACATGCGATTGAAGGTCCGCAGCAGCGTCGACTTTCCGCAACCCGACGGGCCGATGAAGGCGGTCACCTTCTTCTCCGGGATGTCGAGGTTGATGCGCTTCAGCGCCTGGAAGCTGCCGTAGTAGAAATTCAGGTTGCGCACCGACAGCTTGGCCTTCTCGGTGACGGGCAGGTCGACTTTGGCATCCATGGTGTGGGTGACCTTCTAGTGCTTCTGGCGGAAGAACACGCGCGCCAGGATGTTGAGGGCGAGCACCCCGAGCGTGATCAGGAAGACGCCGGCCCATGCCAGCTTCTGCCAGTTCTCGTACGGGCTCATCGCGAACTTGAAGATGGTCACCGGCAGGCTGGCCATCGGCTCGGTCAGGCTCGCCGTCCAGAACTGGTTGGACAGCGCCGTGAAGAGCAGCGGCGCGGTCTCGCCGGCGATGCGGGCGAAGGCGAGCAGCACGCCGGTCAGCACGCCGGCGCGCGCCGCCTTCAGCGTGATGCTGGAGATCACCTTCCACTTCGGCGTGCCCAGTGCATAGGCGGCCTCGCGCAGCGAGTTCGGGATCAGCGACAGCATGTTTTCCGTCGTGCGGATGACCACCGGGATGACGATCAGCGCCAGCGCCAGCACGCCGGCGCCACCCGAGAAGCTCTTCATCCGCGACACCACCACCGCGTAGATGAACAGGCCGATGACGATGGAAGGCGCCGACAGCAGGATGTCGTTGATGAACCGGGTCACCTGGCCCAGCCATCCCTTCTGCCCGTACTCAGCCAGGTAGATGCCGGCCAGTACCCCGACCGGCGTGCCGATCAGCGTGGCCAGGCTCACCATCAGCAGGGACCCGAAGATCGCGTTGGCGAGGCCGCCGGTGTCGGCCTGCGGCGGCGGCGTCATCTCGGTGAAGGTGGCCAGCGACAGGCCGTCGACGCCGAGATGGACCGTCTCGATCAGGATCCAGATCAGCCAGAACAGCCCGAAGGCCATCGCCGCCATCGACATCGTCAGTGCGATGGCGTTGACGGCCTTGCGGCGCCGGTGCTTGGCCAGCCGCCCAGCCTCGTGGGTGGAGATCGCGTTCATGCGCGTGCTCCTTCGCTCTTGCGCAGCTGCGCCAGCAGCAGCTTGGAAAGCGCCAACACCACGAAGGTGATGAAGAACAGCACCAGGCCGAGGTAGATCAGCGACGCCTGGTGAAGCCCTTCGTTGGCTTCCGCGAACTCGTTGGCCAGCGCCGACGTGATGCTGTTGGCCGCCTCGAACAGCGACAGGCTGTTCAGCTGGTTGAAGTTGCCGATGACGAAGGTGACCGCCATGGTCTCGCCCAGGGCACGGCCGAGTCCGAGCATGATGCCGCCGATGACGCCGGTCTTGGTGTAGGGCAGCACGACCTTGAAGACGACTTCCCAGGTCGTGGAGCCCAAGCCATAGGCGGATTCCTTGAGCAAGGCCGGCGTGACCTCGAACACGTCGCGCATGACCGCGGCGATGAACGGAATGATCATGATCGCCAGGATGATGCCGGCCGAGAGAATGCCGATGCCCACCGGCGCGCCCGAGACCAGTTCTTTCAGCACCGGCGTGTTGCCGACCAGGCCCTGCAGCGGTTGCTGCACAAAGCGCGACAGCACCGGGCTGAACACGAGCAAGCCCCACATGCCATACACGATGGACGGCACCGCGGCCAGCAGCTCGATCGCCGTCCCCAGGGGGCGGCGCAGCCAGCTGGGCGACAGCTCGGTGAGGAACAGGGCGATGCCGAAGCTCACGGGCACCGCGATCACCAGCGCAATGAGCGACGTGGCCACGGTCCCGTAGATCATCACCAGGCCGCCGTAGCGTTCCTTGACCGGGTCCCACTCGCTGTGCCACAGGAAGCTCAGGCCGTATTCCCGGATGGCCGGGGCGGCGCCGACGATGAGCGATCCGATGATCCCGAGCAGCAGGAGCAAGGTCAGGATGGCCGCCCCGTGGGCGAGGACCGAGAACAGCGTGTCGGCCCAGGCGCCGGTGCGGCGCACGGTCGGCGGGCGTCCCAGGGGTTCGGAGCGGGGAAGCTCCTTCTTGTCGTATTCGGATGCGGGAAGGGTAGCGGCCACGTTGGGCTCCAGACGGACATGATCGGCGGAAGCCGAAGGCCGCCGCCGATCGAGTTCACGGCCTGCGGATCACTTGTAGGCGACGACCTTGCCCGAAGCGTCCTTGATGTCGCCCCACTGCTTGCGGACCAGGGACTTCACCGAGTCGGGCAGCGACACGTACTCGAGCTCGGCGGCCATCTTGTCGCCGTTGGCATAGGCCCAGTCGAAGAACTTCAGTGTGCTCGCAGCCTGGGCCGGCTTCTCCTGCGCCTTGTGCATCATGATGAAAGTGGCACCGGTGAGCGGCCAGGCATCCTTGCCCGCCTGGTCGGTGAGCACCTGGTAGAAGCTCTTCGCCCAGTCGGCCCCTGCGGCGGCTGCCTTGAAGTTGGCGTCGTCGGGCGACACGAAGCTGCCGTCCTTGTTCTTGAGCTGCGTGTACGTCATCTTGTTCTGCTTGACGTAGGCGTACTCGACGTAGCCGATGGAGTTGGGCAGACGCGTGACGAAGGCGGCGACGCCTTCATTGCCCTTGCCGCCGGCGCCGGTCGGCCAGTTCACCGCCGTGCCTTCGCCGACCTTCTCCTTCCACTCCGGATTCACCTTCGACAGGTAGTTGGTGAAGATGAAGCTGGTGCCGGAACCGTCGGCGCGACGAACCACCGAGATCGCTGCATCAGGCAAGGGCACGCCGGCGTTCAACGCGGTCAGCGCCGGATCGTTCCACTTGGTGATCTTGCCGAGGTAGATGTCGCCCAGCACCTGGCCGGTCAGCTTGATCTGGCCCGGGGCAATGCCCTTGATGTTGACGACCGGCACCACGCCGCCGATCACGGTCGGGAACTGCACCAGGCCGTCCTTGGTCAGCTCGTCGTCCTTGAGCGGCATGTCGGACGCGCCGAAGTCGACCGTCTTGGAGCGGATCTGCTTCAGGCCGGCGCCGGAGCCGACCGACTGGTAATTGATGCGGGCGCCGTTGGCCTTGTTGTAGGCGTCGGCCCACTTGGCGTAGAGCGGGGCCGGGAAGGTGGCACCGGCGCCGGTCACGTCTTCGGCGAGGGCAGCGCCGGCGGCCAGAGTCAAGCCGACAGCGACGATGGAACGGGTCAGAGCGAAATTCATGCGCAACCTTTCTCGTCAAAGAGATCCGTGGTTTCTGTTGGCGCGGACTGTAAGAGACGACTGTGACAGAGCCATGACATCGCCTGTCACAGATGCAGCCGTTGAGACAGTGACTTGTGGCGTCATTTGAAAGTCACTGTTCTGTCATTCGGGCTTCCTAAGCTCGCGTCAGACCCGGGATTGGCCGGGCGACTCTCATTCCAAGGAGCCATCCGATGATCAAGCGAAGCCGAGCGCTCGCCAGCGCGTGTCTCGCGCTGTCCCTGGCCGCCTGCGCCACCGCGCCGCAACCGACCAACATTGCGAACACGACCGCCCAACGGCCCGAGCTGTCCACCCTCACCAAGCTGGTCAACGACGCTGGCTTGGCCGACACCCTCAAGGGACCTGGGCCCTACACCGTCTTTGCCCCCACCGACGAGGCCTTCAAGGCGGTTCCGGCCAAGACCATGACCGCCCTGGCCAACGACAAGGCGCTGCTCAAGTCGGTACTGAGCTACCACGTCGTCCCGAGCAAGCTGCCGTCGGCAGAGGTCAAGAACGGGCCCGCCAAGTCGGTCCAGGGCGCCAATCTGGCGCTGTCGAAGTCGGGAACCTTCGTCACGGTCGAGGACGCCGTCGTGACGCAGGCCGACGTGCCTGCGACCAACGGCGTGGTTCACATCATCGACCGCGTACTGATGCCGCCGGCGGCGGCCAAGTGAGCCCGAGGGCGCGCCTCAGGCGCGCAGGGTGTCGGCCAGGCGCTCGGCGCACGCCCGCGCGAGGCCCTCGTCGCGGGCCTCCACCATCACCCTGACCAACGGCTCGGTGCCGGACGGCCGGATCAGCACCCGGCCGGCCGAACCCAGCTCGCGGACCACGGCCGCCTGGGTGTCGGCCAGGCCCGGATTGCTCTTCCAGTCCTGGCCAGGGGCGAGCCGCACGTTGACCAGCACCTGCGGGAACAGGGTCACCCCCGACAACAGCTCCGGCAAGGGCCGGCCCGCCCGGGCGATGGCCTGCAGCACCTGCAAGGCGCTGACGATGCCGTCACCGGTGGTGTGCTTGTCCAGTGCCAGGAGGTGGCCGGAGCCCTCCCCGCCCAGCAGCCACTCACGCGCCACCAGCTCCTCGAGGATGTAGCGGTCGCCGACCTTGGCCCGGACGAACTCCACGCCGCGCGCCTTCAGGGCCACCTCGACCGCCATGTTGGTCATCAGCGTGCCGACCGCCCCCGGCACCGCCTGCCCTTGCGCCAGTCGGTCTGCCACCATGACGTAGAGCAACTCGTCGCCGTTGTACAGGCGGCCATTGGCGTCGACGAGCTGCAGCCGGTCTGCGTCGCCGTCCAGCGCCACGCCATAGTCGGCGCCGTGCTCGCGCACGGCCTGCACGAGCGCCGCCGGCGAAGTCGCCCCGTGGCCGGCGTTGATGTTGAAGCCGTCGGGCTTGCAACCGATGCACACCGTCTCGGCACCCAGCTCGTGGAAGACGTCGGGCGCGACGTGATAGGCGGCGCCGTGGGCGGCATCGATCACGACCTTGAGTCCCTTCAGCGACAGCTCGCTCGAGAAGGTGTTCTTGCAGAACTCGATGTAGCGGCCGCTGGCGTCGTCGAGGCGGCGCGCCTTGCCGAGTTGCGCCGAGTCGGCCCACTGCGGTGTCTCCGCCAGGGCGGCCTCGACCTCCAGCTCCCAGGCGTCGGGCAGCTTCTCGCCGCGGGCCGAGAAGAACTTGATGCCGTTGTCGCCGTACGGGTTGTGCGAGGCGCTGATCACGACTCCGAGGCTCTGGCGCAACGCCCGCGTCAGATAGGCGACCCCGGGAGTAGGCAGCGGGCCGGTGAGGAAGACATCGACGCCTGCGGAAGCGAAGCCCGCCTCCAGCGAGGACTCGATCATGTAGCCGGAAATGCGCGTGTCCTTTCCGATCAGCACGGTGGGACGCGCTTCGCTTCGCTTGAGCACGCGCCCGACCGCGTGGCCGAGCCGCAGCATGAAGTCGGGCGTGATGGGTTCCTGGCCGACCGTGCCGCGAATGCCGTCGGTCCCGAAGTAGGTTCTGCTCATGTTCGTGGTTCTCGTGGGAGGTCGATTGTCGGCGATGGCGAGGACAGCCCCGCCGCCTGCCACACCGCCAGCGCATCGACGGTCGCGGCGACATCGTGGACCCGCACGATGCTCGCTCCGCGCTGGATGGCCGCCAGGGCGGCGGCGACGCTGGCCGCGACCCGATCCCCGGTGGGACGTCCGGTGATCTTGCCAAGCGAGGACTTGCGCGACCAGCCCACGAGCAAGGGGTACCCGCGGGCCAGCAGCCGATCCTGGCGCTGCAGCAGCTCGAAGTTGTGCTGCACCGTCTTGCCGAAGCCGATGCCGGGGTCCAGCACGATGCGCGACGCCGACACGCCCCGATCGACGAGCTCGATCGCACGTCCCGCCAGGAAGGCGCCGACCTCCTCGACCACGTCGTCGTAGTGCGGCTGCGACTGCATCGATCGGGGCTCGCCCTGCATGTGCATGAGGCACACGCCGCAGCTCGGATGAGCGACGACCGCATCGAGCGCGCCGGCCGATCGCAATGCATTGACGTCGTTCACGATGTCGACGCCGCGATCCAGCGCTGCCCGCATGATCTCGGGCTTCATGGTGTCGAGCGACACGGGGCAGCCCAGGGTCAGCGCCGCGTCGAGCACCGGCATGACGCGCCGCAGCTCCTCGTCGATCGGGACGGGTCTTGCGCCGGGGCGGGTGGACTCACCGCCGATGTCGAGGATGTCGGCGCCTTCGCTCAACAGCTTCTCGCAGTGAGCGAGCGCCGCCGCGCTTGTCGCGTGGGCGCCGCCGTCCGAGAACGAGTCGGGCGTGACGTTGACGATTCCCATGACCCTGGGCCGGCCCAGGTCGATGCGAAATCGCGTGGTCTGCCAGAACATTTGTAGGCCCAGAAAGACGAACGGGGCCGAAGCCCCGTGCGAGAAAGAAGGAGCGACTCAGGCCGCAGCCGGCGCACCGTCGGGGTTGACCGGCGGCGTGCTGCCGCCCGGCTTGTTCGCCGAGGGCGTCCAGTCCTTGGGCGGCCGCGGCGGGCGGCCGTTCATGATGTCGTCGACCTGCTCGCCGTCGATGGTCTCCCACTCGAGCAGCGCCTTGGCCATGGTGTGCATCTTGTCCTGGTTGTCCTCGATGAGCTTGCGCGCGATGCCGTACTGCTCGTCGATGATGCGGCGCACTTCGGCGTCGACGCGCTGCATGGTCTCTTCCGACATGTTGGTGGTCTTCGTGACCGAGCGGCCCAGGAAGACCTCGCCTTCGTTCTCGGCGTAGACCATCGGACCCAGGGCGTCGCTCATGCCGTAGCGCATGACCATGTCGCGCGCCAGTTGCGTGGCCCGCTCGAAGTCGTTGCTGGCGCCGGTGGTCATCTGGTTCATGAACACCTCTTCGGCGATGCGGCCTCCGAACAGCATCGAGATGCGGCTCAGGATGCGGACCTTGTCGGTGCTGTAGCGATCGCCTTCCGGCAGGTACATGGTCAGGCCCAGCGCCCCGCCGCGCGGGATGATGGTGACCTTGTGGACCGGGTCGGTCTTGGGCAGCAGCCGCGCGACCAGCGCGTGGCCGGCCTCGTGATAGGCGGTGTTGCGGCGCTCTTCCTCGTCCATGACCATGGACTTGCGCTCGGTGCCCATCATGATCTTGTCCTTGGCCTTCTCGAAGTCGACCATCTCGACGACGCGGCCGTTGCGGCGTGCGGCGAAGAGTGCGGCTTCGTTGACCAGGTTGGCGAGATCGGCACCGGAGAAGCCCGGCGTGCCGCGGGCGAGGATGTCGGCCCGGATGTCCTGGCCGAGCGGAACCTTGCGCATGTGCACATTGAGGATCTGCTCGCGGCCGCGCACGTCGGGCAGCGTCACGTAGACCTGGCGGTCGAAGCGGCCCGGGCGCAGCAGCGCCGGGTCGAGGATGTCGGGCCGGTTGGTCGCGGCCATCACGATCACGCCGAGGTTGGTCTCGAAGCCGTCCATCTCGACCAGCATCTGGTTCAGCGTCTGCTCGCGCTCGTCGTTGCCGCCGCCCAGGCCGGCACCGCGGTGGCGGCCGACTGCGTCGATCTCATCGACGAAGATGATGCAAGGCGCGCTCTTCTTGGCCTGCTCGAACATGTCGCGCACCCGGGCCGCGCCCACGCCGACGAACATCTCGACGAAGTCGGAGCCGGAGATGCTGAAGAACGGCACCTTGGCCTCGCCGGCGATCGCCTTCGCCAGCAGCGTCTTGCCGGTGCCCGGGGGGCCGACCAGCAGCACGCCGCGCGGGATGCGGCCGCCCAGCTTCTGGAACTTCTGCGGGTCCTTCAGGAAGTCGACGAGTTCCTTCACCTCTTCCTTGGCCTCGTCGCAGCCTGCGACGTCGGAGAAGGTGGTGGTGTTGTTGGCCTCGTCGAGCATGCGGGCCTTCGACTTGCCGAAGCTGAAGGCCCCGCCCTTGCCGCCGCCTTGCATCTGCCTCATGAAGTAGATCCAGACGCCGATAAGCAGCAGCATCGGTCCCCAGGACACGAGGATGCTCATCAGGATCGAAGGCTCTTCGCGCGGCTTGACGTCGAACTTGACGCCGTTGTTGATGAGGTCGCCGACCAGGCCGCGGTCAAGGTAGGTGGCGGTGGTGCGCAGCTCCTTGTCGTCGGTGGTGCGGGCCTTGATCTCGGTGCCCGTCGGCCCTTCTTGCAGTTGCACGCTCTTGATGCGCTTGCTGCGGACCTCCTCGAGGAAGTCGGAATAGCCAATCTCGTTGGCGCGCGTGGCGCCGCGGTCGAACTGCTTGAACACGGTGAAAAGCACCAGGGCAATCACCAGCCAAACAGCAATCTTCGAGAACCATTGATTGTTCACCGCGGCTCCTTTTCCGGGTCAAAACAAACTGCCCGACAACGCGCACCGGGCTTCCACGGCAGATGGGACCGATTTTATGCCAGTCAAGCCCATTGCAATGGGCTCCAAACACCGTGATAGCCAGGGTGTATCGGCATCTGTTTGCGCCTTACGACACGATATCGGCAGGCAGCTTGGGGGTCTTGAGACCGATACCGACCAGAAAGGTTTCAGCAGACTTATCACGGGACGCTTTGGGCTTGATCGGCTTGACCACGCGAAACCGCTCCTTGAAGAGTTTTGCGAGCTGGCTGTAGCCGCTGCCGTGAAATACCTTGCAGACCAACGCCCCTTTGGCAGTGAGGTGGTTCTGGGCAAATTCCACGGCCAGTTCCACCAGATGCGCCATGCGGGCGGCGTCGGAGCTCTCCACGCCCGACAGGTTGGGCGCCATGTCGGAAATGACCACGTCCACCGGCCGGCCCGACACCGCCTGCTCCAACTGGGCAAGCACCTCGTCTTCGCGGAAGTCGCCCTGGATGAAGGTCACGCCTTCGATGGGCTGGAAGTCCAGCAGGTCCAGCGCGATGATGGTGCCGTTCAGCTCGCCGGCGGCCGCTCCGCCGATGCCCGCCTCGCGCGGCGCGAAGCGCCGCCGCACGTACTGGCTCCATGCCCCGGGGCTCGCGCCCAGGTCGACCACGAGCTGACCGGGCCGCAGCAGCTTGAGCTCCTCGTCGATCTCCTTGAGCTTGTAGGCGGCGCGTGCGCGATAGCCCTCCTTCTGCGCGAGCTTCACGTAGGGGTCGGTGAGGTGGTCGTGCAGCCAAGCCTTGTTGACCTTCTTGCTCTTGGTCTTGATCTTCATCCTGAATCCATAATACGGGGATGCCCGCGATCCAACTCACACCTGCGCAACGCAAGGAAAAGCGCGCCGACGCCCATCATTTGGACCCGGTGGTCCTGATCGGCGGCGACGGCCTGACGCCCGCCGTCGTCAAGGAGACCGACGCCGCCCTCAACGCCCACGGCCTGATCAAGGTGCGCGTCTTCTCCGACGAACGGGAAACGCGCGACGGCATCCTCGCCGCGCTGGCGGACCAGCTCAACGCCGCGCCCATCCAGCACATCGGCAAGCTGCTGGTGCTGTGGCGGCCGATACCGGAGAAGGCCAAGGCCGAGCGCGACGATCGCATGCCGGGGCCGCGGGTCGTGAAGATCCTCAAGTTCTCCAAGAGCGGCAACCACCGCCCGCAGGTGAAGAAGATCAAGGTCCTGGGCAACCAGCGCATCGCAGCAGGCGGCAGCCTCAAGCGCGCCAAGAAGCGAAGCACCAGCGTCAAGAAGACCGCCGTCGATTGACCGCGATCAACGCGCCGCCAGCCGCCATGCCAATGCAGCCACCTGCAGCGCCTTGAGGCCGTAGAGGGCCATCGAGGCGCCATGCAGCGCGGCGAACGAGACGCTGCCCTGCCCCGCACGGGCCGCGGCCATCATGGGCTGCAGCGCAAAGTACCCGGCCACGGTGCAGAACAGCGCGCCCAGCACCAGGACCATGTCGGCGCTGAAGACCGACCCCGTGCCCGCCGCCGCGGCCGCACGCGCCTGGCGACGCAGCAGCATGAACAGCACCACCGAAACCAGGATCGCGGCGTAGGCCTCTTGCGCGAACATGCGGCCGGCCATCCGGCCCGCGACCTCGGGTGTGGCGACCGCGAACGCCGCCGGCGCCGCCGTCAGCGCCAAGGCCCACAGCCAGCCGGCCCAGAGTCCGGCCAGCCAGGCCGCCACACGCCTTGCCGTCATCGTCAGATGTAGCGGACGTCGACGATCTCGTAGCTCTTGATGCCGCCCGGCGCCTGCACGTCGGCCACGTCGCCGGCCTCCTTGCCGATGAGAGCGCGGGCGATCGGCGAGCTGATCGAGATGAGCCCCTGCTTCAGGTCGGCTTCGTCGTCGCCGACGATCTGGTAGGTGACCTGGGCACCGGTCGATTCTTCCTCCAGGTCGACGGTGGAGCCGAACACGACCTTGCCGCCGGCATCGAGTGCCGACGGATCGATGACTTGCGCGGCTGCGAGCTTGCCCTCGATCTCGAGGATGCGCCCCTCGATGAAGCCCTGCTTGTCCTTGGCTGCCTCGTACTCGGCGTTCTCCGACAGGTCGCCCTGGGCGCGCGCTTCCGCAATGGCCTGGATGACCGCATGTCGGTCGACCGACTTCAGCCGCTGCAGCTCGTCCTTGAGCTGCTCGGCGCCTCTTCTGGTGAGCGGAATGGTGGCCATGTGAAACCCGGAGCAAAAAATGAAGCCGCCGCCAGAGGCACCGGCGGCGGCGATGTGGAGTGGTGTGTCGGGGCGAGTTTAGTGCAACTCGGCGCCCAGTTGACGGTGCAGCTCCTGCAGCGACACGACCACCAGGTCGGCCTGGTGCTTCATGCCCTCCACCGCGGCCTCGCATCCGGCCATGCTGGTGTAGTAGGTGATGCGGTTGGCCAGCGCCGCCTGCCGGATGTGGCGTGAATCCGCGATCGCCGTGCGGGTTTCGTCCACGGTGGTGAAGACCAGCTGGATCTCGCCTGCCTTGACCATGTCGACGATGTGCGGCCGCCCGTCCTTGACCTTGTTGACGGCCTTGACCGGCACGCCACCCTCGGCGATGGCGGCGGCCGTGCCCTTGGTGGCGACGATGTGGAAGCCCAGCTCATGCAGATCTCGCGCCACCACGACGGCGCGCGCCTTGTCGCTGTTCTTCACCGTGATGCACACCGTGCCCTTGGTGGGCAGGCGCGACCCGGCGCCGAGCTGGCTCTTGAGCATCGCTTCGCCGAAGCTGCGCCCGGCCCCCATCACTTCGCCGGTGGATCGCATCTCGGGGCCGAGGATGGGATCGACGCCGGGGAACTTGTTGAACGGGAACACCGCCTCCTTGACGCTGAAGTACGGCGGGATCACTTCGCCCGGCGGCTGGCCGCCCTTGCCCTTCTGCTTTGCGAGGCGCTGGCCCACCATGCAGCGCGCGGCGATCTTCGCCAGCGGCTGCCCGGTCGCCTTCGAGACGAAGGGCACGGTTCGCGACGCACGCGGATTGACCTCGAGCACGTAGACGATGGACTTGTCGCCTTCGGTCTGGATCGCGAACTGCACGTTCATCAGGCCCTTGACCTTCAGCGCGCGCGCCATCAGCGTGGTCTGCCGGCGCAGCTCGTCCTGCAGTCCCTGGCTGAGCGAATACGGCGGCAGCGAGCAGGCAGAGTCGCCCGAATGGATGCCCGCCTGCTCGACGTGCTCCATGATGCCGCCGATCATCACGCCATCGGCACCGTCGGTGCCGTCGGCGATGCAGTCGACATCGACCTCGATCGCGTCGTCGAGGAAGCGATCGAGCAGCACCGGCGACTTCTCGCTGACCTTGACGGCCTCGCGCATGTAGCGCTCCAGGTCCTTGTCGCCGTGCACGATCTCCATGGCGCGCCCGCCCAGCACGTAGCTGGGCCGCACGACCAGCGGATAGCCGATCTCCTGCGCGAGCTGCAGCGCCTGCTCCTCGGTGCGGGCGGTGCGGTTGGGCGGCTGCTTCAGGCCCAGCTCATGGAGCAGCTTCTGGAAGCGCTCGCGGTCCTCGGCGATGTCGATGCTGTCGGGCGTGGTCCCGACGATGGGTACGCCGGCGCGCTCGAGGTCGAGCGCGAGCTTCAGCGGGGTCTGGCCACCGTACTGCACGATCACGCCGAGCGGCTTTTCCTTGTCGACGATCTCGAGCACGTCTTCGAGCGTGACGGGCTCGAAGTAGAGCCGGTCGGAGGTGTCGTAGTCGGTCGACACGGTCTCCGGATTGCAGTTGACCATGATGGTCTCGTAGCCGTCTTCGCGCATGGCGAGCGCGGCATGGACGCAGCAGTAGTCGAACTCGATGCCCTGCCCGATGCGGTTGGGCCCGCCACCGAGCACCATGATCTTCTTGCGGTCGGTCGGATTCGCCTCGCACTCCTCGTCATATGTGGAGTACATGTAGGCGGTCTGGGTCGCGAATTCGGCGGCGCAGGTGTCGACGCGCTTGTACACCGGGCGGATGTTCAAGGCATGGCGCCGCTCGCGCACCTCGTGCTGGTGGGTGCCCAGCAGCTTGCCCAGGCGCCTGTCGGAGAAGCCCTTCTGCTTGAGGAAGCGCAGCTCCTCGGCCGACAGCGACGCCAGCGTCCGACCGGCCAGCGCCTTCTCGGTCTTCACGATGTCCTCGATTTGCGCAAGGAACCACGGGTCGATGGCCGTTTCCTCGAACACCTCCTGCAGCGTCATGCCGATGCGAAACGCATCGGCCACGTACAGGATGCGCTCGGGCCCGGCCTCGCCGATCTCCTGGACGATGTCCTCGCGGTCGGTGCTGCGCTCGCTCAGGCCGTCGATGCCGGTCTCGAGGCCGCGCAGCGCCTTCTGGAAGCTTTCCTGGAAGGTGCGACCCATGGCCATCACTTCGCCGACCGACTTCATCTGCGTGGTGAGGTGCGAATCGGCCGCGGGGAATTTCTCGAAGGCGAAGCGCGGCACCTTGGTGACGACGTAGTCGATGCTCGGCTCGAAGCTCGCCGGCGTCGCGCCGCCGGTGATGTCGTTGCGCAGCTCGTCGAGGGTGTAGCCCACCGCCAGCTTGGCGGCCACCTTGGCGATCGGAAAGCCGGTCGCCTTCGAGGCCAGGGCCGACGAGCGCGACACCCGCGGGTTCATCTCGATGACGATCATCCGGCCGTTGACCGGGTTGATGGCGAACTGCACGTTGGAGCCGCCGGTGTCGACGCCGATCTCGCGCAGGATCGCGATCGAGGCGTTGCGCAGCAGCTGGTATTCCTTGTCGGTGAGCGTCTGCGCCGGCGCCACGGTGATGGAGTCGCCGGTGTGGATGCCCATCGGGTCGAGGTTCTCGATCGAGCACACGATGATGCAGTTGTCCGCCTTGTCGCGGACGACCTCCATCTCGTACTCCTTCCAGCCGATCAGCGACTCCTCGATCAGCAGCTCGTTGGTGGGCGACAGGTCGAGGCCGCGCTTGCAGATCTCCTCGAACTCCTCGGGGTTGTAGGCGATGCCGCCGCCGGTGCCGCCGAGCGTGAAGCTGGGGCGGATCACCATCGGAAAGCCGGTGCCGCCGATCTCGAGCGTGATGCGCTTCTGGACCGTCCAGGCCTCGTCCATGGTGTGGGCGATGCCGCTCTTGGCCGAGTGCAGGCCGATGCCGGTCATCGCGTCCTTGAACTTGAGACGGTCCTCGGCCTTCTCGATCGCCTTCTCGTTGGCGCCGATCATCTCGACGCCGTACTTCGCGAGCACGCCATGCCGGTGCAGGTCGAGGGCGCAGTTCAGCGCGGTCTGGCCGCCCATGGTGGGCAGCACGGCGTCGGGGCGTTCCTTGGCGATGATCTTCTCGACCACCTGCCAGGTGATGGGCTCGATGTAGGTCACATCGGCCATCTCGGGGTCGGTCATGATCGTCGCCGGATTGCTGTTGACGAGGATGACGCGGTAGCCCTCCTCGCGCAGCGCCTTGCAGGCCTGTGCGCCGGAGTAGTCGAACTCGCAGGCCTGCCCGATGATGATCGGGCCGGCGCCGATGATGAGGATGCTGTGGAGGTCGGTGCGCTTGGCCATTACTTCTTCTCCATCAGCGCAACGAAGCGGTCGAACAGGTAGGCGATGTCATGCGGTCCGGGTGAGGCTTCCGGGTGACCCTGGAAGCAGAAGGCGGGTCTGTCGGTGCGCGCCAGGCCTTGCAGCGTGCCGTCGAAGAGCGAGACGTGGGTGGGACGCAGGTTGGCCGGCAGCGTCTTCTCGTCGACCGCGAAGCCGTGGTTCTGGCTGGTGATGCTGACGCGGCCGTCATCGAGGTCTTTCACGGGGTGGTTGGCGCCGTGGTGGCCGAACTTCATCTTGAAGGTCTTGGCACCCGAAGCCAGCGCCATGATCTGGTGTCCCAGGCAGATGCCGAAGGTGGGAACGCCGCGATCGATGATCTCGCGTGTCGCTGCGATGGCGTAGTCGCAGGGTTGGGGATCGCCGGGGCCATTGGACAGGAACACCCCGTCGGGCCGCTGCGCGAGCACCTCTGACGCCGGCGTCTGGGCCGGAACGACGGTGATGCGGCAGCCCCGGCTGGCCAGCATGCGCAGGATGTTGCGCTTCACGCCGAAGTCGTAGGCGACCACATGGTGCCGGGCGCTGGACTGGTGGCCGTAGCCTCCGGTGAGCGACCACTCGGTCTCGGTCCAGTCGTACGGACGCGTCTCGCTCACGACCTTGGCCAGGTCGAGCCCCGCCATGTTGGGAGCCGACCGCGCCTTCGCGATGGCCGCGTCGATGTGCCGCGCCGTGATGGTGTCGCCGACCGGCAGCGTGAGGATGCAGCCGTTCTGCGCGCCACCGGAACGCAGCACCCGCGTCAGGCGGCGGGTGTCGATGTTCGCGATGGCCACCGTTCCTTCCCGTTGCAGGTACTCGGGCAGGGTCATCGCCATGCGGAAATTCGACTCGAGGATCGGCAAGTCCTTGATGATCAGGCCGGCGGCGAACACCTTCTTCGCCTCGACGTCTTCGTGGGCGACGCCGTAGTTGCCGATGTGCGGGTACGTCAGCGTGACGATCTGCTGCGCGTAGCTCGGATCAGTGAGGATCTCCTGGTAGCCGGTCAGCGCGGTGTTGAAGACCACCTCGCCGACGGTCTCGCCGGGGGCGCCGATCGAACTGCCTTTGAAGATGGTTCCGTCTGCGAGTGCGAGGAGAGCGGGAGGCAGAACGGGCAGCAAGACAAACTCCATCGTTGCGCCCAGCTCTGCCTTGCGACTTGGCTCGGGGCCAGGGTGTCGCGGGCTCGAATCCGGTGGGGAAACAGCAGGAGGTTTCGCTCAGGCGGTGAATGCGGGTAAACCTTCGAAGTATATCCGATGGCCCCGTTCTTCCGCCCGTCGGGCACGTGAAAAAACCGCGGTGTCCGCGCGATCAGAGCCCCAGCGCCGCGATGCCGGCGCGCGCGATCTGCGCGTCCTCGGTCGACTTCACGCCGCTCACGCCGACGGCGCCGACGCATTGGCCGTTCGCCATCACCGGCACCCCGCCCTCGAGCAGTCCTTCGACCCCGGGCGCGCTGAGGAAAGACGGCCGGCCCTGGTTGATCATCTCTTCGTAGACGCGGCTCTCGCGACGCCCCAGTGCCGCCGTGCGCGCCTTGGCGGGCGCAATGTGCGAGGACAAGGGCGAAGCGCCGTCCAGGCGCTGCAGCCAGAGCAGGTGTCCACCGTCGTCGACGATGGCGATGCTCACCGCCCATTGGTGCTTGGCCGCCTCGGCCTCGCTGGCGCCGGCAATGCGCTTGACATCTTCCAGGGACAGAACGGGTTTCTGCTTCATGGTGGCTCTGGAGTTGGGAAATCCCGACTCTAAGTCCGCACGCGCCGGCTGGCTTTGCGTAATCCTGCGTAGTCCCTTCATCTCACGATGTGGTCCGGCGCCCCTGGGAACTAGAATTCCCCCCGTGGGTCCTAGCCCACGTTCATCCCAACCTGGAGGTCTCATGAACGAAAGCCTGCAAACCGTCTACACCGGTGGCACGGGCGTCGCGTTGGAACAGCGCAACCGCGTGCTGCGCAACACCTACTGGCTCCTGGCGCTGTCGCTGGTGCCCACGGTGCTGGGCGCCTGGGTCGGCGTGAGCACCGGCGTGATCGCGCGCATGGGCACCGGCATGAGCGTGCTGCTGTTCCTGGGCGGCGCCTTCGCGCTCATCTTCGCGATCGAGAAGACCAAGAACTCGTCGGCAGGCGTCGGCGTCCTGCTGGCCTTCACCTTCTTCATGGGCCTGATGCTGTCGCGCCTGCTGGCGGTGATCCTGGGCTTCCGCAACGGGCCGTCGCTCATCATGATGGCCTTCGGCGGCACGGCCGGCGTCTTCTTCGCCGTGGCCAGCCTCGCGACCGTGATCAAGCGCGATCTGTCCGGCATGGCGAAGTTCCTCTACGTCGGCGCCGCCGTGCTGATCATCGCCTCGCTGCTGAACATCTTCCTGTTCCAGTCGAGTGCACTGATGCTGACGGTGTCGGTCATCGCCATCGGCCTGTTCACGGCGTTCATGCTGTACGACATCAAGCAGGTGATCGACGGCGGCGAAACGAACTACATCACGGCCACGCTGCAGATCTACCTGGACCTGTACAACATCTTCCAGAGCCTGCTGGCCATCCTCGGCTTCGCCGGCGGCGATCGCGACTGAGCACGACACGATCCGAACACGAAAAGGGGCCTGCGGGCCCCTTTTCTCATTGCGGCGCGCGTTCGAACACCGCGATGCTCTCGACGTGCGCCGTGTGCGGAAACATGTTCACCGCTCCCGCCGCGGTGCAGCGGTAGCCCGCCTGGTGCACCAGCAGTCCCGCGTCGCGCGCCAGCGTCGCCGGATTGCAGCTCACGTAGACGATGCGCCGCGGCGCCGTGTACCCGGGCGCGAGCGAAGGGTCGGCCTGCAGGTCGGCCATGGCCTTGGCCAGCGCGAAGGCGCCTTCGCGCGGCGGATCGACCAGCCACTTGTCGGCCGCCCCGTAGCCCGCCACCTCGGCCGGCGTGATCTCGAACAGGTTGCGCGCGACGAAGCGCGTCTTCGACGCCAGGCCGTTGCGCTCGGCGTTCTCGCGCGAGCGAGCCACCAGCGCTTCGCTGCCTTCCAGCCCGATCACCTCGCGCGCCTGCGTGGCGATCGGCAGGGTGAAGTTGCCCAGGCCGCAGAACCAGTCGATGACGCGCTCGTCCGGTTGGGAATCGAGCAGGCGCAGCGCACGGCCCACCAGCACCTCGTTGATCTGGTGGTTGACCTGGGTGAAGTCGGTGGGCTTGAACGGCATGGTGATGCCGAACTCCGACAGCACGTAGTCAAGCGGCGTGCCGCCCGGGTCCAGCGGATGGACCGTGTCCGGGCCCTTGGGCTGCAGCCACCACTGGATGCCGTGCTGCGCCGCAAAGTCGCGCAGGCGCGCCAGGTCGGTCGCGCTCATCGGCTCGAGGTGGCGCAGCACCAGCGCCGTCACCCGCGCGCCCACCGCGACCTCGATCTGCGGCAGCCGATCACGCTGGTCCATGCCGCCGATGAGCCCGGCCAAGGGCGTCAGGAGCGCCGACAGCTGCGGCGGCAGCACCGAGCAGCTGTCCATCTCGGCAACGTAGCTGGACTTGCGCTCGTGAAAGCCCACCAGCACCCGGCCTTTCTTCTGCACGTGGCGCACCGACAGGCGGGCACGGAAGCGATAGCCCCAGGACGGCCCTTCGATCGGCCGCAGCATGCGTTCGGCACGCACCTTGCCGAGATGCCACAGGCCGTCCTCGAGGGCGCGCTGCTTGGTCGCGACCTGCGCGCCCACGTCGAGGTGCTGCAGCTTGCAGCCGCCACAGCTGCCGAAGTGCGGGCAGCGCGGCGTGACCCGTTGCGAGCTCTCGCGCCGCAGCGTCGTCATCGACGCCTGTTCCCAGTTGTTCTTGCGGCGATGGACCTGGACCTGCACCTCTTCGCCCGGCAGGGCCCCCTCGATGAACACCACCTTGCCTTCGGCGTCGTGGGCCACGCCCTGCCCCTCGAGGTCGAGCGATTCGACCTTCAACCACTCGTTGTCCGCTGTCATCCCCCGGATTATCCCGGGCCCGGCGAAGCGCCGCCTTCCTGGCGCCAGGCCTGCAAGTACTCGCCCCAGTGGGGCTCGGCGATGCCCGCCAGGGTTTCGCGCACGAAGGTCATCTCGCGCTCGTACTCGTGCTCGGTGAAGCCGCCGCGCATCTTCTGGAAGCGGCAGTACAGCAGGTAGGTGTTCATCACGTCCGTCTCGCAATAGCGGCGGATGTCCTCCAGCTTGCCGTCGAGGTAGGCGCGGTACACCGCCGAGCCGTCCATGCCCAGCTTGCCGGGAAACCCGCACAGCTTGGCCATCGCGTCGAGCGGCGCGCTGGCGCGCGGCTGGTACATCGCCAGCAGGTCCATCAGGTCGAGGTGGCGCAGGTGATAGCGGCCGATGTAGTTGTTCCACTTGAACTCGCGGTCGTCTTCGCCGAGGTCCCAGTACTTGTTGGCGACGACCCCGTGGCGCAGGCCGCGGTAGTGCAGCACGGGCAGGTCGAAGCCACCGCCGTTCCAGCTCACGAGCTGGGGCACGTGCTTCTCGATCCGGCCGAAGAAGGTCTGGATGATCTTGCCCTCCTCGCTGCGACCGTCGGGCTCGCGGTCGACGAAGGAATGCACGCGCAGTCCCTCGGCATTGCGGAACACGCAGGAGATCACCAGCACGCGCTGCAGGTGCAGCGGCATGAAGTCGCTCTTGCCGGCTTCCTTGCGCTCGGCCATTTCGAGGGCATAGACGTCGTCGTCGCTCACGGCGGGATCGAGTCCGCGCAGCGCGCGCAGACCGGCGACGTCGGGGATGGATTCGATGTCGAAGACGAGAACGGGCCAGGACATCGTCAGAAGATCGAATCCCGGTCGACGCCGTTGCGGATCATGCGGCGCTTGAGCTTGAGCAGCGCCTCCTGCTGGATCTGGCGGATGCGCTCGCGGGTGAGCCCCAGGCGCTCGGCCAGCACCTCCAGCGTCTCGGGATCGCGGTCGCGCAGACCGTAACGACCGGCAAGAACCTCGCGCTCGCGTTCGTTCAGCTCGTCCAGCCCGTTGTTCAGCAACTGCTCGACCTCGTTGCTGAGCGTCAGGCTCATCGGGTCGGTGGCGCCGTCGTCGGCGACGCTGTCGAGCATGGACTCGGCATTGTTGTCGGCGGGATAGCGCTCCAGCGGGGCATCCAGCGAAGTGGGAAGCTCGGAGAACCGCAGCAGGTCGCTCACCTCGCGCACCGGCCGCCCGACTGCCGCGGCCACGTCTTCGACCCGCACAGGCTTGTCGGCCCCGCCGTTGCGGCCGGACTCGGCCTCGAGCGCCCGCCGCGCCTTGAGCACCTGGTTGAGCTCGCGCACCACGTGCACCGGCAGCCGCACCAGGCGCGCCTGGTGCATGATGGCCCGCTCGATGTTCTGGCGGATCCACCACGACGCATAGGTCGAGAAGCGGAACCCCCGCTCGGGCTCGAACTTGCCGATCGAGTGCATGAGGCCGAGGTTGCCTTCCTCGATCAGGTCGGTCATGGGCAGGCCGCGGCCGAGGTAGTTCTTGGCGATGCTCACCACCAGGCGCAGGTTGTGCTCGATCATGGCCTGGCGGGCCTCGAAGTCGCCCGTGCGGGCGCGCATCGCGGTGTCGAACTCCTCCTGCGGGGTCAGCAGGGGCGCGCGGCGGATCTCGCGCAGATAGGTCTGCAGCGTGTTGCCGATCTCGCCTTCACCGGCAGCGAGCTCGGGCGTGATGCCGCCCTCGCCGGCCGCGCCGGGCACCGGCTCGGGACCGTCGACGTCGAGCCCGTTGGGCAGCACGATGTCCATGGTGGCGGCCGGTTCGCGCTCGGCATGCGGCTCGAGCGTCCCGGCCATCTGCTCATGGCCATGCCCGTTCGGAGAGGTGCGCCGCTTGTTCATGCTGGCTCCGGATTCCGACGGACATGGTCCAGGAATCAACGTGGCGGCAGCAGCTTCGCCGGATCGACCGGCTTGCCGAGCTTGCGAATCTCGAAATGCAGCTGCACCCGATCGGCGTCGGTGGAGCCCATCTCGGCGATCTTCTGTCCGCGTCGCACAGCCTGGTCCTCCTTCACGAGCAAGGTCTGATTGTGCGCGTACGCGGTCAAGTAGGTGTTGTTGTGCTTGAGGATGACAAGGTTGCCATAGCCGCGCAAGCCCGAACCGGCATAGACGACCCGCCCGTCGGCCGCGGCGAGCACCGGGTCGCCTGCCTTGCCGGTGATGGCCAAACCCTTGCTTCGCGTGTCGTCGAAGGAGTTGGCGACCGGGCCGTTGGCGGGCCAGATCCAGTTGATGTCGTCGTCGCCCTCACGCGTCGCGGACGTGGCCGGGGCGCTGGCCGCCGCCGTGGCGGGCACGCTCGACGCCGCGCCGCTGGCAGGAGAGGCGGCACCGAGCGGGCGCGTCTCGACCTTGGCGGTGGTGACGGGCTTGGTGCCCAGGCCGTTGGGCTCCGTCCCCGGGGGCATCACCCGCAGCACCTGGCCGACCTCGATCACATTCGGGTTGTCGAGGTTGTTCCACTTGACCAGGTCTTTCCAGTTCTGGCCGTTCTCGAGGCCGACGCGGATCAGCGTGTCCCCTTGCTTGACGGTGTAGTAGCCGGCCTTGCCGGCGTTCTCGGCGCCCGGCTTGGGCGGGTCCGCGGGCTTGTTCGGATCGGCCGGCGGCGGGATCACCGCGACCGCGGCCGGGGCCGTCGCACGTGCATTGCCGGTGCGATCTTCCACCGGGGCCTGGTGCTTCGACGATGCACAGCCCGCGAGCAGCAACACTGCGCCCGCGACGGCTGCGCACAGTCGCGTGTCCAGCGAGCATTTCTTCGTCATCACCATTGGCTGTGCCATTCCACTGCTATCGAACGAGTCCCGATCTTAGCGGGACAAACTGGACCACCTCGTGCACGCTGCGTTCGCATCCGTGCTCGGTGCGGTCCACGACCACCAGGACCTGTCGAGCAGGTCCGTCGAGCACCGGTGCGACGATGCGACCGCCCACGGCCAGCTGGTCGAGCCAGGCCGGCGGAAGCGCATCGCCGCCGGCGGCCGCGATGATGCCGTCGTACGGGGCGTTGGGTGGATGGCCGAGCATGCCGTCACCATACACGAGCCTTGCGTTGGCCACGCCGAGCGGCGCCATCAGCTCGCGCGCCTTGTCGTGCAGCGGCTTGACGCGCTCCACCGAGAACACCTGCCGCGACAGCCGCGCCAGCAGCGCCGCCTGGTAGCCACAGCCGGTGCCGATCTCCAGGACCTTGCCGAGCCGGCCCTGCGCCTGCGCGTTCGCGCCGCCCATCAGCAGCTCAATCATGCGGCCCACGACCGAGGGCTTGG
The DNA here is from genome assembly GCA_036377015.1 of Piscinibacter sp. Taxonomy (GTDB): domain Bacteria; phylum Pseudomonadota; class Gammaproteobacteria; order Burkholderiales; family Burkholderiaceae_C; genus Albitalea. The sequence goes on along the minus strand of DASUZE010000109.1, from coordinate 35,773 downwards.
AGATGGTCTGTCCGTGCCCGATCGGCAGGCTGGTGTCTTCGTAGGCCTGGGTCACGAGGGCCGCGTCGACGAACCGATGGCGCGGGACCTCGGCGAGAGCGGCGAGCACCGCCTCGTGGCGCAGGCCCTCGGCGCGCAGGCGCTCCACCATGCGCAGGCGCACGCCGGCCGAGTCGAGGCCCAGGCCGGTCGGCGGCGCGCGCCGCGCTGCGACGGCAGCGGCATGCTGCAGCGGCTGCTGCGGCCGCAGCACGTGGCGCGGCGGCGCGGCCGGCGCTGCGGCGGCGGGCGTCTTGGGCGACGTGCTTTCGGGCGCCTTCACCAGCGTCTTGCGCGGCGTCGCCATCTGGTCCAGGCGCAGCGGGAACTTGGGTGGACGCCGATGCGTTTCGCTCATGCCCTGCTCCATGCCTGCCAGTCCGGGACGGCAGCGTGGTCGGTCAGGTCGACCTGCAGCGGTGTGATCGACACCTTGCCGGCCGCCGTCGCGTGAAAGTCGGTGCCCTCGCCGGCCTCGCGCGCATTGCCGGCGGCGCCGATCCAGTACATGGTCTCGCCGCGCGGGCTTGTCTGGCGGATCACCGGCTCGCTCGCATGGCGACGCCCGAGGCGGGTGATCACGCGAGGCAGGCGATCTGCGTCGGGCCGGTTCGGGATGTTGACGTTGAGCAGAAAGGGCGAGCGTGCGGGGGTGCCTTGCAGCACCTGCTCGATGACCAGGCGCGCCACCCGCGCGGCGGCGTCGAGCTCGGTCCAGCCCTTGTCGATCTGCGAGAACGCGATGGCCGGGATGCCGAACAGGAAGCCCTCCATGGCCGCGGCCACCGTGCCGGAATACAGCGTGTCGTCGCCCATGTTCGCGCCCTGGTTGATCCCCGAGACGACGAGGTCGGGGCGCTGTTCCAGCAGTCCGGTGAGCGCGACGTGGACGCAGTCGGAGGGCGTGCCGTTGATGTAGCGCACGCCGTTGGCCGCGGTGTAGACCGACAGCGGTCGATTGAGCGTGAGCGAGTTCGAGGTGCCGCTGGCGTTCTGCTCCGGCGCGACGACATCGAGCTCGCCCAGCCCCTCGCAGGCCTTGACCAGCGCCGCCAGCCCGGGTGCAAGATAGCCGTCGTCGTTGGCGATGAGGATTCGCATGCGCGGATTGTAGGGAGCCGACGCCGGCCTCATCCGCCCGCCCCGGCACCGCTCGTCACCTGAGTGACTCGCTGCGCCGGCCTCGCTGCTTATCATCCGCCGCCATTCAGCAGGAGAACGCCATGCACGCCTGGATCTGCGACAACCCCATCGGCCCCGAAGCCCTGTCGTGGCGCGAGCTGCCCACCCCGCGGCCGTTGGCCGGCGAAGTGCGCATCGCCATCCGCGCGGCCAGCCTCAACTTTCCCGACCTGCTCATCGTCCAGAACAAGTATCAGATGAAGCCGCCGCTGCCCTTCGTCCCCGGCTCGGAGTACGCCGGGGTGATCGACGCGGTGGGCGATGGAGTCGGCCACCTCAAGGTGGGCGACGCCGTGGCGGCCTTCGGCGGCATGGGCGGCTTCGCGACCCACGCCTGCGTGGCGGCGGCGCTGGTGATGCCGCTGCCCAAGGGTTTCGCGTTCGAGGATGCCGCGGCCTTCATCTGCACCTACGGCACGACCCACCATGCGCTCATCGACCGGGCCCAGCTTCAGTCGGGCGAGACGGTCCTGGTGCTCGGCGCCGCGGGCGGCGTGGGCACGGCGGCGATCCAGATCGCCAAGGCGGCGGGCGCGCGGGTGATCGCGGCCGCGTCGAGCGACGAGAAGTGCGCGCTGTGCAAGGAGCTCGGGGCCGATGCGGCCATCAACTACAGCCGCGACAACATCCGCGACGCGCTGAAGTCGCTCACCGAGGGACGCGGCCCCGACGTCGTCTACGACCCGGTGGGCGGCGACCTGGCCGAGCCGGTGTTCCGTTCCATCGCATGGCGCGGCCGCTACCTCGTCATCGGCTTCGCGCAGGGCAGCATTCCGGCGCTGCCGCTGAACCTCGCCCTGCTCAAGGGCGCGTCCATCGTCGGCGTGTTCTGGGGCGACTTCGCGCGCCGCGAGCCGCAGCGCAACGCCCGCGCGCTGGCCGAACTCGCGCAGTGGTACGCCCAAGGACGCATCAAGCCGGTGCTCGACCAGGTGCTGCCCATGCCCGAGCTGCAGGCCGCTTTCGCGCGCATGGGCAGCCGACAGGTTCGGGGCAAGCTCGTGATGACCAATCCCTGAGCGCGCGACGCGCCATTGCGCTGGCGGTGCGCGCCCGCTGATAATCCGCGCCCGGCAGGAACCGCGGAGAGTGAGGACCAGTGCGCCGCCTGTTGCTCCAGTTGTCGTTTGTCGCCGCCCTCGCGCCGTGGCTCCACGAAGACGTTCGCGCCCAATCGTCACCGCTCGTCTTCGCGGTCATCACGACCACCACCATCGAGGAAACGCGCAGCGCCTGGGAGCCGTTCTTCGCCGACTTGCGCCAGTCGACCGGCCTCGACGTGCAGGGCTACTACCCGCCGTCGTACGCCGCGGCCATCGATGCGCTGGTCGCCAATCGCGCCCACCTCGCGTGGCTGTCGAGCAAGGCGGCGCTCGATTGCATCGAGCGCGCCAACGTCGAGGTCTTCGGGCAGCTGATCGACTCCAGCGGCTCTCCCGGCTACCGCTCCATCGTCATCGCGCGCCGCGACGCGCCCGTCTCGTCGGTCGACCAGCTGCTGTCGCGGCCCAAGACCTACGGCTTCGCGATGGGCGAGGTGTCGTCGACGTCCGGACATGCCATGCCCTCGTACGCCTTGTTCGTGCCGCGCGGCATCCGCCCGGAGGAGCACTTCGTCCCCTTCATTCGCGGCAACCATGCCCAGACCCTGGATGCCGTGCTGCGCGGCCAGGTCCACGCCGGCACCTACAACACCGAGGAGCTGCAGCGACTGAAAGCGGCGCAGCCTGCGCGCGCCGCGCAGCTGCGGGTGCTGTGGGAATCGGCGCTGATCCCCAAGGACCCGCTGCTGTGGCGCAAGGACCTGCCGCTGTCGGTGCGCTCCAAGATGTCGGCGTTTCTGTTCGGCTACGGCAAGACCGCCGGCGAGAAGGCCCGGCTCAAGCAGATGTTCGACCTTGCCGGCTTTCGCCCGTCGACCAACCAGCAGCTCAAGTTCGTGCTCGAGATCGAGGACTTCAAGCAGCGATCCGAGGTGCTGCTCGACCCGCACCTGAGCGAGGCGCAGAAGAACGAGAAACTGGTCGATCTGCGCGATCGCTACAACCGGCTCGCGCGCGCCCTGCAGGCACCGGGCAATCTGCCGCCTTGACCAGGGCTTTCGTGCCCCCTGCCACCGAGGGCCGCGACCACGAATTAGGTGTTAACAGCCCCCTGCAGGCTGCTACGATCGACCTCTTCCCTCACGACACATGGCCGCACCATGGCAGTCAAGGTTCTGATCGTCGAAGACAACCCGGTTGCGCGCAGCTTCCTGTGCCGGGTGGTGCGTGAAAGTTTTTCAGACACCATCGTCATCACCGAGGCCGGGGACCTCGAATCCGCGCGCCGCCACATCGCCACCCAGAGCGGCCAGAGCGCCGTGACCCCCAACGATCCGTTCAAGCTCATCCTGGTCGACCTCGAGTTGCCCGACGGCAACGGCATGGAGCTGCTGGCCGAGCTGGCGCGCTATCCCGCCACCAAGATCGTGACCACGCTGTACTCCGACGACGACCACCTCTTCCCTGCGCTGCAATGCGGCGCCGACGGCTACCTGCTCAAGGAAGACCGCTTCGAGGTGCTGGTCGAGGAGCTGCAAAAGATCGTGCGCGGCCAGCCGCCGTTGTCGCCCGCGATTGCACGCCGGCTCCTCACGCATTTCCGCCACGGCTCGGGCGGTGCAGGCGACACCAGCCCGGTGCCGCTGCCCTCCGGCTTCCAGAGCAGCCGTCCCATGCCGCTGGGCAAGGGAGCACCGCTGGACCACGAGCGCCTCACGCCGCGCGAGAGCGAGGTGCTCACCTATCTCAGCAAGGGCTTCACGATCAAGGAGATCGCGAGCCTGATGGGCATCAAGTGGTTCACGGTCAATGACCACATCAAGTCGATCTACAAGAAGCTGAACGTCTCCAGCCGCGCAGAGGCGGCGGTGCTCGCGAGCAAGCAGGGCCTGGTCTGATCCGGTCCGCACCGGCCAGCGGGAGATCGACATGGCGGTGACGAGCTCCAGCCTCTCGTCGGGCGACGCGTCGTTGCGCGACCGCGCGCCCCACGGCACCGCGCTCACGGGCGCGCCGGAATCGGCCTTCGACTCCACCTTCCTCGACCGCGGCTTCGTGCGCGAGCGAAGCCTGTCGCGCTGGATGGGCTGGCGCTTGCGCCTGCTGGTAGGTGCGGCGCTCCTGGGCTGCATGGGGCTGTTCTTCCTGGCCCGCTGGCTGGGCGACCCGCCGCACATCGACGCCGCCTGGCGCGCCAACGCACAAGGCCAGCTCGAGCTCGCAGGCTCGCCCGATCCGCAGCTCAAGCCGCATGTCGGCCATGCCCTCATCGGCATCGTCGGGGGCAACGTCACGGTGGCGGTGGCCGACGTGCTGGCTCTGCACCGCTCGTCGCGCTGGCTCATCTCCGACAACGACCGCGAACGCCATCGCGCGATGCACGAGCAGATCTCGAGCGCGTTGTCCCAGCAGAGCGTGAAGCTGTTCTTCTCCGATGGCGCCATGGTCGAGATGCAGCTGCAGCGCCGCGGCTTCACCGGCCTGGGCGGCATGTTCTGGCTGCTCAGCGCCTTTGCGCTGGTGCTGTACCTGGTTGCGATGGTGGTGCTGCTGGCGCGGCCCAACGGACTGAACCTGCTGTACGCCATGATGGCCTTGTGCCAGACGGGCAACCTGATCTTCATCGCTGTCGAGTCGACGCTCGAGCTGGCCCTGCCTGCGCCCTTCCCCGGGCTCGACATGCCCTTGCGAACGATGTTCGACCTCGTCACCGCTGCCGCGCTGGTGAACGTGATCTGCCTGCATCCCAAGCGATTGCCGGGAGCGGGCTGGATCGCGCTGGCCGCATGGGCCTACGTGGGTGCGATCGCGAGCCTCATGACGCAGGGCATGCTCTCCGAGGTCTGGTGGTGGACGCAAGGAACCTGCGCGGCGTTCATCGCCCTGGTGGTGGCGCTGCTGACCTGGTCGTACCACCTGGAGCCGCATCCGTTCGCCATCGTCTTGCGCCGCTTCTCGATCGTCGCGGTGAGCACCTGGGTGCTGCTGACCATCGCACTCGGGTCGGCGATCCGCGCGCCGGGTGTTCAGCACAACATCGCCGCCATCGGCTCGATGATCTGGTACGTGTTCCTCGCGTCGCTGCTGCTGCTGGTGCCCTTCCTGTCGAAGTCGCAGCAGATCATGCGCGAGTTCTCGCTGCTGGCGGCGATCAGCACGGTGGCAACCTCGCTCGACCTGCTCTTCGTCGCGGTGTTCTCGTTCGGCCAGTTCGCCTCGCTGACCTTGTCGCTGTTCCTGTCGCTGGGCGTGTATGCGGGCGCGCGCCAGTGGATCCTCAACCAGCTGCTGGGCAACAGCATGCTGACCACCGAGCGCATGTTCGAGCAGCTCTACCGCATCGCGCGCGAAGTCGAGGCCCATCCCGAGCGCACGCCCAGCCTGCTGTCGCAGCTGCTGCGCGAGCTGTTCGAGCCGATGGAGGTGCTGATCGTCGACAAGGCCAGCTCGAACACGAAGGTGGTCGCCGACGGCTCGGCCATCATCCTGCCCGTGCCCGAGCTCAGCGGCGAGCCCGACGACGGGCGCGGCGATCGCTCCATCGTGTTGCGCTTCGCGCATCGCGGGCGGCGCCTGTTCACCTCCGAAGACGCGCGCCTGGCCGATCGCATCGTCGAGCAATTGCGACGCGCCGTTGCCTTCGACAAGGCAGTGGAGCAAGGCCGCAGCGAGGAGCGCGCGCGCCTGGCCCAGGACCTGCACGACGACATCGGGGCGCGGCTGCTCACCCTCATGTACAAGGCGCACTCGCCCGAGATGGAAGAGTACGTGCGGCACACGCTGCAGGACCTCAAGACGCTCACCCGCGGCCTGGCCGCTCCCAACCACCGGCTGTCGCATGCCGCGGCCGAATGGAAGGCCGACCTCACGCAGCGCCTGACCGCCGCCCACGTCGAGCTGGGCTGGAACTTCAGCTTCGACGACGACATCCTGCTCAGCGTCGTGCAATGGTCGGCTCTGACGCGGGTGTTGCGCGAGCTGGTCAGCAACATCATCTCGCATGCCCAGGCGCGGCGCGTCGACATCGATTTCAGCCTCGAGAAGGACCGGCTCGACCTGACCGTGCTCGACGATGGCATCGGCCGCAATCCGCGCGCCTGGTCGCACGGCCTGGGCCTGGGCGGCGTGCGCAAGCGCGTGAAACAGCTGGGCGGCGAGGTCGAGTGGCGCGAGCTCTCGCCGCACGGCATCGGCTGCCGCGTGGTGATCCGCGAGCTGTCGGCGCGGCACTGATCCCTCGTTTCTTTCCGCGGGCACGACGGTTGCCGCGCAGACTCGCGGCACGCGGCTGACCCCATGCTCCATGGTCTTCCCCGAAACGCCGTGGCAAATCGGTGTGGAGAAATGACATGAGGGACCCGCAGCGCAAGTCCTGCCTGGTGACCGGCGGCGCCGGCTTCCTCGGTTCGCACCTGTGCGAGCAGCTCCTGGAGTGCGGACACGAGGTGCTCTGCGCCGACAACTTCTTCACCGGCAGCAAGCGCAACATCGAGCACCTGCTGCACCATCCGCGCTTCGAGCTGATGCGGCACGACATCACCTTTCCACTCTACGTGGAGGTCGACGAGATCTACAACCTCGCCTGCCCGGCGTCGCCGGTCCACTACCAGCACGACCCGGTGCAGACCACCAAGACGAGCGTGCACGGCGCCATCAACATGCTGGGCCTGGCCAAGCGCCTGCACGCCAAGATCCTGCAGGCTTCAACCAGCGAGGTCTATGGCGATCCGGTGGTGCACCCGCAACGCGAGGACTACTGGGGCCACGTGAATCCGATCGGCCTGCGCTCCTGCTACGACGAAGGCAAGCGCTGCGCCGAGACGCTGTTCTTCGACTACCACCGGCAGCATCGCTTGCGCATCAAGGTCATGCGCATCTTCAACACCTACGGGCCTCGCATGCATCCGAGCGACGGCCGCGTCGTCTCGAACTTCATCGTGCAGGCACTGCGCGGAGAGGCAATCACGCTGTACGGCGACGGCCTGCAAACCCGATCCTTCTGCTACGTCGACGACCTGGTCGACGCCATGCTCAAGCTCATGGGCACGGGCGACGCCTTCACCGGACCCGTGAACGTCGGCAACCCGGTGGAGTGCACGATCCGCGAGCTCGCCGAGCGCATCGTGGCGATGACCGGTTCGCGCTCCGAAATCGTCTACCTGCCGCTGCCCAACGACGACCCGCTGCAGCGATGCCCCGACATCACTCTCGCCCGCGAGTCGCTGCATTGGGAGCCCAAAGTGCCGCTGCATCAGGGGCTGGAGAGCACCGTGCGCTATTTCGAGCGACTGCTGTCCCGGCAAGACTGACCTCGCCAAGCAAAACGGCCTGCGGGTTGCGCAGGCCGTTCGTTCAATGAATTCGCTTGGGGTGGCTGATGGGACTCGAACCCACGACAACAGGAATCACAATCCTGGACTCTACCAACTGAGCTACAGCCACCGCAGAGCCTTGGATTATAGGCGAAGCACCCCGCGGTGCATCGACCCGCGCGGCCTACTTCGATGCGGCGCTGGCGGCGTCGGCGGCGACCGCGCGTTCCTTCACGTCGACCTTCAGGCGATCCTTGAGCGCGTTGTAGTACGCCTGCGCTTCGGCATCGCCCCAGGCCTGGGCGTACTGCGCCTGGGCACGGACCGCGTCGGCGGCGACGGGGTCGCGACCCAGCACCTTGACGACGCGCACGACCGCGAACCCGGCGCTGCCGAGGTCGACGCCCGCAGCTGCCGGCAGCTTGCCGGTGTCGGCCCGGAGAATGGCGTCGACCACCGGACCCGGCAGGTTGCGGGTCGAGGCACGCGAGACGACCTGTGCCTCGCCTGCGAGCGCCGTCTGCGGCTCCTTCTTGAGCACCGCGAGCTTGTCCTCGCCCTCTTTCTTCGCGAGCGCGGCGGCCTGCTGCGCGGCGACGCTGGCGCGAACCTTGTCCTTCACTTCCGCCAGGGGCAGCGTGCGTGCCGGCGTGTATTGAACGACGCGGGCCGACACGAGCTGGTTGGGAGCGGTTTCCACCGCATCGGTGTTGCGCTTGTTCCTGATGTTGTCGCTGGAGAACAGCGCTTCGAGCAGCTTCGCATTGGCCAGCGGGCCAGTCCCCGGCGCGGGTGTGCGCGTCAGGCCCTGCGCGGTCTTGACCTCGAGCTTGAATCGATCGGCGGCGGGCTTGAGGCTGTCCGCCTGCTCGTAGACCAGGTTGCCGAAGTCGACCGCGACCTCGGAGAACTTCTTCTGGGCAAGCTGCTTGCGCACCTCGGCCTCGATCTCGGGACGAACTTCTTCGTAGGCCTTCTTGCTGCCGCCGCGCTCACCGGTCACCTGGATGATGTGATAGCCGAAGTCGGTCTCGATCACCCCGCTCATTTGTCCGGGCTTCATCGAGAACACCGCCGCGTCGAAGGGGCCGGTCATCGCGCCGCGGCCGAAGTAGTCGAGGTCGCCGCCGCGCTCGGCGGACCCGGGATCCTGGGAGTTCTTCTTCGCGAGATCCGCGAAGGCGGCAGGGTTCTTCTTCAGCTCGGCCAGCAGCGCTTCGGCCCGCGCCTTGGCCTTGGCCTTCTCGGCCGCGGGCGCTTCCTTGTCGGCCTTGATCAGGATGTGGCTGGCGCGCCGCTCTTCCGGCGTGGCGTAGCGCGCCTCGTTGGCCTTGTAGTACGCCTTGAGGTCGTCCTCGGGCACCGTGACGGTCTTCTTCAGCGCCTCCAGGTCGAGCACGACGTATTCGATGTTCGCCTGCTCGGGCGCCTGGAATTGGGCCGCGTTCGCGGGGTCCTTGTAGTACTTGTCGATGTCGGCGTCGGTGGGCGTGACCTTGGCGAGGTAGTCCTTGGCATCGAAGCGCTGCACCTGTGCCTCGCGCTGCTGGAACAAGGCGTCGAGCGCGGAGCTGGCGGCGGCGGCCGGCGCGAACACCGTGCCGTTCACGCCCTGCATGACCTGGCGCAAGGTGATGTCCTGGCGCAGTCGCTGCGCGAACATCTCGGAGGACATGCCTTGTGCGCCGAGGAACTCCTTGTTCGGTGTGCCGTCGGGGTTGCGCAGCGGCGCGAACTGCGGGTCGGTGCGGAACAGGCGGGTGAGGCGCTCGTCGGTGGTGGTCAGGTGGAGCTTGTCGGCGGCGGCCAGCATCACGCGATCGCGGATCAGCAGCTCCAGCGTCTGCTGGCGCATCTGCGGCGTGTCGAACAGGCGGGCGTCGACGTTGGGCGCCTGGCGGCGAATGCGCTCGATCTGGTCGCGGTGCGCGGCATCCCACTCGGCCTGCGTGATGTCGTGGCCCGCGACCTTGGCCACGGCGTTGCGGCTGCCTTCGGTGAAGCGGCTGTACCCCTGGATGCCGAAGAACACGAACGACGGAAAGACCAGGAGGACCAGGATGAACTGGAACAGCCGGGTGTGGGTGCGGACGAAATCAAACATCGGAGGCCTCAACCAAGAGCCGGGGAGTCAACTGCGCAGTGTGAGCCGCAAACGCAACAAAGGCGAACCGAGGTTCGCCTTTGTTGGGGAGCGGGCTTGCCGGAGATTCTAGCTGACCGGACCACATGGGACGGGGCTGGCAAGCCGCTTGGCCTGGTGGGTGCTGACGGTCTCGAACCGCCGACCTACGCCTTGTAAGGGCGCCGCTCTACCAACTGAGCTAAGCACCCGTGTGGACATCAGTTGACCGCGTCCTTGAGGGCCTTGCCGGGACGGAACTTCGGCACCTTGGCCGCCTTGATCTTGATCGTCGCACCGGTGCGCGGATTGCGTCCGCTGCGCGCGGCGCGCTTGCTGACGCTGAAGGTACCGAAGCCCACCAGCGACACGCTGTTGTTCTTCTTCAGCGTCGTCTTCACGCCGCCGATGACCGCTTCCAGCGCGCGGGTGGCCGCCGCTTTGGAGATGTCGGCCTGCTTGGCGATGTGCTCGATCAGTTCCGATTTGTTCACGAAGGTACCCCCTCTCAAAGGTGTCTCACAAGGAATTCGGGATGGTGATTTGGGCCGCGTGATGGTGGCGTCGCGGCTCGAATTCATTACAGCCGTGCGACCCCGCAGTGTCAAGCGCGGAAGCGCGATTCTATGCGCATTCACCCGGGGGAAATGCGCGTGCAGCGCGCGTGCTTCCTCGCTTGACAACGCGCTGCACGTCTCGCTCGGAGCACGCGACGACGCGATGCTGCAATCGCACGTGGCGCGTCGATTCGTTCGCGCCGGCTAGCGAACCACGAGCGCGACGCCGATCGCGGTGAGCACCATGCCCGCCATCATGGTCGCGGTGAGCGACTCGCCGAAGACGGCCCAGGCCATGAGGGCGGTGCATGGCGGGACGAGGTACAGCAGGCTGGTCACTTGCGTGGCCGCACCACGTTGGATCAGCAGATACAGCAGCGAGCTGCCGCCGAGCGTGAGCGCGAGCACCGACCAGGCCATGGCGCCGATGAAGGCGGGATGCGCCCAGTCGATCGTGCCGTGCTCGAGCAGCGCCAGCGGGAGGCTCACCAGCAATGCGGCAAGCAGTTGCACCGCCCCGGCGGTGCGCGCATCGCATGGCGCCACGAAGCGCTTCTGGTAGAGCGTCCCGACCGTGATCGACAACAGCGCGAACAGCCCCAGCGCCAGGTTGGCGCCGGTGATCTCGCCGACCCCCAGCTTGCGCCAGACGACCAGCGCCAGGCCGGCCAGGCCGAGCAGCAGACCCAGCCATTGCACCGGCCTGACGGCGTGACGCTTGTCGGGCTCGCCCGACAACGTGAGCCACAAGGCCGTGAGCACGGGCTGCAGCCCGACCAGCAAGGCGATGGTGCCGGCGCCCAGTCCGCTCCTGACAGCGGCCCAGACACCGCCGAGGTAGCCGGCATGCATCAACATGCCCGTGACCGACAGATGCAGCCACTGGCGCTGCCCGCGCGGCCAGGCGGCGCCCGCAAGGCCGATCCAAACGCCGAAGCACAGCACCGACAAGGCATAGCGCACGACCAGGAAGCCCAGCGGCGGAGCATGCGGCATGCCCAGGCGCGCCACGACGAAGCCGGTGCTCCAGATGACCACGAAGACGGCAGGCATCGCGCGCAGCAACTGCGCGTTTCGCGGCGCGGCCAAGGTCAGCGCGCCTTGGCGCGAATTTCGGGCAGCGCCTTCTGCAGGTAGTAGATCATTGACCAGATGGTCAGGGCGGCAGCGATCCAGATCAGCCAGCGGCCCCACGCCAGCGTGTTGATGGAGCCGAACAGCACGCCGTCATAGAGAAGGAACGGGATGGCGATCATCTGGACGGTGGTCTTGACCTTGCCCAGCATGTGCACCGCTACGCTTCGGGACGCGCCGATGTGCGCCATCCATTCGCGCAACGCCGAGATGGCGATCTCGCGGCCGATGATGACCAGCGCGACGAAGGTGTCGACGCGGTCTTGCTGCAGCAGGATCAGCAGCGACGCGCAGACCAGGATCTTGTCGGCCACCGGATCGAGGAAGGCGCCGAAGGACGAGGTCATGTTCAGCTTGCGCGCCAGGTAGCCGTCGGCCCAGTCGGTGAGCGCCACCGCGACGAACAGGACGGTCGCCGTGAGGTTGCGTGTCGACTGGTGCACGTCGAGGTAGAACACGCCGACGATCAGCGGGATCGCGAGGATCCGGGCCCAGGTCAGCAGGGTCGGCAGGTTGAAGAACATGCGCGCATTCTGCCCAAGGTTTGGCCGAGCCTCCTGCGGACAGGCCGCGCGCAGGCTCAGTCGAGGGTGCGCGGCTTGAACTTGCGCTCGTCGTTGAAGAGGAAGGTCTCGGAGAACTTCCAGGGCTTGGGCAGGCGCGACACGTCGCCGAAAGGCGCCGCCCGGCGCACCGCATCGATGGCCATTTGCAGCGTCTCGGGCGCCTGCCCGGGCCGGCGCAGCACGTCGATGCGACGGACGCTGCCGTCGCTGTTGAGCTCGATCTCGAGCACGGGAATCGCAAGCAGCACGTCGGGCACCGCGCCGGTGTAGGTGCCCGACGGGTTGGCCGCGACCAGCCGGCGCGCCGCCTGCATGCGCAGCTCGCTCCAGTTGCGCACCGCTCCGGGCGAACCCAGCGGGGCAGCCGCCGCAGCCGTGCCGCGCGGAACGCCCACCGCGGGGGCCGGCGCCGGCGCCGGAGTGGAGCAGGCACCCAGCAGTGCCAGGACAGCGAGCGACGCTCGCCGGGATGTCGGGTCAATGAAGCGCACGGTAGATCTCCTCAGCCAGTTCACGCGACACGCCATCGACGGTCGCCAGGTCCTCAACGCTCGCGCTGGCCACGCCGCGGACACCGCCGAAGCGCTGCAGCAGGCGGGCGCGCTTCTTGGGACCGACGCCGGCGATGTCCTCGAGGCGGCTGCCGCCGGTGCGCACGCTGGCGCGGCGGGCGCGCATGCCGGTGATGGCGAAACGGTGGGCCTCGTCGCGGATCTGCGCGACCAGCATCAGCGCGGCCGAGTCCTTGCCCAGGTAGACCTTCTCGCGGCCATCGGCAAACACCAGCTCCTCGAGGCCGACCTTGCGGCCCTCGCCCTTCTCGACGCCGACGATGAGCCCGATGTCCATTCCGAGCTCCTCGAAGACTTCGCGCGCCATCGCGACCTGGCCGCGGCCGCCGTCCACCAGCACCAGGTCGGGCAGGCGCGCCGTGGTCGTCGTTCCGGGCTCGGCCAGGGCCGCGGCGATCTTGCTGTAGCGGCGCGTGAGCACCTGCCGCATGGCCGCATAGTCGTCGCCGCCGGTGATGCCCTCGATGTTGTAGCGCCGGTACTGCGAGCTCTGCATCTTGTGGTTCTCGAACACGACGCACGATGCCTGGGTCGATTCGCCCGCGGTGTGGCTGATGTCGAAACACTCGATGCGAAAGGTGTCGAGGTTGTCGGCGGCGAGATCGAGCGCCTCGACCAGCGCGCGCGTGCGCGCGTGCTGCGAGCCCTCCTCGGCGAGCAATTGCGCGAGCTTGATCTCGGCGCCCTTGATGCACATGTCGAGCCAGGCGCGACGCGGCTCGCGCGGCTGGTGCTGGGCCGTGACGCGCATGCCGCTGTGCTCGGACAGCGCTTCGATCAGCGCCTTGTCGACGGGGTGGCTGAGCACCAGCAGCGGCGGCACGCCGCCGTCGAGGTAGTGCTGCGCGATGAAGGCTTCGAGCACCTGCACTTCGGGGTCGACGGCCTTGTCGACCTCATCGCCGATCGCGGTTGCGTCGTCCACGTGGGCCGGGAAGTAGGGCCGGTCGCCGAGGTGACGCCCGCCACGCACCATGGCCAGGTTGACGCAGGCCCGTCCGCCCTGGACCTTCACGGCCAGGATGTCGGCGTCCTTGGTGGTCACGCCGGTGTTGTCCTCGACCGCCTGCTGGTGCAGCACGCGCGACAAGGCGCCGAGCTGGTTGCGGATCTCGGCCGCCTGCTCGAACTGCAGCGCCTCGGCGCACGCCATCATCTGGGCCTGCAGCGAGTCCATCACCTGCTGCTGCTCGCCGAGCAGGAAGCGCTCGGCATGGCTCACGGCACTCGCGTAGTCCTCGGGGCCGATGTACTGCACGCACGGCGCCGAGCAGCGCTTGATCTGGTAGAGCAGGCAGGGCCGCGTGCGGTTGTTGAAGACGGTGTCCTCGCAGGTGCGCAGCTTGAACACCTTCTGCAGCAGGTGGATCGATTCCTTGACCGCCCAGGCGGTCGGATAGGGGCCGAAATAGCGGTGCTTCTTGTCCACCGAGCCGCGGTAGTAGGCGACGCGCGGGAACGGGTGCGTGACGATCTTCAGGTAGGGATAGCTCTTGTCGTCGCGGAACAGGATGTTGTAGCGCGGCTTGAGCGTCTTGATGAGGTTGTTCTCGAGCAGCAGCGCCTCGGCCTCGGACCGCACGACCGTCGTCTCGAGTCGAGCGATCTTGCCGATCATGTGGCCGATGCGCGTGCCACCGTGGTTCTTCTGGAAGTAGCTCGACACGCGCCGCTTCAGGTCGCGTGCCTTGCCGACGTAAAGCACCTCGCCGCGGGCGTCGAAATAGCGGTACACCCCGGGCAGTCCGGGCAGCGCGGCCACGTCGGCCAGCAGCTTCTCGCGCGCCGCATCGTCGGGCGGCGTGGCGTCGGCAACGATGTCTGCGACTTCACTCATCGCCTCGATTGTGCCGCCGCGCGGGCCGGGATAATTCGCGCATGCTGTGGGACCTGTTCTGTCGCGTGGTCGACAACTTCGGCGACGTGGGCGTGTGCTGGCGCGCCGCCGCCGAGCTCGCCGCGCGCGGCGAAAAGGTGCGGCTGTGGATCGACGACGGACGTGCCTTGTCCTGGATGGCGCCGACGGGCCGGGCCGGTGTCCAGGTGCTGGCGTGGCCTTCCGATGAGGCGGTCATCCCGGCGGGCGACGTGGTGGTCGAGGCCTTCGGTTGCAACCCGCCGGCGGGTTTCGTGGCCGGCATGGCCGCCGCGGCGCGCCCGCGGGTGTGGATCAACCTCGAGTACCTCAGCGCTGAAGACTACGTCGAGCGCAGCCACGGCCTACCCTCGCCGCAAGCCGGCGGGCCCGGCGCCGGGTTGACCAAGTGGTTCTTCTATCCCGGTTTCACCGATCGAACCGGCGGCCTGCTGCGAGAGTCCGACCTGCTCGACCGCCAGCGCCGGTTCGACCCCACCGGCTGGCTTGCGGCGCAGGGCGTGTCGACGCGACCGCAGGAGCGCCGGGTCAGCCTGTTCTGCTACGACAACCCCGCCCTGCCCGCCCTGCTGGACACGCTGGCCGCCGAGCCCACGCTGCTGCTCGCCACGGCCGGCATCGCATCGGCGCAGGTCGAATCGCTGCTCGGGCCCGGCCTGCAGCGCGGCGCGCTGCGGGCGGTCCTGCTTCCGGCGCTGCCGCAGCCCGAGTACGACCGTCTCCTGTGGTGCTGCGACCTGAACTTCGTGCGCGGCGAAGACTCCTTCGTCCGGGCCCAGTGGGCGGCCAGGCCGTTCGTCTGGCACATCTATCCGCAGTCCGACGGCGTGCATGCCGACAAGCTGGAGGCCTTTGCCGAGCGCTTCCTGGCGCACGCGCCGGCGGCCCTGGCGCGGGAGGTGCGGGCGTGCTGGCGGGCCTGGAACGGCACGGGCGGTGCGCTCGGCGGCCTGCCCGATCCGACCGCCTGGCGAGGCCACTGCCAGACCTGGCGTGACGGGCTGCTCGGCCAGACGGATCTGATCACCCGGCTGCTGGGCTTCGTCTGCGAAAGACGCTAAAATAATGGGCTTTGCGCGACCCGGTTGCCAGTACAGCCAAACGGTGCGCGCCCCATGAAGCGTTCGAAGATGGCAGAAGCAGTCGATCAAGGACGCAACCGCACACGGAAACCGCTATGAAGATCGCTCAGGAAATTCGCGCCGGCAACGTCATCATGCAAGGCAAGGACCCGATGGTCGTGCTGAAGACGGAATACAGCCGCGGCGGGCGCAATGCCGCCACGGTGCGCATGAAGCTCAAGAATCTGCTCAACAGCTCGGGCACCGAGGTCGTCTTCAAGGCCGACGACAAGATGGACCAGATCATCCTCGACAAGAAGGAGTGCACCTACTCCTACTTCGCCGACCCGATGTACGCCTTCATGGACGCCGAGTACAACCAGTTCGAGGTCGAGGCCGAGAACATGGGCGACGCCATCCAGTACCTCGAAGACGGCATGCCGGTGGAAGTGGTGTTCTACGACGGCAAGGCCATCTCGGTCGAGCTGCCGACCAGCCTGGTTCGCGAGATCCAGTACACCGAGCCGGCCGTCAAGGGCGACACTTCGGGCAAGGTGATGAAGCCCGCCAAGCTCGCCACCGGCTTCGAGGTCGCGGTGCCGCTGTTCGTCGAGACGGGCGACAAGATCGAGATCGACACCCGCACGCACGAGTACCGCAAGCGCGTCTGACCTTCCCGATGCGCACATCGCAGGGGGCACTTCGGTGCCCCTTCGCTTTGG
The DNA here is from genome assembly GCA_036377015.1 of Piscinibacter sp. Lineage (GTDB taxonomy): Bacteria > Pseudomonadota > Gammaproteobacteria > Burkholderiales > Burkholderiaceae_C > Albitalea. Next base: position 19,587 of record DASUZE010000109.1, on the reverse strand, counting down.
GCCTTTGCTAACGTGGTCGCATGAGGACGCAGCCGATAGTCGCCGCTCACCTGGAGACCACGCCGGAGGGCCTGCCCTTCTCGCCGGCGCACGGCGACGTCTACCACCCCGGGTCGGGCGCCCTCGCCCAGGCTCGGCATGTCTTCCTGGACGGCAACGGCCTGCCGCAGCGCTGGCGGGGGCGCGATCGCTTCGTCGTCCTCGAGACCGGCTTCGGCCTGGGCAACAACTTCCTCGCCACCTGGGACGCCTGGCGGCGCGATCCGCGGGCCTGCCGCACGCTGTCATTCATGTCGGTCGAGCGCCATCCCCTGAGGCGGGAGGACCTGGCGGCCTTGCCGCGCGACCCTGCCTTGGCGGACATCGCGGCCAAGCTGTGCGCCGCCTGGCCGGCGCTGACCTGCAATCTCCACCGCATCGCCTTTGCCGGCGGCCGCGTCGAGCTGCTGCTCGCGCTGGGCGACGTCGCGCAGTGGCTGCCCGAGCTCGTGGCCGAGGTCGATGCGTTCTACCTCGACGGCTTCGCGCCGGCCCGCAATCCCGAGATGTGGGAGCCGCGCGTGCTCAAGGCGCTCGCGAGGCTGGCGGCGCCGGGCGCGACCCTCGCGACCTGGACCGCCGCCCGCGGCGTGCGCGACGGCTTGACCAGCGCCGGCTTCGAGACGCGCATCGCGCCCGGCCAAGGGGGCAAGCGCGACATCACGCTCGCGAGCTTCGCGCCGCGCTTCACGCCGCGCCGCGCGCCGGCCCGCCATCGCGCATGCCCTGCCGGCCATGCGGTGATCGTCGGCGCGGGGCTGGCGGGCTGTGCGGCGGCGGCCGCCCTGGCCGACCACGGCTGGCGATGCACGCTGGTCGACCGCCACGCGTCGCCCTGCATGGAGGCGTCGGGCAATCCGGCCGGACTGTTCCACGGCATCGTCAACGCGCAAGACGGCGCGCATGCGCGCTTCAACCGGAGCGCGGCCCTGCACGCCCGGCGCTGCGTGGAGGATGCGATCGCGCACGACGGCGTGGCAGGCAGCGTGGACGGGCTGCTGCGGCTCGAGACCTCCGGCGACGACCGCGCCGCGATGCAGGCTGTTCTCGATCGGCTCGGCTTGCCGGCCGACTATGTGCAGGCGCTGGATGCGGCCGAGGCCAGCGAGCGCGCCGGCCTGCCCTTGCAGCATCCCGCCTGGTTCTACCCCGGTGGGGGCTGGGTGCGACCCGCCGAGCTGGCCGCCGCCTTCCTGCGACGCGGTGGTGCCGCGGTGCAGTGGCGTGGGAACAGCCTCGTCGGCGGCCTGCGGCACACCGATGGACGTTGGGACCTGGTCGACGGCCAAGGCCATCCTCTGCTGCAGGCCGATGCCGTGGTGCTCGCGGGCGGGCTCGACGCGCTGTCACTCGCCGGCGTGCCGCCGTGGCCGCTGGAAAAGCTGCGCGGCCAGATCAGCCTGGTCGAAGCGCGGCGCCTGCCGGCCCTGCCGCGGATTCCATTGGCCGGCGCCGGCTACCTGCTGCCCGCCATCGACGGCCTGGCCCTCTTCGGCGCAACGTCACAAGGCGCCGACGCCGATGCCGCCGTGCGCGAGTCGGACCATCGCATGAACCTGGACCAGCTCCAGCGCCTGCTGGGCCGCAGCCTTGCGCTGTCCCCGGGCGAGTTGAGCGGTCGAACCGCATGGCGCGTGTCCAGCGACGATCGACTGCCCCTCATCGGCGCACTGCCCGACGTGCATGCCGCGAGGCTGTCGCGCTGCGACCAGGCGCGGCTGGTGCCGCGCATTCCGGGACTGTTCGCCTTCACCGCGCTGGGCTCGCGCGGCATCACCTGGTGTGCGCTGGGAGCGCAGGTGCTGGCCTCGGCGGTGAGCGGCGCGCCGTCGCCGTTGGAGTCCAGCCTGCTCGATGCAGTAGACCCCGCGCGCTTCGTCGTTCGTGATGCCCGCCGCGCGCCGGCGGGCGCTTGAGCTATTCGGCGACCTTGCCGCCCACCTGTTCGCTTTCGACGGGACCGGCTGCATCGCCCGGCTCGCCGCCGGGTTCGGCCGGGTTCGGCGAGGCGTTCTTGCGTGCCGCCTTTTCCTGCAGCTTCTCTTCCTTCTTCTTCTTCTTGGCCAGCTCGCGCTGGCGCTTCTCGAACGAATAGTTGGGCTTGGCCATGGGCCGTCCTTTTCAAGTGCAACACCCGGAGATTACGCCCATTCCGAAGCGCGTTTAGCCCGGGAACGTCAGTGTCTTCACGCCTTGCGCCGTGCCCAGCAAGCAGACGCTGGCGCGGTTGCGCGCGAAGATGCCCACCGTCACCACGCCCGGCCACTGGTTGATCTCGGCTTCCATGGCCAGCGGGTCGATGATGGCCAGTCCACGCACGTCGAGGATGTGGCCGCCGTTGTCGGTGACGACCCCCTGGCGCAGCACCGGCTCTCCGCCCAGCGCGCGCAGACGACGCGCGACCTGCGCCGCGGCCATGGGGATCACTTCGACCGGCAGCGGAAAGCGGCCCAGCGTGTCGACCCGCTTGGATTCGTCGGCGATGCACACGAAGCGCTCGGCGATGTCGGCGACGATCTTCTCGCGCGTCAGGGCGGCGCCGCCGCCCTTGATCATGTGGCCGCCGTGGTCGATCTCGTCGGCGCCGTCGACATAGACGGGCAGCCGCTCGACCGCATTGCAATCGAGCACCGGGATGCCGTGGGCGCGCAAGCGCTCGGTGCTTTTCTCGCTGCTGGAGACGGCACCGGCGATGCGCGGCGTCATGGTGGCGAGGGCGTCGATGAAGCAGTTCACGGTCGAGCCGGTGCCCACGCCGATGACGGTGCCCGGCTGGACATGGGCGAGCGCGGCGCGCCCGACGAGTGCCTTGAGTTCATCCTGGTTCATGGTGGGCGGGAGCCTTTGAGACAATCCGGCGATTATCCAAGCAAGCATCCATGGCTCTCGTTCCCTATGCCCTCGCCCGCCCCTTCCTGTTCGGCCTGGACGCTGAAGCCGCCCATGAGCTGACGCTGGGCGCGCTGGCGCGCATCCAGCACACGCCCCTGGTGTGCACCGTGGCACAGCCCCGCGTCGACGACCCGGTGACCATCGCGGGCCTGCGCTTTCCAAATCGCATCGGCCTGGCGGCGGGCCTGGACAAGAACGGACGCTGCATCGACGGCCTGGGCGCGATGGGCTTCGGCTTCATCGAGGTCGGCACGGTGACGCCCAAGGCCCAGCCCGGCAACCCCAAGCCGCGGATGTTCCGGCTGCCCGAGGCCCACGCCCTCATCAACCGGCTGGGCTTCAACAACGACGGGCTGGCCGCGTTCATCGCCAACGTCGAGCGGGCGCGCTTTCGCCAACGCGGCGGCATCCTCGGCCTCAACATCGGCAAGAACGCCGCGACGCCGATCGAGCGGGCGGTGGACGACTACCTCGCCTGCCTCGACGGCGTCTATCCGCACGCCGACTACGTCACGGTCAACATCTCGTCGCCCAACACCAAGAACCTGCGCGCGCTGCAGTCCGACGAGGCGCTCGACGCGCTGCTGTCGGCCATCCACGAGCGCGACCAGCTACTCGCCGAACGGCACGGCCGCAAGGTGCCGCTGTTCGTGAAGATCGCACCCGACCTCGACGACGCACAGGTCGCGCTGATCGCGGCCACCGTCGAGCGCAGCGGCATGACGGGCGTGATCGCGACCAACACCACGGTGTCGCGCGACGCCGTGAAACACCTGCCGCACGGCGACGAGACCGGCGGCCTGAGCGGCGAGCCGGTGCGCGAAGCCTCCAATCGCGTGATCGCGAGCCTGCGCTCGGCCCTGGGTCCCAAGGTCCCGATCATCGGCGTGGGCGGCGTGATGAGCGGCGCGGACGCCGCCGCCAAGATTGCGGCCGGTGCCGACCTGGTCCAGATCTACACCGGCTTCATCTACCGCGGGCCGTCGATCGTGCCGGAAGCGGCACGCGCCATCGCCCGGCGCTGAGCGGGGCCGGGCATGGCGCTTGCCCGTCGGGGGCGGTGCCACGATGAAAAACCTTCTCATCCCTCGCCAGCTCCGGGGACGATGGGCGGCAGTGCTGTGCCTGGTCGGCCTGGCCAACCTGGCGGCCTGCCGCTCGCTGCCCACCATCACGCCCGACATGGCGCCCATCCATCGGGTCACGCATGTCGAGGGCGCCAAGGGACCGTTGTCGTCGGCGCGCAGCAAGGCCGTGCTCGACGCGCTGCGGCAGCGCGCGCCTGACACGAACATCGTCGACCGGCACCTGGCGCTCGAAGAGGCGCTGGCCGGCCGGCCGCTCGTCATCGGCAATCGCGTGACCCTGCTGCAGGACGGCGACGCCACCTATGCCGCGATGTTCGCGGCCATCCGCGCCGCGCAGGACCACGTCCACATGGAGACCTACATCTTCGAGGACGACGACGTGGGCGGGCGCTTCCTGGCCGCTCTCATCGACAAGCTCAAGCAAGGCGTGGCCGTCAGCGTGATCTACGACGCGGTGGGCACGATGGGCACGCCGCGCGAGTTCTTCCAGCCGCTGATCGACGCCGGCGGCGAGGTGCTCCAGTTCAATCCCGTCAATCCGCTGCTGGCCAAGGCCGGCTGGAACGTGAACGAGCGCGACCACCGCAAGCTGCTGATCGTCGACGGGAAGGTCGTGTTCCTCGGCGGCATCAACATCAGCGGCGTGTACTCGGGCGGCTCGGTGAAGTCGGCGCCGCGCAAGGGGTCGCCGCTGCCGTGGCGCGACACGCACTTGCAGATCGACGGCCCGGTGGTGGCCGACTTCCAGCGCATGTTTCTCGACACCTGGAACAAGCAGAAGGGCCCGCCGATGCGGCCGCGCCGGGCCCTTCCCGAGCAGCAGCCGCGCGGCAAGGAAGTGGTGCGCGCCATCGAGGGTGCGCCGGACGAGGCTTACAGCGGGATCTACGCGACGCTCATCTCGGCCGTCGAGAACGCCGAGTCCGAGATCCTGATGACCAACGCCTACTTCGCGCCCGACCCGCAGCTTCGCGCGGCGCTCAAGGCGGCGGTGCAGCGCGGCGTCGACGTGAAGCTGATCCTGCCCAGCGCGACCGATTCGAGCCTGATCTTCCACGCCGGCCGCTCCTACTACGACGAGCTGCTTCGCGCCGGGGTCAAGATCTTCGAGCGGCGCAACGTGCTCCTGCACGCCAAGAGCGTGATCGTCGACGGCGTGTGGTCGACCATCGGCTCGACCAACCTCGACTGGCGCAGCTTCCTGCACAACCAGGAGGTGAACGCGGTCGTGCTGGGCGTCGACTTCGCGGCGCAGATGCGGCGCGTCTACGAACGCGACCTGGCCGCCTCGACCGAGATCACGCTGGCGCAATGGGAGCGCCGGTCGCTGGCATCGCGTCTCAAGGAGAGCCTTGCCCGAATGTGGGAGTACTGGTTGTAGGACGTTTGCCACGCATGTCTACCGCTCGTAACCGCGTTGTGGCGCGTCGCAGGAACCTGGACCGCCGTTGTGGGATCCGACCGCGCATGTCGACCCGCTCACGCCTCACCCCCCTCGTCCTGTCGCTGTGCGCGCTCACCTGGACCGGCGCGGGTGCCGCGACCCCCGAAGCGAACGCCTTGCGCGCCCGCCACCAGGCGCTCGCGGGCGAGCTGGCGCACAACGACTTCCAGCGTCCGATCCACCTGCAATCGAGCGAGCAGTCGGGTGACCTGCAAGGCGAGGTGTTCGCCGTGGTCGAGCATCCCTTCGCGACGCTGGACGCCGCGCTCAAGACGGCGGACCGCTGGTGCGACATCCTCATCCTGCACCCCAACGTCAAGCAGTGCCGCGCCGTGGGCGAGTCGCCCGCGCGGCAGCTGGCGGTGCGCGTCGGGCGCAAGCTGGACCAGCCGGCCGAGGATGCCTTCCCCATCGACTTTCGCCACCGGGTCGTGTCGGACACCGCCGACTACCTGCAGGTGCGGCTGAACGCCGGGGCCGGTCCGATGGGCACCCACGACTACCGCATCCTGGTCGAGGCCACGCCGCTGGACGCCTCGCGCTCCTTCCTGCACCTGTCGTATGCCTATGGCTACGGCTTCGCGGCCCGGGTGGCAATGCAGGGCTATCTCGCGACCGCGGGCAGCGGCAAGGTCGGCTTCAGCGTGGTCGACCGCAAGCCTGACGGCTCGCCGGTGCTGGTCGACAACGTGCGCGGGGCGATCGAGCGCAACACCATGCGCTACTACCTGGCGATCGATGCCTATCTCGATTCGCTGTCGGCGCCGCCGCAGGAGCAGACCGAGCGCCGCCTGCGCGACTGGTTTGCGGCGACGGAGCGCTATCCACGCCAGCTGCGCGAGCTCGACCAGGCGCAGTACCTGGCGATCAAGCGCAAGGAGATCCAGCGCCAGCAGGTGGCGAAGGCCGGCTGACGCCGCTCAGTGCAGCGGCACGCCCGTCTTGGCCTGCAGCTCCTCGCGGGTCACGCCGGGCGCCATCTCGACCACCTTCAGGCCCTGCGGCGTGACGTCCATCACCGCCAGGTCGGTGATGATGCGGTTGACCACGCCCACGCCGGTGAGGGGCAGCGTGCATTGCGGCAGGATCTTCAGGTCGGTGCTGCCGTCCTTCTTCTTCGCGACATGCTCCATCACGACGATGCAGCGCTCCACGCCGGCCACCAGGTCCATGGCGCCGCCCATGCCCTTGACCATCTTGCCGGGGATCATCCAGTTGGCCAGGTCGCCCTTCTGGCTCACCTGCATGGCGCCGAGGATGCTGAGGTTGATCTTGCCGCCGCGGATCATCGCGAAGCTGTCGTGCGAGCCGAAGATCGACGAGCCGGCGATGGTGGTGACGGTCTGTTTGCCGGCGTTGATGAGGTCGGCGTCGACCTCGTCCTCGGTGGGGAACGGGCCGATGCCCAGCATGCCGTTCTCGCTTTGCAGCCAGACCTCGATGTCCTTGGGGACGAAGTTGGCGACCAGCGTCGGGATGCCGATGCCGAGGTTGACGTAGTAGCCGTCCTTCAGCTCGCCGGCGGCCTTGGCGGCCATTTGGTCTTGGGTCCAGGGCATGTGAATCTCCTCAGGCGGGCCGGGTCGTGCGCTTCTCGATGCGCTTCTCGGGGTGGGCGTTGACGACGATGCGGTGCACGTAGATGCCGGGCAGGTGCACGGCATCGGGGTCGATGTCGCCCACTTCCACCAGCTGCTCGACCTCCACCACCGTGGTCTTTCCGGCCATGGCCGCGGCCGGATTGAAGTTGCGCGCGGTGCGGCGGAACACGAGGTTGCCGCTCTTGTCGGCCTTCCAGGCCTTGACCAGCGCGATCTCGGGATTCAGCGAACGCTCCATCACGTAGACATGGCCGTCGAACTCGCGCGTTTCCTTGCCCTCGGCGACGATGGTGCCGACGCCGGTGCGGGTGAAGAACGCGGGGATGCCGGCGCCGCCGGCGCGCAACTTCTCGGCCAGCGTGCCCTGCGGCGTGAACTCGAGCTCCAGCTCGCCGGCCAGGTACTGGCGCTCGAACTCCTTGTTCTCGCCGACGTAGCTGGAGATCATTCGTTTGATCTGGCGCGTCTCGAGCAGCTGGCCCAGGCCGAAGCCGTCGACGCCCGCGTTGTTGGAGATGACCGTCAGGTTCTTCACGCCGGTGTCGCGCAGCGCCGCGATCAGCGCCTCCGGGATGCCGCACAGGCCGAAGCCGCCGACTGCCATCAGCTGGCCGTCCTTGACGATGCCCGCCAGCGCCTCCTTGGCGCTCGGATACACCTTGTTCATGCCTTGTCTCCGAAGTTCGAATTCATCGAGACGTGGAGCGTACTACTTAAGACATTACGTAGCGTTACGTAGAATTGACTAAGCCGACTCGGGACTTGTCCGAATGCCCACCGACGACCTGGACTACCGCACTGCTTTCGAGCTCGCACCCATCGGGCTCGTCATCTCGCGCAACCGGCTGATGGTCGACTGCAACCAGCAGCTGCTCGAGATGTTCGGGGCGACGCGGGGCCAGCTCGTCGGGCAGTCGTTCGAGGTGCTCTACCCCACCCACGACGAGTTCGAGCGCACCGGCGCGCGCATCGTCGCCAGCCTCGACGCGCGCGGCGGGTATGCCGACGAGCGGGTGATGAAGCGCACCGGCGGGCCGCGCGGCGGCGAGCTGTTCTGGTGCCATGTGTCGGGACGCGCGCTCAATCCGCGGCAGCCGCATGCGGCGGGGATCTGGAGCTTCGAGGACCTGTCGGCCAAGCGCCGGCTCAAGGTCGACCTCACGCCGCGCGAGCGCGAGATCGCGGCGCTGCTGATCGAGGGGCTGACGAGCAAGCAGATCGGCAAGCACCTGGAGATCAGTCCGCGCACGGTGGATGTGTACCGGGGGCGGCTGATGAAGAAGTTCGATGCGGCGACGACCCCGCTGCTCGTGCAGAAGCTGCTGAGCGCGTAGCCCGGGTGCAACCCGGGTCGCACCCGGGCTACGAAAACTGCGCGCGCAGCCAGTCGGGCAGCGGCACCGACTTCTGCTTCGGAAAGTCGATCCACACCGTCGTCGCGCCACCGGCCGCGCAGATCACACCCGGCTCGTCGGTGCGCTCCAGCGTGATGAAGGTGTCGAAGCTCGTCTTGCCCGGATTGGCGATGTAGTGCTTCGCGAGCAGGTCGCCCGGATAGGCCAGCTGCTTGATGAAGTTGCAGAAGGTGTTGACGATCACCGGCCCTTCGCCCGTGGGGTCGGGCGCACCGCCGAGCGAATGCAGCCACTGGATGCGGATCGTCTCGAGGTAGCGGAAGTAGAGCGTGTTGTTGACATGCCCCATCGCATCCATGTCGCCCCAGCGGATGGGGATGACCATCTCCAGCGTGAGCTTCTTCTCGTCAGGGATGTCGATGCGCATGGCTCAGTCGGGGCGGGCGATGCCCAGCTCGGTGTACAGGCGATCGACCAGCGCGCGCAGGGCGGCCAGCTCCGCCTGCGTGGCGGCCTGCTGTGCCTTCAACGCGACCAGCTCGCTGGTGGCGACGAAGTCGTCCGACGCCGGCGCCGCCGTCAGTGCCGACACGTCCACCGGGCCGGTCAGCAGCTGCGCCCAGCGCGCCTCGCGCGAGCCGGGTGCGCGCGGCAGCTTCAACACCATCGCCCCGCCCTTTTCCGGCGGCCGCTCGGCCAGCTCGGTCAGGAAGGCCTCGACCGAGGAGACATCGGCGAAGCGATGCAGCCGCTCGCAGTTCGTGCGCAGCTCCGCGGCGGTCTGCGGCCCGCGCAGCATCAGCACGGCCAGCAAGGCGACCGACTGCGACGGCAGGGAGAGCGAGCGGCCCAGGTTGTGCTCGTAGCGGCTGACGCGCGAGCCGCTGCTTTCGAAGGCGAGGCTGAGCGACTTGAGCGCATCGACCGCGCCCTGCACTTCGGCCTCGGTCGCGTTGATCACCGGATCGCGCGCGGTCTTCTGGTTGCAGCCGGAGACCAGCGCGTTGAGCGACAGGGGGTAGCTGTCGGGAACGGTGTGGGCCTTCTCGATGAGCACGCCGAGGACGCGCGCTTCCAGCAAGGACAAGTCCCGGCGCACGTTCAGACCGAGAAGCCGTCGTCGGCCTGGATCACCGCGCCGTTGATGAAGTGGCTCTCGTTGGCCACCAGCATCATGAGCACCGAGTCCAGGTCCTGGGGCTGCCCGACGCGTTTGCGCGGCAGCATGTCGACCAGCCGCTTGCCCTGCTCGGTCTGCCAGTGGTGGTGGTTGATCTCGGTGTCGATGTAGCCGGGGCACAGCGCGTTCACGTTGATGCCGTAGCGGCCCCACTCGAGCGCCATCGCCTTCGTCATGTGGATGACCGCGGCCTTGCTCATCGCGTAGATGCCGATCTGACCCAGCACGCGCATGCCCGCCATCGAGGCGATGTTGACGATGCGCCCGCCGGTGAAGGTGCCCGGCGAGGATCCCTTGGCGCGGCCCAGCATGCGCTTGCCGACTTCCTGCGCGACGAAGAAGGCTCCCTTGGTGTTGGTGTCGAAGACGTAGTCGTAGTCTTCCTCGCTGACATCGACCAGCTTCTGCGTGGTGCTCACGCCCGAGTTGTTGACCAGGATGTCGATGGTGCCGAACTCGGTCTCGGCATGCGCCACCGCGGCCTTGATGCCATGCACGTCGGTGACGTCCACCGTGACGACGTGCGCATCGCCGCCGGACGCTTCGATCTCGGCGCGCAGGGTCTTGAGCCGCTCGACCCGACGGCCCGCCAGGACCACGCCGCAGCCGGATGCCGCGAGCGTCTTCGCGAACTGCATGCCCAGCCCGCTGGACGCGCCGGTGACCAGGGCCACGCGGCCTGACAGGTCGATGCTATAGCTCATGTCGGACTCCTCGCGTGTTCGCTGTTGCGGCGACGATAGCACGCAGGCATGGCCCTTCCATGGCGCGATGGCGACATCGAAACGGGGCTCCGCAGGCGCGTCCGAAAAAAATAGCACGATCGTTCGATTCCGTGTGCCACGCCCGTAGAATGCCGGGCAGTTTCAGACAAGGACTGCCATGACACCGCAAGCGATCCTCGAACAATACGGCCCGCGCGAGGCGATGGAATACGACGTGCTCGTGATCGGTGCCGGGCCGGCCGGACTCGCCACCGCGATCCGCCTCAAGCAGCTCGCGGCGGAGCAAGGCAAGGAGGTGTCGGTCGTGGTCCTGGAGAAGGGCTCGGAGCCGGGCGCCCACATCCTGTCGGGCGCCGTGATGGACCCGCGCGCCATCAACGAGCTGATCCCGAACTGGAAGGAGCTGGGTGCGCCGCTCAACCAGCCGGTCACTGCCGACGACATCCTGTTCCTCACCCAGACCGGCGCGCGCCGCACGCCCGACTGGCTGGTGCCGCTGCCCCTGCACAACGAGGGCAACTACGTCATCAGCCTGGGCAACGTGGTGCGCTGGCTGGCGCAGCAGGCCGAGTCGCTGGGCGTCGAGATCTTCCCCGGCTTCGCCGCGGCCGAGGTGCTCTACAACGACGACGGCTCGGTCAAGGGCGTGGCCACCGGCAACCTGGGCGTCGGCAAGGACGGCGAGCCCACCGACAACTTCCAGCTCGGCATGGAGCTGCACGCCAAGTACACGATCTTCGCGGAAGGCGCGCGCGGCCATCTGGGCAAGCAGCTCATCGCGAAGTTCAAGCTCGACGAAGGACGCGATCCGCCGAGCTGGGCGATCGGCGTCAAGGAGCTGTGGGAGATCGACCCGAAAAAGGCCAAGCCCGGCCTCGTCGTCCACACCGCCGGATGGCCGATGGACAAGGACACCTTCGGCGGCGGCTTCCTCTACCACCTCGAGGGCAACAAGGTCACGCTCGGGCTGGTGGTCGGCCTGGACTACAAGAACCCCTGGCTCAGCCCCTTCGAGGAGATGCAGCGCTGGAAGACCCATCCCAGCATCCGCCAGCACCTCGAAGGCGGCAAGCGGCTGAGCTACGGTGCGCGTGCCATCAACAACGGCATGCCGCAGTGCCTGCCCAAGACCGTGTTCCCGGGCGGCGCCCTGGTCGGCTGCGACGCGGGCTACATGAACGCGGCGCGCATCAAGGGCAGCCATGCGGCGATCAAGTCCGGCATGCTCGCGGCCGACGCGGCCTTTGCCGCCGTGACGGCGGGGCGCCAGCACGACGAGCTCACGGCCTACCCCGAGGCTTACGAGAAGAGCTGGCTCAACGAGGAGCTGCAGTCCACGCGCAACTTCAAGCCGTGGTTCAAGAAGGGCTTCTGGATCGGCACCATCATGACCGGCATCGAGCAGTGGCTGTTCCCCAAGCTGGGCATCAAGAGCCCACCCTGGACGCTGCACCGCGACACGCCCGACAACGCCAGCCTGCTGCCGGCCGACCGGTGTCCGAAGATCGACTACCCCAAGCCCGACGGCAAGCTCACCTTCGACCGCCTGAGCAGCGTGTTCGTGAGCAACACCAACCACGAGGAGAACCAGCCGGCGCACCTCACGCTCAAGGACAACAAGGTCCCCGTGCAGGTCAACCTGGTCAAGTTCGCCGGGCCGGAGAGCCGCTACTGCCCGGCCGGGGTGTATGAGTTCGTCAACGACGGCACCGGCGAACGCCTGCAGATCAACGCCCAGAACTGCGTGCACTGCAAGACCTGCGACATCAAGGACCCCACGCAGAACATCGTCTGGGTGACCCCCGAGGGCGGGGGAGGACCGAACTACAGCGGCATGTAGCCCGGGTGCAACCCGGGGTCGCGCTGCTACACTGCTTCGGCCAGGAGAGAGCTTCATCTGAAGCCGCCGAAGGCGCAGGCCCCGCAGCGATGCAGGGTCGAACGCTCAGGCAAAAGGACTGGCAACCGCCCTGAAGCAACGCAGGGCGTTCCTCGCTGGAGAGAGGCCCGTCCCCGAGCGGGCCCACCGAAGGGGCAAGCGGCAGACCGTCATCCGGCAGCCGCCAATCTCTCAGGTAAAGCGGACAGAGAGGGCATCCCCCGATGCGTGGCGAACGCAGCGGAACCCAAGAATGCCCTCGGAGAGAACCATGTCCGCCACCGAACTCCTGAAGACCCCGCTGTACGCACTGCACCTCGAGCTCGGGGCCAAGATGGTGGCGTTCGCCGGCTACGACATGCCGGTCAACTACCCCGGCGGCATCATCGCCGAGCACCGTCACTGCCGCGAGTCGGCGGCGCTGTTCGACGTGTCGCACATGGGCCAGCTGCGGCTGGTGGGCGACGATGCGGCAGCGGCCCTGGAGTCGCTGGTGCCGGTGGACGTGGTGGACCTCGCGGTGGGCAAGCAGCGCTACGCCTTCTTCACCAATGCGAGCGGCGGCATCCTCGACGACCTGATGATCACGCGGCGCGAGCACGACCTCTTCCTCGTCGTCAACGCCGCCTGCAAGGACGCCGACATCCGCCACCTGGTGACGAACATCGCTCACCGCTGCAACGTGCAGCCGCTGCCCGATCGCGGGCTGCTCGCGCTGCAAGGCCCCAAGGCCGTCACCGCGCTGTCGCGGCTCGATGCGGGCGTCGCGCGCCTCACCTTCATGACCGGCGGCGCCTTCACGCTGGCCGGCATCGATTGCTTCGTGACCCGCTCCGGCTACACCGGCGAGGACGGCTTCGAGATCTCGGTGCCGGCCGAAGAAGCCGAGGAGCTGGCCCGTGCGCTGCTGGCCCAGCCCGAGGTCAAGCCCGTCGGCCTGGGCGCGCGCGACACGCTGCGCCTCGAAGCCGGCCTGTGCCTCTACGGCCACGACATCAACGAGACCACCACGCCGGTCGAGGCCGGCCTCACCTGGGCGATCCAGAAGGTGCGCCGCGCGGGCGGTGCGCGCCACGGCGGCTACCCCGGCTCCGGCGCGATCGACGCCCAGCTCGCCACCGGACCCGCGGTCAAGCGCGTCGGCCTGCTCGGCCTCGAGCGCGTGCCGGTGCGCGAAGGCGCGAAGATCCACGACGCCCACGGCCATGCGCTGGGCCACGTCACCAGCGGCACCCTGGCGCCCACCGTCGGCCAGCCCATCGCCATGGCCTTCCTTGCGGCCAACCACGCGCTGCCCAGCCACGAGGTCTACGCCGACGTGCGCGGCAAGCGCCAGCCGATGCGCGTGCACGCCATGCCCTTCACGCCCCACCGCTACCACCGCGGCTGAGCCGCAACGACAACCTTACCGACCCCTTGCCAGGAGCATCGACCCATGACCACCATGTACACGCCCGACCACGAGTGGATCAACATCGAGGACCACGAGGCCGCGACCGTCGGCATCACCCAGCACGCGCAAGACGCGCTGGGCGACGTGGTCTTCGTCGATCTGCCGGAGGTTGGTCGCACGTTCAAGAAGGGCGAGGTCGCCGGCGTGGTCGAGTCGGTCAAGGCTGCGGCCGACATCTACATGCCGGTGAGCGGCGAGATCGTCGAGGTGAACGAAGACCTGCGTGCCGATCCGTCGCTGGCCAACAGCGACCCGCTGGGCAACGGCTGGTTCTTCAAGGTCCATGTGAACAACATGGCCGAGTTCGAGCAGCTGATGGACGGTCCGGCCTACGACGTCCTCGTAAAAAACAGCTGAACCGCCTGCGCCTTGACGCGCCGGACCGCATCGGCCGGCGCGGAACATTTCGTCCTCCTGAATGCTTGACCTCGGAAGTCCCATGCTGATGTCCGCCAACCAGCCCCACGCCCGCCCGCTCGGCGAACTCGAGAACCCGTCCGAGTTCGTCGCCCGCCACATCGGCATCGAAGCCGAGGACGAGCGGCGCATGCTGTCGGCCATCGGCATGGCCTCGCGCCAGGCGCTGATCGACACGCTGGTGCCGCGCTCCATCGCGCGGGCCCGGCCCATGGACCTGCCGGCGCCCCTGAGCGAGGCCCAGGCGCTCGCCGAGCTGAAGGCGATCGCCTCGAAGAACAAGGTGCTCAAGAGCTTCATCGGCCAGGGCTACCACGGCACCCACACGCCGGGCGTGATCCTGCGCAACGTGCTCGAGAACCCCGCGTGGTACACGGCGTACACGCCCTACCAGGCCGAGATCTCGCAGGGCCGCATGGAAGCGCTGGTCAACTTCCAGACCATGGTGACCGACCTCACCGGCATGGCGATCGCCAACGCCTCCATGCTCGACGAAGCCACCTCCGCCGCGGAGGCGATGACGCTGGCGCTGCGCGTGGGCAAGAGCAAGTCCACCACCTTCTTCGTCGCCGACGACGTGCTGCCGCAGACGCTGGAGGTGGTGCGCACGCGCGCCAAGCCGCTGGGCATCGAGGTCGTCACCGGTCCGGTCGATGCCGCCAAGACGTCGAACGCCTTCGCCGTGCTGCTGCAATACCCCGGCGTGACCGGCGTGGTGCGCGACCTCAAGCCCGTGATCGACGCGGTCCACGCAGCCGGCGGCCTGGCCGTCGTCGCCGCCGACCTGCTCGCGCTCACGCTGCTCACCTCGCCCGGCGAGATGGGCGCCGACATCGCCGTGGGCAACACCCAGCGCTTCGGCATGCCGATGGGCAACGGCGGCCCGCACGCCGCCTACATGGCCACCAAGGACGAGTTCAAGCGCCAGATGCCGGGCCGGCTGGTCGGCGTCAGCGTCGACGCCAACGGCAATCCGGCCTATCGGCTGGCGCTGCAGACGCGCGAGCAGCACATCCGGCGCGAGAAGGCCACGTCGAACATCTGCACGGCGCAGGTGCTGCCCGCCGTGATCGCGAGCATGTACGCGGTCTACCACGGGCCGAAGGGGCTGCGCCGCATCGCGCGCCGCGTCGCCAGCTACACCGCCGTGCTGGCCGCCGGCCTGAAGCAGCTCGGCTGCCACCTGGCGCACGAGAGCGCCTTCGACACCCTCGAGGTGACGACCGGCGACCACACCGAGCAGGTGCTGCGGGCCGCGCGCGAGGCCGGCTTCAACCTGCGGCGCGCCTCCGCGGCATCGGTGGGCATCACGCTCGACGAGACCAGCTCGCGCGACGACATCCATGCGCTGTGGACGCTGTTCGCCAGCGGCCAGCTGCTGCCCTCGTTCGCACAGTTCGAGAAGGGCATCGCGCCGATGATGCCGGCCGAGCTGATGCGCCGTTCCGACTTCCTCACGCACCCGGTCTTCAACGCCCACCACAGCGAGACCGAGATGCTGCGCTACATCCGCAGCCTGTCCGACAAGGACCTGGCGCTCGACCGCTCGATGATCCCGCTCGGCTCGTGCACCATGAAGCTGAACGCGACCAGCGAGATGATCCCCGTCACCTGGCCCGAGTTCGCCCACATCCATCCGTTCGCGCCGCGCGAGCAGCTGGCCGGCTACCTCGAGCTCGACCAGCAGCTGCGCGACTGGCTCTGCCAGGCCACCGGCTACGCGGGCATCAGCCTGCAGCCCAACGCCGGCTCGCAGGGCGAGTACGCGGGCCTGCTCATCATCAAGGCCTGGCACGAAGCGCGCGGCGAAGGCCATCGCAAGGTCTGCCTGATTCCCGAGTCGGCCCACGGCACCAATCCCGCCAGCGCGCAGATGGTGGGCATGCAGGTGGTGGTCACCCGGTGCGATGCCGAAGGCAACGTCGATCTCGCCGACCTCAAGGCCAAGTGCGAGCAGCACACCCGCGACCTGGCCTGCGTGATGATCACCTACCCGTCCACCTACGGGCTGTTCGACGTCCACGTCAAGGAGCTGTGCGAGCTGGTGCACCGCCACGGCGGTCGCGTGTACGTCGACGGCGCCAACATGAACGCTCTGGTCGGCGTGGCCGCGCCGGGCGAGTTCGGCGGCGACGTGAGCCACCTCAATCTGCACAAGACCTTCTGCATCCCGCATGGCGGCGGCGGGCCGGGCGTGGGCCCGGTGTGCGTGGTCGAGGACCTGGTGCCCTACCTGCCTGCACACCGCGCCGGCGGCTTCGGCACCGAGCAGCAGATCGGCGCGGTGTCCGCCGCGCCCCTGGGCAACGCCGCGGTGCTGCCCATCAGCTGGATGTACGTCCGCATGATGGGTGCCGACGGCCTGACGGCGGCCACCGAGACCGCCATCCTCAGCGCCAACTACGTCGCGGCGCGCCTGGCCGATCACTACGACATCCACTTCAGCGCCAACAACGCCGAGGTCAAGGGCGGCGGCGTGGCCCACGAGTGCATCCTCGACCTGCGCCCGCTGAAAGACAGCTCCGGCATCAGCGCCGAAGACGTCGCCAAGCGCCTGATCGACTACGGCTTCCATGCGCCCACGCTGAGCTTTCCGGTGGCCGGCACGCTGATGGTCGAGCCGACCGAGAGCGAGCCGATGAAGGAGCTCGACCGCTTCTGCGACGCGATGATCGCCATCCGCGACGAGATCCGGAAGGTCGAGAACGGCAGCTGGCCGCGCGAGGACAACCCGCTGCGCGCCGCGCCGCACACCGCCGAGGTCCTGATGAAGACCGATTGGCCGCATCCCTACTCGCGCGAGGACGCCGCCTATCCGGTGAAGAGCCTGCGCCAGCAGAAGTACTGGTCGCCGGTCGGGCGGGTCGACAACGTCTACGGCGATCGCAACCTCTTCTGCAGCTGCGTCCCGCTGGCCGCCTACGAGGATTGAACCATGGCCGGCGATGACGCGCCTCGCCATTGCGACGTCATCGTCATCGGCGCCGGGTTCGGCGGCCTGGGCATGGGCATCCGGCTGCGGCAAGCGGACCGCACCGACTTCGTCATCCTCGAGCAGGCGGCGGGCGTGGGCGGCACCTGGCATGCCAACCGCTATCCCGGCGCCGCCTGCGACATCCCCTCGCTGCTGTATTCGTTCAGCTTCGCACCCAATCCCGACTGGTCGGGCAACTACCCCGGCCAGCAGGAGATCGAGACCTACCTGAACCGCTGCGTCGAGCGCTTCGGGCTGGCGCCGCACCTGCGTCTGCGCACCCGCGTCGCCAGCCTGGCCTGGAACGACACCACCCAGCGCTGGACCGTGCACACCGAGGAGCGCGGCGGCGCGACGAGGCAGTGGACCGCGCGGGTGATCGTCAACGCCACCGGCGGGCTGAGCCGTCCCCAGCTGCCCGAGCTGCCCGGCCTGGGCGATTTCGCCGGCACGGTGATGCACACCGCCCGCTGGAAGGGCGAGGTGACGCTGGCCGGACGCCGCATCGGCGTGGTCGGCACCGGCGCCAGCGCCATCCAGCTGGTGCCGCAACTGGCTGGCCGCGCCGCGCACCTGGCGCTGTTCCAGCGCACGCCGGCCTGGGTGCTGCCCAAGCGCGAGCGCCGGTTCAGTGCGGCCGAGCGCTGGGTCTACACGAACGTTCCGGGCGTGCGAAGGCTGGTCCGGGCGCTGGTGTACGCGCGCCACGAGATGCTGGCGCCCGGCTTCATCTGGCGACCGCAGATCCTGCAGTCGCTGGAGCCGCTGCTGCTGGCGCGCTTGCGTCGCAAGGTGCCCGACCCCGCCCTGCGCGAGGCGCTCACGCCGCGCTATCGGCTCGGCTGCAAGCGCATCCTCATCGCCAACGACTTCTACCCCGCGCTCCAGCGGCGCAACGTGCGCCTGGTCACCTCGGCGATCGAGCGGGTGCTGCCCGACGGCATCGTCACCGCCGACGGCGAGCATCACGTGCTGGACGTGCTGGTGCTGGCCAC
Source organism: Piscinibacter sp. (assembly GCA_036377015.1). Classification (GTDB taxonomy): domain Bacteria; phylum Pseudomonadota; class Gammaproteobacteria; order Burkholderiales; family Burkholderiaceae_C; genus Albitalea. The sequence goes on along the minus strand of DASUZE010000109.1, from coordinate 1,545 downwards.
GGGCTTCCAGGCCGCCGAGGCCATGGCGCCCTTCCCCGTGCACGGCCGCCGCGGCGTCGAGCTCGACCAGGCCTGGCGCGACGGCGCCAAGGCCTATCTGGGCACCACCGTGCCCGGCTTCCCGAACTTCTTCATGGTGGTCGGACCCAACACCGCACTGGGCCACAACTCGATGGTGTTCATGATCGAATCGCAGCTGCGCTACATCCTGGATGCGCTGGCGCGCATGGACCGGGCGCGGCTCGCGGCGGTCGACACCCGTCCCGAGGTGGCCGATGCCTTCGACAGCGAGCTGCAGCGGCGCATGAGGCGCACCGTCTGGTCCACCGGCGGCTGCGCGAGCTGGTACCAGACGCGCGACGGCAAGATCACCACCCTGTGGCCCGGCACCACGCTGGAGTTCCGCCTGCGAACCCGCCGCTTCCGGCTCGCCGAGCACGACGGCCTGCACGTTTGAATCGAGTCCACACGATGGCAGTTTCGGTTTTCGACCTCTTCAAGATCGGCATCGGCCCGAGCAGCTCTCACACCGTCGGGCCCATGCGCGCGGCGCGCCTGTTCGCGCTGCGCCTGGCGCACGACGGGCAGCTCGATCGCACGGCGCGCATCCAGTCGCACCTCTACGGCTCCCTGGGCGCGACCGGCAAGGGGCACGGCAGCGACAAGGCAGTGCTGCTCGGACTGGCGGGACATGAGCCCGACAGCATCGACGTCGAGCAGATTCCCGCGCTGCTCGATGCGATCCGCAGCACACGCACGCTGCGCCTGGACGACACCCAGGCAGTGGCCTTCGACGAGCAGGCCGACCTCGTCTTCCACCGCCGCGAGAGCCTGCCCTTCCATGCCAACGGCATGCGCTTCATCGCCTTCGATGCCGACGGCGCGGAGCTCGCGTCGCGCAGCTACTACTCGGTGGGCGGCGGCTTCGTGGTGAGCGACGAGGTGGCGCACGACGGCACGCGGCAGAAGCAGATCGCGCCCGACACCACGGTGCTGCCGCTGCCCTTCCACTGCGGCGAGGAGCTGCTCGCGCTCACGCAGCGCGAGGGCCTGTCGATCGCGCAGGTGATGCGTCGCAACGAGCGCCACTGGCGCAGCGACGAGGAGATCGATGCCGGCCTGCTGCGCATCTGGCGCGTGATGCAGGCTTGCGTCGAGCGCGGGCTCAAGACCGACGGCGTGCTGCCCGGCGGCTTCAAGGTGCGGCGCCGCGCGGCCGATCTGTACCGGCAGCTGTGCTCGAACCCCGAGGCCGCACTGCGCGATCCCTTGCAGGTGCTCGACTGGGTCAACCTCTACGCGCTGGCGGTCAACGAGGAGAACGCCGCCGGCGGTCGCGTCGTCACCGCGCCCACCAACGGCGCGGCGGGCATCGTCCCCGCCGTCCTCCACTACTACACGAGGTTCGTCCCCCAGGCCACCGACGCCGGCGTCATCGACTTCCTGCTCACCGCCGCGGCCATCGGCATCCTCTACAAGGAGAACGCCTCCATCTCCGGCGCCGAGGTCGGCTGCCAGGGCGAGGTCGGCGTGGCCTGCTCCATG
>DASUZE010000108.1:0-33436 GCA_036377015.1 Piscinibacter sp. | reverse complement strand
CCACTCGTCAGGATTTTTCTGAAGCAGGCGGGTTTCCAGGACGTCGTTGTCCAGGCGCTTCAGGTCCTGGTCGTCCTGGCGCGGGCGCGCCGCGACGAGGCTCGCGCCCTGGCCCTGGTATTGCGCGTTGTGCGCGTCGATGTCGCCGCTCGTGAGCTTGTTGTCGCAGACCTGAACCTCGCAGCCCGGGCCAAGCCCCGCCAAGCAGGCGGTGTTGTCGTGGTCGAGCACGAGCATGTTGTTGGCCAGGTCCAGGTATTCGAGCTCGTCGGCGCTCTTGATTTCGAGTTCGGAGATGCGGTTGTTGCGCGCCAGCAGCCGCTGGATGTGGGGGTTTTTCAGCTCGAGCTTGGTCAGCCGGTTGTTGCCCACGCTGAGCTCGAAGCACTTCGCGAGCTGGTTCAGCACGTCCGTGGGCAGATCCGTCAGCCGGCGGGCGTTCATGCTGATGTTGTAGGACTTGACGGTGGAGTCAAACTCCTTGTCCAGCGCCTCGTGCAGTATCTGTTGCGCGGCGGCGCGGTCTTCGCCGGGGTGGCCGGTGGCCCACTGATCGACCGCAGCTTTCATCTGCTGCAGGTCCAGTGGCGCGCCGGCGCGGCCTCGGGTGCGCCAAGGCTGCGTCTTGGCCATGGCGGTGAGCTCTGCATCGCTCGGCCCGCCGCTGTCGCGTTTCATCGCGAAGCCGCCCTGGCTCTCCGGCGTAGTGCCACTCGTGCAGGCCGTAGACACGGCGCTCGCCGGGGAGCTCCTTGATGACCTTGACCGGCGCCAGCGTCTCGTCGGCCAGCCGCACCGCATAGCCATCGCCGCTGCTCGATTGGTAGATCGTCTTCTCGACGCCGGACCGACTGCCGGCGGGCACGAACGGCGCCTTGCCGAATTGCACGTAGCCGTGCGGCAGCGGAGAGCGGTTCATCGGGGCCGGAGAAAAAATGTGGACGTCCGACCCGCCGCCGGCGATGCCGTGGGCGCAGAGAGCGCCGTGCAGCAGATCCGCCTCGGCGATCAAGGCCGAAGTGAGCGAAGCCATGTTGCTCTTCTCCCTGGGACTGCCGGCTGAGCTTGGTCGTCCGGACGAGGCGGTCAGTCCGTCTCGGTAGGGCTTCAGTGGCTTGAGCGCGCCGACGGTTCCCGGTCGAAGTGCAATCCGATTACGGACAGACTCGCTGCAACGACGTCTGCGAATGCGGCCTCGAAGGGGGGCGCGTGCCAAGCCTGGTCGCCTGCTCAGCATGAGTGCCGTAGAGGTGCTGGCAGATGGGGTCAAGGCAAGGGGTGACGGTTGATCCGTGATACCGAGGTTGTGGAGCTTCCACGGTGCCTCGCTCTTCCGTGCCATGGTGATGGTGGGACCCTGCGGGGGGCTGCCCGTGGGCTCGGCACCTTTGAGTACGGGCGATGACGGGATGGACGAAATTGGTCGGCCAGCCATAGACTGCCTATATGGACGCCTCCCGTGTGGCAAGTGAGTTCTTGAAGGTCTGACTTGGCGGGCAATGACTGCCGTCTTATATCCGGCCCGTTGATGCAGTCCGCGCAAGCCCGCTGCTGGCCTTGATGGTCATTCGCGGGGGCGGAGCCCTATCTCCTACGCGGACCTGGCTTGACGCCAGTCTCCGCAGTCCATTCGGCTTTGCCCGACCCGCGGTCTGGCCCGCTTCACCATCACTTCATCGACTCGACTTACGCACTCTTTGCCGCATCCACTCCTATCAGGTTCAGTTGATCTGCGCTGCAGCCGCAATCGCGGCGCAGCCCTTGCGTGGAGGGCTCTTCCCGTCCCTTTCGTATTGCCGCCCGTGCGCCATCAGCGCCCACGCCGTGCGAGCAATCTTGTTAGCGGAGGGCCGCCACTGCCACGTTCAGCGGGCGGCGCGCCAGTACTTGTTCGAGCCACTTGGGCTTGGCCGTGGGGCTGGTGATGACGGCACGCGCGCCGTGAATGAGCAGCGTGCGCAGGTAGGGGTCGCCCCGCTTGCTCAGGTGACCCACTCGCGCCTTGCCGCCGGAGCCGCTGTGCGCAGGCACCAGCCCCAAGCTGGCTGAGAACTCGCGCCCTGACCGCCAGCCGCTTCCATTGCCGAGCGTGGCCGCCAGCGCTGCCGCGCCGAGCAAAGTCGGCGCGCAGTTGGTCGAGGCTGCCATGCGGAGCCAGCAGTTCGCGGATGCGCTTGCCGGTCTCTTCGTCGGGCAGGTCGGCGGCGAGCAGCTCGAGGACTTCCTCGAGCTTGGCGACCAGTTCCTCGCTGAGTTCGCGCTGGCGGGCCTGGATCTCCTGCAACTGCTTGGCGGAGCGCTTCAGGTCGTTGTAGCGCGTCTGCCGCGCCGGCAGCTCACCGATCACCAGTTCGTCGAGCCAGCGGCGCTGGTCGTTCGTCAGCCGGTCCTCGATCTGCTGGTACAGGGCGCGCTCGGCCGCCTCATGCTCGCGCTCGGCGATCTTGACCAGCGTGCTGAAGCTCGGCAGCTCGAAGCCGACACGCACGAGCTCGGAAATCAGGATGTTGATGATGTCCGTGCGCGTGTTGACGACGCGGCAGACTTCGCGGGCGATGCGGGCGGCGTCGGCGCGGGCACGCGAACCGGTGAAGGAGCGCACGCCGAGCAGTTCGCGCACGGCATCGTGATGGCGGTAGAGCGGCCGGTGCGCCCTCGGGTAGGTGATTTATCGCTGAGGGGGGAGCCCCATGCAGGCGGCGATGTGCTCGACGACTTCGGGCGGGATCTGCTCGACCGCGATGAAGTGGTGCAGGTACTGGAAGCACTTGAGCTGCACCATCAGAGCCAGACGCTGGCCGGTGCCGCGTGAGGGCTTGTCGACCCACTCCAGTTCCTCCGGCACCGGGCTGAAGAAGCGCTGCAGGTCCAGCGTGGTCAGCAGCCTCGGAAAGCGAGGGTACGCAGTGCGCTCGATGCTTGCCATTCGGGGTGTCGGCTCAGCATGGGCACCGGCCGGCTCGCGCGGTAGACGTTGTTGTTCGTGTTGGTTCGCGACAGCGCTGAGCGTCACGGGACCGGCGAGTTTAGTGGCTCGGGGGACGCCTTGGGCCGCGTGTCGCGCGCGTCCCACATGCCCGGACCGTGGAACTGAGCGCCATCTCAAGCCACCCAAGCCTCGCCAGTCAAACCAGTCGGACCCCTGTTGCCAGGCAACATTGGGCGGCTGAGTCGCACGCGTATCTGGGGTGTTTGCAAGAGAGAGAACCATGGCGCATGGAACAGTTCGAAACGACGAGGGGTCACGATCACCGTCGCCGGTGAACGACGGACCGACGACCCATACGTCATCGCAGCGGGCCGGCCGCGTGGGTTTCCCGGCGGGAGGCACAGTCCCCGTTGTCTTGCAAACCGACGTCGAAGGCCGACATGAAGCGCGCTTCGCCCCATCGCAAATCGCTTCGCACACGAGGGAGTTCCAGAGGCTACGAGCACAGATCCATACGGAGCAGTCCCCAGAGTCTGTGCGGTTTCGCGATCAACGCAACCAAATCCTGAGCAATCTTCCGTCCGGTGCGACGCCGCCTTCGATTGGTCCGTTTGGTCTGGCCCAGTCGTCGGCGGCATCGAGCACGTCGACGGGCTCTGTGTCCTTGATTGGCACGTCTGTCCAGCCAAGCGATGTCGGCCAGACGCAGTTCACTTCGATCGTCGCGGAAAAATCGACCGCCTTGGGTAAGGAACTGGGCATCGTTTTCCCGCCCGGGTCGCAGAATGTCTTTTCCGTGGACGGCAGCGTTGGCAAGCTTCTCTCCCTGGGCCAGAGCGTCACCGTCGAACTGGACAAGGCAGACAAGCCATACGTTCGTATTCCAGCGGCTGCCGAAATGTCGGGCCTGGAGCACGTCGTCCCTCTCGTTCCGGCCTTGCAAGCCCAGCGAGCGCTACGGACTTGGATGCAGAGCCACCCCGATCGCCAGGCACAAACGCGGGGGAAAACCCAAACGTCAGGGCAACCCTCGTGGACGCCCGAGTCGTTCGGCAAGGAGGCGGCCAAGCATGAGTGGTGCAGGGATCTCGATGACGCGCAGTCCGGCGCGCTCATGGAGTTCATGAATCGTGCCCGAGTCTGGTCGTTCGACGAAGTGGGCTCTGCCCTGCAGTCCGCGCTGTTCGGCGGAAGTCAACGCCCGCCGTTCGAAGCCGCTTGTGCTGTCTACGCCAGCGGCGTCGGAGAGATCGACGAGCAAGATGACGAAGGGAACACTTGCCTGCACACGATGGTGCGCGTCCATGACCCGGACGCCGCTCGGTCCGCGTGGGCGAACATGGAATAACGCCGGCCAGAGCGTCATCGATCTCGCTTCCAGCGAAGGCTGCCTCGACGACTTGCTCCGAGGCATGAGCGAGTCACTTCCGCCACAAGAGGTGGATCGGGCGCTGGCCTGGAAAGACAGCAAGCAGAGGAACATTCTTTCGGCGATGGCAAGCGCCAGCGGCGATGGGCTTGCCGCGGTGCGCCAGCTGGTGGCACGCAAAGCCTGTGGAGATTTCCAGCCCAAGCTCACGTTCCAGATCGCTCCCGAACAGCAGCAGACCTGGGAAGCCCTGCAGTCGAAGGTCAGCGCCGACTGGGACCATCAACTCGATACCCGACAGGTCGCGGCAGTGGCGCGGTTCATGAAGGAGGCACGGCTGAAACACGCCAGCGCTTCAGAGGTGGCGGACGCCCTGCCGCTGGCGTTGGCCAGCGGACTGCGACCAGCCTTCGAGGCCGCTCGTGCCGTGTACGCCTCGGGTGTGTGCGACATCAATGATCGCAACGAGGATGGCCACACCTGCCTACATGACCTATCACTGGAGCAGAAGGCATCAGCCAGCGTCTGGGGGTTCAAGCCGGAGGATCGGGCAGATGTCGGAATCGAAGAGCGCCTGGCGGTCATGATGCAATTGGGAGCCGACCCGTTTTCCACTGGTGAGGACGGCAAGCTCCCGTCCGCCGAGCAGTTGACCCTCGATCGCGCCTGTGAGGCGTTGACAAAGCCCTTCGCCGACATCAGATCGACGCTGAGGACGATGACCGCCGAACTCGACGAGAAGGGGCTGTCCGCGTGGGCCAACTCCACATCACGCGAAGCTGTCAATTTCTTCCAAGACCTGGGAATCAAGCGTGGCCTGCACGCGTTCGACGATATCCAGTCGCCCATCGCCATTAACCAATGGCTGCGCCGAAATCCAAATAAAATCCAGGACAGCCTGCAACCCGGGTTGCTCAACCACCCACTGCATGGCGCTTCGGCTCAGGTGATCGGTGCATACGTGGACGCGATCAGGACTCGCCCGAGTTTCGATGACAGCTATCAAGGCGACATCAACCTTGATCTCAAGGCCGCACTCGGCTGGACGAAGCGTTGTTCGGACCTCATCTATAGCAATCCGGGCAACGCTACGCTATTCAATTGCAGCTCATCCATTGACAGCGCGAAGACGCTGTTGGTCGCGCGTATTTCCGCGGAGCCCGGAGATAGTGAATGGGACGACTTCTGTGAGCTCGAATGGCGATTTCTTCTCGGAAATGTAGAGGACTCGCACCCCAAGCAACATGTCTCCTCGGTCGACCTGGCTGCACTGCTGCTCGAGCATGGCGTCTACCCGCCCAATGAATTGCTGTCCGGCGCCGCAGCGATGTCGAACTGGAAAGAGATTCGAGAGAAGATCGACAGTCGCAACGAGGCCACCAACCTCTGGGGGAAGGTGCTCCAGGGTGAGCGAAGCGCCAAAGATCTCAGCAAAGCTGAGTGGGCGCTGTTGGTCCCCCATGCTCATCGCATGCTTGCCGACGCTCCGTATGACAAGTTCAAGAACTGCATGCAGTCCCTCGGAATGCACCTCGGCTCCACCAGCAAGTGCGATCAAGCGACGCGGGTCGCGTTTCTGAAGTCGAGTTACCAGGGCAAGGAGGCCTTGGGGGACACCGATGCCAAAGAAAAACATCGCGCGATGTGGGATAAGGTTGTCGGAACATATCGGATACACCTTCCGCTACCGGGAGCGCGCAAGCCTTTCGGGCGCCGGCATTCTGGGCGAAGCGCGTAAATATGCGACCGAACAATCGGACGACGCGTTCCGCAAATTGGACACGCCGAAGCAAAGCAGCGGAACATCGGGAACTGGTCATGCGCTCTCGGCGAAAGTCCAACAGGCGGTCAATCAGGCACTCGAACAAGGGGCCTCTGGCACGGCGGCCTCGCTGTTGGATTCCATCCTGGCCCTTGACGGATCCGTATCTACAGGTCAGGGGATGACGATTGGCGAGTTGAACCTCGGGCTGGCCGGGGGCTCTTGGGATGAACAGGCGCAACGAGTGTTGAACTTCCTGCAGCACACTTCAGGACGGCCGCCGCAATTCCAAAGCGTCGCGTTGCGCGCCGCTGCGGAGCGTGTCGTCGCGTCCACCCCCACCGTTGCGAGAGCTCAAGCCGTCCTCGGTGAACAGGCGGTCAGGACGGCCCTGTTCGACGCAGTCATGAACCAAGCGAACCAATTGCCATCGCAATACCGCAACGAGGTTCGTCAGCATCTTCTATCCAAGCTCGATCGGCTACCGGAGCAAGACAGGGAAGGACGCCGGCAAGCCTTGCAGCAGTAGGTCGCGGCCGCCGGTCGTCATCCCGATTGCCAACCAGCACGGTGCGCTCTCTCGGTCGCATCGTGGCGCGCATCATCAGCTGCGTGCAGGTAGATGCTGGGATTCTGTCGCGATAGTGGGTCGAGGCGAGCGGCGGCGCAGGTGGCGCGGCAAGTTCAGACGGCGAGGCTGTAGAACTGCTCGGCAGCAGACATGACTTGGCCCTTGGGGCAGTGCAACTGCCCCTTGCGGATCATGTGCATGGTTTCGATGCCGGTGATGATCCTCGCCGCCGAGCGGAACTCCTTGAAGCCCAGCATCGGCCGAGTTCGGCGCTTGACGGCCCGATGGTCCTGCTCGACGAGGTTGTTGAGGTATTTCGATTGACGCAGCTCGATGGCCGCACCGCTGTCATCGATCAAGCTGCTCACGGCCGCGGTGTTGGCGCCGCTCTTGTCGATCGAGATTTTCTCGGGCACGTCGTGCAGATCGATCGCGCGCTCGAAGAAACGCCGGGCCGCAGCGACGTCGCGCTTGGCCGTGAGCAGAAAGTCCACCGTATGGCCGAGCCGATCGACCGCGCGATAGAGATACTTCCATCGCCCGCCGACCTTGATGTACGTCTCGTCCACGCGCCAGCTCGAGCCCACCGGGCGCTTGCGCCGTCGAAACACCGCCGCCAGCGCCGGCAGGATCTTCAGCGCCCAGCGATGCACGGTGGCGTGGTAGACGAGCATGCCGCGCTCGGCCATCATCTCTTCCAGGTTGCGCAGGCTTAACGGGTAGGCCGCGTACCAGCGCACGGACACCCGCATCACGTCCAGCGGATAGTGCAGCCGCTTGATGACCTTGCGCAGGGTCGAAATCACGAGTCGGAGGTGCAGTGGGACCATTACCAATTCTCGCCGACACCCGCTAGCGCGACAGATCCACATCGAGTCGGCGGCACTCTTCCTGTTCGCCGACTTGCTGCCCGAAACATCGACGGCGCATCAGAACCCCCATGCCTTCACGCGCAGCACTCTGTCGACTTGGTCAGTGCAACGATGAACCTTCCCGTGAGGTATGCGGACAGGCTGTCGGCGTTTCAGCGCCAGGCCGTGAACTCCCTGCCCGAAGGGGATCGGACGGTCTGGGAGGCTGCGCTGGATACGCTGCAATTCGTCGAAGAGCACTTCCAGGGCCTCGGCAGCGACTGCGCATCGCAGCATGGAACCGACGCGGCGCCTGCGGCCACTCACGGCGCGTGGTTGCAGACCGGCCGCACCAGGCCGTCCGGAGGCGCCGCGGGCATTCGCATCGCCGTGTCCACATGAAGGGAAATTTCGTATTGATTTCGACCATTGCCAATGGCGTCGTCCGAACGCTGCCCACGCTGAGGCAGGGGGCCAGCCCTCATCGCTTTCGTCATGTCGCGCCCAACCGAGCGGTCCCGGTGCCGTCGCCTGGCGGCTGCGTGGCAGACCCGATCCCCGGCGGCCGCACCATCATGACGAAGGTCGAGCACGCCCTCCCGGGCAAGAAGGTCTTCCATGGCACGTCGTCCGCGAGAGCGCGAAGCATCCTCGACAAAGGCTTCGACTTGTCGCGGGCCGGCCAGAACTACCAAGGTTTCACACGGGCCGGGCCGGGCGTGTACGCATCCACCAGCCTGCGTACTGCCCAGGTCTGGGGCTCCATGGCCGCTGGAGGCGACGCCGTGCAGGTGATCGAGATCTACCCGCCTGAGGAAGGCGAGGGACTCGTGCGACTCGAGGTGCCGCAGAAGGTGCTGCATGGGCCGGTCAGCGATCTGCACGAGTTCGCCGAGGCCCATCCCGAGGCGCACATACTGGAGATGCGGCATCGCGACGGCGGCGCGACGGAAGTGCTGTTCACGCGCCACGCGATGGAGGATCCGAACGTCGTCATCGGCTACCGGGCGCAGGGCAAGGCCATGCCGGTCCGGCGGGGCGGCAACGCGCCATGACGCAAGTCGATGCTGTAACCGCCAGCTGATGCGGGAACCATCCGTCCGGTCAGTCCATTCAAGTAGCAGACATACCGCTCCCGACAGCCCCCGATGAACATTGCCTTTCGATCCTGCACCTCCGACGAGGTTTTGCGCCTCAGCACCCACAAGCCGGCCCATCCGCTGGATCACCGGATCTCCCATGCGCCATGGGCACGGTACATGCCGCTCAAGTTCGAGAGGCTGACGCTCGCGCAGGCGTCGTTGCGCAGGTTCAATATGCCTGACACGGTCCGGCAAGCCTTGAACGACAGAAACCAGCCGATGCGCGACTTCACTGCCTGGCTGGAGGCGCTCGACGCGAACGACTTGAGCGCCCATCTCGAGGAGGCCGGTGACAGGTTCGAGCACCTGGCAGCCGCCTGGCTGGCAACGACGCCGCAATTCGAGACATTGGCCCAGATCGTTGCAGAGCGGATCTGCAGTGACCCGCAGTTGTTGGGCTCTCTTGAATATCAAGCCTACATCCACGGCGTGCCCTACCAGCCTGACAGCAGCTCCCCGTACTGCGGAGGCATCACGGCACGGAGCTTGGCGCAGAACCATGTGAATCCGAAAAAACTCATCGACCCTTCCCGCCGGATCATCGGGTCCGTGCTGGGGCCGCGAATGGGCAACATCGGCTCGCATGTGCAAGAAGGTGGCGCGCTTGACGCGTGGGCCAAATGCCTGCGCAGCAAGTTCCTCCTCGATGAGGTGGTGTCAAAGGCCGAAGACTTGCTGACCAGGCGGCACCGCGGGCAGCGTACGCAGTGGAATCGAGGCTGAATCGTGTACCCAGTAACCTCGGCTTCTCCGTACTCGGACTCCTCGCTGCCATCAGCGCCGAATTTGCCTGGCGTGGTGTTCCGCCACGCGCCTGCGTATTCTCTTCTGCACGTCGGGCCCGCCCACCCGTCGACGTCGGCGGTCACGGTGCCGGCGAGACGCAGACTTTCGGACCCGCAAGACCCTCCGCCAGCCACGCGCAGGCGCATCGACGCGGGATCGAAGCCAACGGTAGCGCAGCCACTGCAATTGCGGCTGCGCGACTGGCTGTCGAAGCAGGACCAGCAAACGATCGACAGGATCGCCCGCAACTTCTGGGTGTTGCAGGTGCGCGAGCAGGACATCAAGCGCCTCATCGCGACCGACCCCTTGAAAACGGCCGTCGTGATCAGTCCCGACAAGGCGGGCGAGATCCGAGACCGGTCCATGCATGTCTTGCGCTCGATAGGTCCCAACCTGCCGAGCGGGACGCACCACACCCGTAATCACGACGTGCAGTTGCATGCCGCGTACCGGTTGGCCTATGAGAATGCGAGGCGGCTGGGAGTGACGGAGATGGTGGTGACACCGATCTGTGCCCATACGCGCTACCCGCGAGAGGCCGCTGCGTGGGTGATGATCCAGGCCGCGCTGGACGAGCTGGCACTCCCGAATTGCCGGCTGCATCGGCTGGAACTGAGCGCCTTCGACCCGTACGCACCCGATCCAAACCACGAAGCAATGGCCCGTATTTGGTGCGTCGCGAGCGATGTGCTGAAGAGCTGCAGGACCCCGGTCGGCGACTTCGTGGTGAACCCACCGAGGTCGATGATGCGCCACGCCGGCAACGCGCCGGTCCAGCGGGACGCATCCGGCCGCTACATCGTGCAACTGCCGCACATGCAATACCCCGTCGTGAGCTACCACCGGCTCGACAGCGGCTACTTCCATGTCGAGCAGCGCGGCCACAACTGCTCCATGCACGTGCACGACGGGTTGTCGATGTTCTACTCCGGGCACGACCTGCGGTACTTGGCCTCCACGGATGACATCGACGAGTACATCACCCAGCAGGCACAGATGGACCCGTACGACCCGAACCCGGGCCGTCGAACCACGCTGTACAGCTTCTTCGACCTGGCGCGGTACTCGAAGCACAAGCTGCCATACGTACTGCCCTTCAACGCGGCCAATGGCGCAATCACCGTGGCCGACGCGCAGGCGGGCCGGCCGATTTTTTCTTGGTGGGGCGCAGCTCCGAACATCGACCAGGCTCCAGCCATCGGTGTGACCATGCAGGTGAGTTCCGGGGACGGGCAGATCCGTTCGCACAGCGTGCAGCTGATCGAGCTGCAAGGGCAGCCCAGGCACTTCGTGGAGGTGGACTCGCAACGCGATCCTGATTGCGCTGACACCCCGCCGCGAACGGTCCGCGCCGACACCATGAGCGAGGCCCTGGCCCGGTTGCTGCCCTTTGTCGCGCGCGACGCCTTGGGTGCCTACACCATCGACGTCTACTGTCCCGCACCGGAAACCTTGGCCGCATGGCAGTCGCGAGGCGGGGCCCTTCCGCAGGCGCCGGCCATGGCAGCGGCCGCCCCCCCCGCGCCGTCCCGTTCGTCCATTGGCGCGTCCGGCAGCAACGCGATGCATGAGCAGGCCTCCGGTGGTGCAAAGCAACGCCGGAACATCGAGTTCGTATCAGTCCACGCCGTTGGCAATGCCCAACCTGTGTACCAGTCGTCCCAAAGCAAGGTGGTCTTGTACGCCCAGGACCACAAGGGCGTCCTGGAGGAGCTAGGTGAGCGGCTGGACATGACTGACGAGGATGTCAGCCTGTACAGGTACTTCCTCTGGTACTTGGAAACCGCGCCAACAGACTCTCAGGGAATCAAAGTGGACACCGTGCGCAAGTTCCGAAACCTCGTTGTGAACGAGCGGAACAGACTTGTAGAGAGCGCGATTGCGGCGGGCCTCCGGAAGCACCTTCGTTCCACCGTGAATCGAATCGATGGCCTGGGTCTGAAGATCCAAGCTCGCCAGAACCTCAGCCGCACGCGGAGCGGATTCGCGTTAACCCAACCAGCGAACCAAGCAGCCGTCAAATCAATACCGACCGACGATCCCTTGCTGAGAAGGAATGACAAGAGCAGGTACCGCGATGTCTTGCTGTTTCTCGAGCGCAAGCAACCCATCGGGCCATATGGGCGTGTCACGACCATCGACCAGCTTCGGCAACTGGACACCCAACAGGTTCAGGACCTTCTCACCCTAGGCGGGATATCGGGGGCAGTGCTCGAGGCATTCGATAGCGTGGAGTGGCTGCTGAGGCACTCTCAACCGTAGTCTCGCGGCGCAGCCGTCGAGGTGAGCCGACGCGATGCAGCCACCACGCTGGAAGGATGAGCAGGGACGGAACGCCCTGTCGATCGTCGCCGGCGAGGGTGCCGACGCTCTGGCGGAATTTCGTCGGATTCTGGCGGCCAACCTCATTGGCAATTTCGGAACGCAGGTGGCCCAGGAAGTTCAACCGTCTCCTGAAGGGCTCGAGTCCCTCGAAGCCAAGGCACGGGGATTCGGGCATGGCGAGTGGACAGAGGCGCAGGTTGACGCAGTAGCGCGCTTCATGGAGGTGAAAGGACTGCACGACGCCCGCGGAGCGGATGACGTGCTGAAGGCGCTGCTGATGGCCATGTGCTGGGGGTCCAGGACGGCCTTCGATGCCGCCAGCGCCGTGTATGCGAGTGGCATAGGCGACATCAACAAGGCCACCAGGAACGACCCGACCCTGCCTCCACCTGCTGTGCCAACCTACCTATTACTACTCGCTCATGTCGCTTTCGCCGACGGGGCGGCCGGCGCGTGATGAAGTCGGCAAGACGGAGCGGATGGCCGTCATGCTCCAACTGGGCTTGGATCCGTTTTCCATGAATCCCGGCGGCCGCAACACCTGCCGACAGGCGCAGTCGCGTCATGCCCGCTCTTGCCCTCGCCTTGGCCGTGCTGGCCGTGGGCTTGGCTTTGCTGGTCACCGGCATCCGATGGCCGCTGCGCGAGTCTGAGCCGGCACCGAGACAGCCCTTGCGGCTGGCCCTGTCCTCCACTCCGCATGCCGCCTTACTTCACCTTGCGGCCGCCAAGGACTTCTTCGGCGAGGAGGGCCTGGACGTGACCATCGTGACGATCAGCCATGGGAAGGCGGCGTTGGACCTCGTCGCCCAGGGCAAGGTCGACTTGGTGAGCGCGTACGCTGGAGTCGAGGATGCGGATCGTGGGACGAAGCGAGCACCAGGGCCACGCAGCCTGCGATCCGATGGGCGATCGAAGCTGCCCGCGGTTCAGTGGCTTGAAGTGCTCTTGGGTTCCCGATGTCCCACAGGCGATTCGAGTACGCCTGAAGCGCTTTTGTCAATTCGATGTTTGCGACAGATTTCGCATCGAAACGAGCACCCTGTCCTGGGTGTCGTACACGCGCAAGCTGCTTACCACCTTCCCGTCGATCCGAAGTTCGGCCCTGCGCTTGCCGTCGGAGGCGGACCCGTCCAACTCATAGTAGTAGCCGCCATCCCCGGTACGCCAGAGCAGAGTGAAAGGGTCGTTGAATTTCTTCAGAGCCTCGATCAAAAGCTCCTGCTTGTCCCCGAATCGCTCGTACTTGCGAATGGCCTCCAGGGCGATGTCCAAGGTGATGGCGAACGTGTCATCCAGCGTCGTTCGCTGGATGGCCAGGATGTTGGACGTTCTCATGCCAAGGCCGCTGATCAAACGGCCCCCATCGGATTTGGTCAGCGCCTCGGGGTGATCGATGCGCTCGCGCAAACGCGGTGTGTTGATCGTTGCGTTCTTCTTGTTGAGTCCTGGATCCCGTTGCAACAACCTTTTGATGTCGGGCTCGTCCTGCAGTCCGAGCAAGGTTACGAACTCCCGGATCCACGGCATGTTGTCAACTTTCACCTGTCCCGATGCCGACGACAACGCGGAACATATGGCGCTTCGAGAGACTCCGAAGGCCCGCAGCGTCGCGGCATAGAGCTCGAGCAGATCATCATCGCCGTTGGCCATCAATCCGAAGACAGCCGGCTGCCCATGGTCGCTGGGCTCGAGGAGCGCTTCCTCCCGGTCGACGGGACTGTCGAGCAGCGGGACCGCGTGCATCAAGTACACGGCAGCCGATTCTCGCCTCGCCGGCCCGCCGAACAAGGACGCCAGGATCGGCGACTTCGGCTTGAGCAGAGCGTTGCGAGCATCTCCCGGCAGGGCCAGTTTTTCCAGCAGATCGCAGTACCACGCGGCGGCGTCATGCTTACCGTTCAATAGCGCCCTGATCAGGCAGGCGTCGTCATCGGCACCGCTCGCCTCGGCCTTGCCGGCGAGAAAATCGATCGCATCATGTGGCGGCAAGCCGCCGACGTGTTCGATGATCTTCGGCTCGAGGTCTCGCAACCTGGCTTCCGAGCCGCCACTCATCAGATGCGACACCAGAGCCCGATTGACGAACCACCTGCTGACCAACACGCGCTCACCGGGAACCGCGATCACCTGCACCGCCTCCTTCGGAACGCCCAATTCGTCCAGTCGTCGCAGCACCAGTTCGCGCATCTTGCCAAGCCTCCCCGCGCGGTGCCTGCCGGATCCCGGATTGATCTCGAGGCTTTCGAGCGTCGGCGACTCGTTGAGCACCTCGACCGCGCGCTGCACCAGGAGGTCAGCCACCGCCTCCTTGAAGTAGTGCAGATCGAGCTCGATGGTGGACTGGCCGACCACGACTCGGCGCGCTTCCACTGCATGAGACCATGCGATGGCCGGCGCGCCATTCACGAGGCTGTTTCGGTCCATGGCCTCCAGCTGGAGTTTCGCGGCGCATTTCTGGACCAACTCGAAGACATCATCACGAACGCAGCCGGAGCGGCACCACGCGGCGACGTCGATCATCGTCATGTGCCGCTGGGCATCGCTCACATCACCTAGAGCGGCCTTGTCCACAATGATCTTCAGCAATTCGACGGCTGGTTTGCCGGTCGCACCGTTCGCGTAGGCATAGATGGAGAGCGTCACGGATCGCCAATCGAACCCGGTTGCTCGCAACGCATGCTCGCGCAATCGCACCGCCAGCTGGTCTGCCAGGTCCTCAGGCAAAGCCCCGCAGGCCTGAACTGCCCTGGTCATCTGAGTCGCATTGATATTGCGTCGAAGGTCGTCGCACGAGAACTTATAGGCAAGAACGGCAGACGCAAAGTTGCGCTCGCTACCGCTCAAAATGCCTTGCAGCCCCGACAGGCTGGAGAGCAATTGTCCTTCGGTGATTTCGAATGACGATGGCGCTTTCTCGATGTAGTGCGTCAGACGTTGCATCAGCCATTCGGCAAACGGCCCCCTGTGGAATCGCAGGGTCCGCGCAAGCTCGCTGAAGGTCCCCGGCCGGAAGAAGTCCGTCTGCAAAAGGTGGTCGATGTGGTCCTTCAGGCATTCGGCGATTCGCCCGAAGCATGCCAAGTGGCGCGTGTGGCGCACGATGTCGCGCAGGGTGCCGTTTTCGAAGATCCATTCGCTGCTGTGGGCGAACAAGCCTCTGTCGAGGAACACCTGAATGACGGCTTCCGACTCCTCCTGTGGCAGGAACTGCGTTCCACCGACGATCACGGCGAGATGGGCCGGCCTGTCGAAGTGGACTTCACGCAGATAGGGACCCAGGCGTCTCGCGAGGTCGCAAGCACCTCTGTCGAACTGCGTCGCGGACATGGCGCCCACGCCGAGTCCTCCACAAAGATCGTCCTCTCCGTAGTCGAAGCCTTGGAAGTGGCCGATACCCTCGAACATCCGCGCGATGTCACCGCTGCTCAGTTTCATCTCAGCCGGCGTTGGCGGGATCAACTCGCTGACCCTGGATGCGATCGGAGAGAGCCATCGCTGGCATGACGGAGGGTGCATTGCGAGATATTTGAGCGCCCCGACCGCGGCGACCAGCGTGCGACCTGGAAGGAATTCCGCCTGGCGCAGCAAGTGGCCGGCATGGTTGAGGAGTGTTCTGGGTCCAGGATACTTCGATAGGTCGTGTCCGGATCCCGCCACGAATGTCAGGAGCTTCATCCAGTCGATGTTCACCATCGCCGGCGATGAATATTTTGGACAGCGTCCGAGCGCGGTTCCAAGATTCGTCCAGAACCGATCCCCTGCTGGAATCAGCAGGTCAGGGAAATCGACCTCTGGCCGGCGTCGAAGATCAAGGCCCGGAAGGCATCTGACTTTCTGGGCCATGAGCGTGTAGTTCACCATGCCTGGCATCCCCAGTTGGGTTTGCAGTTTCCATGCACGGAACTGCACGACGTTCGTGTAGTTCTCGGTGGATTTGCTGGTCGCGTCCACCCGCATCAGACGCATCCCGTCGTCCCACCGCTCGGTCGAGACATAGTCGCCGATCATCTCGAGCGATTGTGCAACCTGGGCCTCGAGGTGCTCGCCTTGAGGCCCGAAGGTGATCGTCAAGGTCTTGCACGGCCTGTTCATCACGAGGGTGTAGGCCGCCGAGGTGACGACGAGGTCGGCCAATCCCGGCGAGAGTCCGTGTACCGACAGCTCCAGGTCTTCGGGCGTGTCGCTTTCACCGGACCTGGTCACCAGCCGGTATGCCATCACCCTTCGCGTGGCTTCGACGGCGAGGGAAGTGCTTGTCTTCGCGTGCATCGGGTCTGCGTCGTCGAGTTTGCCGGCCAGCGTGCCGATCAGGTCACTGGCCATCTCGTGCTCGCACACCGGCGCGATGGTCACCAGTGCTTCGGCCGCCAGGAGCCGCGCAACGGTGCCATCGGGCACTTCGACCTCGCGGGCCAACCGATCGATCCTCTCGATTTCAAGAAGCAGGTCCGACCCATGCAGGTTGCGCGCTTCGATCAAAGCCTGCGTCAGGTACTGCGGCGAGACCTTGTCGCCGGCGAGCAGCATGGTCGCGCTTGCAGTGAGGTTCGACCCTTCGGAGTGCCGCCCGTTCGTCTTCTCGTGGGGATGAGCGGGCGACACGGGAGCCGTGCCTGAGAACGCGTGAGTGAATTGGACATTTCGCTCGGCCCCGTTCGAGGCATAAGTTCGAGCGAGCACGGCCTCTGGCGGCGGACTGTTCGAAACGCGATTGACGGCAGCCATGTTCTTCTCCCTGATTCCATGTTGCTGCTCGGTGGCCTGACGGGTCCGCCCAGTTCCACCATGCGGCAAGCAGGAACCTCATGGGGGCTGAAGATCACTCAGCCAGCGACCACAGTACCGGAGGCCGGCGACGTGAAGACACTCGACAACCAGGTTGCACTCGTCACCGGCGCCGGAAGCCCCCTGGGCATCGGTTTCGCCACAGCCCTGAGGTTGGCGCAATCAGGCGCGCGCGTCGTTGTTACCGACATCGATGCGCGGGCGCGGGCAAGAGCCAGCGACCTTCAGTCAGGCGGATTCGAGGCGCATGCGTATGTGTGCGATCTTGCTTCGCGTCCACAGGTCGAAGCCATGATGGCGCGCATCGTCACGGAAGTTGGAACCGTATCGGTGCTCGTGAATAACGCCGGCATGACCCTGGCAGGACAGTCCGAGGAGTACGAGCGCTTCGAGCGCTGCAGCTACCGGCACTGGGACCTGACCATCGAGCGCAACCTCACGACGACCTTCAACATCACGCGCTGTGCGCTGCCTCACATGATTCGGCAGCAGTACGGGCGAATCGTCAACATCTCTTCCGTCACGGGGCCCATCGTGAGCGTGCCCGGCGAGGCCGCCTACGGCGCGGCGAAGGCAGCCTTGATCGGCATGAGCCGCGCCATCGCGCTCGAAACGGCCCAGCACAACGTGGTCATCAACAATGTGCTGCCCGGGTGGATCGCCACGGGCTCGCAGACCGCGCGCGAGCACGATGCATCGCACCATACGCCCCTGGGCCGAGCCGGCAGCCCCGATGAAGTCGCGGCCATGGTGGTGTTCCTCGCCTCGCCTGGCGCGAGCTATGTCACCGGCCAGGCCTTCGTCGTCGATGGTGGCAACAGCCTGCAGGAAGACAAGTCCTCGCACGGGATGGCGGTTCAGGCCGCACCCACCGCGCGGCAAGCAATGGCGGCGTGAGGATGTTCGAGCCGCGGCTTTTCGAGGGCAAGGTCGTGCTGATCAGCGGGGCCGGCGGCGGGGTCGGTTCGGCCACCGCGAGGTTGCTGCATCGCAGCGGCGCTGCGCTCAGCCTCACCTCGACCGAACCCGCCCGCCTCGGCGCCATTGCCGGCGAAGTCGGCGCGCACGCGGTTGCGGCAAACCTGGTGCATGTGGCGGAATGCGAGCGCGTGGTGGAAGAGGTGCTCGGCCGGCACGGCCGCATCGATGCTCTCGTGAACTGCGCCGGCGTGTGGACCGAAGGCGACAGCGCAGCGGTGAGCGAGCAAGACTGGGACCGCTGCGTCGACGTGAACCTCAAGGGCGTGTTCTTTCTTTGCTCGAGAGCGATCCCCGCGCTCAAGGCGTCACGGGGCGCGATCGTCAACGTCGGATCCGACGCCGGCGTCGTCGGCAATGCCGGCTGCGCCGTCTACTGCGCCAGCAAAGGCGGTCTGGTGCTCATGGGCAAGGCACTTGCGCTGGAGCTCGCGCCCTTCGGCGTGCGCGTCAACACGGTCTGCCCCTCCGACATCGCCACCCCGATGCTGCACAAGCAGGCGCAAGACCACGGCGCAGGAGACCCTCGGGGCTACCTCGGCCGATTGCTGTCACGCTACCCGCAGCAGGGAGAAGCACGATTCATCCGACCTGAGGAAGTGGCCAGTTTGATCGGCTTTGTGCTCGCGGATGCAGCCGCTCCGATCACGGGTGCGACACTCAGCATGGACTTCGGCATGACTGCCGGCTATTGATGCTGATTGCCGCCCGTCGAATTGAGCAACAGCTCAACGCGCTTGAATCCGGCACCGAATTCTTCCCCGTGCTTCCGGTTCTTGCGAACCCAACGAGAAGCGCGTCACGCTCAGTTTGTGGCAGCTGTCGGAATCGGTCGATGGTTTTCACCCGCGTGGTCTCGAGATGCACCAAGACATGGCGGTACGCATTCCTGTCGTTTCTGTGCAGCGCTGGGTGTTGGTCCGGTATCGATTCGACGGCACGTCGGTTGCGCTCTTCGCTCAAGGCGAAGGCCGATGTGCGGGCTTTGTATTCATTTGCCTTAAGCCCCAGTCCCTCCAGTCGATTGATCGCGGTGCGAAGGTGACTCCTCAGGCCCTTCGATATAGCGAGATCGACGATAGCTCTTCGCTTCTCGTGGTCAAGCAATCGGAACTTCACGATGGTATTCACGTGTTCGCTGCCCTCAGGTCCGCTCTCCAGGAACAAGAGGAATTGCCCATAGAGGCAGAGATCGTCCGCCGACACATCCAGCCGTTCCCTGCGCGCCCACTCCATGACGCCCCGATGATCTTCCGCATACAGCGTCACCTTGCCGGTACTCTGGTACACAGGCGACCGGTCCGGTCTTATATGAACTGACCTGAAGTAGGGCCCCTCGTCTCGCCTCCTTCTCCGACGACTCAACTGGAGCATCGGATTTCCGCCAGCCTGACTGCTGGACCAGATCGGCACTTCGCTACTCGGCGCCGGACTGCGCAGCGCCGACGGCATCGCGGTCTGCTCATCACGCGGCGCCGGTGTCTGCGAGACTGGTAAGGGCGGCAGCGGCAATGCGAGGCCCCGCGACCGCCAGGCTGCCAGTGTCTGGGGTGTCGGGTAGTACACGTCGAAGGTGTAGTCGCCGATTGTGCCCTGTGCCGCGTGGGGCAGCAGCGCCGTAAGCGCGAGACTCATCGTGTCGGCGCGGATGACCCGCGGCTGGGTGTCCGGCTGGTTCGGATCGCGCCGCGAGTCCACCTCCACGAAGAGCCTGGGCCAAGCCTGCAGCTCGATCAGCTGCACGCTATGGCACAGCACTTGTCCGTACGAGGACCGTACCTGCATGGTCACGCCGATGGCTGGGGCCTGGTCGATGTTCGGCGTCGCCCCCCACCAGGCGAAATTGGGCCAACCAGCATTCGCGTCGGCCATCGCAATCGCACCGTGGGCGGCGTCGAAACTCGGCGCACCGCCGCCGGCTTGCTGGGAGTAGCGCGCCAGGTCGAAGAAACTGTACAGCGCGGTGCGACGCCCAGGGTTGGGATCGTGCAGGTCGGACTGCGCCAGCCTGGTGATGTAGCTGTCGATGTCGCCCGTGGAGGCCAGGTGCCGCAGGTCGTGGCCGGAGTAGAACATCGACAGGCCATCGTGGACGTGCATCGAACAGTTGTGGCCGCGCTGGCGGATGTGGAAGTAGCCGCTGCCGGGCGGGTGGTAGGTCACGACCGCGTGCTGCATGTGCGGGAGCTGCGTGGCGTAGCGGCCATGTTCATCACGACTGGAATGCGGCATGGTGACGCGCGCATGTCGGGCCAACGACCTTGGGGGAGTCTCCAGCATCAGTTCGGATTGGGTCCTGCATTCTTTCAGCACGTTCTTGGCGACCTTCCACATTTTGGCCATCGCGTCGTAGCCTTGAGCAGGTCCGTGCGGATCGAAGGCGCTGAGCTGCAGCCGCTCCAGGTGGCTCAAAGGGTGCGCCAGTTCTTGGAGTGCTGCCTGGAGGAGCACTCGCGCGGACTCCGCCGGCGGATAGTCGGTGGCGATCGGCGACATCGCCATCTCGCGCACCCGCAACGTCCTCGCCAAGTCGAAGCTCCGGCGGCACGCCGCGTGAAGATCCGCCTCCTGAGCGCGGGTCGGCGACGCGCCCTCCCCGAGCTTCGGCCCCACCGCGTGAAGGATGTATGCGAACTGGTCGCTGAGCTCGAACGTAGGCGAGAACCGCGCTTCACCTGTTGGGCACATGACGGTCATGTCGTCAACCACCGACCTTGCCAGGTTGGCGGGGTTGGCAAACCAGTCGCTGATCGCTCGGCCGGCGCCTCTGTCTGCCGCTTGATGCACGGCGACGTTCGCCTGGGAGGGGGCGAGATTCTCGTTGGCCGGCACCACGATGGCCGCATTCCTCGGGGAGGTGCTCGTGAATCTCACGATGTGCTGTTCGCGCACCTGCAGCACGTGGAATTTGCGCGCCATCGCGTCGATCGTTTGCAGGTCCAGTGTCGATAACCATTGGCTCAAGAGCAATTCCTGGCACACGAGCTGCGCCGTGTCCAGGGCCGACGACTGATCGCGGCGCACGCGCATGGACGCCGGACTGCCCACCGATGGGTCCGGCACCGGCCATCGCTGCGGGACAACCGCCAAAGAGGAAGGTGCGTGCACCACCTCGACGTTCGATCCAGTCGTCGCGGATAGCGGCGTCGCATTCAAATGCGCTGAATTCGTTGAGACTTGTGGGAGCATGTTTGGCACCTGGTAGAGCCGGCCCGCCCGGGCAGCGTTGTGTGTCATTGCAGTTGTGGCGGTTCCCTGCACCGACGGCCGACTCTGCACAGAGCGTGTTGGGCACCGCGATCGCCCATGTGCTCAATGCCTGCCGCAGTGGCGGAACTGATGCGTTCCTGCGCCAGAAAGGCGCGTGCCGGCATCATCGGACTGACCTGCCGGGCATTTGAGAAGACTAGCGGGAGACAGAAGTGGCAGGCGATCCGCGCGTTCCCGCATTTGCGCGGTGCGTTTTAGGACCGCATCGACCTGCTGAACGACGCCGGCGGCGCAACGGGCACGACGTGCCGGTGTTCAGGTGCTGTCTTAGAGGAAGAGATCGTTTCGCTCGATCCGCGCTCTGTCGTATGCGTGGGACAGGAGCTGAAACTGTTTGGTCGTGTCCGGATCGTTCTTGTCCGGGTGGCAGCGCAGCGCCAACTTCTTGTAGATCTTGTTGATCTCGGTACGTGTCGTTGTGTCGGGCCACACGCCAAGTGTCTGGAACCACGCCCTTGGCGTGTCCTCGTGTGGAGAGACTCGACTGCAACTCGTCCGCAAGCGGCCGTCAACGTACGCCAGTGCGACATAGAACCTCGGGTGCCGCTCGCCCACATTCTCGCGAGCCGCCTGCTCGACCGTGTCCACCAGCCTGTTGAACTCATCGAAGGTGAGTTCGCCGCGACTGTCGGCAATATGTTGCAGGGGGGCCTGCCATGCGGCAGCAATCTTTGCCGGATCGTCGTCCGCCGGTGTATTCGACGCTTCGACAGCCATCAGCTTGACTGCACGCACCCGAGCCTCGGGCTCCAGATGGGCCAATGCCCTTGCGCACACCTCCATCGACGCCAAACCCGTGAGTTCGACGGCATCGGCCCACCGCTCGTGTTCGAGCGCCTGAACGAATGCAGTGGCGAGCCTCTGCCTCCAAGTCGCCTTCAACTCGGGAGGTGCGAGCGTGAGTCGAGCTCGCACCTCGTTCCAACGTCGACCGCGCAAGGCGGATTCGAGACGATCGTCGGGCGTCAGGTCGTCCGGCCCCGGCGATCCATCGTCGAGCAGGCAAAGCGCCTCGTCAATAAACTTCGGCGTCACCCCGGGGTGCTGAAGCAACGCGTCGAGCATCTGGACCTGGCCCGCGGCGGCCGCTTCGGCGAGAGGCATCCTGATTCGGCTCAGATCCACGACCGACCCGAAGGCGCGCGAGCCCTCGCCTTCATGTCTTGCCAGCAGATCGTCCATCGGTGCACACAGCGCACACACGGCCGCCGCATCGTTGTTCGCGATTGCGATATCGAGCGCGGTGTGTCCGTTGTCGTCGGCCTCGTTGACCTTCGCGCCCGCCATGCGCAGGTACTCGATGGCCCGGGCCCGCTTAGGGGCGCCATCGGGGTCCTGCGTCGCTTTCACCACGCTCACGAGTACCGGTTCGCCGTCGACCCGGCGGTCCACATCCACCGTCGGGTCTTGTGTCATCAGGCGGATCACGTCCAAGTGCAGATGCTTGGCAGCGAGCGTGAGGGGCGTGTGCCCGCCACTGTCAGGGACGTCGGGAAAGGCCAGGCGCCCCGTTCGGGCAGCAAGGAGGGCGCGCACCAACTCATCCTCCCCCATCGCCGCCGCCGTTGCCAACGGCGTCCTGCCCGTTCGGGCGTTCGGCAAGTTCGGATCCGTGCGTCGGTCGGCAAGAAACTCAGAGACCAAATCCGCATCGCCATTCGCAACCGCTGCGGCGAGCGCTGTCTTGCCGGTCACGGGGTGCGGCTGGTTCGGGTCGGTGCGCGGATCCTGCAGCAAGCGTCGAACGATGCTGGCGAAGCCTCCTGTGGTCGCGTTCACGAGAGGCGGAGGCTTGTCCGCCTCACTGCTCTCGTTCGGATCCCGCACGATCTTCAGGTAGTGACGCGCGGCGCGATCATCGCCTTCGCATGCCGCACGGTTCAGCCGTTTGGTCGCTCCTCGCAGGGTGCCGCACTCGAACAGGCGCACGCATTGCCAGGTGCTGCGTTCCGGCAGAGCGTTCTCCACAGGCGCGCTGGCGGGCGAACCATGCCGGAACCGCTGACCCAATTGCTTGCGGTTTTCGGCGCTCAACAGCGATGGCTGAAGGCGTATGTAGAGGCTGCCAAAGTTCAATTGCGGTGCTTCCGGTTCGTGCCGTGAGTGGCCGCAGGCGTTGCCTCGGTTCCCCGATTGCCGTCCCGGGAAACCCCGCGAGCAAGGGCACACGGCGCATCAAGGCCTCAGAGCAGGGGCAACGCGACGGCGCCCGCGCGTTCAACGGGAGCAACTGCTAAAGGGGCCTCGGCCCGCGAGGGCCGAGGCCAAACATTGCCCCGTCGTTACGACAAGGCGCCTGCTCAGGGAGGTGAAGCAGGGGACGCCGTCCTCACGGACCTCGTCCAGCTTCCACTGTAGCAGTTGAGAAGGTTCTGCCCCCTGGTGTTGTTCCTAATCCCCAGGAAGGCAGGGCCTTGCGGGGCAAAGACTGATGCCGGGCACGCGCAGCAAGAGACAAGCAAGGTCCAACGGTTGAAAGAGCAGGCCATGCTTCAGCTTGCTCATCCGGCCCGCCCGGGCGCGATCGTCGATGCCGCCGTGCGAGTCAGCGGCGGAACGAACCGTCTGCGCTGATGTACGACAAGTCGACATACTGCAGTCCGGTATGGTCCGTCGGGGTATAGGTCAACTCCACTCCTCCAACCCCACCGCCAATATCAACTCGGCTCAACGACTCAAGTGCTCGCTTGAACGACGCACGCGTGATGGGGCCCTTGCTGTCAGCCGCCGCCTTCTTCAAACCGATGACGAGCACCTTGGCTGCAGCGAAGCCTTCGATCATTGCGGGCGTGAGCCGCTTGATGTCCTTGGCGGTCGCAAGCCGATCCGCCTGGGCAATCATCGGGGTCGCCAGGCGACGCTCCGAAGGGAATACCTGACTGACGATCACGCCGGTGGCTTGTTCACCCAGTTCCTTCACGAAGCCCGAAGCGGCGTTGTTGGACAGCGTCCCCACGGCGATGGCCGATCCGCCATCAGTGGCCCGCAACGCCTTCACCCCCGCAGCCACCGACACGGGCGAGCCGATCATCACGACACCGAGCTGCCTGTTGAAGACCACCTTGTGCACGCACGCGGTGTAGTCGGGTTTTGCCTTGTCGATCGCTTCACTGACGACGGGTTTCTTGCCAGCCTCGTTGAAGACCTTGAGCGCCCCTTGAATTGCGTCCAATCCGAACGAGTCGTCGACATAGCACAAGGCCACCCTCTCGAGACCCGTCGTCGCGAAATGGCGCGTCAAGCGTTCCGTCTCGGCTTGGTAGGTCGCCCGCACGTTGAAGATCCAGGGATTGACCGGGTTGTGCAGCAGCATGGCACCTGTGGACGGCGCCAGGAGCACGATCCGCGCCTCTGCCAGCAACGGCAAGATGGCTTGGGTGTGGGGTGTCCCCCGGTTCAGGAACAGCGTGACGACCTTGGGGTCGGCCACGAGCTTCTTGGCGTTCTCCAAGGCCAATGGGGGCTGATTCTTGTCGTCGAGGGAGACCAGCTCGATTTGCTGGCCGGCAATCCCACCCTCGGCGTTGACATGATCCAGGTACAGCTCCGCGCCAATGTTGATTTCGGCGACCGAAGCCGCAACCGGTCCGGTCAAGCCGGTGGTTTGCCCGACGCGAATCTGTGCGCTGGCGGCGGCGCTCAGGAGGGTCAGGGCTGCGCTTGCGACAACGGCTGTTGCTCGGTTCATAGTCATTCTGATCATGGGTTGGCTGTGGTTTCCACGGGAGGGGACGGATCGACGTCCTGAGTGGGCTCGTGCATCGTCGACTTCTCCCGAATCGCCACGATGCAGACAATGGAGCCCACGAGGGCGCCCGCGCTCACGCAGAACAGCGGACGATATGAATGCAGCGCGGTGGCGGCGAACGCCATCAGCGCACCGCCGGCGGCTTGGGCGATGGCGAATGCCGACGTTGCCATGCCCCAGGCCTTGCGGTGATGCGGCTGACCCACCCGGTCCAGCGCGTAGGCCGACACGAGGGCCACGATGCCCGGTGTGAAGATGCCCATCAAGAGTGATGACACCAGCAACGCAGGTGCCCTGCTGCTCAGCACCGGCAGGACGGCACTGAAGGCCTTGATGACGAAGCCGGCGACGAGGCAGCGCTTGAGCCCGAACGCGTCGGCCAGCGTGCCGGTCAGCATCGGTCCGACGGCGGCGCCGAGCCCGAACATGGCCCAGAAGAAGCCGCCGGTCGCCAGCGACATGCCGAGTTCTCGGACCACGTAGTCGACCCAGAACATCGTATGAGTCAGATACCCCACCGCATTCAGGCCGTGTGCGACGAGGATGAGCCACACCGTCGAGCGGATGTGGGCTGGAAGCAGCGTACTGGTGCGCGCAGGACCATCGGTCCGGACCTCGGCAGGCCAGTGACGCCAGCCCAGCAGAGCAAGCACAGCGCAGACGCAGCCCATGCCGATCCACGCGCCGGTCACGCCGCGCAAAGTAAACGGCGTGGTCATCGTGTCGCCAAGCACCACCGCGATGCCGACGCCCGAGATCAGCAGCGGCACGAGTGCGCCGGACACCGCGGCGCCCAGTCCGATGCCGGAGAACACCACGCCGCTGGCGCGTGCGCGCACCGCGAGGTTGTGCCGCGGCAGCACCACCGGCGCTGGCAGCACCATGAGGACCGCCCCGCAGACGCCGGCTGCTGTTCGCCAGAAGTAGTACCAGGCCATGCCGGCGTTCTCGATGGCGCAGGCGAAGAAGCTCAGCGAGCAGGCCACCATCGCGCCGCGCAGCAGCGAGGCGCTCGCGAAGCGGTCCGCCAGGGTGTCGGACATCGCCGCGCCGATCACGTAGCCCACCAGCGTCGCCACGCCCAGATAGGAAGCGTCGGCCTTGGTGAACCAGCCGGCCTGGATGAGCGCGGGCATCATGGCGATGAAAGCGAATCGTCCGATGCCGTTCCCGATCAAGGTGGCGCAGAGGCCCGACAGGCTGAGACGGTTGAACGCGCGATCCAGCATGCTCGAACGCCGTCAAAGCGAACCGTGCAAGGACGCGAAAGCAGAGGCGTCCTCTTCCGTTGGAAGCACGTCCGCCGCCGTGAACGCGTGGCCCTCGTTCCGCCTGGCAATTGCCGACAGCAGGCAGCAGACCGCGCGGCCGGCATCGGCCATCGCCGTTGAGTTCACGCCCGTGCGTGGAATCACGAACGTGCAAAACTTGATGCCCTCGGTGGGGATGCCCAGTGCCCAGGCGTTCTCGACGATGCTGCCCGTCGCGTCGACCCAGTTGTGGTTGGGATCGATCTCGATCCCGCCGGGATGAAAGCTGCCGTTGTGAAACAGGCGCACATGGCCGTCATCCAGCAGTCCCCTCAGGAGCGATGAGGCGTCCGCCTTTGGGCTGTGCATGGATATCCTGGCCCTCACCAGGGCGTGAACCTCCGTCCAATGGCTAGGCCATCTCTGCGCCGAGACGCGCATGAGTCCGCCATGCGAAGGGACCGTGCACCTCGCGCCGGGGCCGAAATCTGCCTGGAGCACATCGGCCTGCATCAGTGCAATCATCTCGGTGATGCGCGACTGCGGAGGCCCGACGGCGAGGCGGTTCATGATGGGCAGGAATTCCGACAACACCCAGCGGTGCGACTCCTCGGTCAGACCGCCGAACTCAATCGCCGCGCGAAGGTTGTCCCGCAAGTCGCGCAACACGTCACACGCGGCCTTGACAGAGCTGTCGAGGTTGCCCTTTCGGGCCTCCTGCACGTCGCGGTGCAGATGGGCAGCGAGCCAGTGGCGGAACGTTGCGCGGTCGGACAGTGCATCCACCGGTATCGGGGAGGCCAGCGAATCCCACGAGAAGCGGTCCGGCTCCGGTATGTACCGGGCGATCAACGCCCGCCGCTGGGCGGCGTCAGCATGAGGAAACTGGTGGCTGAAGAGCAGCGCGCTCGCGGCATCCTTGCGCTCGCGCAAGTAGGCTTCGTAGTACGCGTGCTCCATGTCCGCGATCAGGAGCGGCATCACGTCAGTGCCGAAGTCGAGCCGTCGCCTTGCCCGAAGCTCGCGGAGCTTGTCGGCGAACAGGAAGCGCGGACGGTACTGGTTCGACACGCCCTTCTGGTTGACCGCGCGCGCGCCGAGCGGGATGCCGGAGCGGGAAAACAAAAGGATGCGCGGCTCGTGTCCAGATCGGTGGTAGTTCAGATTCCCCGTGACCATGCATTTCGTGAACCGGCCACCGCGCCCCACGGTCAGGTCGGAGATCACGTCGAAGGCGGTAAGACCCATGCCTTCGACAGCCACCGTCATGGTGGCGGTGATCCCCGACAACTTCACCTGCATCGGAAAGGGGTCGTCGATGACCACGGTCTCAAGGCCCGTCACCCGCAGCGTCTGCGCCACGCGCGCCGGTCGAGCCGGCTTCGTGTGTCCGGTGGTCAGGAACAAGTAGTCGACCGGGACCTTGGCGTCCGCCGTTTCCAGGACCCACGATCCGTCTTCCGTCCGATGCGCCCGCGTCACCGTGGTCCTCTTGCAGACGATCCTCACGTGCGCGGGCGCCAACGCGCACACATAGCGAAACACCCAGATGAGGTAGCGCCCGAACAGGCCACGCGGGTAGTAGTCATCAGGGGAGATTCGATCCGCGTCGACCGTGCGCAGCGCCCCCAGGGCGCTTTGCTCTTGAAGCCATTGGAAGAACGTCGGGCCTTTCATGACAGGCCCGGCACCCACGACCGATGGGTCCGAGAACTGCGTGAGTTGCCCAGCCACGGTATTGACCAGATGAATGTCAGATTGCTCGGGATCGTGGCAACCGGTCCCGGGTGGATTGGGATCGAACAGGATCATTTCGATGTCGCCTGATCGCCTCTGTCGTTCGTGTGCCACGATCCGTTCCAGAACGGTCAAGCCTCTCGGGCCGACACCGATGATTCCTATGCGCGCTGTCACTTTTCCGCTCCCTGATTCGTCTACCGCAGGCGTGATGCTCGTATCGCTGGAACGGGAGCCAAGGAGGCTGACCATGTCATTTCGGCGCTCCAGGTGTCGCTCTCCCAGGTTCGCCTACGGCGCGCGGCATATCGAAGCCAGCATGCTTACATGCGGCAGCGCTCGGCGCCCGCTCGTGTCCTTGGTGGACCATTGGTTGGGATAGCTGTCCCCACGGAAGCTTTCAAAGCCGCCGCGGACGGATCGAACCGAGCCTCATTGAGACGGTGCGCACCCCTTTGAAGCCATCGCCGAGATGTCGCGTACTGCGAGGTCCGAGGATCTCGTCGATCGGCTCGTAGCAACGACCGACGCGTTGCTCGGCGGACAAATCGTCCATGTCGCATCCCCCAAGGCAAGCGCACTCGAGCCGAGTCAGCCTGCCCTTTGCGAGTTCAAGATTCCCAGCCGGCCGCCCTGGAGGGAATGCACCCGGCAGTGCGGCCGAAAAGTGAGCGCTTCACGCCGAATGGCCGTCCATCGGAGGGCTCGCTATGAGGATGGGATCTCGTGCAGTTGCGGCAGTAGTTCAGATACCGCCGGCCACAGAACGAATGTGCAACCGCCAATTCGCAGATCCGCGACTTCGCTTGAAGCAAGTGCGTCGCGGGGGATGGCGAGAGTTTTATCTTCCATTTGGCACTCCCTGATGAGTTCTTATTTGCGACTCACTTTTTAGACGCCAACTACCAGTGCGCCAAGTGGAAATACACCTCGTTGCTTTGCGACCTTACCGGCCCTACCAGCGCAACCACTACTTCGATCGAGGGTGTAAGCCCAAAACAGATTTCTTCCGCCGAGGCGTCGCCGTGGGGTGCGGCCTATCGTCGGCCCCCCCCCGCAAACGCCTCCCGTAACTGCTTGGCGCGGCGGGCCTCATCGGTGTGCAGGTAGATGGAGGTCGTCGATAGCGACGCGTACCGCAGGTTGTCGCGGACGGTGGTGAGAGCGACGCCGCGCTCGAGCGCCAGGGTCGCGTGCGTATGGCGCATCCAGTGAGGGCTCGCCCGGCGCAGCTTCTCGGCCACCGCCGCGTTCTGCTTCTGCAGCAGCTCGGCGACTTCGCGAAGAAACCATTGACGACCACCCACAGCCTGCGGGCGGTGATGCCCGCAGGCTGTCCTGCCCCAGGCTCGCGACCAACGGTGTGCGCGAGTCCCACCGAGCCATCGTCGTGGGCAGCCGCCGCTGCACGAGGTAGCGTTGCAGCGCCTCCCAGGCCACGGGCGGCAACGATACCTTGGCGGTCTTGCCGCGCTTGCCGGTCAGGTGCAGCCAGGGGTCCCCGTGGGCATCCTCTTCGATCTCGCAGGCCGGTCGCAAATCCGAAGGACCGCGTTCGGCGACATGCGCCAGCGCGCCTTCAGGATGCTGCCCCGCGAGGCGCTGCAGGCGGCTGCTGAGCAACCGGGCGACCGGCCGGCTCCTTCTGGCCGTCGAAAAGGTGGTCGGCCGCATGCGCCGGCACTTGCGGCCATTGTTCGACACGCTGCCGCTGGCTGGCGGCGCTCGAATGGATGAAGGCAGCCTTCGGCAAGCAGGCATCGCTGTCGCGACAACCTCTTGCCGGATGCCCCGAGGCAACGTTGCCTCGGCGCCTGAAGCCCTACCTCCTCGAGTACGCCGCCGATGGCAAGCCCTTGGGGGTCTATGCCGAGCGCTATGAGTTCTGGGTCCATCGGCAATTGCGCAAGCGGCTGAAGTCGGGCGAGGTCTACGTCGACGACAGCCACCAGCACCGGCATTTCTGCGCCGACCTGGTGTCGGCCGACAAGCAGCAGGCCGCCTTCGATCAGCTGGACATTCCCTGGGTGCGCGAACCGCTGGAGGACCAACTGGCAAGGCTCGGCACCGAATGGCGAGAGCAGTGGCAGGCCTTCGAGCAGGAGTTGCACGACGGCAAGCTCGATCACCTCGCCGCGCCGACGAGTACGTGCCGCCCACGGCCGCGCCCGAGCCGGACGCTGGCGCACTGCCACCCCCGTCGTCTCGCGTGGAACCCGAGCGGCTGCCCATTCGCAGCGGCTACGTCGGTACGGTCTAACCAAGGCCGGGCCGCGCGGCCTTTCATCCACGCGGTACCGAGCGCAGGAGGGATTCCTCATGCCCAGCACCGCCAACACCCAGCCCGAATCGTCCCGTGGACAACCCAACGCCGGAATGAGCGAGCAGCCCTCGCGCCCGATCGACCCGGCGCTGCACCCGATCGAGGTCGGCAACCATCGCGTCGCCACGCCGGCGATCCAGGCGTTCAACGATCTCGTCAACCGCTGCCTGCGCTTTCATGTGACCGGTGCGCTGATCTACGGGCCCTCAAGAGTGGGCAAGACGTGCGCAATCGAGTACCTGCGGATGCTGCTGGCCGAGACGCAGCCCCGGATCGCGACCCTTTCACGTGCAGGCCGAGCACAAGCCACGCCATGCCGAAGGCCCGTTCTTCGCGAACCTGTGCATGCGCTGGGCTATGCCGATCCCGACGGCGGCACCAACTCCGCCAAGAGACGGCGCGTGGCGAACAAGATCAAGGAGGAGTACACGCGCCGCTGCGGCGGCACGGTGGTCCTGTTCTGCGACGAGGAGCAGCGCTACGACGAGAACGAATACGAGTGGCTGCGTGACCTGCACGACCAGCTCGATCGGCTTCAGATTCGCCTGTACACGTTTCTCGTGGGCCAGCAGGAGCTGCTCACGCTCAAGACCACGCTGCAGCAGGCGCACAAGACGCAGATCGTCGCTCGGCTGATGGTCGAGCAACTGGCGTTCTTCGGCGTGCGCAACGTGCGCGACGTCGCCACTTGCCTCGACGGATACGACAAGACGTGCTTCCCCCGCGGCAGTGACTGGAGCTTCACGCACTTCTACATGCCCAAGGCCGTCGCAGGCGGATACCGGTTGGCCGACGACGCGCCGATCCTGTGGGCGGCGTTCGAAGGCCTGCACCATAAGCAGGGGCTGCCGGCGAGTTGGAGATCCCGATGGAGTCCTTCGCGCGCGCGGTGGAAATCGTCCTGAAGGATGGCGAGGTGCGCGATGCGCCAGGCTACCGTCCCGAGGCCGCACATTGGGGCGTGGCCGTGCTCGCATCCGGGTACGTACAGGCGCGCCAGGCGCTCAGCGAGGAGTTGATGGCGGGGGCGTTGTGAGTGCCATGCCCGGCGCCGTCGCGGCGTTGCCAATCGTGGTGTACGACGAGCGCGCGCTGAAGCCCCACGTCGGATACGTCTTCAACGCCAACTGGCTCGATCCGCACGAATCGATTGTGAGCATGCTGTGGAAGTTCGCGAGTATGAACGTGATGCCGGGACACGCTTTGGTCGCACGGCTGGTCGGCGAGGACATTGACCCGTACGCCGGGATTGAGCCGCGGGCGGTCGATGTGCAGCGCGTCCCACGATTGCTCGAGGTGGCGAGCGAGACGGTCCGTCTGGGTCTGTGCGCGCCGCCGCCGGGCGTTTGCCGGCACCTGCGTTTTGCCGGCGCTGCCTTGGACGCGGCTATCACAGCACGATTCACCAGCTCGAGCATGACCTTCGATGCCCCGCCCATCGGCGCTGGCTCGAGACGGCGTGTCCTTGGTGTGGGCGAAGGTCCGACTACCGGCTGGACGCGCAGTTGCTGGACGCGCCCTTCAGCTGCCGGCACTGCCACCGGTCTACACACGCGGCGCCGCGGCTCGGCCTGATGAGCGGCGGGAATTGGCCTTCAAGAACCGCGTCGCGCTGAACCGCGTAGCTCGGGTCGAGCGCCACGGGATGCGGTGGCAGGCGTGACCGTTTGGGCGGCTCGCTGAACCGGGCACTGGCGCAATCACCAGGGTGCATCAAATGATGCTAGGATTGATGCTCCTGCACGAGCTCATACCCATGCGCACCACCATCAACATCGACGACGCATTGTTGGCCAAGGCCGCTAAGCTGGCCGGGCCACTGGACCGCTCGGCGGTCGTGCACGAGGGTCTCAAGGCGTTGATCGAGCGCGAGAGCGCCCGGCGCCTGGCGCGGCTGGGCGGCACGCAAACCGCGCTGAAGGCGGCCCCGCGCCGGCGCCAGCCGGCCAAGCCTTGATCCTCGTCGACACCTCGGTGTGGGTGGACCACCTGCGCCGCGGCGATGCACGGCTGGCTGCGCTGCTCGACAGCGCCGCTGTTATCGTCCACCCGTTCATCGTCGGGGAGATCGCCTGCGGCAGCCTCTCGAATCGCAAGACCGTGCTCGAGCTGCTGCAGGACCTGCCCGCAGCCGTGGTGGCCGACGCCGAGGAAGTCCTCGCCTTCATCGATCGCCATCGGTTGCACGGCAAGGGCATCGGATATGTCGACGTGCACCTATTGGCCGCGGTGGCCTTGACTCAGGGCGCCAAGCTGTGGACACGCGACAAGCGCCTACGTGCGGCGGCGCAGGATCTCGGCTACGCCCATGAGGAGACCGCCTCGCACTGAGGGCCGGCAATCGTACGGCCGCTTGGCTGCCCCGGCTCACTCAAGGCACTGCATTCACGCGCCATGGTGTGCTGCATGTCGAACATCAGTGCCCGATCGCCGGAGTCGGCGAGGGCCAGGTATTCCAACTGCTGGCCGAGGGCGTGCATGGCGCGGTCGCGCAGAGTGTGTTCGGCCGTGCCGGGCTTCCATATCGCCGTGAGGAAGAGCACCACCGCCGCGGCCGGCGCATCGGGCTTTGCTTTTCTCTCGGAGGCGCTCGGGCTCGAGAGCGTGTCTTCGATGCGCAGCCAGCGCTGCAAGCGCTCGGCATGAGCACTGTCTCGCATCAGCCATGCGCGCTGGGCGTGGGTCAGGTTTGCAGGAATGTGCACCAGTCCTTCTCGGGTAGCTGGTCGAACTCCGCGGCCGTGTCGGCGAGCGACAGTGATTTATGGCGCTGGGTCGTCTGGCTGGGGATCGCTCCCGTCAGGCGCAGGCCGGTGCTCGTGCCGCTGCCGCTGGAAGTCATGGACGATCCGCGCGCCTCGATCTCGTTGCGCGGTATCGCGTTATCGCGCAGGAAGACCTCGCATTCACCGTCGACAGCGCGGCAAGGCAGTCGGGGATACTGTCCAGCCGGTTGTTGGCCGCGTCGACGAACTTGAGCCGCGTCATCCGCGGGCCATCGCGGCGTCGACCGGCTCTCGCATGCCGCACCAGCCGCGGCACGGCTGCTCGAATGCGCCGCCGAGCGTGGCCACAACCTGGGCGCCATCACCGCCTCGCTGCTGCGCCTGCTCGATCGCTATGGCGCCACGGCACTGGACGCGGCCATCAAGGAAGCCCTTGCCCGGGACGTGCCGCATCCGAACGCCGTGCGCCCTGGCGCTGGAGCGCGCTCGCGAGGAGCAAGGCCAGCCGCCGCCCACAGCGCTGTGCCTGAGCGAAGCCGTCGCGCGCCGCGATGCGCCGGTGCGTTTCCACGCGCTGGCCTCGTACGACGAGATCGTCAAGTCAGCACAACCGCAAGGATATTCTGATGAGCAGTGATGCACCGATCAACGCCACCGAGCTGCGGGCACAGGCCGCGGCCATGCGCCTGCATGGGCTGCTGGCTCATTGGTCCGAGGTGATGGCCGAGCCCGAGGCCCCCGGCGCGTGGCGCAGTGGCTGGGCTGGGAGGTCGCCCTGCGCAGTCAGCGCAGCCTCGAGCGCCGCGTGCGCGCGGCCCACCTCGGGCAGTTCAAGCCGATCGCCGACTTCGACTGGGACTGGCCCGAGCAGATCGACCGCG
>DASUZE010000107.1:0-24405 GCA_036377015.1 Piscinibacter sp. | reverse complement strand
TCGCAATGCCACGAATTTCCAACTCACGGCACTAGCTTCGCACACATCACGCGGCTTGCGCGGCCAGCCGCACGATGCGCTTGAGCTCCGGCACGCAAGAGCCGCAATTGGTGCCGCACTTGAGCGCCGATTGCAGCTGCTGCAGGCGGGCGTCGGCCGAGCCGGAACAGGATGCGAGCGTGCTGTCGATCTGCGCCTCGCCGACGTCGAAGCAGCTGCAGACCTGCCGGCCGCGCGCCGCGAGCGCGACCGGCGCCTTCGCGCCGGGTACCAGCAGCAGGCGGCCGTAGGCCTGCGCCGGCAGCTCGTCCTGGAGCAGGGTCTTGATCCAGGCCTCGGCGCTGACGTCGCCGGCCAGCAGGAAGCCGTCGAGGCGCGTGTCGGCGCCGTCGCGGCGCAGCCGCATGCTGCGCCGCTGGCCGCGCCGCTTGTCGGCGTAGTGCAGCACCTCGGCGCCCGACAGCCCCATCAGCTGCTCGATGCGTGCCACGGTGGCATCGTCGACCGCCTCATAGGCCGCTGCGCGGAAGAGCACGCCGGTGCGCTCGCGTCCGAAGGGCACGCAGGCGCCGAAGGCGAAGCGCGGCATCAGCTCGCGCAGCTGCTCCCGCGCGCCGAGCGCCTGGTCCTCGGGCAGCCAGGCCACGCCCAGCAGGCGCCAGGGCAGGTCGGCCTTGAGGATCTTGACGGCCGCGTGCTTGAGCTCCGGCTGCTTGGAGCGCGGGCAGAACGCCGGCGAGGTGAGGCCGTTCACGCCGCGGGTCGGCTCGCCGCCGCCGGTGTGGCCGGAGACGAACTCCGCGCCCCAGTGCATGGCGACGAAGGCCTGCGCCGGCGCGACCTGGGTGCTCGCCTGCACCGGCAGGATCTGTGTGCCGCGACGCGAGGTGAGGTGAACCAGGTCGCCATCGTTGAGCTGCAGCCGCGCCACGTCTTGCGGATGCATCTCGACGCTCGGCTCGGGCACATGCCCGAACAGCCGGCCCAGCGTGCCGGTGCGGCTCATGCCGTGCCACTGGTCGCGCAACCGGCCGGTGTTGAGGGAGAACGGATAGCGCGCATCGCGCGGCTCGGCCAGCTTCTCGTGCGGCGTGTCGGCGAAGCGGGCGCGGCCGTCGGCGGTCGGGAAGCGGCCGTCCTCGTACAGGCGGGCGCGACCGGCGCTCGCGCCCTCGGGGAAGGGCCATTGCGCGGGCGCGGCCTCGAGCCGGGCGTAGCTGAGGCCGGTGATGTCGAGGTCGCGGCCGCGGGTCGACTCGCGGTGCTCGTTCCAGACCGTCTCCGCGCTCGTGTAGGGAAAGAGCGTGGGCGCGTCGGGGCGCAGCCGGCTTTCGAGCCGGTGCGCGAACTCGGCCGCGATGATCCAGTCGTGCCGTGCCTCGCCGGGCGCCCACACCGCCGGGCGGACTCGGCTGATGCGGCGCTCGCTGTTGGTCACCGTGCCGTCCTTTTCGCCCCAGGTGGTGGCGGGCAGCAGCAGATCGGCGTAAGCGCAGGTGGCGGTGGTCGAGAAGGCCTCCTGCACGACCACGAATTCGGCGCGCTCCAGCGCGCGGCGCACGGTGGCCTGGTCCGGCATGGACTGCGCGGGGTTGGTGCAGGCGATCCACAGGGCCTTGATCTCGCCGTCGGCGGCCGCCTGGAACATCTCGACCGCGGTCTTGCCGGGCAGGGCGGGCACGTCGTCGACACCCCACAGCCGCGCCACCTCGGCGCGGTGCTGCGGGTTGTTCAGGTCGCGATGGGCGCTCAGCAGGTTGGCCAGGCCGCCGACTTCGCGCCCGCCCATGGCGTTGGGCTGGCCGGTGAGCGAGAACGGCCCGGCGCCGGGCCGGCCGATCTGCCCCGTGGCGAGGTGCAGGTTGACCAGCGCCGCGTTCTTCATCGTGCCGCTGCTGCTCTGGTTCAGGCCCTGGCAGTACAGCGAGAGCGTCGGCGTGCGCCCGGCCACGCCTTCGCGGACGCCGGCGAACCAGCGTGCCGCCTGCAAGAGCGCGTCTTCGGAGATGCCGCACAGCCTGGCGGCCTCGCCCGGCGGGTACTCGCGCACGCGGTCGCGCAGCACGTCGAAGCCGCTGGTATTCGCGGCGATGTAGGCGCGGTCGGTCAGGCCTTCCCACATCATCGCGTGCAGCATGCCGTTGAACAGCGCGACATCGGTGCCCGGCAGGATGGGCAGGTGCAGGTCGGCCATCTCCGCGGTCTCGGTGCGGCGCGGATCGACGACGACGATCTTCATCGCCGGGTTGGCGCGCCGCGCGTCCTCGATGCGGCGGAAGAGGATCGGGTGGGCGAAGGCGGTGTTCGAGCCGGCGATGAACAGCACGCTGGCTTTCGCGATGTCGTCGTAGCAGGCCGGCGGCGCGTCGGCGCCGAGCGTGAGCTTGTAGCCGGCCACCGCGCTGCTCATGCACAGGCGCGAGTTGGTGTCGACGTTGTTGGTGCCGATGAGGCCCTTGGCCAGCTTGTTGAAGACGTAGTAGTCCTCGGTCAGCAGCTGGCCGGAGATGTAGAAGCCCACCGCGTCGGGGCCGTGCTCGCGGATCACGCGGTGGAAGCGGTCGGCCGCGATGTCGAGCGCGGCGTTCCAGCTCAGCGGCTGCGGCGCATCGGCGCGCGCCGGGCGACGCTGCGGGTGCAGCAGCCGCGTCTGCATGGACACGGCGTGCGTCGCCGTCTGGTGCAGCGTGCTGCCCTTGGTGCACAGGCGGCCGAAGTTCGCGGGGTGATCGGGGTCGCCGCGCACGCCGGTGATTTGGCGGCCTTCGGATTCGATGATCACACCGCAGCCGACGCCGCAGTAGGGGCAGGTGGATTTCGTCTCAGCCATGCCCGTAGCCCGGGTGCAACCCGGGATGCGACGTCGGACGGGGCACCCCGGGTTGCACCCGGGCTACGAGGTGGCTCATGCTGAAGCGGTGATCTCGTCGAGCGCCAAGCTGTTCAACTCGTCGATGTCGAGATGCACGGTTCCGTTCTCGACCTTCACGCTGAACTTCGTCGTGCAGCCTTCGTCGGGTGACTTGGCGCAGCCGTCGGCCAGGCCGATGGTCCAGTTGTGCAGCGGACAGGCGACGCTCTCGCCGAACACGATGCCTTGGCTCAGCGGTCCGCCCTTGTGCGGGCAGCGGTCGAGCAAGGCGAAGACCTTGTCCTCGGAGTTGCGGAACACGGCCACCGCCGTGCCGCAGGACCGCGCGACGCGGCGGGCACCGAGGACCGGGATGTCCTCGACTTTGCAAATCGACTTCCAGCCGCCGCTCATGCCACTTCCTTCACCGGCACGAACTGCCGAGTGTCGACCGTCGCCTTGTCGAACTCGAACCACGGATCGGGCTCGCCGTCGAGCGAGAACTGCAGCCGCTCCCACAGCGCCTTGCGGCCGGCGTGGTCCTCGAGGATCTTCTTCTTCACGTAGTCGAGGCCGACGCGCCCGACGTAGTGCACCGTGCGCTCCAGGTACCAGCCTTCCTCGCGGTACAGCTGCAGGAAGGCGCCGCTGTACTCGAGCACCTCGGCAGCAGTCTTGAGCTTGCACAGGAACACCGCGACCTCGGTCTTGATGCCGCCGTTGCCCGCGATGTAGATCTCCCAGCCCGAGTCGACGCCGATCACGCCGACGTCCTTGATGCCGGCCTCGGCGCAATTGCGCGGGCAGCCCGACACCGCGAGCTTGACCTTGTGCGGCGCGTACATGCGCCACAGCGCGCGCTCCAGGTCCTTGCCCATCTGCGTGCTGTCTTGCGTGCCGAAGCGGCACCACTCGGAGCCGACGCAGGTCTTGACCGTGCGCAGCGCCTTGGCATAGGCATGGCCCGAGGGCATGCCGATGTCCTTCCAGACGTTGACCAGGTCTTCCTTCTTCACGCCCAGCAGGTCGATGCGCTGGCCGCCGGTGACCTTGACGGTGGGGATCTTGTACTTGTCGACTGCGTCAGCGATGCGGCGCAGCTCGTCGGCGGTGGTCTCGCCGCCCCACATGCGCGGGATGACCGAGTAGGTGCCGTCCTTCTGGATGTTGG
Organism: Piscinibacter sp.; assembly: GCA_036377015.1. GTDB lineage: Bacteria > Pseudomonadota > Gammaproteobacteria > Burkholderiales > Burkholderiaceae_C > Albitalea. The sequence continues at coordinate 20,383 of DASUZE010000107.1, read as the reverse complement.
CGTGGCTGCGCTCGTTGATGAAGCGCGACTGCGGATCGTCCTTGGCCTCCTTGGGCCAGGTACTGATGAGGTAGTAGTTGACCGCCGGCCGGCAGCTCGAGCAGCCGTTGGGCGTGCGCCAACCCATCTGCTGGTAGACGGCGTCGATGCTCAGCAGGCGGTCGTTGCGGATCGCCTCGCGCACGTCCTGGTGGCTGGAATCGGTGCAGCCGCACATCGCCTTCTTGGTCGGCGCCTTGGAGTAGTCGCCGCCGGCGGTGAACATGAGCAGCTGCTCGACCAGGCCGGTGCACGAGCCGCACGACGCACTGGCCTTCGTGTGCTTGCGCACCTCGTCCAGCGTGAACAGGCCCTTCTCCTTGATGGCCTTGCAGATGCTGCCCTTGTTGACGCCGTTGCAGCCGCAGACCTCGTCGCTGTCGGCCATCGCGGCGGCCTTGTTGTGGCCCTCGTGCCCGGTGTCGCCGATGTTGGACTCGCCGAACATCAGCTTGTCGCGGATGTCCGACACGCTGCGGCCTTCGCGCAGCAGCTTGAAGTACCACGAGCCGTCGACGGTGTCGCCGTACAGGCAGGCGCCGACCAGCTTGTCACCCCGGATGACGAGCTTCTTGTAGACGCCGCCATAGGGGTCGCTCATCACGATCTCTTCGCAGTCCTTGCCGCCCATGAAATCGCCGGCGGAGAACAGGTCGATGCCGGTGACCTTGAGCTTGGTGCTGGTCTGCGAGCCCGAGTAGCGGCCGATGCCGAACTCCGCCAGGTGGGTGGCGCAGACCTTGCCCTGCTCGAACAGCGGCGCGACCAGGCCGTAGGCGATGCCGCGGTGCGCCGCGCACTCGCCGACCGAGTACACGCGCGGGTCGGTGATGGTCTGCATCGTGTCGGTGACGACGATGCCTCGGTTGCAGTGGATGCCGATCTTCTCGGCCAGCTCGGTGTTGGGGCGGATGCCCGCGGCCATGACCACCAGGTCGGCGGGGATCTCGCTGCCGTCCTTGAACTGCACCGCCATCACGCGGCCGCCCTTGTCGCCGATCAGCGCCTGCGTCTGCGCGCCGATCATGAACTTGAGACCGCGGTCTTCCAGCGACTTCTGCAGCAGCTTGCCGGCGGTGTCGTCGAGCTGGCGCTCCATCAGCCACGGCATGATGTGCACCACCGTGACCTGCATGCCGCGCAGCATCAGGCCGTTGGCGGCTTCCAGGCCCAGCAGGCCGCCGCCGATGACCACTGCGTGCTTGTACTTCGCGGCGGCCTCGATCATGGTGTTGGTGTCGGCGATGTCGCGGTAGGCGATCACCCCATCGAGCTCCTTGCCCGGCACCGGCAGAATGAAGGGGTTGGAGCCGGTCGCGAGCAGCAGGCGGTCGTACTCCGCCTCGGTGCCGTCCGCGGCACGCACCACGCGCCGATTGCGGTCCACATCGACCACCTTCTTGCCCAGCTGCAGATGAATGCCGTTCTCTTCGTACCACGAGATCGGGTTGAGCACGATCTCGTCGAGCGTCTGCTCGCCCGCCAGCACGGGCGACAGCAGGATGCGGTTGTAGTTGGGGTGCGGCTCGGCGCCGAACACCGTGATGTCGTAGAGATCGGGCGCGATCTTCAACAGCTCTTCGAGGGTGCGCACGCCGGCCATGCCGTTGCCCACCATCACCAGCTTCATCTTTCTCATGGTTTTCTCCGCATGTCGCGTCGTCTCGGGGGATTGGTTAGCAAGCGAAGTGCCAGAAGCTGGTGCCCGCACCGGTCTGGTTCCGCGATGAATTTCACGTTCGGCGAATGAGCTTCGAAGTCGAGATCGGGCACTTCAGCCTGAAGGGACCGCGCGAGCTCAACGAGGACTTCGCCGCTTCGGTGCAACCGCCGCCCCATGATGAGGCGCGTGGGCTGGTGGCCGCGATCGCCGACGGCGTGTCCAGCGGAGGGTTGGGCCGCGAGGCCGCGCAGACCACGGTGATGAGCGTGGTCCAGGACTACTTCGGCTGCCCCGACACCTGGGACACGACGGTGGTGCTGGACCGCGTGATCGCATCGCAGAACGCCTGGCTCGCCGACCACAACCGCCGGCGCCAGGGCGCGGGCAACGTGGGCGGGACGGCGATGACCACGCTCACCGCGCTGGTCCTGCGCGGCCATGCGTTCACGCTCGCGCATGTGGGTGACACCCGCGCCTGGCTTCTGCGCGCCGGCGACTGCAGCCAGCTCACCCAGGACCATTGCTTCGACCAGCCTGACCAACGCAGCCGGCTGACGCGCGCCGTCGGCCTCGACGACCGCGTTCGCATCGACTTCCTGCAGGGCGAGCTTCACATCGGCGACGTGTTCGTGCTGACCAGCGACGGCGTGCATGCAGTGCTCAAGCGCTCGCGCCTGGCCGCGCTCGCAACGGACGCCGATGCGCAGGCCGCGAGCCAGGCCATCGTGATGGCGGCCATCGCCGCGGGCAGTCGCGACAACGCCACCGCGCTGGTGCTGCGTGTGCGCGGGCTGGCCCAGGGCCGGCTCGAGGACAGCCTGGTGCAGGGCCGGCAGCTGCCCGCGCCGCCGCGGCTGAAGGTGGGCGACCGGCTCGACGGCTACACCATCACCGGCGTGGTGTCGAACACCGGCGTGCATCGGCTCTACCAGGCGCGCGACACCCGGACCCATGCGCTGGTCGCGATCAAGACCTTGCACGAAGCCCGCGCGAGCGACCGCGAGGAGCGCGCGATGCTGGCCCACGAGGCCTGGCTCGGCACGCGCGTGGCGCCGGGCTCGGGCGGGCACGGCGACGCGGCGTTCGTGGGCGTGCATGAGTTGCGCAACCCGACCGCCTGCTACACGGTGTTCGACTGGCACCCCGGCCGCACCCTGGAGCAGATGCTGGCCGAAGGGCAGCGCTTCGGGGTGGGGCAGATCGTCGAAGGCGCGCTCGCGGTGGCACGCGCGCTCGGCCGGCTGCACCGGCACGGCGTCATTCATCGCGACCTCAAGCCGGCCAACCTGCATCTGGGCGACGACGGACAGTGGCGCGTGCTCGACCTGGGTGTCGCGGTCTCGGGCAGCGAGCCCAAGGCGCTGCGCACCCTGCACGCCGGCACGCCCAGCTACATGAACCCCGAGCAGTGGAGCGGCGACGAGCACGTGCCCGCCGATGCCGGCAGCGACCTGTTTGCCCTGGGCGTCACGCTGTACCAATGGCTCACCGGCCGGCTGCCCTACGGCGAGGTCGAGCCCTTCCAGAAGGCGCGCTTCCGGCGCGACCCGAAGCCGCCTTCGCGCTTGCGGCCCGACGTGCCGATCTGGCTCGACCACGTCGTGCTGAAGGCGGTGGCGCTGGACCCGCGGCAACGCTTCGAGACCGCGGAGGAGCTGGTGCTCGCGCTGGAGCGCGGCGCCTCGCGTCCGATCGCGCCGCCCGGCGCCACGCCGCTGGTCGCCCGCGACCCCACCGCGCTGTGGAAGATCGCGCTGGGCGTGTCGCTGCTGTTCAACCTGCTGCTGGTCTACTGGCTGCTCTTCCTGCCGCGGTGAGGACTGCGTCATGCGGGTGGCGTCTCAAGTGCTGAGCTTGGCCTTGGCCAGGTCCGCGTGCGGTGCTGCCTCGGGCGCGACCGCGCGGGCACGACCGCCCTTTTCCGCCCAGGTGCGCGTCCAGCGGATCTGCATGAAGCGCATCACGCCGAGCATCACCACCGACAGCAGCGCAAAGAGGACGAAGCCCCACGCATAGGTGCCGAAGTACTGCTTGGACAGGCCCATCGCGTTGGGCACGACGCCGCCGCCCAGCGCCCCGATCTCGCCGATCATCGAGCCGGCGACGGCCGTGGTGGTGGGCCAGCGCAAGGGAACGAGCTGGAACAGCGCGCCGTTGCCGGCCCCGAGCGCGGCGAAACACACCATCAGGAGCAAGGTGGTCAGGGCCAGCGAGCCGGACGAGGCGCCGACCAGCACCAGGCACACGGCCACCACGCTCAGCACGAGCGTGAGGGTGTTGACGCCGCCCCAGCGGTCGGAGATCCAGCCCCCGGCCACGCGCACGGCCGCGCCCATGAAGGCCGCCAGCATGGTGAGCTGGCCCGCCTGCACCTTGCTGACGCCGAACTGGTCGTAGTAGTAAGAGGGCAGGAAGGTGGTGAGGCCGATGAAGCCGCCGAAGGTCACGCCGTAGATGAGGCTGAACGCCCAGCCGTCCTTCTCGAACAGGCAGGCGATGTGCTCGCGCAAGCTCGCGTGCGCGTCGACGTCGGGCGGCTCCTTGGCGAACAAGACCATCACGACCATGGGCAGGAAGATCGCTGCGGCGGCCACGCCGTACACCGCCTGCCAGCCGAGCCAGTTGGCCAGCGGCGGCGCCACCAGCACCGACACCGCCGTGCCCACGTTGCCGGCGCCCACCAGGCCCATCGCCAGGCCCTTGTACTGCGCCGGGAACCAGCCCGACCCCAGCGACAGCGCCACGCCGAAGCTGGCGCCGGCGATGCCGAGCAGGACGCCCATGGCCAGCAGGTCGTTGAAGCTCTTCACGTAGAAGAAGCCGAACATCATGGCCACGGCGATCAGCGCCATCTCGACCAGGGTGGCGTTCTTGCGGCCGATGTACTGGGCCAGCACTCCCAGCGGAAAGCGCATCAGCGCGCCGGCAATGATGGGCACCGACAGCATCAGGCCCTTCTGGGCGGGCGAGAGATGGAAGGTCTCGCTGATGAAAGGAGCCATCGCGCCGTTGAGCACCCAGATGCAGCACGAGAAGGCGAAGTAGAAGAAGGCGGCGAACAGGGTGGGCCCGTGTCCGGCGCGCAGGAAGGTCTTGAAGTTCGAGGACATGCGAGTGGCTTCGGCTGGGTTGAGGCTTGGACGCTCCGGCGACTGCTCACGCGTGAGTGATCCTCGCTGCCGCCGTTGGCAACGAACCTGGGAAAGTCGAGTGGGAGGGGGCGAGGTCGGACATCATGGTCTCCAGCGAAACCTCGGGCCAGGCCGAAGTCGGAGGCACATGACTGCTCAACAGCGTCGTGAGCATGGCCCGCCGTGCTTGGGACGGGCCTGGGTGCAGCGTCGCACCCGGACGATGCGTTGCAAGGCCCGTGCCAGTCGCCTCGCGATGGGGCTGCTATGGTGCGTTCCGTGCTTCGCGCACCGTGCAGCCGCCCCTCGCAGAACCCCCGTTTTCCATGACCTCGTGCCTCGTGCTCACCACGTCCGCGCCCGACGCCCCGGCGCTGTCCGCCGACCTCGAATCGGTCGGCATTCACGTGCTTGGTGCAGTGCAGCGAAGCAACTTGGTGCAGGAGGCGGTGCGGCTCGCGCCGGACCTGGTGATTTGTCACGATCCCAGCCCCGACGCCGCCCTGTTCGAAGGCACGGCGCTGCTGCTGGCCACCTCGCCGCGGCCGGTGGTCCTGTTCACGACCGATCCCGACGCCGACAAGATGACGCGCGCGCTGGAATGCGGCGTCCACGTCTACGTGGTCCACGGCTATGCGCCGCAGCGGCTGCGCCCGCTGATCCACCTGGCGCAAGCGCGCTTCGCCCACGAGCAGCGCCTGCGCGAGCAGCTCGCCGACGTCTCCAGCCGCTTCGAGGAGCGCAAACTGGTCGATCGCGCCAAGGGCATCCTGATGCGCGCCCGCCAGGTCTCGGAGGACGAGGCCTTTCGCGTGCTGCGGGCCGCCTCGATGCAGAGCAACCAGCGCGTCGGCCAGGTCTCGCAGCAGGTCATCGCGGCGGCGGCGTTCGCCGAAGCCGTCAACCGCGCCGGCCAGCTGCGCATGCTCTCGCAGCGCATCGTGAAGCTGCATACCCTGCAGGCCCTGGCCGCCGGCGCATCGCCGCCGCAGCTGGAGGAGTCGTGCGCACGGGTCGATGCCAACCTCGCCCTGCTCGCCAAGAGCCTGTCCAAGGCGACCTACGGTGACCTGCTCGATGCGGTGGCCGCACCCTGGAACGCGCTGAAGGCGGCGCTGGCGACGCCGGCGCGCCTGGCCGAGGTCGATGCGCTGGCCGAACGCATGCTCGTGCAGGCGGACCGTCTCGTGAACACGCTCGAATCCACCGGCGCGGGGACGCGGCTGCACGTCATCAACGTCTCGGGCCGCCAGCGCATGTTGTCGCAGCGCGTGGCCAAACAGGCGCTGCTGGCGGCCTTGCTGCGCGGCCAGGCGGCAGCGGCGGCCAGCGCCGAAGCCGACAAGGCGCGCGGGGAGTTCGAGCAGGCCCTGGCCTATCTCGACGGCGTGCCGCTCAGCTCGCGCGAGATCCGCGAGTCGCTCGACCAGGCGCAGCGCGTCTGGGCCGAGATGACCGGCGCCCTGGCCAAGGTCCGCAGCGCCGACGGCCAACGTGCGCTGGGCGACTCGAGCGAGGCCTTGCTCGCCCTGTTCGACCAGCTCACCGAGCGCTACGAACGCAGCATGCAGATGCTGATGGGATGACGCGGCCCCACCCACTCGCGGGACCTGCCGGGCGTGAACTTGTAGGCACTTCACCAGCACCCGGCCAGCGCCCCTCGCGGGCCGCCGCTATGATCAATTTAGGGGGGTCGCTGCTGCCATCCGCCGCGGGCCCTTGCAAACCCCATGACCCCGGGCAAAGATCGCCTGGCAAAGGCATGGCGCCGCCGCCATTGCTGAAGGAAGAACGAGGATGACCGAGACGATGCAGTCACCGCCTGCCGAGCTGGCGGACCGTTCGCGCGAGCTGGCCGCCGCGCACGGACTGTCCGACGGTGCAATGGGCGCGGTGCTGCTGACCCTGGTCGAGCGCCTGGAGGCGCCGTTCGGCATCAAGGACATCGCCTCGGGGCGCTACGTTCACGTCAACCTGCGCATGGCCGCCTTGTTCGGCCGCTCGCCGCAGGAGCTGCTGGGCCAGACCGACGCCGACCTGCTGGGCCCGGAGCTGTCGGGGCCGCTTCGCAGCGCCGACCAGTCCGCGCTGGTCCAGTCGCTGCCGACCACCACCGAACTGAAGCTCGAGCGTGATCGCCAGCGTCGCGAGTTCAACGTCACCCGCATCGCCTTGCCCACCGCCGACGGCAGCGCGCCGCGCCACCTGTGCAGCGTCTGGGTCGAGACCACGACGGTCCACCAGCGCGAGGCCCAGCTCACCAAGGCCCTGCAGCAGCTCGAGCAGCAGCAGATCGCGAGCGAGGCGCTGCGCCGCGAGACCCAGGACCAGGCGCTGCGCGACAACGTCACGGGCCTGTACCAGCGCATCCACTTCGACGACCAGCTGCGCCGCGAAGTCGACCTGTCCTCGCGCGAGCACCGCGAGTTCGCGCTGGTGTCGATCGCCCTCGACCCGCTTCCGGAGGCGGTGCGCGCGCACGGCGACGCCGCCCGCACCCGCGTGCTGGAGGCGCTGGGCCGGCTGCTGCGCGGCAACACGCGCGCGATGGACGCGTCGTGCCGCCTCGACGAAGACCACTTCGCCATCCTGCTGTCGGGCGTGGGCCTGGCCACCGCGCATTCGCGCATGGAAGGGCTGCGCCGCCAGTGCGCCACGCAGATCGTCGTGCTCGACGGTCGCGACCTGGGCTTCACGGTGTCGATGGGCGTCGCCAGCTTCCCGCACACGGCGCATTCGCAGGACGACCTGATGCAGGCGGCCGACCTCGCGCTGGCCGAGGCGCAGCGGCGCGGCGGCAATCACGTCACGCTGGCCAGCATCCGCTTCGACATTAACCGCTGAACGCCTTGTAGAGCATGTAGCTGGCCAGCAGGTACAGCATCGCCGCGAACAGGCGCTTGAGCTGCGCCACGTTCATCGCGTGCGCCGTCTTCGCCCCCAGTGGAGCGAACAGCACGCTGGCGCTGGCGATCACCGCCAGGGCCGGCACCCACAGGTAGCCGACGCTGCCGGGCAGGATCGCCGGCAGCGACCAGCCGCCCACCACATAGCCCACCGTGTTGGCCAGCGCGATCGGAAAGCCGAGCGCGGCGCTGGTCGCGACCGCGTTGTGCATCGGGACGTTGCACCAGGTCATGAAGGGCACCGAGATGAAGCCGCCGCCCGCGCCCACCAGCCCCGAGACGAAGCCGATCACGCCGCCCGCCGCGAAGCGCCCGCCGGGCCCGGGAATCTGCCGGCTGGCGTGGGGCTTCTTGTTGAGCAGCATCTGCGTGGCCGAGAAGCCGACGAACAGCGCGAACACCAGCGCGAGCGTGGTGCCCTTGAGCAGCGCGAACACGCCGGCACCCGCGACCAGGCCGCCCGCCACGATGCCCGGCGCGAGCGTGCGCACGAGGTCCCATCGCACGGCACCGCGACGGTGGTGCGCCCGCACGCTGGAGATGGAGGTGAACAGGATGGTGGCCATCGAGGTCGCGATGGCCATCTTCACCGACAGCACCGCCGGCACGCCGTGGGCCGACAGGATCAGCGTCATGAAGGGCACCATGAGCATGCCGCCGCCGATGCCCAGCAGGCCGGCGAGGAAGCCGGTGAAGCAGCCGAGCAGCAGGAGTTCGAGGATGAGCGGCCACTCGAGACCGAAGATCATCCGGTCTCCAGCAGGTCGAGCACGGCACGCCACTCCTCGGGGGTGACCGGCGTGATCGACAGCCGGTTGCCGCGGCGCAAGACCTGCATCGACGCGATGCTGGGCGACTCGCGCATCTCGGACAGCGGCAGCACGCGCGTCTTGCGCACGAGCTTCACGTCGACCAGGTACCAGCGCGGCTTGTCGCGCTTGGACTTCTCGTCGTGGTAGGGGCTGGCGGGATCGAACTGCGTCTCGTCGGGGTACGCGGTGCTGGCCACTTCGGCCAGACCGTAGATGCCGGGCACGGCGCACGACGAGTGATAGAACAGCACGCCGTCGCCGACCTTCATGTCTTCGCGCATGAAGTTGCGCGCCTGCCATCCGCGCACGCCGATCCACGGCACCGTCTGTGAAGGCGCGAGCGCGACGTCGTCGATCGAGCACTCGTCGGGCTCGCTCTTCATCAGCCAGTAGGCCATGCGAAATGTCGGAGGGAGAACGAAGTCGGGTGTCCGCTGCGAGCCATGAGCCGCATTCCTGAACCCAGGGTTCAGGTGGGCGAGGTCAGCTGGGCTTCGGGTTCATCTGACGCGAGACGATCACGCCCGCCGGGCAATGTTCCAAGCCCATGCTCACAGGAGCATCGGTTCAAGGAAATATAAGACTCACGCGAACGCAACGGACGAATTCATTCTACGCCGCGGGTGCCACGGATCACAGCAATTGACCGTCGGCACCAAGGGCTTGATCGATGCGCTTGATCAGCGCGTCGAGGTCCGTGCTACCACCGGCCGCGCTCGTCGCCGGCGACGCTGCCGGCACCGGCCGCTCTGCCAGTGCATAGGCCAAATTCAACGCGGCGAGCACGGCGATTCGTTCCCGTGCCTTGACTTTTCCGGCATCGCGTATCGCGCTCATCTCACGGTCCACATTGCTCACCGCTTCGAGCAGCGACTGCTCGCCGCCGTCGGGGCAGCCGAGGATGTAGCTCTGGCCCATGATGGTCACTTCCATCTGCTTCATCGGGCGATGTCTCCGCTGTCGGACGTGGCACTCACGGACTTGTCGGCGGGCAGGCGTTCGAGCAAGGCGTCGATGCGGCCGCGGGCTGCGTTCAGGCGTTGGCGCAGGCTGTCGCGCTCGGCGGTGACCGCGGCGAGCTGCTGTTCGAGCAAGGCATTGGTGCGCTTGATCTCCTCATGCCGAAGCAGCAGGCGCTCGACCCGTTCGGCGAGTTCTTCGGTCTTCGACATGGCGCAAATGCTCGGTGGCCGGGAAGGGTCCGATTGTAGGTGGTGCTTACAATGCGCCGCGTTGGTGCCCGTGCCGGATGTTCATTCCGGCACAGTTAAACGGGAAGCAGGCGGGACCGGTGAGGGGTCCCCAAACTGCGCTGCCCCCGCAACGGTACGGCGGACGAGGAAAGAGCCTTCGGCTTCGACTTCCGCTCTCGCACACAAGCCACTGGAGACCTCGTGTCCCTGGGAAGGCAGCGAGGGTCGCTCCGCCAGCCCGGATACCGGCCAACAGGCGGTGCGTTCGACCTCGGGTCCACGCGCCATGAGGCCCGAGCCCGCGGGGAAGCAGGCGAGGGCGGCTTCGCATCCTCTCCCATCATGAAGAAGCTTTCGTTCCGCGCGCGGCCGGTCTGGCTGGCCGCTGCCTCGTCGTTCCTCACCATCTGCACGCCGGCCTCGTCGCACGCCCAGGGCGCGGCCTTCGAGCTCGATCCGGTCACCGTCACCGGCAGCGGCACGCCGCGCAGCCTGGGCAGCGAGATCGCCGCCACCAGCGTGCTCACGCGGGCCGACATCGAGCGCTCCGGCGCACGCGACGCGGTGTCGGTGCTCAATCTGCTCGGCACCGCGCAGGTCGAGCAGCAGGGCGGCCCCGGCACGCTCGCGTCGGTGCGCATCCGCGGCGCCGACACGCGCGACACGCTGGTGCTGGTCGACGGCGTGCCGCTGACCGACGTGACCAGCGGCCAGGCGCTCATCCAGCAGATCCCGGCCGACATCATCGAGCGCGTCGAAGTCGTGCGCGGCAACCTGTCGGCGCTGTACGGCGCCAACGCGACCGGCGGCGTGATCCAGATCTTCACGCGGCGCGCTCGCGCGGGCCTGAGCGCCGACGCGACAGCGGGCGTGGGCAGCCGCGCCACGCGCGCGCTGAGCGCCGGCCTGGGCGGTGGCGACGAGCGCTGGAGCGCGCGGCTGGGCGTGGGCGTGGAGCGCACCGACGGATTCAGCGCCGCGCATGCCGTGACGTCCAATCCCGATGCGGACGGCAACCGTCGCGAACACGTGGTGCTGGCCGCCGACGCACAGCCGCTCGACGGCCATCGCTTCGGACTCGACCTGCGCCACATCGACGGCCGCGTCGCCTACGACAGCGCCGCCTCGTTCAGCGCACCGACCGACACCCACCAGCAGCACCTCGTGCAGACCGGCGCCGCCTTGCGTGGCCGGCATGCGCTGGCGCCGAGCTGGACCGTGGCCTGGCGCTGGGGCCAGTCGAACGAGAAGCGCACCGACAGCGGCACGTCCGCCTTCGGCCCCTTCGAGTTCGGCAACGAGATCCACAACCGCACCTTCGCCGTGGACCTGAACGGCGAGCTCTCGGCGCAGTGGAAGTTGCAGGCCGGGGTCGAGCGTCTCAAGCAGTCGACCGACATCGCGAGCTACACCCGCCAGTCGCGCGACACCGACGTGCTGCGCGTGGGCAGCACCTACGACGCCGACTGGGGCTCGCTGCAAGCCAACCTGCGGCATGACAAGACGACCGACTTCGGCGCCGCGACGACCGGCCTGCTGGGCGGCAAGCTGGCGCTGTCGCGCGGCTTCAGCGCGATCGCCAACCTGTCGACCAGCTTCACGCCGCCGACGCTGGACTTCCTGTTCTTCGACTGCCGTCCGTTCTCGATCTGCAGCAACCCGGACCTGAAGCCGGAAAAGGCGCGCAACCTCGAGGCCGGCGTGCAATGGCAAGGGGCCGCGACGCTGCTGCGCGCGACCGCGTTCGCCGTGCGCTATCGCGACAAGATCGCCAACGCCCTGCGCGATCCGAACGATCCGGCATCCGACTTCATCCCGCAGAACATCGGCCGGGCAAAGAACGACGGCATCGAGGTCTCGATGCGCACGACCACCGGCGCCTGGCAGCTGCTCGCCGAGGCGACGCTGCAGAACCCGGTGAACCAGGACACCGGCGAGCGCCTGATCCGCCGCGCGCGGCACCAGCTCGCGCTGCGCGCCGACTACCAGGCGGCTGGGTGGCAGGCCGGCTTCGGACTGCGCCACATCGGCGAGCGTGCGGACATCGACAATTCGGTGTTTCCGAGCCAAGCCGTGACCCTGCCGTCCGCCACCATCGTCGATGCCTCCGCGCGCTGGCCGCTGTCCTCGCAGTGGTCGGTGCAGGCCAGCATCGAGAACCTGTTCGACCGCCGCTACGAGCCGACGGCGAACTACAGCGGCCGGCCGCGCAGCCTGTTCGTTTCTGCCAGCTGGAAGCTCTGAGCCAAGCCCCATGTCCCGCCGCGTCCCGTTGGTGCTTTCGTTGCTCGCCGCGGGTGCGCTGGCGGCGATCGTGCTGGGGCTCGCGGCGGGCAGCTCGGGCTGGGGATTCGCGGCGCCCGACATCGTCTGGCGCATCCGCGCGCCGCGCGTGCTGGCCGGCTTCGGCGCCGGTGCAGCGCTGGCGCTTTCGGGCGCCTTGATGCAGCTGCTCACGCGCAACGCGCTGGCCGAGCCCTACGTGCTGGGCGTGTCCGGCGGGGCGTCGGTCGGGGCGCTGAGCGCGATCCTGCTGGGCGCGCTCGGCGGCGCGGCCACCGAGTGGACCATCGCGGCCGGGGCGGCGACCGGCGCCTTCGCCGCGACCTTGCTGCTGCTCGCGCTGTCGTGGCGCGTGCTGGCTCGCTCGGGCATCTCGGGCGTGCAGGAAGCGCCGGTCTCGCTGGTGTTGATCGGCGTGATGATCGGCTCGGCGACCTCGGCGGTCGTCACGCTGCTGCTGACCTTCGCGCCCGAGTTGCAGCTGCGCGGCATGGTGTTCTGGCTGCTCGGCGACCTGAACGGCGCCACCCACTGGTCGGCGGTCTGGGCGGCGCTGCTGCTCACGCTGGCGCTGACCTGGCCCTGGGCGCACGAGCTCGATTGGCTGGCGCGGGGCGATGCCTGGGCCGCGACGCTGGGCGTGCCGGTGGTGCGGCGTCGCCGCCAGGTGCTGGTCGCGTCGGCGCTGGCCACCGGCGGCGCGGTGGCCACCGCTGGCGCCGTCGGCTTCGTCGGGCTGGTGGCGCCGCACGCCTTGCGCCTGCTCGGGGTGCGCCAGGCGCCGTGGCTGCTGCCGGCCAGTGCGCTGGCCGGCGGCAGCTTCGTCGTCCTGGCCGATGCCGCGGCGCGCACCGTCGCCGCGCCGGTGCAGCTGCCCGTCGGCGTCATCTCCGCGGCGGTCGGCGTGCCGGCGTTCCTGGCCTTGATGCTGCACCGACCGCGCGGATCGTCGCGATGAGTGCGACCGTCCACCTGGAGCTGTCCGGCGTGGCGCTGCGCGCCGGGGGTCAGCCGCGCGGACGCAGGCTGTTCAGCGACCTGGGCTTCGCGGTGCAGGCCGGCGAGCGCTGGGTGGTCCTGGGGCCCAACGGCGCCGGCAAGTCATCGCTGCTCGCCGCCATCGCGGGCGTCTTTCCGGTCGATGCCGGACGGGTTGCGCTCCAGGGTCGACCGCTGCCGCAGTGGCACGCCCCGGCGCTTGCCGACTGGCGCGCCTGGTGTCCGCAGTTCTGGATCGATCCTTTCCCGGCCACCGTGCGCGAGACCGCGGCGATCGCGCGCCGACGCGGCGCCTGGTGGAGCGCCAACGGCGGCGACGTCGACCCCGGCCTCGAGAAGGTGCTGGCCGAGCTCCAGCTCGCGCCCTTGGCCGACGCCGACGTGCGCCTGCTGTCGGGCGGCGAGCGGCAGCGCGTCGCCGTGGCGACGGCCCTGCTTCAGGACGCGCCCCTGCTGCTGCTCGACGAGCCGGCCTCGCACCTCGACCTGGCGCACCAGCAGGTCCTGCTGGACATCCTCGTGCGCTGGTCGGCGCAAGATCGCGCCGTGGTGGCAAGCCTGCACGACATCAACCTCGCCTGGGACCTGGCGACGCACGCGGTGCTGCTGGACGGACGCGGCGCGGCTCTGGCCGGCACGCGCGAAGCCGTGATGACGCCGTCGGCGCTCAGCCGCGCCTTCGAGGTCGCCGTGGATCGGGTGGAGGTGTGCGGCCAGACGCGCTTCTGGGTCGCGCCGGGAGGCATTCGATGAAGCGCTTCGCCGCCCTTTGCCTGCTGGCCGCCGCCGCGTCGGCCCAAGGCGTGGTGCATGTCGACGATGCCGGCCGGTCGGTCGAGTTTCCCGCGCCGCCATCGCGGGTCGTCACCCTCGCGCCCAACCTGACCGAGTTCGTCTATGCGGTGGGCGCCGGCGCGACCCTGGTCGGCACCATGGACACCAGCAACTACCCCGAGGCGGCGACGCGCGTGCCGCGCATCGGCGACTACCAGCGGCTCGACGTCGAGCGCATCCTGGCCCTCAAGCCCGAGCTGGTGCTGGTCTGGCACCACGGCAACCAGGGCCGCGAGCTCGGCCAGCTCGAAGCCGCCGGGCTGCGCCTGTTCTACCTCGAGCCCAAGCGCATCGACGACGTGCCGCGCACGCTGGTGCGCGTGGGCGCGCTGCTGGGGCATGCCGACGCGGGCGAGGCGCAGGCCGCGCGCTTGCGCGCCGAGCTGGCCGAGCTGCGCCAGAAGCACGCCGGCGCGGCGCCGGTGTCGGTCTTCTTCCAGGTCTGGTCGCAGCCGCTGATGACGCTCAACGGCGAACACCTGACCAGCGACGTGCTGGCCCTGTGCGGCGGGCGCAACGTGTTCGCCTCGCTGCCGGCACTGGCGCCGCAGGTCTCGCTGGAGTCGGTGGTCGCGGCGGATCCCCAGGCCATCTTCACCGCGACCGACGAGTCCTCGTGGCGTCGCGATCCGGACCGGCGGGCCTTCGCCATCTGGCAGCCGTTCCCGCGCCTGACCGCCGTGCGGCGGGGCTGGATGTACGGCATTCCGGGCGACCTGATCACGCGCCAGGGGCCGCGCATCGTGGAAGGGGTTCGCGCCGCATGTGCCGCGCTCGACGAGGTGCGGCGCGAGCGCGCCGCGCGCTAGCGGCGACGGTCCTTGACGACGTCCAGCGGCATCGGCATGGTCATCAGCCGATTCGGCGTGCTGGGCTCCCACAGCGCGCCTGGCGTGGTGTCGATCTGCGCGCTGATGGCATGCATGAGCGTCAGGCTGGCCCGCGAGGCGATCTGGCGCAGCAGGCTCAGCTGCTGCGGCGTCCAGGCGGTGGTCTGTCCGCGCTGCTCGCAGCTGAAGCAGCCGTAGAGCACGCCGTTGACCGAGAAGGTGACGTCGAGCAGCGACAGCACGCGCTGCGGCACCAGGTAGCCGGCGACGAACGGCGCGGTGGCCGGATGGGTGAGGCAGTCGGCGGCCAGGACGCAGCCATCGCGCAGCAAGGCATCGAAGTATGGCGCGGTGTCGGTGCCGGCCATGTCGGGCGCCCGCACGAGCTGGCTGCTGACCATGTCGTACATCGCCATGCTGCGCAGCGCGGGACCGTCGGGCGTGTTGATCAGCATGCGCACCGCGGCGCGGCTGCAGCCGACGTCCACCGCCATGCGGCGGGTCAGCTGCTCCAGGAACTGGACACGATCGATTTCGCCACGGTCGAGCAGACCGCAGATGCGCTGTACTGCCTTCGCGTCGGGCATGGGTGCAATTGTGTGGCCGGTGTTTGGGTCTGCCTACTGCAAACCCTTGCAGGTCGTGGCAGCTCAGCGACCGGCCAGGGCCTCGCGCTCGCGCGGCGGGTTGCCCTGGAACAGCGGGCGCGAGTCGCAGAACGCCGCCACTGCGCACTCCTCGCACAACGGCCGGCGCGCCAGGCACACGTAGCGGCCATGCAGGATGAGCCAATGGTGGGCGTCGACGCGGTAGGCCGGCGGCACCCGCTCGAGCAGCTTCATCTCGACCTCGAGCGGGTTCTTGCCCGGCGCCAGGCCTGTGCGATTGCCGACCCGGAAGATGTGCGTGTCGACCGCCATCGTCGGCTCGCCGAACGCGACGTTGAGCACCACGTTGGCCGTCTTGCGGCCCACCCCGGGCAGTGCCTCGAGCGCCTCGCGCGTGCGCGGCACCTCGCCGCCGTGCTGCTCGACCAGGATGCGGCTGGTCTCGTGCAG
Organism: Piscinibacter sp.; assembly: GCA_036377015.1. Classification (GTDB taxonomy): domain Bacteria; phylum Pseudomonadota; class Gammaproteobacteria; order Burkholderiales; family Burkholderiaceae_C; genus Albitalea. The sequence goes on along the minus strand of DASUZE010000107.1, from coordinate 4,635 downwards.
GTTGCGCGCCTTGTTGCGGAACAGCCCGATCGACTGGATGTGGCCGGTGATGCGCTCGACCCCCAGCGCGTGCATGCGCGCCGGCGTGTTGGCGACCGCGAACAGGCGGCGCGTGGCCTTGTTGACGCCGGCGTCGGTGGCCTGCGCCGACAGCAACACCGCAGCCAGAAGCTCGAACACGTTGCTGTACTCGAGCTCGCTGGCCGGCTGGGGATTGGCTGCCCTCAGGACGGCGAAGAAGGGTTCGATCTGCTGTGCTTTCATCGGCGCCGATTGTGGCAGCGCCGGTGCGCGTCAGCGGCTGGCGGTGGCGTCGCTGGCAGGGGCCTGGGCGAGGGCGGTGGCAGCGTCGGGAAGCGACGGGTCCGAGGCCGGCGTCGCGGCTGCGACGGCTTCCATGGCCGTCTTGGGCGCGGGCGGGTTCGGTGGCTTCTTCGGATCGCAGGCAGCCAGCGCCACGCCGGCGATCGCCACGGTCCACAACAAGCGTTTCATGCCGGCCTCCAGTGCTGTCGCGCCGCAAGCTCGGGACGGCGCGCCCGTGCGGCAAGCGTACGACGGCGGCGCGTCCGGCGCGAGTCGGCGCCGGCCGATAGGGCTGTAGGAGGCGGCCGACGCCGGCTCGCTAGGTGGCCGTTCCGCTGCGCTCGAGGCCGGCCTTGAGCAGGCCGAGGATGGCCTTGGACTGGTAGGCGCTGGCGAGCTGCTGCAGCTTGTCGCAGAACGGGCGGCAGGCCGGATCGGCGGCCGCCACCTCGGCCGCGCGCTCCCGGATGCCCCGCATGTTGCCGGTGAGCGCGAGGCGGTGCAGCGCCTCCAGCTCGGCAGCCGCCGGAGCGACGAGCTCGGCAGGCGGCTCGGCGGCCGGCTCGGCCGGCGCCGGCCCCACCCACTCGAGGCCCAGCTGCGCGCCGATCATCGCGAGCAGCGCCTCGCGGTCGATCGGCTTGGACAGGAAGTCGCTGGCCCCGGCGGCCAGGCAGCGTGTGCGGTCGGCCTCGGAGGCATTGGCTGACACGGCGATGACCGGCAGGTGCTTCCAGAGCGGGTCTTCGCGCAGCCGGCGGATCGCCTCCAGGCCGTCCATGACCGGCATCACCATGTCGATCAGGATCAGGTCGGGCCGCACGTCGTGCAGGCACTCCAGCGTCTGCTGCCCGTCGCCGGCCTCGCTGGTCTCGAAGCCCAGCGGCCTGAGCAGGTCGACCAGCATCGCCCGGTTGCCGGCGACGTCGTCGGCGATCAGCAGACGGCGGCGCGCACCCGCGTAGCCGGTGACCACGCGGCCGGCCGGCACCAGCGCGACGTCGGAGACATCGACCGATGCCGAGCGCAGCTCGAAGCGGAACACGCTGCCCTCGCCGGGCTGGCTCTCGACGTCGATGTCGCTGCCCATCAGGCGCACCAGCTGGCGGCTGATCGCCAGGCCCAGGCCGGTTCCCCCGCTGCGCCGATGCGCATCGCCGACCTGCTCGAAGGGCTCGAAGATGGTCTGCAGCTCGGGGGCCGCGATGCCGATGCCGGTGTCGTGCACCTCGAAGCGCAGGCGGATCTGGCCGTCGTCGTCGGGCAGCCGCTGCACTGCCAGCCGCACCATGCCGCGGTCGGTGAACTTGACGGCGTTGCCCAGCAGGTTGAGCAGCACCTGGCGCAGCCGCTTCTCGTCGACCGCCATCGCGTGCGGCAGCTCTCCGATGGCCTCGAAGACGAAGGAAAGGTTCTTCTCCTCGGCCTTGATGCGGATGATGTCGCCGATGCTGCGCAGGAAGGCGTTCGGGTCGACGCGCGCCGGATAGAGCTCGGTCTTGCCGGCCTCGATCTTGGACAGGTCGAGGATGTCGACGATCAGCATCAGCAGGTGCTCGCCGCTGCTCTGGATGGTGCTGAGGCCGACCAGCTGGCGCTCGCTGAGGCCCGGGTGCATCTTGAGGATCTGCGCATAGCCCATGATCGCGTTGAGCGGCGTGCGCAGCTCGTGGCTCATGCGCGCGAGGAAGGCGCTCTTGGCCTGGTTGGCGATCTCGGCTCTTTCCTTGGCGACGCTCAGCTCGCCGGTGCGGTCGCGCACCAGCTCCTCCAGGTGCTCGCGATGCCGCTGCAGCTCGTCCTCGCGCTCCTGCAGCACGGCGATCATGCGGTTGAAGGCCTGCGCCATCGCGCCGATGTCCTTGGGGCCGGCGACGGTGGCGCGCACCCGCGCCTCGCCGCGCTCGGCGCGCTCCATGGCCTCCGACAGCGCGGTCAGCGGGCGGGTCAGGCGCGAGCCGAGGAAGCGGATCACGGCCAGGAACAGCAGCGCGAAGAAGAACGAGATGGTGAAGTCGATGAAGAAGACCTTGGCCATCATGCGAGACAGGGTCGCCTTGCTCTGCACCACGCGCACCGTGCCCAGCAGTTCGCCGGTCTTCTCGACCAGCTCGAAGGGCGACGTGCCGCCCTTGGTCCGCACCGGCGCGACGAAGCGCCACGACTCGTCGGTCTCGGCCTCGAGCATGGCCTGCGCCGGCGATTGGACGGGCGCGGCGGCGGCCGACGCCGGACCGCCCGATTTCGTGCGGGCCACCAGCGTGCGCCCGCTGGTGGTGAGGATGGCGACCTCGGTCACGTCGGGGAAGGCCAGCGTGGCGCTGATCGCCTCGGCGGCGTTGTCGGACGAGGCGTACAGCAGGGCCAGCGTGCTCTGCGTGGCCAGGCTCTCGGCGATGCGCTCGCCCTGCTCGACCAGGGTGTCGCGGATCTGGCGGCTGGCCTGCCAGGAGCTCACGATCGACGAGAACAACGCGATGCACAGCACGCCGGCCGTCACCGTCATGCTGAGCTGATGGTTGAAGGTGGTGTTGCGCAACACCGCGGCGAGCCAGCGGCGCAGGGCGGACGGAAACGCGCTGGGCCTCATCTCATGGCTCCGGGAAGACGAGGTCGAAGCGCCGGCCCGTGAGCGGCACGCCCAGGTGGTTGGCCGTGCGCACGTTGACGGCCACGAGAACGTCCTTCAGCGGCTGCACGCCGCGCGAACCCGGCGAGCCCGCCATCACGCCCAGTGCGGAGTTCACCAGGCTGCGTCCGAGCTCCAGGTTGTTGGGGTACAGCGAGAACAGCGCGCCGCGCTTGACGTGCGTGACGCTGCTCGAGAACACCGCCAGGTTGCGGTTCCAGGACTCCTGCAGCACCAGCGGCAGGACGGTGGACTCCTCGACGGTGGTCGAGTCTTGCGGCAGCCACAGCACGTCGCGGCGCGGATCGGCGCCGGCGAGGCTGTCCTGGTACAGGCGCAGCGCCGCCTTCAGGTCGTCCGCTTCGTAGGCGACCAGCTCCAGGCCTTGCGCCTTCGCGGCGTCTCGGGCGCGCCGGACCAGCCAGGCGTTCTGGCGCGGGTCGTGCACGACGAGCACCCGCCGTGCGGCGGGCAGCAGGCTCTTGAGCTGCGCGAAGAGCAGGGCGGGGTCGGGGGCCAGGGTGTGCACGGTCAAGCCGCGCGCTTCGTTCTCGGGCACCGACAGCACGCCGCCGGCCACGATGCCGATGTCGCGGTCCAGGGCGGTCGCGGCCTTCATGCCGTTGCGCCCCAGCGCGATCACCACCCGGACGTCGTGGCGCTGCAGCTCGCCGGCCAGCTCCTGGAGGTTGGCATTGGCGCCGACCGCGTAGCGCGGCACGGGGGCGCGGGCCTGGTCGTCGATGCCTTCGATGATGCGGGCGAAGACGCTGCGAAAGGGCTCGCCGATCTCGGGGTAGATCACGGCGATCGCCCGCGCCGGCTCGGCGGCGGGCACGAGCGGTGCGGCGAGCAGGGCCGCCCACAGCCCCAGCCATCGCAGCGGCCTGTGCCAGGCGACGCGGCGAAGCATCATCGGGTCGCCTTGCGCGAGCGCGCGCGGGCGAGGGCCGCTTCGATCACGGCGCGCTTGCCGTCCAGGGCCTCGGGATCGGTCAGCACCGAGGCCGCAGGCAGGTCGGCCAGCGCCGCCCGGGCCTTGGCGGCCAGGCGCTCGTCCTGCTCGAGCCGGTCACGCTGGATGCGCGTGCGGCGAAAGGAATGGCGCTGCCGCGAGGCGCTGGCGGCCGGCTCGCTCCAGGCGTCCCAGCCGGTGCGATCGCCGGTGACGTTGACCAGCGAGATGCAATCGACCGGGCACACCGGGATGCACAGCTCGCAGCCCGTGCACTGGTCGTCGATCACGGTGTGCATCTGTTTCGCGCCGCCCACGATGCAATCGACCGGGCAGGCCTTGATGCACAAGGTGCAGCCGATGCACCAGGCTTCGTCGATGACGGCGAGCTGGCGCGGGCCTTCGTGGCCGTTCGCGGGGTTGAGCGGGATGACCGGCCGGCTGGTCAGCCGCGCGAGCCGCGCGATGCCCTCGGCACCCCCGGGCGGGCACTGGTTGATCGGCGCGCCGTCCTGCGCGATGGCGTTCGCGTAGGACCGGCAATCCGGGAAACCGCAGCGCGTGCACTGCGTCTGCGGCAGCGCGTCGTCGATCGCGTCGGAAAGGCGGGCGGCGGATGTCACCCCGGGATTATCGCCAGGGCCTGTTAACGCATAAATCACGGCCGCGCCGGGGTTCTTTGGGGCTCAGCGCTAGGCGCGAGCCGAGGTACGGGCTGGTAGCCCGTACCTCGGCTTGCAACGCC
>DASUZE010000106.1:0-5981 GCA_036377015.1 Piscinibacter sp. | reverse complement strand
CGATGCCATCAAGGCCGCCCCCGAGATGCACACCGCCGTGGACACCAGCTTCATCACCGGCATCGGCAGCGTCAACGACCGCATGCTCATCCTGATGGACATCGAGGCGCTGATGAGCAGCGCCGACATGGGGTTGATCGACAAGGCCACGCACTGACGGTGCGATCCCGGGTTGCACCCGGGCTACCACACGTAGCCCGGGTGCAACCCGGGAACAACATCACTTCAGGAGGAAAGCACGCGGCGCCGTCGCCTGGACCGGCGTCCCGCGTTTTCCCGTCCAGGCATCCGACCGGAGCCCGAAGTGACCTTCTTCCGCAACCTGCGCATCGGCGTACGCCTCGGCGCCGCTTTCGCCTTCGTCCTCGCCCTGCTGCTCGCGGTGGTCGCCGTCGGCGTGTCGCGCCTGGCCGCGGTGGACCACGAGCTGCGCGCGGTGGTCGACGACCACTACCCTGACGTGCTGCTCGCCCACGCGGTCCAGAACGACGTCAACATCATCGTGCGATCGCTGGCCGGCGTGCTGGTCGAGCGCACCGACGAAGGCCAGAAGCGGGCCGCCGCCGACATCGAGGGCGCGCGCCAGCGCGCGGGCGCCGGCATGGACAAGCTCGACAAGGCGCTGGAGGGCGAGAAGGCGCGCAACGCCTTCGCCGCGGCGCGCGAGCTGCGCCTGAAGTTCGTGGCCGACCAGAAGCAGTTCCTCGCCCTGGCCGCGGCCGGCGACAAGGAGCGCGCGGCCGACTACCTGCTGGGTCCGCTGCGCACCAACCAGGCCGCCTACCTGGCCGGCCTGGACACGCTGGTCGACGTGCTCAGCGCCCAGGTCCACCAGGCCGGCGCCGATGCCGCCCGCATGCACGACCAGGGCCGCACGATCATGCTCGCGCTCGGCGCGCTGGCCCTCGCACTGGCTGCGGCGAGCGCCTGGTTCGTCACCCGCTCCATCACCCTGCCCCTGCAGCAGGCCATGCGCGTCGCGCAGACCGTCGCGGCGGGCGACCTGGGCTCGCGCATCGAGGTGACCACGCGCGACGAGACCGGACAGCTGCTGCAGGCGCTGCAGGCCATGAACGCCAGCCTGGTGAAGATCGTCGAGCAGGTGCGCCAGAGCAGCGACAGCATCGCCACCGGCTCGGGGCAGATCGCCACCGGCAACCAGGACCTGTCGCAGCGCACCGAGGAGCAGGCGTCCAACCTGCAGCAGACGGCCGCGTCGATGGAGCAGCTCACCAGCACGGTGAAGAACAATGCCGACACGGCGCGTGCGGCCAACCAGCTGGCCAGCTCGGCACGCGAGGTCGCGGTGCAGGGCGGCGCGGTGGTGGGCCAGGTGGTGGCGACGATGGGCGACATCTCGGCCGCGAGCAGGCGCATCGCCGACATCACCGGCGTGATCGACAGCATCGCCTTCCAGACCAACATCCTGGCGCTGAACGCCGCCGTCGAGGCAGCACGCGCCGGCGAGCAGGGCCGCGGCTTTGCCGTGGTGGCCGGCGAGGTGCGCAACCTCGCCCAGCGCAGCGCCGAGGCGGCCAAGGAGATCAAGACCCTGATCGGCGACAGCGTCGAGAAGGTCGATGCCGGCAGCCGCCTGGTCGGCGACGCGGGCCGCACCATGGACGACATCGTCGCCCAGGTGAATCGCGTCAACGACCTGATCGGCGAGATCACCGCGGCCACCGACGAGCAGACCAACGGCATCGGCCAGGTGAGCCATGCGGTGAGCCAGCTCGACCAGGTGACGCAGCAGAACGCGGCCCTGGTGGAAGAGTCGGCGGCGGCCGCGGAAAGCCTGCGCTCGCAGGCGGCGCGTCTGGTGGAGTCGGTGAGCGTGTTTCGGCTGGCGGCGTGAATTGAATCACGACCCCGGGTTGCACCCGGGCTACCGCTCGCGTCTTCGTAGCCCGGGTGCAACCCGGGACCCGTCCCTCACTTCGATTTGCCCCCATCACCGTGCCCTATTGCCGCGATCGGCCCCCCTCTCCCCCTCACAGAATCAAACCTCCCATTACAGGTCGCCGCCCGACGGCCGATAAACGGCCAGGGACCGTCCGCCCCAGGGCGGTCGCATCGATACGAACGTGGGGGAACCAATGAACCTGACTCGCCTGTTGCGCCGCTTCACGATCCGTGCCCGCATGCTGGGCACGGTGGCGGTGGTGACCATCGCCCTGCTCGCCGTGGGCGGCACCGGCCTGGCCGCGCAGTTCTACGCGCGCACCGTCAACGCCGGCTTCATCGCCAAGGATTTCACGGCGATGAAGCAGATCGCTTCTCTGCGCACGTCGATGAGCACGCTGCGCTCGCACGAGAAGGACATGATCATCCAGTACGAGAACGCGGTGGAGGCGGCCAAGTCCAAGGAAGCCTGGGCCCAGACCTTCGCCGAGATCCAGGCCAACGCGCAGGCGCTGCAAGGCGCGCTGCACGACGACGCCGAGCGCGCCAAGGTTGCGCAGGCCATGGCCAGCATGGACAAGTTCAAGGCCGCCTTCCTGCCGGTGGCCAAGCAGCTCGAGGCCATGGGCTTCGACTCGGCCCGCGTGGCGGCCGCGTTCATGAAGCGCGCCCAGCCCGACTACGACGCGGCGCAGGCCACCATCGAGGCCCTGGCCGCCGACCTGGACAACGTCGCCGGCGCCAGCGGCAAGAAGCTGCAGTCGACGGCGACCCTCGTGATGACGCTGCTGGCCATTGCCGTCGCGGCGGCGCTGGTCGCCATCGTGCCGCTCACCGTCATCAACATGCGCTCCATCTGCGGGCCGGTGCGCGACGCCGAGCAGCTGGCCGACGCCATCGCCCAGGGCGACCTCGCCGAGCGCCAGGTCGACAGCGCCGGCAAGGACGAAACCGCCCACCTGCTGCAGGCGCTGACGGCCATGCAACGGTCGCTGCGCCAGATCGTGGGCCAGGTGCGCACCTCCAGCGACAGCATCTCCACCGCCAGCGCCGAGATCGCCACCGGCAACCAGGACCTGTCGGCGCGCACCGAGCAGACGGCGAGCAACCTGCAGCAGGCTGCGTCGTCGATGGAGCAGCTCACCGGCACCGTCAAGCAAAGCGCCGACTCGGCGCGCCAGGCCGACCAGCTCGCGCTGTCGGCGGCCGAGGTCGCGGCGCGCGGCGGCAAGGTCGTGTCGCAGGTCGTGAGCACCATGGACGACATCAATGCGAGCTCGAAGAAGATCGCCGACATCATCGGCGTGATCGACGGCATCGCCTTCCAGACCAACATCCTCGCGCTGAACGCCGCGGTGGAGGCGGCACGCGCCGGCGAGCAGGGCCGCGGCTTCGCGGTGGTCGCCGGCGAGGTGCGCAACCTCGCCCAACGTTCCGCCGAGGCGGCCAAGGAGATCAAGGCGCTGATCGGCGCCTCGGTCGAGAAGGTCGAGTCCGGCTCCAAGCTGGTGGCCGATGCCGGCCAGACCATGCAGGAGATCGTGAGCTCGGTGCAGCGCGTGACCGACATCATCGGCGAGATCACCGCCGCTGCTTCCGAGCAGAGCGACGGCATCGGCCAGATCAGCAGCTCCGTCACCCAGCTCGACAAGATGACCCAGCAGAACGCCGCGCTGGTCGAGCAAAGCGCCGCCGCGGCCGAGTCGCTGAAGGAGCAGACCGTGCGCCTGTCGCAGGCGGTCAGCGTGTTCCGGCTGAGCGAGAGCGCGGCCGCCTGAGATTCCTCCCCGCAGTCCCATCGAGAGTTCCACCATGAACGTTGAGTCCCGTTCCGCCCTGACGCTGGCCGCCAAGCTGCGCTGGTCCGTCGGCATCGCCGTGCTGGCCATGCTGGCCCTGGTCGCCATGCTGGTCTATCGCAGCTACGGCACGCTGATGGACGAGAAGCTGCGCATGACGCGCAGCGTCGTCGAGCAGAGCATCAAGATCGCCGAGACCTACCAGGCCCAGGAGAAGGCCGGCCAGCTCTCGACCGCCGACGCGCAGGCCAAGGCCGGCGCCGAGATCAAGGCGATCCGCTACGACGGCAAGGAGTACGTCTGGGTCAACGACATGCAGCCCAAGGTCGTGGTCCATCCGATCAAGCCCGAGCTGGAAGGCAAGGACATGTCGGACCTGAAGGACCCGAACGGCAAGGTGCTCTTCGTCGAGTTCGTCAAGGTCGTCAAGGCCGACGGCGCGGGCTACGTCGACTACCTGTGGCCGCGTCCGGGCGCCGCCGAGCCGGAGCCCAAGCGTTCGTACGTCAAGGGCTTCGCGCCCTGGGGCTGGGTGATGGGCTCGGGCGTGTACATCGACGACGTGCAGGCGGTGGCCGCGAAGGAAGCGGCGATCGCGCTGGTGGCCGTCGGCCTGCTCGCCCTGCTGTCGGTGGTGGGCGTCGAGCTGCTGGTGCGCCGGCTGCAGGCCCGCATGGGCCAGGCCGCCGAGCTGATGGAGGCGGTGGCCGCGGGCGACCTGTCGAAGTCGGTCGATCCCGGCGCGCAAGATGAAGTGGGTCGGCTGCTGACGCAAGTGGCGGGCATGCAGTCGCGCCTGGCCGAGATGGTGCGCCAGATCCGCAGCTCCACCGACAGCATCTCCACCGCCAGCACCGAGATCGCCAGCGGCAACCAGGACCTGTCGGCACGCACCGAGCAGACGGCGAGCAACCTGCAGCAGGCCGCGTCGTCGATGGAGCAGCTCACGGGCACCGTCAAGCAAAGCGCCGACTCGGCGCGCCAGGCCAACCAGCTCGCCTCGTCGGCGGCGGAAGTGGCGGCGCGCGGCGGCAAGGTGGTGTCCGAGGTGGTGAGCACCATGGACGAGATCAATGCGAGCTCGAAGAAGATCGCCGACATCATCGGCGTGATCGACGGAATCGCCTTCCAGACCAACATCCTCGCGCTGAACGCGGCGGTGGAAGCGGCGCGCGCCGGCGAGCAGGGCCGCGGCTTCGCGGTGGTCGCGGGCGAGGTGCGCAACCTGGCCCAGCGCAGCGCGCAGGCGGCCAAGGAGATCAAGGGCCTGATCGGCGCGAGCGTCGAGAAGGTCGACTCCGGCTCCAAGCTGGTGGCCGATGCAGGCCAGACCATGCAGGAGATCGTGGGCTCCGTGCAGCGCGTGACCGACATCATCGGCGAGATCACCGCCGCTGCTTCCGAGCAGAGCGACGGCATCGGCCAGGTCAACGTGGCGGTGGTGCAGCTGGACCAGATGACGCAGCAGAACGCCGCGCTGGTCGAGGAAAGCGCCGCCGCGGCGGAGAGCCTGAAGGCGCAGGCCCAGCAGCTGGCCCGCGCCGTCGGGACCTTCAAGCTCCAGGGCATGGCGGCTGCGCCAGCGGCGCCGGCCAAGGACACGCCACGCGTCGAGCCGGTGCCGGCGCCTGTCGCGACCAAGCCGGTCGGGACCAAGCCGGTCGCCGCCAAGGCCGTCGAGCCGGCGAAGCCTGCAGCGCCGGCCGCGCCGGTGCCCGCGCCCGCCCCCGCACCCGCACCACGTGCCGCCGTTGCCGCGCCTGCCTCGCCGGCGCACGACGACGACTGGGAAACCTTCTGACCTGCCTTTCGACCCCCCGCCATGAACATGATCCACGACGCCGCGCAAGTGGCCCGCCACGAAGCCGCCCGTGCCGCAGCCGCTGCCGGCGGCGAGTTCCTCACCTTCCGCCTGGGCGCCGAGGAATACGGCATCGACATCCTCAAGGTCCAGGAGATCCGCTCCTACGAGCCGCCCACGCGCATCGCCAACGCCCCCGCCTTCATCAAGGGCGTGGTCAACCTGCGCGGCGTGATCGTGCCCATCGTCGACCTGCGCGTGAAGCTGGCCTGCGAGACCGTCGAGTACAACGGCTTCACGGTGGTGATCGTGCTCAACGTCAGGGGCCGCGTGGTCGGTGCGGTGGTCGACTCGGTGTCCGACGTGCTGGAGCTGTCGGGCGATGCCATCAAGGCCGCCCCCGAGATGCACACCGCCGTGGACACCAGCTTCATCACCGGCATCGGCAGCGTCAACGACCGCATGCTCATCCTGATGGA
>DASUZE010000105.1:62500-107607 GCA_036377015.1 Piscinibacter sp. | reverse complement strand
GACAAGCTCAGGGCGAACGGGTTGGTGGAACGAGGCCTTGATGCTTCATCAGCCCCTCGCGATACCGCCGCGACACCCGCACCGTCCTTCCCGACTCCATCGTCAGCTCCGCATCCCCCTTCGCCAGCGGCGCGATTCGGGCGATGCGTCCCACGTTGACCGCGAACGACCGATGCACCTGCACGAAGCTTCCCGCCGCCGGATGCGCCAGGAATGCTGCCAGCGTCACCCGATCCAGCCACGACTCGCGGGCGGTGTGCAGCTCGACGTAGTTGTCGGCCGCCTCCACCGCCTCGATGTCCGCCATCGCGATCCGGTGCAGCGCCCCGCGATGCGACACCATCCAATGCCCCGGCATCGGCTGCAGGCTGTGCAGCGCCGCCAGCAGCCCTTGCCGCTGCCGCTCGCGCGCGCCCGGCGCGAGGCGCTGGCGCAGGCGCTCCACGCAGGCGTGCAGGCGCTCGCGCGTGAACGGCTTCAACAAGTAGTCGACCGCGTTGAGCTCGAAGGCCTGCACCGCGAAGGCGTCGTAGGCGGTGGTGAACGCGACCAGCACCGATGGCGGCAGCGTCGCGGCGAGCGCCAGGCCGCTCATGCCGGGCATCTGGATGTCCAGCAGCGCCGCGTCGGCGGGCGTTTGCGCCAGCACCGACAGCGCCTCCTCGGCATCGCCCGCCTCGCCGACGACCTCGACGCCGGGCAGGTCGGCGAGCAGGCGGCGCAGCTTGGCGCGCGCCGGCGGCTCGTCGTCGACCAGCAGCAGCCTCATGCGGCGCTCCTCGCCGGCAGGCGCAGGCGCAGCACCGTGCCCGCGGCGTCGCGCGACAGCGCCACGCTCGCGGCGTCGCCGTAGAGCGCGGCCAGGCGCTCGCGGGTGTTCGCCAGGCCAATACCGCCGGGACGCGCATCGCGTGCGAGCTGGCCGGCGCTGTCGGTCACGCTGAGCTCGAGCCGGTCGCCGAGCACCTCGCCCGACACCCGCACCTCGACCGGCGCGCTGCTCTGCGCGACGCCGTGGGTGACCGCGTTCTCCAGCGGCGCGAGCAGGAGCAGGCTGGGGATCTCGCAACGCGCCGCCGACTCGCTGACGGCGACCTGCACGCGCAGCCGGCTGCCGAAGCGCTGGCGCATCAGCGACAGGAAGGGCTCGACCAGCTTCAGCTCCGCGGCCAGGCTGTGCGTGGGCGCGCTGCCGGCATCGAGCGAGCGGCGCAGCAGCTCGGCCAGCTCGGCGAGGATGCGGTCGGCGCGCTCCACGTCCTCGTACATCACCGACGAGGCGAGGTTGAGCGTGTTGAACAGGAAGTGCGGCTGGATCTGCGACTGCAGGCGAGCGAGCCGCGCCTCGGCGAGCTCCTCGTTCAGGCGCGCCCAGTCGCGTCGTCGCTGCTGCTCGCGCAAGGCCATCAGGACGCCGTGGCAGATCGCCACGATGAGAAGGTAGCTCGCCGCGTCCTTGGGTCCTTCGTAGGCCAGGATGGAGGCCACGCCTCCCGGCTCGTACGTCACGCCGGTGGCCGCATACGCCAGCGCGCGCAGCCCGTACATCAGCGCCGAGTGCGCCAGCACATACATGGCCGCGCCCGCGAGATGACCCGCCAGCCGCCGCCATGCCGGCACGCCCGGCTCGAACAGCCGGCGGTGCATGGCGAAGATGACCAGCGTGAGCAGCGCCGAGGCGAGGGTGCTCGACAGCTCCCACAGGAATGGCTCCCACGGATGTCGGCCGCCGCGCTGCAGGTAGTGCTGCAGTTCGGCGATGGCGAGGAACAGGCCGATCAACACCCACAGCGCGACGTAGGCGAGCCACCACCCGCGGTGCGGCAGCGCGATCGGATCCCGGGGGCCGGACATGGACATACGCTACCACCGCGACGACGCCGGCCGCGTCCGGCCGGCCCTGTGCGAGGCCCCGGTGGTCCCTGAGGGATCGCGCTCTGTTCGCCCGGCCCCGTCCGCGCGATCATCGCGGCATGACCGGCCCCCAGATCATCGTCCTCGCGACCCCCGTCTTCTTCCTGCTGATCGGCATCGAGTTCCTGGTCGGATGGAAGCGCGGGCGCAACACCTACCGGCTCAACGACGCGATCAACAGCATCGCGCTGGGCATCGTCAGCCAGCTGGTGGGCGTGTTGACCACGCTCATGTCGCTGGGCATCTACACGCTGGTGTTCACCCACGCCGCGCTGTGGAAGCTGCCGGCCGATTCGCTCTGGGTGTGGGCGGTTGGCCTGCTGCTGTACGACCTGTGCTACTACTGGCACCACCGGCTGGGCCACACGGTGGCGCTGTTCTGGGCGGCGCACGTGGTGCACCACCAGAGCGAGGACTACAACCTGTCGACCGCCCTGCGCCAGACCTCCAGCGGCTGGATCGGCGGGTGGCTGTTCTACCTGCCGATGGCGCTGCTCGGCTTTCCGCCGCTGGTGTTCGCCACGGTGGCGCTGATCGACCTGCTGTACCAGTACTGGGTCCACACCCAGCAGATCGGCCGCCTGGGCTGGTTCGACCGCTGGTTCTGCGCGCCCAGCAACCACCGCGTGCACCACGCTGTCAACGACAAGTACCTCGACCGCAACTACGGCGGCATCCTCATCGTCTGGGACCGGCTGTTCGGCAGCTTCCAGGAAGAAGACGACGCCGAGCCCTGCATCTACGGCACCCGCGGGCCGCTGCGCAGCTGGAACCCGGTGTGGGCCAACCTGCACAACTACGCCGACATGGCCTTGGACTCGTGGCGTGCGGCGAGCTGGGCCGACAAGCTGCGGGTGTGGTTCAAGCATCCCGGCTGGCGCCCGGCCGACGTGGCGGCGCGCTGGCCCAAGCCGGCCTTCGACATCCGCCAGGTCGCGCTGTTCGACCCGCCGATGTCGCGCGGCGCGGCGATCGCGGCGCTGGTGCTGTTCGTGCTGCTGCTGAACGCGACCACGATGTTCCTGTGGAACGCGCACACGCTGAGCGTGATGCAGCAGGCCGGCGCGGTGGCGGCGATCGTCGCGGGGCTGTGCATCGTCGGCTGGATCTGCGAGCGCAGCGCTCCGGTGGCCGGCGTGCTTCCGGTGCATTGACCCCGTAGCCCGGGTGCAACCCGGGGTTCTTCGTTTCACCTGCAACGCTCCTCTCCGTCGACGACATCAACGCGTGGCGCTCGGTCGCGATGCTCCGGCACGTCGAACCACGGAGCACCCCATGAGACGAATCAGCGCATGCGCCTTGGCGGCGATGCTCACTGCTTGCGCCAGCGCCCCGCAGCCCGCATCCATCCCGACCGACTGCGCCGAGCTGCACACCGAGATCGCCCGCGCCGAGGACGCCCGGCGCGCTGCGCTCGACCAGCAGCAAAGCGCCTGGAAGGCAGTCATCCCCTTCGCGATGGCCGCGCGCCACGCGAGCGGCAAGTCCGCCGTCGCCGACGCCGACCGGCGCCTGGCCGAGCTGCATGCGCAGTCGGCGCAGCAGGCCTGCCACCCCGGCACCTTCGACCATCCCGATCAGAGAGCACTCGCATGAAACGACTCCATCCCCTCGCCGCCATCGCCCTTGCACTGCTCGCGGTCGCCGGCATGGTCGAGCGCGCCAGGGCATCGCAGGCCAAACAGCAGCAGTCGGCGCAGCAGCAGGCGCAGCGCCAGCAGCAGCGCTCGACCTACGAGCGCGGCTCCGGTGCCTGCATGGAAGCACGCGGCTACGCCGTGAAGTGACCCCCAGATCCACATCGAACGAGGAGCACGACATGAAACTCACAGGAGTGGCCGCATCGCTTGCCGTGGCGGCGCTGTGCACCGCCTGCGGCCGCGAGCCCGAGCCGGCCCACGAGGAGATCCGCCCGGTGCGCAGCATCGTGGTCGGCGAGACCAGCGGCTCGGTGGGCGCCACCTATTCCGGCGAAGTCCAGGCGCGCCATGAGAGCAAGCTCGGCTTCCAGACCTCGGGCAAGGTGGTCGCCCGCCTGGTCGACGTGGGTGCCCATGTGAAGCGCGGCCAGCCGCTGATGCGACTGGACCCGGCGCAGGAGTCGCTGCACGTGGTGACGGCGGTGGCCGACGTCGAGGCGGCGCGCAGCCGCGTGGCGCAGGACCGCGTCGACGTGCAGCGCACCGAGCAGCTGCTTGCGCGCGCCTTCGCCTCGCAGGCCGAGCTGGACCAGCAGCGACTCGCGCTGGCGCAGTCGCAGGCCAAGCTGAAGGCGGCCCTGGCCCAGCAGCAGATCACGCTCAACCAGCGCGGCTACACCGAGCTGGTGGCCGACCGCGACGGCCTCGTCACCGCCGTCGGCGCCGAGGCGGGCCAGGTGGTGTCCGCCGGGCAGGCGGTGGTGACGGTGGCCGTCGATGGCGATCGCGAGGTGCTGGTGAGCATCCCCGAGTCGCGCGTCGACGAGCTGCGCCGCGCCAAGGTGCTGCAGGTGTCGGTGTGGGCCCGGCCTGACAAGCGCTATGACGGCGAGCTGCGCGAGCTCGCGCCCGACACCGACAGCGTCACCCGGACCTACTCGGCGCGCATCGCGGTGAAGAACGCCGACAGCGCGCTGATGCTAGGCATGACGGCGTCGGTCTTCACGCCCGACGTCGACGGCCGCAGCGCGATCCGGCTGCCGCTGGGCGCGATCTACAACCAGGACGGCCGGCCGCAGGTGTGGGTGATCGATGCGAAGACCTCGCAGGTGGCGCTGCGTGCGGTGCAGCTGGGCAGCGCGCAGAACGACAGCGTGCTGGTCAGCGGCGGCCTGGCCGGCGGCGAGACCGTGGTGACGGCTGGCGTGCACATGCTGCACGCCGGCCAGAAGGTGAAGGCGCCGGGCGCGTCCACCACGCTGGCGCAAGGGAGCCACCCATGAGCCGCATCAACCTCTCGCAGTGGGCGCTGGAGCACCAGCAGATGGTGGTGTTCCTGCTGTTCCTGCTCAGCCTCGCGGGCGTCTTCGCCTACGGCCACCTCGGCCAGAAGGAAGACCCCGAATTCACCGTCAAGACCATGATCGTGCAGGCCTACTGGCCGGGCGCCTCGGCGCAGCAGGTGGCCGAGCAGGTGACCGACAAGCTGGAGAAGAAGCTGCAGGAGGTCGCCGAGGTCGACTACACCAGCAGCTACTCCAAGCCCGGCGTCACCCAGATCAAGGTCAACCTGCGCGAGTCGACCTCGCCGCAGGCAGTGCCCGACGTGTGGTACCAGGTGCGCAAGAAGCTGGGCGACATCCACACCACGCTGCCCCAGGGCGTGCGCGGTCCCTTCTTCAACGACGAGTTCGGCGACACCTTCGGCAACCTCTATGCCATCACCGGCGACGGCTTCGGCTACGCCCAGCTGCGCGACATCGCCGATGCGGCGCGCAACGAGTTCCTGCGCGTGGGCGACGTCAACAAGGTCGAGCTCAGCGGCGCGCAGGACGAGAAGATCTACGTCGAGGCGTCCAACGCCAAGCTCGCGTCGCTGGGCATCTCCCCGGAGCTGATCGCCTCGACCCTGGCCTCGGCCAACTCCGTCCAGGCGGCGGGCACCGTGCAGACCAGCGCGGAGCAGGTGCGGCTCACGGTGAGCGGCGAGTTCGACTCGGTCGAGAGCATCCGCAACATCGGCATCCGCGCCGGCGAGCGCGTGTTCCGCCTCGGCGACATCGCCGAGGTGCGCCGCGGCGTGGTCGATCCGGCCAGCACCAAGATGCGCTTCAACGGGCAGGAGGCGATCGGCCTGGCGGTGAGCATGCGCAAGGGCGGCGACGTGATCCGCCTGGGCGAGCAGCTCGTCGCCACGGTGAAGCGGGTGCAGGCCAGCCTGCCGGTGGGCGTGCAGATCCACGCGGTGTCCGACCAGCCGCGCGTGGTCGAGGAGTCGGTGCACGAGTTCAAGAAGAGCCTGCTCGAGGCGGTGGCCATCGTGCTGCTGGTGAGCTTCTTCTCGCTGGGCATGCGCACCGGCCTGGTGGTGGCGCTGTGCATCCCGCTGGTGCTGGCGCTGACCTTTCTCGTGATGTACATGCTGGGCATCGAGCTGCAGCGCATCTCGCTGGGCGCGCTCATCATCGCGCTGGGCCTGCTGGTGGACGACGCCATCATCGCCGTCGAGATGATGGCCTTGAAGCTGGAGCAGGGCTGGGACCGCTTCCGCGCCGCGACCTACGCCTACACCGCGACGGCGTTCCCCATGCTCACCGGCACGCTGATCACCGCCGCGGGCTTCCTGCCGGTGGGCTTCGCCAAGTCGGGCTCGGGCGAGTATGTGTTCTCGCTGTTCCAGGTGGTCGGCATCTCGCTCATCCTGTCGTGGATCGTGGCGGTGCTGTTCACGCCCTACATCGGCTTCAAGCTGCTGAAGGAGCACAAGGACGCGGCCCACGACGACGAGGAGGCGGTCTACCGGCGCGGCTTCTACGCGAAGTTCCGCACCTTCGTCGACGCCTGCCTGGTGCGCCGCAAGCTGGTCATCGGTGTGACGGGCGCGGCCTTCGCCGGCTCGATCGCGCTGTTCGCGGTGGTGCCGCAGCAGTTCTTCCCGGCCTCGGACCGCCCCGAGCTCATGGTCGACCTGTGGATGCCGCAGTCGGCCACCTTCGAGGCGAGCCAGCGCGAAGTGATGGCGCTGGAGGCGCGGCTGAAGCAGGACCCCGACGTGGTCGCGGTCACCAGCTACATCGGCAGCGGCAGCCCGCGCTTCTACCTGCCGCTGGACGTGCAGACGCCCAACCTCAACCTGGGCGAGATGATGGTGATGACCCACGGCGGCGAGGCGCGCGAGCGCGTGCTGGCCAAGGTCCAGAAGATGTTCGACGACGACTTCCCGCTGGTGCGCGGCCGCGTGAACCGGCTGGAGAACGGCCCGCCGGTGGGCTACCCGGTGCAGTTCCGCGTCTACGGCAACGAGAACGGGCAGGTGCAGGCGATCGCCGAAAAGGTGGCCGGCATCCTGCGGGCCGACCCGCACATCCGCCGCGTCAACCAGGACTGGGGCGAGCGCATCAAGCGCGTGCGCGTCGACGTCGACCAGGACAAGGCGCGCCAGCTGGGCATCAGCTCGCACCAGATCCAGGGCGCGCTGCAGAGTTCGCTGTCGGGCACCAGCGTCACCCAGTACCGCGAGGCCGACAAGGACATCGACGTGGTGGCGCGCCTGGTCGCGCCGGAGCGCACCGACCTCAACAACCTCAAGGACGCGAAGATCTACCTGCGCGACGGCAAGTTCGTGCCGGTGTCGCAGGTCGCCCGGCTCTCGCTCGACAGCGAGGACAGCGTGCTGTGGCGGCGCAACCGTGTGCCCACCATCACCGTGCGCGCCGACGTGTCCGGCGCCGAGGGCCCCGACGTGACGCGCTCGCTCAAGCCGCGCATGGAGGAGCTGGCGAAGACGCTGCCGCTGGGCTACGGCATCGACGTGGGCGGCGCGCTCGAGTCGAGCAGCAAGGCGCGCGGGTCCATCTTCGCGGTGATGCCGCTCATGCTGGTGGTGGTGCTGGTGCTGCTGATGCTGCAGCTGCAGGACATCAAGAAGATGGCGCTGGTGCTGCTCACCGCGCCGCTCGGGATGATCGGCGTGTCGGCGACGCTGGCCGCCTTCCGCATCCCCTTCGGCTTCGTCGCCATGCTGGGGGTGATCGCGCTGGCCGGCATGATCATCCGCAACTCGGTGATCCTGGTGGTGCAGATCGACCACGACGTGAAGGCCGGCGCGTCGCTCTGGCATGCCATCGTCGAGTCGGCGGTGCGGCGGCTGCGGCCCATCGTGCTCACCGCGCTCGCGGCCATCCTCGCGATGGTGCCGCTCACCCACTCGGTGTTCTGGGGCCCGATGGCCTGGGCCATCATGGGCGGGCTGTTCGTCGCGACCCTGCTCACCCTCGTCTTTCTTCCCGCGCTCTATGCCAGCTGGTATGGCGCGGCCCGGCCGGCCGCCGCCTGACCACCCAAGGGACAGCTCCATGAACAAGTCAATGCGGGCCGCGCACGCGGCCGTCGGGGCGGCGCTCGCCCTGCTTTCGGGAGCGGTCTTCGCGATCGACCTGGTGGGCTCCTACCACAAGGCGCTCCAGGTCGATCCGACCCGGCTGGCCGCCGACGAGGCGGTGCTGGCCGGGCGCGAGAAGGCGGTGCAGGGACGCGCGCTGCTGCTGCCGCAGGTGTCGCTGTCGGGCAGCGTGTCGCGGATCGACAGCCAGTCGTCCAGCAGCCTGCCGCCGCCGCTGGCCGACCTCATCAAGTCCTCCGGCACGGGCACCGTGAACCAGGCGGCGCTGCAGGTGGTGCAGCCTTTGTACGACTCCAAGGCGCGCTCCGACAAGAAGCAGCTGCAGCAGCAGACCGCGCTGGCCGAGATCACCTGGCGCCAGGCCTCTCAGGACCTGTTGCAGCGGGTCGGCGAGACCTACTTCGGCGTGCTGCTGGCGCAGGAGGGGCTGCGCGTGGCCCAGGCGGAGAAGGCGGCGGTGGCGATGCAGCGCGACCGCGCCCAGGCGCGCTTCGATGTCGGGCGCGGCAAGGTCACCGACCTGCAGGAGGCGCAGGCGCGCTACGACAGCGTGCTCACGCGCGAGGTCTCGGCGCAAAGCACGCTGGCCCTGCGCGAGGCGCAGTTCCGCGAGCTGACGGGCGTGGAGGCGGCCGGGATCGCCGGGCTGCGCGGCGGCTTCGTGCCGGTGGCGCCGCAGCCCGACAACCTGCGCGCCTGGCAAGAGCGCGGCCTGGCGAACAACACGCGGGTGCGGGCCAAGCAGAGCGAGCTCGCGATCGCCGCCGCCGAGATCGAGAAGTACCGGCTGAGCGGCCGGCCCACGCTGGACCTGGTCGCCAGCATCAGCCACAAGGGCCAGAACGGCGGCCTGTCGCCGGTGATCTCGCCCGACAGCAGCCGCAACACCTCCATCGGCCTGCAGCTGACCGTGCCGCTGTACACCGGCGGTGCGCTGGAATCGCGGCTGCGCGAGTCGAGTGCCCGCCGGCGCCAGGCCGAGCACGAGCTGGGCGCGGCCCAGCGCGATGCGCGGCTGCAGGTGCAGGACGCCTTTCTCGCGGTGAAGACGGGCGTGTCGCGCGTCGATGCGCTGGCGCAGTCGGTGCTGTCCGCGCAGACGGCGCTGGAGGCCACCACCCTCGGGCGCGACCTGGGCACGCGCACCGAGCTCGACGTGCTGGATGCGCAGCAGCGGCTGTTCACGGCGCAGCTCGACCTGGCGCAGGCGCGCAACGACTATCTGCTGGGGCGCATCAGGCTCGCGTCGGCGGCGGGTGAGCTGCAGGAAGGGGACCTGGGGGCGCTCAATGCCTATCTCGTGCATTGACCCGGGTTGCACCCGGGCTACGTAGCCCGGTGCAACCCGGGATCCCTACACGAAACCCCTGTCAGGACTTACCCGCGGAGCGACCTGCATCGGGGTGACATCGGAACATTCGCTTCCTAGACTGTGCATTCCGCCTGTCGAACGGCGTTCAGCCAATTGAACGCCGTTCGCGCGCCCTCTCCGGCGCTCAGCCGATGCACCTCATGTCCACCACCGCTCCTGCGCGCGCCACGCCGCGGCGCACCGACGACGGCCCGCCGCTGGTGCCGGCGGTGAGCCGCGCGCTGACGCTGCTGGACCGGCTCGCGCAATGCCGCGAGCCGATGACGCTGGCGCGCATCGCGACCGACCTGGCCCTGCCCAAGAGCAGCGTGCACGGGCTGTGCAACACGCTGGTGTGCTTCGGCTACCTGCGGCGCCAGGACGACGGGTCGTACCTGATCGGTCCGCGCGTCATGTCGCTGGCCGAGGCCTTCGTCCACGGCACCAACGTCGCCCAGGAGTTCAACGCACTCTGGAAAGACGCGCAGGCGGCGCCCGACGAGACCATGCTGCTGTCGGTGCTCAACGGCGCCGAGGTGGTGTATGTCGCGGCGCGCAACGGCACCCGGCCGCTGGGCCTGGCGTTCAACGTCGGCATGCGATTGCCGGCCCACCTGGCCGCCACGGGCCGCGCCATGCTGGCCTACCACGACGCGGAGTTCGTCCGCCGGCTGTACCCGGGCGGCGCACTGCCGCGCATGGCGGGCAAGGGCCCGCGCACCGTCGCCGAGTTGCTCAAGGAGCTCACCCTCACCCGCCAGCGCGGCCACAGCATCGACGACGGCAACATCCGCGAGGGCGTGTACTGCCTGGGTGCGCCGGTGTTCGACGCCGCCGGCCAGCCGATCGCCGGCGTCGGCGTGTGCATCCACCGCGCCATGCTGGGCAGCGACCGCGGCGCGCGCCACCGCGAGGCGGTGCTGGAGGCGGCGCGCACGCTGTCGCAGCGGCTGGGCGGCGTGCCGCCAACGACGGAGGCGGCGCCTCGATCGACGCGAAAGGCGCACCGATGAGCGCCGCCCGGCCGCCCGAAGGCGCTCGCACCGCAGCCCGCAGGGCGGAGGTTTCCCAATGAGCGACGACACCATTCTCGAAACGCAGGACCTGACGCGCGAGTTCAAGGGCTTCGTCGCCGTCAACAAGGTCAACCTGCGCGTGAAGCGCGGGACCATCCACGCGCTCATCGGCCCCAACGGCGCCGGCAAGACGACCTGCTTCAACCTGCTCACCAAGTTCCTCGCGCCCAGCGCGGGGCGCATCGTCTTCGAGGGCCGCGACATCACCTCGGAGGCGCCGGCGCACGTGGCGCGGCGCGGCGTGATCCGCTCGTTCCAGATCTCGGCGGTGTTTCCCCACCTGTCGGTGCTGGAGAACGTGCGCGTCGCCCTGCAGCGCAAGCTGGGCACCTCGTTCCACTTCTGGCGGCCCGAGCGCTCGCTGCACCGGCTCAACGACCATGCGATGGAGCTGCTGCGCTCGGTCGACCTCGACCGCTACGCCGATGCGTTGGCGGTGGAGCTGGCCTACGGCCGCAAGCGCTCGCTGGAGATCGCGACGACGCTCGCGATGGACCCCAAGCTGATGCTGCTGGACGAGCCGACGCAGGGCATGGGCCTGGAAGACGTGGACCGCATCCGCCAGCTCATCAAGCGCGTCGCCGCTCAGCGAACCGTGCTGATGGTGGAGCACAACATGAGCGTGGTGGCGAGCATCGCCGACACGATCACGGTGCTGCAGCGCGGGGCGACGCTGGCCGAGGGGCCGTACGAGCAGGTGTCGAAGAACCCCGCCGTGATCGAGGCCTACATGGGCAGCGCCAACGTGGAATTGGCTGGAGCGCACTGATGAGCACCAAGAAGCGCTTCCTCGAAGTCCGCGACCTCCAAGGCTGGTACGGCGAGTCCCACGTCCTGCACGGCGTGAGCTTCCACGTCGACGAAGGCGAGGTCGTCACGCTGCTGGGCCGCAACGGCGCCGGCCGCACGAGCACGCTGCGCGCCATCATGGGCCTGATCGGCAGCCGCAAGGGATCGATCCGCGTGCACGGCAGCGAGACCATCGCCATGCCCACGCACAAGATCGCCCGCCTGGGCATCGGCTACTGCCCGGAGGAGCGCGGCATCTTCTCCAGCCTGTCGGCCGAGGAGAACCTGATGCTGCCCCCCACGCTGGCCGACGGCGGCATGAGCGTGGAGCAGATCTACGCCATGTTCCCCAACCTGCGCGAGCGCGCGGCGAGCCAGGGCACGCGCCTGTCCGGCGGCGAGCAGCAGATGCTCGCGGTGGCGCGCATCCTGCGCACCGGCGCGCGCCTGCTGCTGCTCGACGAGATCTCCGAAGGCCTGGCACCGGTGATCGTGCAGAAGCTCGCCGAGATGGTGGTGGCATTGCGCCGGCAGGGCTACACGATCGTGATGGTCGAGCAGAACTTCCGCTTCGCCGCGCCGCTGGCCGACCGCTTCCTCGTGATGGAGCACGGCCGGGTGATCCAGGAATTCACCCAGGCCGAGCTGCCGCAGCGCATCAACCAGCTCCACGAATACCTCGGCGTCTGACGCTCTCTCCCTCTCAACCACGGAGTACCCGATGAAACTGAAGAAACTGACCGCCGCCTGCTCGCTCGCCACCGCAGCGATGCTCACCGCCGTCACCCCGGCCCAGGCGCAGATCTCCGGCGATGTGATCCGCATCGGCATCATCACCGACATGTCCAGCGTCTATGCCGACATCGACGGCGCAGGCGGGGTCGAGGCGATCAAGATGGCCATCGCCGACGCGGGCGGCGCCGTCAACGGCAAGAAGATCGAGGTGCTCTTCGCCGACCACCAGAACAAGGCCGACATCGCCGCCGCCAAGGCGCGCGAGTGGTTCGACACCCAGGGCCTGGACATGCTGATCGGCGGCACCAACTCCGGCACCAGCCTGGCGATGTCCAAGGTGGCGGCCGAGAAGAAGAAGCCCTTCCTGGTCGTCGGCGCCGCGACGTCGGCCCTGACCGGCGAGCAGTGCACGCCCTACACCGTGCACTGGGCCTACGACACGGTGGCACTGGCCAAGGGCACCGGCAACGCGGTGGTCAAGGAGGGCGGCAAGACCTGGTACTTCCTCACCGCCGACTACGCCTTCGGTGCGCAGCTGCAGAACGACACCTCGACCATCGTCAAGGCGGCCGGCGGCAACGTGGTCGGCTCGGTCAAGCATCCGCTGAACGCGAGCGACTTCTCGTCCTTCCTGCTGCAGGCGCAGTCCAGCAAGGCGCAGATCCTGGGCCTGGCCAACGCGGGCGGCGACACCATCAACTCGATCAAGGCGGCCAACGAGTTCGGCATCACCAAGACGATGAAGCTGGCGGGCCTGCTGGTGTTCATCAACGACATCCACTCGCTGGGCCTGAAGACCACCCAGGGCATGTACCTCACCGACAGCTGGTACTGGAACCAGAACGCCGAGACGCGCGCCTGGAGCCGCAAGTTCTTCGAGAAGATGAAGCGCATGCCCTCGTCGCTGCAGGCGGGCGACTACTCGGCCACGTCGAACTACCTGGCCGCGGTCAAGGCGGTCGGCAGCGACGATCCGGACAAGGTGCTGGCGCAGATGCGCAAGACCAAGGTCAACGACGTGTTCGCCAAGAACGGCTTCATCCGCGGCGACGGCAGCATGATCCACGACATGTACCTGATGCAGGTGAAGAAGCCCGAGCAGTCGACCGAGCCCTGGGACTACTACAACGTGGTCCACACCTTCAAGGGCGAGGAAGCCTGGACCACCAAGGCCGAGAGCAAGTGCGGCCTGTGGAAGCAGTAATGTGAGCGACGCGCCCTGGCCGGCCTCACGAGGGTCGGCCGGTGCCCGTCGTTCCGTGCGCGAGACACACACCCCATGGACATCTTCGGCATCCCGCTGCAGTCCTTCCTCGGCCAGCTGCTGCTGGGCCTGGTGAACGGCTCGTTCTACGCCATGCTGAGCCTGGGGCTGGCGGTGATCTTCGGCCTGCTGGGCATCGTCAACTTCGCGCACGGCGCGCTGTACATGATCGGCGCGTACGTGGCCTGGCTGGGGCTGGAGAAGTTCGGCATCAACTACTGGTTCGCGCTGCTGCTGGCGCCGCTGGTGGTGGGCGCGCTGGGGGTGGTCATCGAGCGCCTGCTGCTGCAGCGGCTGTACCGCATCGACCCGATCTACGGCCTCCTGCTCACCTTCGGGCTGGCGCTGATCGCCGAGGGCATCTTCCGCGACCAGTTCGGCGTGTCGGGCCAGTCGTACGCCGTGCCCGAGGCGCTGCAGGGCGCGACCAACCTCGGCTTCATGGTGCTGCCCAACTACCGCGCCTGGGTGGTGCTGGCCTCGCTGCTGGTGTGCTTCGGCACCTGGTTCCTGATCGAGCGCACCCGGCTGGGCGCCTACCTGCGCGCCGGCACCGAGAACCCGTCGCTGGTGCAGGCCTTCGGCGTGAACGTGCCGGTGATGGTGATGCTCACCTACGCCGCCGGCGCGGGGCTGGCGGCCATCGCCGGCGTGCTCGCGGCGCCGGTCATCCAGATCACGCCGCTGATGGGCAGCAACCTCATCATCGTGGTGTTCGCGGTGGTGGTGATCGGCGGCATGGGCTCGATCCTCGGGTCCATCCTGACCGGGCTGATGCTGGGCATCGTCGAGGGCCTGACCAAGGTGTTCTACCCCGAGGCCTCGAACATCGTCGTGTTCGTCATCATGGCCATCGTGCTGATGATCCGGCCCACGGGACTGTTCGGGAAGGAGAAGTGATGAACAGCGACCGTGCGGCCCGCCTGGCCCTTCTCGCCGGACTGGCGGTGCTGATCGCCGCGCCGTTCATCGGCCTGTACCCGATCTTCATGATGAAGGCGCTGTGCTTCGCGATCTTCGCCTGCGCCTTCAACCTGCTGCTGGGCTTCACCGGCCTGCTGTCGTTCGGGCATGCGGCCTTCATGGGCGCGGCGGCGTACGCGACCGGCTGGCTGGTGCGCTCGGCGGGCTGGCCGCCGCTCGCGGGCCTGCTCGCGGGCATGGCGGTGGCGGCGGGCATCGGCCTGGTGGTGGGGTTGATCGCCATCCGCCGCCAGGGCATCTACTTCGCGATGATCACGCTGGCCATGGCGCAGATGGTGTATTTCGTCTGCCTGCAGGCGCCGTTCACCGGCGGCGAGGACGGCCTGCAGGGCGTGCCGCGCGGCACGCTGTTCGGCGTGCTGCCGCTGGACAACGACATCGTGCTGTATTTCGTCGTGCTCGCGATCTTCGTCGCGGTGTTCCTGTTCATCGTGCGCATCGTGCACTCGCCCTACGGCCAGGTGCTCAAGGCCATCCGCGAGAACGAGCCGCGCGCGGTCTCGCTGGGCTACGACGTCGATCGCTACAAGCTGCTGGCCTTTGTGCTGTCGACCGCACTGGCCGGGCTGGCCGGTTCGCTGAAGACGTTGATCCTGGGCTTCGCGACCTTGTCCGACGTGCATTGGTCGCTGTCGGGCGAAGTGGTGCTGATGACGCTGCTGGGCGGGATGGGGACCTTCGCCGGACCGGTGATCGGGGCGTTCACGATCATCGGCTTGCAGGACTACCTGGCGGATCGGGTCGGGTCGTGGGTGACGGTGATCATCGGCGCCATCTTCGTGGTGTGCGTGATCGCGTTCCGCAAAGGCTTCGTCGGCGAGCTCGCGGCCTGGCGCAAGCGCAAGCCGTCGTAGCCCGGGTGCAACCCGGGACGCCTCACCCTTCGAACAAATCCCCCGCCGACTTCGGCGGCGCCACCCCCAGGTGCCGGAACGCCGCCAAGGTCGCGATCCGTCCGCGCGGCGTGCGCTGCAGATACCCTTGCTGGATGAGATACGGCTCGATCACGTCCTCGATCGTGTCGCGCTCCTCGCCGATCGCCGCCGCCACGTTGTCCAGCCCCACCGGCCCGCCGTCGAAGCGGTGGACCACCGCCTCGAGCAGCTTGCGGTCCATCACGTCGAAGCCCTGCGGATCGACGTCGAGCATGGCCAGCGCCTTGTCGGCGATCGCCTTGGTGATGCGCCCGTCGCCTTTCACGTCGGCATAGTCGCGCACCCGCCGCAGCAGCCGGTTGGCCACGCGCGGCGTGCCGCGCGAGCGGCGCGCGATTTCGAACGCGCCCTCGGGATCGATCGGCACGGTGAGAAGTCCTGCCGAGCGGTGCACGATGCGCGTCAATTCTTCGGCGCTGTAGAACTCCAGCCGCGCGACGATGCCGAAGCGGTCGCGCAGCGGGTTGGTCAGCATGCCGGCGCGCGTGGTCGCGCCCACCAGCGTGAAGGGCTGCAGGTCGAGCTTGATCGAGCGCGCCGCCGGGCCCTCGCCGATCATGATGTCGATCTGGTAGTCCTCCAGCGCCGGGTACAGGATCTCCTCGACGACCGGACTCAGGCGGTGGATCTCGTCGATGAAGAGCACGTCGTTGCGCTCGAGGTTGGTGAGGATGGCCGCGAGGTCCTTGGGCTTCTCCAGCACCGGGCCGGAGGTCTGGCGCAGGTTCACGCCCAGCTCGTTGGCGATGATGTGCGACAGCGTGGTCTTGCCCAGGCCGGGCGGGCCGAACAGCAGCACGTGGTCCATGGCCTCGCTGCGCATGCGCGCCGCGCCGATGAAGATCTCGAGCTGCTCGCGGGCCTTGGTCTGGCCGACGTACTCCGCCAGGCCCTTGGGCCGCAGCGCGCGCTCGACCGCGTCTTCGTTGGGCGACGCGCTGGCTGCGCTGACCATGCGCCGGGAGGCCGGGAACTCGTCGGTCTGTATCGTCATGCGGGTCATTATCGATCCGGTGCCGGCGGCCTCCGGCACAATTCGGCCCCGTGTCTCCCCGGTCGTGGTCGTCCCGCTTCGCGCTGTGGCTCGCTGCCTGCGCCCTGCTGCTCAAGGCAGCGGTGCCGCTGCTCGCGAGCGCGGCGGCGGCCCACCAGGGACGCTCGGTGGCCGAGGTGTGCAGCGTGTACGGCGTGGCGCTGCCGTCGCGGCAGGACCCGCATGCGGGCCACCACCATCACGCCGGCCACGGCTCCGGCGACGAGCACCGCTCGCACGCGCTCGCCGCCCACGGCAGCGACCATTGCGCGCTGAGTGCGCTGGCCAGCTTCGCGCCGCCGGACGCCCTGCCGGCAGCCCTGCCGCAGCCGCTGCGCCTGCCCGCGCCGCGGCCGCTCGCCGACCGCCTCTCGCTTGCAGCCGACGATTGCGCCGCCTGGGTGGCGCAGCTGCACCACGGCCCACCTCGACTCGCCTGATCCCGTCCTCGCCGGTGCGCGCTGCCGCGTGCACCGTCCCGTGTCGAACAGGGAGTCCCCATGCGGAACCCTTTGCACGCGTGCCGCCGGCACGCCGTGGCGGCCGCCACGGCGGCGGCCTTCTCGCCTGCGCTGCACGCGCAGGACGTGCTCGTGGCCACGCACGCCACCGGCGCGCTCGATCGCGTCAACATCACCGGCTCGCGTCCGTCGACCTTGCCGATCGAGATCCCGACCAGCACCGAAAGCATCACCGGTGCCGCGGTCGAGGACAGCATCAACGCCACCGATGCGGAAGATGCGCTGAAGTACTTTCCGAGCCTGCTGGTGCGCAAGCGCTACATCGGCGACTTCGACCATGCCGTGCTCGCGAGCCGCGCCTCGGGCACCGGCAACAGCGCACGTTCGCTGGTCTATGCCGACGGCATGCTGCTGTCCAACCTGCTGGGCAACGGCGCGACGTTCACGCCGCGCTGGGCGCTGGTCACGCCGGAGCAGATCGAGCGCATCGACGTGCTGTACGGCCCGTTCTCGGCCGCCTACCCGGGCAACTCGGCCGGCGCCATCGTCGACTACCTGACCCGCATGCCGCGCGAGTTCGAGGCCCATGCCAAGCTCGGCGCCCAGACCCAGCGCTACGCCTTGTACGGCACCGACGAGCGCTTCTCGGGCGGGCAGGGCAGCGTCTCGTTGGGCAGCCGCCAGGGCAGCTGGTCGTGGTGGGTCGACCTGAACCGGCTGGCCAGCGACGCGCAGCCGATCGGCTTCGTCAACAAGACGGTCCCCGCGGCGCCCGGTTCGTCCGGCACGCCCGTGACGGGCGCGGTGGTCGATGCCAACCCGCGCAACCAGCCCTGGGTGCTGTTCGGCGCCACCGGCCAGACGCACACCCTGCAGGACCACGCCAAGCTCAAGCTCGCCTACGACTTTTCGCCCACGCTGCGCGCGTCGTACACGCTGGGGATCTGGCGCAACGATGCCGATCGGGATGTGCAGAGCTTCCTGCGCGATGCGGGCGGCGCGCCGGTCCAGCCGACCACCGCGACGGTCAACGTCGACGTCGACGGCCACGACTACGCGCTCACGCCGGCCGACTTCGCCCGCACCCGCAACCGGCAGGAGCACGTCGCGCAGGGGGTCGCCCTCAAGAGCAACACCCGCGGGACCTGGGACTGGGAGATCGCCGCCAGCCACTACGACTATCGGCGCGACGAGCAGCGCACCGAGGCGGTCCGCGTCGGCACGCGCTTTCCGGGCGCGCTCACCGACCTGCACGGCACGGGCTGGACGACGCTGTCGGTGCGCGGGACCTGGCGTCCGGCGGACAGCCACACGGTCGAGGCCGGGGTGCAGCGCGACGCCTTCCGGCTGCGCACGCTGACCTCGGAGACCGCGCAGTGGTCCGCGGGCACGCCCGGCGCCCGCATCGCGGCAGCCGCAGGCGACACCACGCTCACCTCGCTGTGGGCACAGGACAGCTGGCGCTTCGCGCCCCAATGGCGCAGCGTGCTGGGGCTGCGGGCCGAGCAGTGGCGGGCCTTCAACGGCTCGGTGTCCAACGCCACCGCCGACCATGCGTTCGACACGCGGCGCGAGCAGCACCTGTCGCCCAAGGCGGCGCTGTCGTTCGAGGCCGGCGCCGACTGGACCTTCAAGGCGTCGGCCGGTCGCGCGGTGCGCATGCCCACCGTGTCCGAGCTGTTCCAGGGCGCGCTGGTGGGCAACGACGTCCCGGCCTTCGATCCGACGCTGAAGCCCGAGACTTCATGGACCACCGAGCTGTCGGCCGAGCGGACGCTGCCCGAGGGGCTGCTGCGTGCGACGCTGTTCTTCGAGCGCACCGCCGACGCGCTGTACTCGCAGCCCAGCGCGGTCGCCGGCGGCAACACGGTGCAGAACGTCGACAAGATCCGCACCCACGGCATCGAGCTGGCCGGGCGCGCCGACAACGTGGGGATTCGCGGGCTCGACCTGTCGGGCGGCTTGACCTATGCCGACTCGAAGATCGTGAAGAACGACAAGAACCCGGCCAGCGTGGGCGCGCGCCAGCCGCGCGTGCCGCTGTGGCGGGTCAGCCTGCTGGCCGCCTGGCGCGTTGACGAGCACTGGTCGACCAGCCTCGGCGCGCGCTACAGCGGCCGGCAGTACGGCCAGCTCGACAACTCCGACTCCAATGACTTTGCCTACACCGGGTTCAGCCGCTTCTTCGTCGCCGACCTGCGCGTGCGCTATCGCATCGACAAGCAGTGGTCGGCAGCGGTGGGCATCGACAATCTGGGGAACAAGCGCTACCGGGCCTTCCACCCCTATCCTCAGCGCACCTTCAATGCCGAGCTGAAGTTCGACCTGTGACCAGGAGCATTCCATGACCTACCGCTCGCTTTTGACCGGCCTCGTCCTGTGCGTCGCCGCCGCTTCGGCGGCAGCCCACAGCTACCAGGCCGGCGCAATCACCATCGGCCACCCCCATGCCCGCGCCACGGTGCCGGGGCAGCCCACCGGCGGGGCCTACCTCCGGCTCGAGAACCGCGGTGCGGACGATCGCCTGGTCGGCGCCAGCGCCGATGTGTCGGCCGGCGTCGAACTGCACACCATGAAGATGGACGGCGACGTGATGCGCATGCGCCAGGTCGATGCCATCGACGTGCCTTCCAACAAGTCGGTGGTGCTGGAGCCGGGCGGCATGCACATCATGCTGACGGGCCTGAAGGCGCCGTTGAAGGAAGGCACGCGCTTTCCGATGACGCTGAAGTTCGAGAAGGCGGGCGAGGTGAAGGTGGAGGTGACCGTCGACACGGTCAAGTCCGGCGAGCCGATGAAGCCCGACATGAAGCACTGAGTAGCCCGGGTGCAACCCGGGTTGCACCCGGGCTACCGGGCCAGCGACTTCAAGGCCAGCTTGATCCCGTCGCTCACGCTCGCATCGACCGGCAGGCTCTTCATCGCCAGCGCCGCCTCGCGATCGCTGTACCCCAGCGCGAGCAAGGCCTGCAGGATGTCGCCGTGCGCATCGCTCGCCACGGCCGCCGGCGCGACCAGCGCGTCCCCCAGCTTGCCCTTGAGCTCCAGCAGCAGGCGCTCGGCCGTCTTCTTCCCGATGCCGGGCACCTTCACCAGCCGCCCGCTTTCCTGCAGGCTCACCGCCTGCGCCAGCTCGGACACGCTCAACCCCGAGAGGATGGACAAGGCCGTGCGCGGCCCGACGCCGGAGATCTTGACCAGCTGGCGGAAGGTGGCGCGCTCCTCGTGCGTGAGAAAGCCGTAGAGGACCTGCGCGTCCTCGCGCACCACGAAATGGGTCAGCAGCGTGACCTTCTCGCCCAGGCCCGGCAGGTTGTAGAAACTGCTCATCGGCACGTCGACCTCGTAGCCGACGCCATTGACATCGATGAGCAGTTGCGGGGGCGCTTTTTCCGCGAGGACGCCGGTGAGTCTTCCGATCATGGGCCGCGATTATCGGCGCGGCCCGTGGTTCAGCGACGGAAGAGCCCGAGTCGCTGCGCCTCCAGCGCCGCTTCGGCGCGCGAGCTCACGTTGAGCTTGCGGTAGATCTGCTTCACGTAATCGGCGATGGTGTGGCGCGACAGGTTGAGCTGCACGCCGATCTCCGGCAGCGTGAAGCCCTTGGCCACGCGCAGCAGCACCTCGTTCTCGCGATCAGTGAGCGACACGTGCGGCATGCTGTGCTTGTCCTGCGGGCGCGCCTGCGCGGCGAAGTAGGAGATCACGCGCCTGGCGATCGACGGCGACAGCGGCGGCTCGCCCTGGCTCATGCGCTTCAGTTGCTCGGCGATCAGCTCGCGGGCCTGCTCCTTGAGCAGGTAGCCGAAGGCACCGGCCTGCAGGGCGGGAAAGAGGTGGTCGTCGTCGTCGTGGATGGTCACCACCACCGACTGCGCCTCGGGCTGCGACTCGCGCAAGGCCGCGACCACGTCGACGCCCGAGCCGTCGGGCAGGCCCAGGTCGATCAGGGCCAGGTCGAACTTGACCGCGGTGATGAGCTCGCGCGCGTCGTGCACGCGCGCGGCCTCCGAGATCAGCGAGTTCGGAAATACCTGCAGCACCAGTTGCTTCATCCAGGCGCGGATTTCGGGCAGGTCTTCGAGCAGCAGGATGTTGTTCATGGCGGGCTCCGCAGGAGTGCGTGGACTTACCAGCCGATCCTACAGCGCCGCCATCGCCGCAGGGAGAGAGACTACAGGGGCAACGTGAGCCTTATCACGGTGCCGTAGCCGGGGCCGGACTCGACCAGGCACTGCCCCTGCAGCTGCTTGGCGCGGTGCTTCATGCTCGACATGCCGTGGCCGCGGTCGAGCTTGCCGTCGAGCTCCATCGGGATGCCCTTGCCGTTGTCCTGCACCAGGAGCCCGAAGTCGCGCTCGCCGACGCTGGAGCGCACCTTGCAATGCGAGGCGCCGCTGTGCTTGATGATGTTGCTGACCGCCTCGCGCAGGATGCGCGTGGTCTGCACGTAGGCGCGCGCCGGCAGGAGGTGCTCGATCTCCTCGGCCGGGCCCTTCCAGTCGCACTCGATGTTGGCCTGGCCCAGGCGCAGGACGGTCTCGGCGCGCCAGTCGGCCAGGGCGTCGGCCAGCCGCACCGGCTTGCCGGTGAGCCCGCGCACCGACAGGCGCATCTCCTCGAGCGCCTCGCGCGCCAGGGTGGAGATGCGCTCGCTCTCGCTGGTGTGCACGATGGTCAGCAGCTTCGCGCCCAGGTCGTCGTGCAGGTCGGCGGCGATGCGCTTGCGCTCCTTCTCGGTGACCTGCTCCACGCGCAGCTCCGAGAGCTGGGAGAAGTTGCGCTCGATCTCGGCGGTGATCTCCTTCACCCGCTCTTCCAGCGTCGTGCGGTTGGCCTCGGCGGCGCTCAGCGCGCGGCTGAACACCTGCAGCAGGCGCGAGCCGATGCCCAGGAACAGCACCGGCACCGCGAAGTGCATGATCTGCAGCGGCGGCTGCTGCAGCGCCTGCAGCTGCACGGCGATGGCGTACATCACCAGGCCGGTCGTGCCGCCGAGGATCATCAGCATGGGCGCGAAGTCGACGCGGCGGTGCTTCCAGACCACGGCGAGGTACAGCACGATGGCGGCGAAGACCTCGAGCGCCAGGATGGAGTACCAGGCATTGGCCACCGCAAACAGGCGCGTGGGCCCCAGCAGCACCAGCGTGAGCGGCATCAGCACGCACTGCAGCGCCAGCACCGCTTCGATGACCCGCGAGCGCAGCGCCGCATAGCTCAGGAGGAATTGCACCAGGCAGGCGACCAGCAGCGGGTAGGCGCTGGCGGCGACGAACTCGACGGTGGCCGTCTCCAGGGGCAGGTCGCGCCACCACACCCGCGCCGAGAGGATGGCCCAGCCGACGAGCAGGGCACCGAAGTAGAACAGCGGCACCTCGCGCCGGTTCATCCAGTGCAGGCCCAGCATGAAGCTGCCGACGATGAGCAGCGTGAGGCTGGTCAGCTCGACCAGGGTGATGTTCCAGAACAGCCGGCTGTCGTGCAGGCTCGCCAGCTGCGACTGCGGGCCGATGACCAGTGTCGACAGCCCGCCGGCGCGCTGGCGCGCGGTGACCCGCTGCAGGGCCGAGCCGCGCACGTGCAGGTCCAGCACGTTGGCCTGCGAATGCAGCAGGGCGGCGGGCAGGGTGACGAGCTGCGGGTAGTAGCAATTGCGCGCCAGCGGCTCGGTCATGCGTCCGCCGCTGTAGATGCGGTGCCCGTTGAGGAAGACCTCCAGGTTGCTGCACACCCGTTCGACGTGCAGCGCCAGCAGGTCGTCGCGCTGCAGGCCGGCCGGCGCGTCGAAGGCCACCCGGTACCAGACGCTGCCGTCGTAGCGCGGGCGCGTCTGCGACCAGTCGTCCGGCAGGCGCACCGTCTGGGTCGGCAGCCCCTCGGGGAAGCGCTCGCCCGGGCTGGCCACGGCCTGGGCCTGGGTCACGGTCAGGGCAAGCGGCTGGGCGGTCGCCGCGAATGCCGCGAGCAGGGCCAGCAAGGCCGGCAGCAGGAGGCGGAGCACGCGGGTCGACATGGCGCGCGATTGTGCAGGAAGCGCAGGCGTCCGCCCGGCACGGCGTATCCCCGTCGCCGGCCGGAATGCACGCCAGCGGCGACAATGCGGGGCTCCCATCGGAACCCCCCGCCAAGTGATCCTTCGCCACGCCTTCATCCCGCTCGACAACGACCGCCTCGCGCACCTGTGCGGCAGCATGGACGAGCACCTGCGCGACATCGAGGCGGCACTGGAGGTCGGCATCACGCGGCGCAACGAGTCGTTCAAGGTCGAAGGTCCGAAGGCGCAGGCCGAGCGCGCGGTGGCCCTGCTGCAGACCATGTACGACCGGGCGCGCAAGCCGATTCCGGCGGAGACCTTCCAGCTGGCCCTTGCAGAAGCGGCGGCGGGCGCCGGCCGGCAGCCGCGGCAAGGCGACGGCGGCGCGGACGACGACGAGGCGCTCGTCCTGCGCACCCGCCGCGCCGACCTGGCCGGCCGCACGCCCAACCAGCACATCTACCTGCGCAACATCCTCGATCACGACATCACCTTCGGCATCGGGCCGGCCGGCACCGGCAAGACCTTTCTCGCCGTCGCCTGCGCGGTCGACGCGCTGGAGCGCAGCGCGGTGCAGCGCATCATCCTGACCCGACCGGCGGTCGAGGCCGGCGAGCGCCTGGGCTTCCTGCCCGGCGACCTGGCGCAGAAGGTCGATCCCTACCTGCGCCCGCTGTACGACGCGCTGTACGACCTGATGGGCTTCGACAAGGTCGGCAAGGCCTTCGAGAAGGGAAGCATCGAGGTGGCGCCGCTGGCCTTCATGCGCGGGCGCACGCTCAATCACGCGTTCGTGATCCTCGACGAGGCGCAGAACACCACGCCCGAGCAGATGAAGATGTTCCTCACCCGCATCGGCTTCGGCAGCAAGTGCGTGGTGACCGGCGACGTGAGCCAGATCGACCTGCCGCGCGGCACCGAGAGCGGCCTCATCGACGCCGAGCGGGTGCTGCGCCGTGTGCGCGGCATCGCGACCACGCACTTCAGCTCGGCCGACGTGGTGCGCCATCCGCTGGTGGCGCGCATCGTCGAGGCCTACGACGCGGCGCGCTCCGACGCCACCTGACGATGGCGCGCCCCGAGCTCACGCTGTCGCTGCAGTTCGCCGATCCCTCGCACCGCGACCAGCTGCCGCGCCACAAGGTCGCGCGCTGGATCCGCGCCGCGCTCGAGCGGCCAGCCGAGATCTCGGTGCGCATCGTCGGCGCCGAGGAAGGCCGCGCGCTCAACCGCGACTACCGCGGTCGCGACTATGCGACCAACGTGCTCACCTTCGACTACAGCCGCGAGCCGGTGGTGCATGCGGACTTGATCCTGTGTGCGCCGGTGGTGGCGCAGGAGGCGCGCAAGGCCAGGCTCGATCTGCAGGCGCACTACGCCCACCTGCTGGTCCACGGTGCGCTGCATGCGCAGGGCTACGACCACGAGGCCAATGACGATGCCGAGGTGATGGAAGCGCGCGAGAGCGAGATCGTCACGAGTCTGGGATTCGCCGACCCGTATTCCTGATCTTCGTAGGGTGGGCTTCAGCCCACCATTGCGTGGGCTGAAGCCCACCCTACGAACGACTCAATGCGACGTCCCGATGTAGCGCTTGCGCCAGAAGAACACGCTCAACCCGATCCCCACCAGCAGCATCACCCCGAAGATCACCCAGAACCCGCGGGCGCTGTGGATCAGCGGCAGCCCTTCGAAGTTCATCCCGAAGAACCCGGTGACCAGGTTCAGCGGCAGGAAGATCGCCGTCAGCACGGTCAGCGTGCGCATGATGGCGTTGGTGCGATTGCTCTGCGCCGCGAAGTACATCTGCACCGCGGCCTCCGACGACGACTCCAGTCGCCGCACGTGGCTGAGCACGCGCTCGATGTGCTCGAGCACGTCGCGCGAGCGCACCCGCAGAAGCTCGCGCTCGCGCCGGTCGGCCGGCTCGGTGACCTCGGGCCATTCGTCGATGGCGTCGATCCATTCGACGATCGCGCTGCGCTGGTCTTCGCAGGTGTCCTCCAGCAGGTGCAGCGTGTTGCGCGATTCCAGCAGCACCTCCCAGGTGTCGTAGCGGCTGCGCGGGCTGAACAGCTCCTGCTGCAGGTAGCCGAGCTGGCGCGTCAGCAGCCGGCGCAGCTCGAGGTAGCTGTCGACCATGTGGTTGACCATGCGCAGCATCAGGTCGGCGGGGGTGGTGGGCGTGCGGGCGCTGCCGCGCGTGTCGGCGCCGCGCGCCTGGCCCTTCAGCCGCTCGATGAAGAAGGCGAGCACCTGGCAGCCGGTGGGATGGACGGTGATCAGCACCTTGTCGAACAGGGCAAAGCCGACCGGGCTGGTGTCGATGGCATGCAGTGCGCGCCGCGCGCTGCCCAGCGTGCCCTGGCTCTCGTCGACGAAGCTCGCGTCGGCGCCACCGCCGGCTGCCAGCCGGCGAAACACCAGGATGTCGTACCAGGACGTGTAGTCGTAGTGCGATGGCAGCTGGTTGTTCAGCAGGTCCGACACGTGAGGGTCGAAGAGCCCGCTGCCCGCCCAGCGGTGCAGTGCCGCCTGCAGCGCGGCCACCTGCACCTCGAACTCGCGTCGGGTGGTGGCGATCCAGAGATAGCCGCTGGTCGGCAAGGCCTCGGGCAGTGCGTCGAGCTCGCCGAACTGCTCTGCCCCGACCTGGAAGACGTGCATCAGCGCAAGAGCCGCGCGGCGTCGAGGGCGAAGTAGCTGAGCACGCCGTCGGCGCCGGCGCGCTTGAAGGCGAGCAGGCTCTCCATCATCGCGGCGTCGTGATCGAGCCAGCCGTTGGCGGCGGCGGCCTTGAGCATGGCGTACTCGCCGCTCACCTGGTACGCGAAGGTCGGCATGCGGAACTCGTCCTTCACGCGGCGCACGATGTCGAGGTAGGGCAGGCCGGGCTTGACCATCACCATGTCGGCGCCTTCGGCGATGTCGAGCGCGACTTCACGCAGCGCCTCGTCGCTGTTGGCGGGGTCCATCTGGTAGACCTTCTTGTTGCTCTTGCCCAGGTTGGCGGCCGAGCCCACCGCGTCGCGGAACGGCCCGTAGAAGGCGCTCGCGTACTTCGCGCTGTAGGCCATGATCTTCGTGTGGACCAGGCCGCGCGCCTCGAGTGCCTGGCGGATCGCGCCGATGCGTCCGTCCATCATGTCGCTGGGGGCGACGATGTCGACGCCCGCCTCGGCCTGCACCAGCGCCTGGCGCTTGAGCACGTCGACCGTCTCGTCGTTGACGATGTAGCCGGCTGCGTCGAGCAGGCCGTCCTGGCCATGGCTGGTGAAGGGATCGAGCGCCACGTCGGTCATCAGGCCGAGCTCGGGAAAACGTTTTTTGAGCTCGCGCACGACCGTCGGAACCAGCCCTTCGGGATTCAGCGCCTCGCGTCCGTCGTCGGTCTTGAGCGCGGGATCGATGACCGGGAACAGCGCCATCGCGGGCACGCCCAGCGACAGGCATTGCTCGGCCAGGGGCAGCAGTCGATCTACGCTCAGGCGCTTCACGCCGGGCATCGAGGCCACGTCCTGGGTGTGTCCGTGGCCGGCGAGAACGAACACCGGAAGGATGAAGTCGCTGGGGGTCAGATGGTGCTCGCGCACCATCGCGCGGCTGAATTCGTCGCGCCGCAGACGACGCGGTCGGCTGGCCGGAAACGGAGGCAGGATGGACACGTTGCGAGGGGACTTTTCGAAGATCGCACAAGGGCCTGGAAGGCCGTCGCGCCGAGGGGAAAACTTCGCGTTATTCCCGTGTCGGCGGCGTTTCGGAAGCGTTTTGCATCTGCTAAAGTAGTCAGTGAATGATAGCCGCAAGGCCGTCGTTCCCTGCTTTTCCTCCCTGAGCAGGTGCCTTACCGTGATGACAGCGTTAAGGCTTTTCAGCCCTGGCCTCGTGTCAGGGCTTTTTTCTAGCCTCCGGCGCTTCACACCCCCGACGGATACGTCTCGGCCTCGGCCTCATGCTGCGGTGCGGTGTCGCGGTCCAGCGGGCTCAGTGCCTCGGTCGTGTCCAGGTGCACGAGTGCATCGAACTGACGCGACACCGAGGCGCCGAAGTAGTGGCTCCAGCGCTCGGTGTCGGGCCGGTAGATCACCCCGATCGCGCGTTGCAGGTGCCGGCGCGCCAAGGCCTCGCGCAGCTCGGCGCTCGCCTCGCGCAGCGGCAACACGAAGCGGTCCACGCCGCTGTCGTGGAGCTGTCGCTCGATGCTGTCGTGGCGCGACGGCAGCACGCGCTTGAACTCCACCGGCAGGTCCCAGTCGGAGGCCGCGGCCACCGTGCCCGTGTGGGTCGTGAAGCCGAGCAGGAAGCTCTCGGATGCGCGCGACTGCGACTCGCGCACCAGCTGGCCGAGGTTCCACTGTCCGCGCTCGGCCGAGTCGGTCGCGCGCGCATCGCCGATGTGGGAGTTGTGCGCCCACACGATGAGCCGCGCCGGTCGCCCGCGTTGCTGCGTGAGGTGGCGATCGAGCGCGTCGAGGGTGTCGGCCATGTGGCGGTCGCGCAGGTTCCACGAGTCGGTGCGTCCGTCGAACATCGCGCGGTAGTAGGCCTCGGCGTTGCGCACCACGCGCGCGTTCTGCTGCGCGTAGAACAGCTGGTCGGTGGAGGCCGCGCCGTCGTGCCGCAGGTGGCGCGTCGCATCGCCGCACAGCTCGCGCAGCTGGTACAGCACCTCGCGCTGGCAGTCGTCGCGCAGGCCGAAGTGCACGGCGTGGCCGTAGGCCTGCGGATCGTGCGCCAGCTCGTCGAAGCAGGCGTAGCGGGCGCGTGCGCGCTTGGCCGCGTCGGGGTCGGCGCGCTCGAGGTAGCGCAGCACCGCGTTCATCGACTCGCGCATGCTGTACAGGTCGATGCCGAAGAAGCCGACCTGTGCCGAAGCCTCGGGCACGCTGCGGTTGCGCTCGCGCAGCCACTCCAGCCAGGCCACCACCTCGGTGTTGCGCCACATCCAGCGCGGGAAGCGCTCGAAGCCGCGCAGCGCCATCTCGGCCGATGCGTCGTCGTCGGCGCCCTGCGCATAGCGGCTCGCGCGCAAGGCCGCCGGCCAGTCGGCCTCGACGGCCACCGCATCGAAGCCCTTGTCGATGATGAGCCGCCGGCTCAGCTCGGCGCGCAGCTGGTAGAAGTCGTGCGTCCCGTGCGTGGCCTCGCCCAGCAGGACGATGCGCGAGTTGCCCGCCAGCTGGAGCAGGCTGTCGACGTCGGCCAGGCCGGCGAGCGGGCGCGCCTGGTCGCGGATGAGTTGAAGCGTGCGTATGTCGGCCATGGAACGGAGCGGCAAACCGCGTGCCCTGGCCCCGACGGGAATGCCGTTTGCTGCAGAAGCTGTTTCGCGCCTTCACAAGGCATCGCCATAATCGCCCGATGCCCTGGATCAAAGCCTTCCACATCGTCTTCGTGGCCAGCTGGTTCGCCGGCCTGTTCTACCTGCCGCGGCTGTTCGTGAACCTGGCCATGGTCCCGCCGGACAGCCATGCCGAGCGCGAGCGGCTGCTGATGATGGCGCGCAAGCTGTACCGCTTCGCCAGCTTCCTGATGATTCCGGCGGTCGGCCTGGGCCTGTGGCTGTGGCTGGCCTACTTCCGCGGCACCGGCGGCTGGCTGCATGCCAAGCTGCTGCTGGTGGTGGTGGCCATCGGCTACCACCATGCCTGCCGCTCGCTGCTGCGCAAGTTCGAGCAGTTCGCCAACCAGCGCAGCGAACGCTGGTTCCGCGTCTTCAACGAGATGTCGGTGCTGCTGTTCACCGCCATCGTCGTCCTGGTGGTGGTGAAGCCCTTCTGACGCGCCATGCCCGGCCACCGCAGCTCCGCCGCGCCGCTGGCCGGCCTGTACGCGGCGCTGGTGGTCTATGCGAGCCTCTATCCGTTCTCCGGCTGGCGCCAGCCTGGCGTGTCGGTCTTCGCCTTCCTGTCGCAGCCGTGGTGGCACTGGTGGACGGCCTTCGATCTCGTCTCGAACCTGGTCGGCTACCTGCCGCTGGGGGCGCTGCTCTTCGGCACTGGCGTGCGCTCCGGATGGTCCGTCGGGCGTTCGCTGGCGTTCGCGCTCGGGGCCGGCGCGGGGCTGTCGTTCACCATGGAGTTGCTGCAGAACTTCCTGCCCCAGCGCCGCTCGACCAACGTCGACCTCGCGCTCAACGTGATGGGCACGGCGCTGGGTGCGTTGCTGGGCTGGGGCCTGCACGTGCTGGGCGCCGTGGGGCGTTGGCAGGCGGTGCGCGACCGCTGGTTCATCGACCGCAGCGCCGGCGGGCTGGCCCTGCTGGTGCTGTGGCCCTTCGGGCTGCTGTTTCCCGGCCCGGTGCCCTTCGCCGGCGGACAGATGTGGCCGCGCCTGCGCGACACGCTGTCGGATTGGCTGCAGGACAGCGCGGTGGCGTCCTGGTTCGAGCCCTGGCTGCAGCCGGACGACAGCGTCTCGTCGCTGTCGTCCGGCAGCGAGTTCATGGCGATCGCGCTGGGCGTGCTCGCGCCTTGCCTGCTGGCGTTCGTGGTGTCGCGGCCCGGCTGGCGGAGGGTGGTGCTGGCCCTGGGCGCGGCGCTGGCCGGATTGGCGGCGATCACCTTGTCGACGGCGCTGAACTTCGGGCCGCAGCATTCGCTCGCGTGGCGCACGCCGCCGGCCGATGCCGCGCTGGTCACGGGCGTGGTGCTCGCGCTGCTGCTCGCGTGGGTGCCGCGGCGCGCTGCCGCCGGCCTGGGCCTGATCGCCCTGGCCGCACTGGTGACCGTGATCGCCCAGGCGCCGGCCGACGCCTACTTCGCCGAGAGCCTGCAGGGCTGGGAGCAGGGCCGCTTCATTCGCTTCCATGGGGCGGCGCAGTGGGTGGGCTGGCTGTGGCCCTACGCGGCCATGGCCTACCTGCTGGTGCGCATCGCTGCGCGCGATTCAGGGTGAACCCTGAGTCTCTAAAATACGGGGATGAGCAGTTACTACCAGCGCCACATCTTCTTCTGCCTGAACCAGCGCGACAACGGCGAAGCGTCGTGCGCCCAGCACAACGCCCAGGCCGGGTTCGAGCACTGCAAGAAGCGCATCAAGGCCGAGCAGCTCGCCGGCCCCGGCGGCATCCGCGTCAACAAGGCGGGCTGCCTCGACCGCTGCGCCGGCGGGCCGGTGGCGGTGGTGTATCCCGATGCCGTCTGGTACAG
The DNA here is from genome assembly GCA_036377015.1 of Piscinibacter sp. GTDB lineage: Bacteria > Pseudomonadota > Gammaproteobacteria > Burkholderiales > Burkholderiaceae_C > Albitalea. The sequence goes on along the minus strand of DASUZE010000105.1, from coordinate 77,838 downwards.
CTACGTCGACGAAAACGACATCGACGAGATCATCGACTCGCACCTGAAGAAGGGCGAGGTCGTCGAGCGACTGCTCCTGCCGCCCACCGTCGGCCGATGAACTCCCACACCGTTCGCCAGCGGCTGGCCGGCCCGGCCGGTGCGATCGAGTGCGCGCTCGACATGCCCGCCGCAGACCCGGTGGGCGTGGCCATCGTCTGCCACCCGCACCCGGTGCACGGCGGCACGATGGACAACAAGGTCGTGATCACGCTGGCGCGGGCCTTCCTGCAGATCGGCTTTCGGACCGTGCGCTTCAACTTCCGCGGCGCCGGCGAGTCCGAAGGCGCCTGGGACGAAGGTCGCGGCGAGGTCGACGATGCGCTCGCCGTGATCGCCGCCCATCGCGGCCCCGGCGAGCCCTTCATGCTGGCCGGCTTCTCCTTCGGCGGCTACGTGGCCGCCACCGCCGCGTCTCGCCTGCCCGAGGCCGGACGGCCGCAGCGCATGGTGCTGGTCGGCCCGTCGACGCAGAAGCAGCAGGTGCCGCCGGTGCCGGCCGACACGGTGGTCGTCCACGGCGAATCCGACGAGGTGGTGCCGCTCGCGGCCACCCTCGACTGGGCGCGCCCGCAGGTCCTGCCCGTGCTCGTGCTGCCCGGCGTGGGTCATTTCTTCCATGGGCAGCTCACGCTGCTCAAGAACGTGGTCGTGCAGCAGCTGCAGCGACCGAAAGTCTGAACCTCGCGCACGCCGCCGGCTCAGACGCCTTCCCTCCATTGGTACCGTGATGTCGATGAAAAGAATCCTTGCCTTGCTCGCGTCCCTGGCCTTCGCCGGTGGCGTGCTCGCCCAGACCCCGCAGCCGCCCGAGGTGGCGGCCAAGAGCTACCTGCTGGTGGACCTGAGCAGCAACCAGACCCTGGCCGAGCGCGACGCCGACGCGACCGCCGACCCGGCCTCGCTCACCAAGCTGATGACCGCCTACATCGTGTTCAACGCGATCAAGGAGAAGCGCCTGTCGCCGGAGCAGACCCTGCCGGTCTCCAAGCGGGCCTGGGCCGAGCGCAAGGGCGGCGGCTCGCTGATGTTTATCGACACCACCATGACGCCCAAGGTCGACGAGCTGCTGCGCGGCATGATCGTGCAAAGCGGCAACGACGCCTCGGTGGCGCTGGCCGAGGCCGTGGGCGGCACGCTGGACCAGTTCGTCGCGATGATGAACCGGCAGGCGCAGGCCTGGGGGCTCAAGAACACCAGCTTCAAGAACGTCACCGGGCTGACCGAGCCGGGACACCGCAGCACGGCGCGCGACATGGCGGTCATCGCCACCCACATCATCCAGGACCACCCTGAGTTCTACACGCTCTACTCGATCAAGGAATACAAGTACAACAACATCGCGCAGCCCAACCGCAACCTGCTGCTGCGCCGGGATCCGACCGTCGACGGCATGAAGACGGGCTACACCGAGTCGGCCGGCTACTGCCTGGTGGCCAGCGCGCAGCGCGACTTCCCCAACGGCAAGCGCCGCCTGCTCAGCGTGGTCCTCAACACCACCTCGATGGAGGCGCGCGCCAACGAGAGCCAGAAGCTGCTCAACTGGGGCTTTCAGGCCTTCGACGCGCTGCGCCTGTTCGACATCACCAAGCCGATGGCGACCGTGCCGGTGTGGAAGGGCGCGACCAAGGACGCCAAGCTGGGCCCGGCGCAGGCGGTGTATGTCACGGTCCCGCGCGGCGAGGGAGCCAACCTGCAGACCAAGGTCGAGCGCACCGATCCGCTGGTCGCGCCGCTGGCCAAGGGTCAGCGCGTCGGGTCGATCAAGGTGAGCACGGCGTCGGGCACGAAGGTTGCCGAGGTGCCGCTGGTGGTGATGGAGACCGTCGAGCAGGCCGGCATTTTCGGTCGCGCCTGGGACTCCATCCGCCTGTGGATCAAGTAAGCTCAATCGCTCGGCCGGAGGCGCGATGCAGACCATCCCCGACATCCTGTGCTACCTGAACGGCGAATACACCTCGCTGAAACACGCGAAGGTGTCGGTGCTCGATCGTGGCTTCATCTTCGGTGACGGCGTCTACGAGGTGGTGCCGGTCTATGGCCGCAAGCTGTTCCGCTTCGACGAGCACCTGGAGCGGCTCGCGCGCAGCCTCGGCAAGGTCCGCATCGAGAACCCGCTCGATCGCGCCGGCTGGCTGGAGCGCTGCCGCAAGCTGGTCGCGGCCCAGGCGGCCGACGACCAGCTCGTGTACCTGCAGGTGACCCGCGGCGTGGCATTGCGCGATCACGTCATGCCGGCCGACGTCGAGCCCACGGTGTTCATGATGGCCACGTCCTTGAAGCCGGCCACCCCCGAGCAGCGCCACCACGGCGTGGCGTGCGTGACGGCGCGCGACTTTCGCTGGGAGCATGCCGACATCAAGTCGACCTCGCTGCTGGGCAACGTGCTGGCGCGCCAGATGTCGGCTGACCGCGGCGCGGCCGAGACGGTCATGTTCCGCAACGGCTTCCTCACCGAGGCGTCGTCCAGCAACGTCTGGGTGGTCCACGAGGGCGCGGTGCTGGGCCCGCCCAAGAGCGAGCACGTGCTGGAAGGCATCCGCTACGAGCTGATCCGCGAGCTCTGCGAGGAAGAAGGCATCGCCTACAACCTGCGGCCCATCCCCGAGGCCGAGGTGCTGGCGGCCGACGAGCTGATGCTGAGCTCGGCCACCAAGGAAGTCCTGCCCGTGACCACGCTCGACGGCGACCCGGTGGGCCACGGCGCCTTGCGCGGCAAGCCCGGCCCCGTCTACGCCCGGCTTCACGAGGCCTACCAGCGGGCCAAGGGGCTGCAGTCGATTTGATTCCGGCGCGGCCGTCCCCATCTGCCGCGGATGAACATGAGAGAGATCCCGCCCGAGCAGTCGCTGATCGAATACCCGTCGCGCTTTCCGATCAAGGTCATGGGCCTGAACGCCGAGGGCTTCGCCGAAGCCATCGCGCAGGTTGCGATCCAGTTCGATCCCGGCTTCGACCCGGCCAGCATCGAGACGCGGCCGAGCAAGGGCAACACCTACCTGGGGCTGACCATCACGATCACCGCGACCAGCCGCGAGCAGCTCGACGAGCTGTACCGCACGCTGTCGACGCACCCGATGGTCAAGGTGGTGCTCTGACCGCAGGGCCGGTGGTCCGCGTCCTCGGCCCGGCCGCGTACGGCCCGACGGTCGAGGCCATGCGCGCCTTCACCGAATCGCGCCAACCCGACACGCCCGACGAGATCTGGCTGTGCGAGCACCCGCCCGTCTACACCCAGGGGGTGGCCGGCCGGCCCGAGCATGTGCTGGATGCGCACGGCATCCCGGTGGTGGCCACCAACCGCGGGGGGCAGGTCACCTACCACGGGCCGGGGCAGGTCGTCGCGTATCCACTGATCGACCTGGCGCGGCTGGGCATCTACGTCAAGGAATACGTCTACCGGCTGGAGCACTGCGTCATCAAGACACTGGAAGGCGTCGGCGTGACCGGCCATCGAGTGGCGGGCGCGCCCGGCATCTACGTGAAGCTGGACGATCCCTTCGGCCACGCCGCGATCGACGCGCGGCCGGACGATCCGTTTCGTGGCCTGGGCAAGATCGCCGCCCTCGGGATCAAGGTCACGCGCCATCGCACCTACCACGGCGTGGCGCTCAACGTCGCGATGGACCTGAAGCCCTTTGCCTGGATCGATCCGTGCGGCTACGTAGGCCTTCAGACAGTCGACCTCGCTACACTGGGGGTTTCCACGGAGTGGGCGACGGTCGCGCAGCAGCTTGGCGACAAGCTGGCATCGCACCTCGCGCGATGAGAAAGCAGCATCCGATGTCGACCGAGAACGTCATCCACCAGCCCCAGGATCCCGCCAGCTACGACGCCAGCGCCAAGCAGAAGGCGCAAGCCAAGACGGCGCGCATCCCCATCAAGGTGGTTGCTGCGGAGACGCTCAAGAAGCCCGACTGGATCCGCGTCAAGGCCGGCTCGCCGACCACCCGCTTCTACGAGATCAAGCAGATCCTGCGCGAGCACAAGCTGCACACCGTCTGCGAAGAGGCTTCCTGTCCGAACATCGGCGAGTGCTTCGGCAAGGGCACGGCCACGTTCATGATCATGGGCGACAAGTGCACCCGCCGCTGCCCGTTCTGCGACGTGGGCCATGGCCGGCCCGATCCGCTCGATGCCGACGAGCCGCTCAACCTGGCCAAGACCATCGCGGCGCTCAAGCTGAAGTACGTGGTCATCACCAGCGTCGACCGCGACGACCTGCGCGACGGCGGTGCGGCGCACTTCGTCGAGTGCATTCGCCAGGTGCGCTCGCTGTCGCCGGCCACCCGCATCGAGATCCTCACGCCCGACTTCCGCGGCCGCATGGACCGCGCGCTCGACATCCTCAAGGCCGCGCCGCCGGACGTGATGAACCACAACCTCGAGACCATTCCGCGTCTGTACAAGGAAGCGCGTCCGGGGTCTGACTACGCCTTCTCGCTCAACCTGCTCAAGCGCTTCAAGTCCTTTGCCCCCGGCGTGCCGACCAAGAGCGGCCTGATGGTGGGCCTGGGCGAGACCGACGACGAGATCCTGCAGGTCATGCGCGAGATGCGCGAGCACGAGATCGACATGCTCACCATCGGCCAGTACCTCGCGCCCAGCGGCCACCATCTCCCGGTGCGCCGCTATGTGCATCCCGACACCTTCCGCATGTTCGAGCGCGAGGCCGCCGCCATGGGCTTCACCCATGCCGCCGTCGGCGCGCTCGTGCGCTCCAGCTACCACGCCGACCAGCAGGCGCATGCAGCCGGCGTTCCCGACGCGGTGAGCTGATCGCCACGCCCGCTGCCGCCGCGAGCTCCGCAGACCTGCTGGCCTGCGGCAACTGCGGGCGCGCGATGGAGCGGCTTGCGCTCGACGGCCACTACGGCCAGCGGGTGGAGCTCGACCTGTGCCCCCCCTGCCACCTGGTCTGGTTCGACGGCGTCGAAACGGTTCGGCTCACCGGCACCGGCATGCTGGCGCTCCTGGGCGAGATGGCGCAGGCACAGCGCGAGGCGCACCAGGTGCTGCGTCGCGACGCCCGTTGCGCGCGCTGCGCCGGCGTCCTCAAGCCGGTGCACAACCGCTCGCGCTGGGGCGCGACGCTGCAGCTCGAGTGCCTGCGCCGGCACGGTGCCTATCAGACCTTCGCGCAGTTCCTGTCCGAAAAAGGCCTGGTGCGGCCGCTGTCGTCGGCCGACCGCGCAGCGCTGATGCAGCGCGGCGGCGGGCTGCACTGCCTGAACTGCGGCGCCGCGATGGGCGCGAACGACGCGCGCTGCAGCTATTGCGACAGCACCCCCGGCATGGTCGACGTGGCTCGCCTGGCGCGTGCGCTGGACCCGGACGGCGCGACCGAATCGCACGCCATCCACTCGACGGCGGCACAGCATGCGTCGCTGCAATGCCTGGCGTGCGGCGCCCCATTGCCGAAGGGCCAGGCGGTGCAGTGCGGCCAGTGCGGCGCGACCCTCGCCGTCGGGCAACTGGGCCAGGCGCACCAAGCGGTGAGCGCGCTCGAGCAGGCCTTGCGCGCCCACGCACAGACCCCGGCGCCGCACGTCGTGGCGCGCCGCATGCTGCAGCTGGAGGGCGACCTGCCGCGCCGGCGCGAATGGGCGCGTCGCATGGAAGAGGAGACGCGGCAAGCCTACGGCGGCGGCGCCGATCGCGGCTTTCTCGACGAGTGGCGCGAGCAGCCCGCGATGGTGATCACCGTGGCGGGGCTGCTGCTGTTCCTGCTGTGGTGGCTGTTCGGCTAGGGCCTTGGATCAGGCTTCGGCGAGCAGCTTCTCGACCATCTCGTCCAGCGCCGCGAAATCCGGCTCGCCGACGAAGCGCTTGACGATTTCACCGCGCTTGTTGATCAGCACGCTGGTGGGCGTGAGCTCGACTTCGCCGAAGCTCCTGGCAATCCGGCCGGTGTTGTCGATGACGACGCCGAAAGGCAGCTTGCGCGTCTCGGCGAAGTCGATCACGGAGGCCGGCGGGTCGTAGCTCATCGCCACCGCCAGCGTTTCATAGCCGCGCGACTTGTACTTCTCGTGGGTCGAGGCGAGGCGGGGCATCTCCTTGACGCAGGTCGTGCAGCTCGTGGCCCAGAAGTTCAGCAGCACGACCTTGCCGCGCAGACTGTCGGTGCTGGATGTGCTGCCGTCGAGCAACGTATACGAGACGGATGGCGCGGTTTCATGCCAGTCCACGCTCTGGAATGTCAGATAGGCACCCACACCGATTGCCAAGACGGCGAGGGCGGCAGCAACATGGCGGGCAGGTTTCATAGGAACAATCTCATGCAGCGGAGGAAGTTTACGTCAGGGGCGGTCGCGGCCGCGGGTTCGTGGCTGCTGGCGCCGGCCGCGCTGGCCCTCACCGAGACCGAGGCGGCGGGCGGCATCCGGGCCGCGCTGGAGCGCGGCGCCGTCGCGGCGGTTTCGCTGCTCGGCAGGACCGACGGCTTCCTCGGCAACCCGAAGGTTCGCATTCCGCTGCCGGGGTTCCTCAACGACGCGGCGCGCTTCCTGCGCGCTGCCGGCCAGGAACGGCGGCTCGACGAGCTCGTCACGGCGATGAACCGCGCCGCCGAGGCGGCGGTGCCGGAGGCCAAGTCGCTGCTGGTCGGCGCGGTCAAGTCCATGAGCGTCGAGGACTCACGCCAGATCCTCACCGGCGGCGACGATTCGGCGACCCGCTTCTTCGCTGGCAAGACGCGCGAGCCGCTGGGCGTGCGCTTCCTGCCGATCGTCACCCGCGCCACCCAGAAGGTCGCGCTGGCCGACAAGTACAACGCGGTCGCGGGCAAGGCCTCGGCGCTGGGCCTGCTGCGCCACGAAGACGCCAACCTGCAGCAGTACGTGACCGGCAAGGCGCTGGATGGCCTGTACCTCATGATCGGCGAGGAGGAGCGCAAGATCCGGCAAGACCCGGTGGGCACCGGCAGCGCCATCCTCAAGCGGGTGTTCGGTTCGCTGAAGTAGCGACCCGCGCATCCAGGTCGACAGCCGCCGCGTACCGCTGCCCATGAGCCTGCTCAACCCGCTGCCGGTCCTGGCCCAGTTCCTCGACACCGCGACCTTGCCGGCGCCCTTGCCGCTGCGCCCGCTGGTGCGCCCGGTCGACCCGGCGCGCGTGCTGGTGCTGTTCGGCGCCGACTGGGACGGACGCCTGCTGCCGCACTATGCGCGCTCAGGGCGCTACCGCTTCCACCAGCACGGCTTCGACCTGTTCAGCTTTCCCGGCAATGCGCGCCTCATGTGGTTCGACCTGTGGCGCTTCGTCGACGGGCTGGTGGCGCGCTACCGCGGCCGCATCGACGCCGTGTTCAGCTCCAACGAGCAGTTCGGGGCGCTCGCGGCCGCGCTGGTGGCCGAGCGCCTGGGGCTGCCCGGGGCCGATCCGGCGTCGCTGCTGCGCGCGCAGCACAAGTACGAAGCCCGGTTGCGGCTGCGCGAGATCGCACCCGAGCTCTGTCCGGACTTCCAGCTCATCCCGTACACGATCACGCCGGACCAGGCGCGCCGCCTGCGCTATCCGCTCTTCGTCAAGCCGGTGAAGGCGACCTTCTCGGTGCTGGCGCGGCGCTGCGACACGCCCGAGGCGCTGATCGAGCACCTTCGTTTCGCGCCCTGGGAGCGGCACATCATCCGGCGGCTGATCGAGCCGCACAACCAGGCGCTTCAGCGCTTCCCGCAGTTCCGCATCGACTCTCACCACCTCGTCGTCGAGGAGCTGCTCGAAGGCCGGCAGATCAATGTCGACGGCTATGTGCACGGCGGCGTCACGCGGCTGCTGGGCATGGCCGACGAGCTGATGTACCCCGGCACGATGGCGTTCCGACGCTTCGCCTCGCCAGCCCGGGTCGACGCGGGGCTGCAGGCGCGGATCCTCGACGCGGCCACGCGGGTGCTGCGCGGCTTCGGCTTCACCCACGGCTTCTTCAACCTCGAGTTCTTCGTCGACCGCCAGGGCGGACTCAAGCTGATCGAGATCAACCCGCGGCTGGCGGCGCAGCTCGCGCAGATCCACGACTGGGTGCGCGGCATCGACACCTACGAGCTCGGCTTCGCGATGGCCCTGGACCGGCCGCTGCCCGCGCCGCACGCGCCGCGCTTCGGCGCGGCCGCGAGCTTCGTGTGGCGCAGCTTCGACGGCCGCTCCTGCCCGCGCCTGCCCACCGGTGACGACCTGCGCTGGCTGGCGCGCGAGATGCCGCAGGCGCGGCTGGAGCTCTATCCGAAGCGTGGCGCGTCGTTGCGGCGCGAGCTGAAATGGCTGGGCTCGCACCGCTGGGCGGTGCTCAACATGCCGGGTGACGACGAGGCCGACCTGCAGCGCCGCTACGAGCGGGTCTGTGCGCGCTTCGGCTGGCCGGCGGCGTGCTGATCAGAGCGCGCGCGACAACTCGAACATCAGCACAGAGGGCAAGGCGCTTTCGATCGCGTCGCGCCCGACCCGGCCCATCTCGGAGCCGCCGAAGCCGGACATCGCGAAGGTGCTGCCTTCCTCGATGATCTCGATGAACGGGAACTCGGGCACTTCGGCACCGATCTCGGCGCGCAGCTGGCGCAGCCGTTCGCCGTGCAGGATGCCCTCGACCACGATGGCGTGCGGCAGGCCGTCGCGGCAGAAACCGCAGGCCTCGTCCACCGAGGACACCAGGTCGACGATGAGGCCCATGTGGCGGATCGCGTCGCGGATGCGCACCCGCATCTCGCGCCGCGACGCCACCACGAGCACGTGACTGCCGGCGAGCGGGCGCGAGTTGCTGCTCGACAGCGGAAAGCCCTGGTCGAGCTCGACGGTGGTCATGCCTTCCATCGCGTCGTTGGCGGTGCGCGGGAACTCGATCGTCAGCCGCACCTCGCCGTGGGTGACGCTGCGTGTCAGCGGCAGGCCCATGGTCCAGGCGGTCTGCTCGACCAGTCGCCAGACCAGCGAGTCGAGCTGCGGGGTCCCGGCGGGCGCGCCGTCGTCGAGCTCGTCGGCGGGCCGATGGGCGAAGCGGCAAGTGATTCGGGCGTGCGCCGGCCAGGCCTTCATGTCGACGGCGAAGTCGATTTCCGAGCGCGCGTTCAGCAGGGCCCAGTCGAGCACGGTGTTGAGCAGGCTGAACAGCAGCGAGGCGTCGACGATCACGTCGGCCGGCTTGAGCGTGGGCCTGAGCGTGATCCCGCGCGCCTCGGTCTCGCGCGCGCGGTGACGCAGCACGCTGCGCAGCGTCTCGGCCAGGGTCAGGCGCTCATGCGACTGGCGCAGGCGCTTCGAGGCAAAGCGGGTGAGCTGTTGCGCCGTCATGCCGACCTGGCGCGCGGCCTCGACCTCCTCGCGCAGGGCACGCAGTCCGGCACGGTCGATGCGGCCGGTGCTCGTGAGGGCGTGGATGCGCTCCAGCGCGGCGGTGAGGGGGACGGCGATCTCGGTCCCGACGGTGTTGACGAGATCGCGCCAGCGATCACCCTCGGCATCCGGGGTGGCGGCAGGCTGACTCGGGGCGGGGCCACGGTTGATCTCCGACATGTCCATGCGTCTTCCTTGTTGTGCATCCCGCCGGTCGAACGGGAGGGTGAGACGCCCCTTGCATCGCGCCCGCGCGTGCAGTGTTGGCCGAGCGCCGCGCTTATTCCAGATGCGGTTGCAAAAATTCCCCGAACTCAGGGGGTCCCGGTTGTGACGCGAGGGCGCGTTCGCCTGGGAGGGGTCACAACATTCTGTTACCCACGCGACGTCATGCCGCGGCCCGAAGCAGGGCTTGCAGCAGTGCTTGCGGCGCGCTGACCATCGCGAGATGGCCGGTGGCGATCTCGACGACGTTCCACCCGGGCTCGGCACGCACCCGCTGCCGCATCACGGCGATCGTCGCCAGCGCCGGGCGCGTGCAGTCGATGAAGGTGCGGGGCCAGCGTGCGACCCGCGCCGGATCGAAGTCGAGCGCATCGTCGTAGACGGCGCCCGGCTGTGGCGTCTGCCGGCGCAGCACCCAGGCGCGGTCGTCGCCCTCGAGGCCGAACGCCGACGGATCGGTCGGCGGGATCACGCCCGATTCGGCGATCGCCTTGCGCCGTGCCGCGCGGGTGTCGGCGGCGTGGCCGCTGGACCAGCTCTCGTGCGGCTGGGGCACGACGGCGTCGAGGTAGACCAGGTGGCGCAACCGCCCGGAATCGGCCAGCCGATCGGCGACCCCGGTGATCACCATTCCGGCATAGCTGTGGCCGACCAGCAGCGCGCCTTGCAGCTCTTCCGCCTCGATCACCGCATGCACGTCCGCGATGTGGGTGTCGAGCCGGATCTGCGGCGACATGGCATGGCTGCGCTCGCCGACGCCGCTGAGGCTGACCGCGAAGGCCCGATGGCCCGCCGACCACAGCCCGGGCAGGACGCGCTTCCATGCCCAGGCACCGGCCCAGGCACCGTGGACCAGGACGAAGTCGGCCATCAGATCACTCCTTGCGCGCGCAGCGCCGATGCCTGCTCGGCGGTGAAGCCGAACTCGCGCAGCACCTCGTCGGTGTGCTCGCCCAGCAGCGGCGGCGCGCGCCGCAGCTGCACCGGCGTCGCCGACAGCTTGATGGGGCTGGCCACCAGCGGCACCGAGCCGGCCAGCGGATGCGGCACCTCGACCGTCATGCCGCGTGAGGTCACCTGCGGATCGGCGAACACCTCCGCCAGGTCGTTGATCGCGCCGCAGGGCACGCGTGCCGCTTCGAGCGCACCCAGCCAGTCGGCCTTGGTCCGCCGATGCATGAGCTGGGCGAGCACCGGGACCAGGGTGGCGCGGTGCCGCACGCGATCGGCATTGCGCTCGAAGCGCGGATCGCGCGCGAGCTCGGGGGTGCCGGCGACGTCGCAGAACTTGGCGAACTGCCCATCGTTGCCCACCGCCAGGATGATGTGCCCGTCGGCCACTTCGAACACCTGGTACGGCACGATGTTCTGGTGGGCATTGCCCATGCGCCCGGGCGCGTTGCCGGTGACCAGGTAGTTGGCGCCCAGGTTGGCGAGCATCGCGACCTGGGTGTCCAGCAGTGCCATGTCGATGACCTGTCCCTGCCCGCTGCGATCGCGGTGCCGCAGGGCGGCCAGGATGGCGACGGTGGCGTACATGCCGGTGAACAGGTCCGCGACCGCCACGCCGACCTTCTGCGGACCGCCGCCGGGCAGGTCGTCGCGTTCGCCGGTGACGCTCATCAGGCCGCCCATGCCCTGCACCGCATAGTCGTAGCCCGCTCGCTCGCGGTAGGGGCCGGTCTGGCCGAAGCCGGTCACCGAGCAATAGACCAGGCGCGGGTTGAGCGCGCACATCGCATCCGCATCCAGGCCGTAGCGGGCCATGTCACCGACCTTGAAGTTCTCGACGAACACGTCGCAGTGGCGTACCAGCTCGCGCACCAGCGATTGGCCCCCGGGCCGCGCGATGTCGATGGTGATGGAGCGCTTGTTGCGGTTGGTGCCGAGGTAGTAGGCGGCCTCCGCGGTGTCGGCGCCGTCGCGGGCCTTGAGGAAGGGCGGTCCCCAGCCGCGGGTGTCGTCGCCGCTGCCGGGGCGCTCGACCTTGATGACGTCGGCGCCCAGGTCGGCCAGCGTCTGGGTGCACCAGGGGCCGGCGAGCACCCGCGACAGGTCGAGGACACGCACGCCGTCGAGGCTTGTTTCGGCGAAGGGGGGTTGGCGGGGGCTCATGCGGCGATTGTGGTGCAGCCAACATAATCGGACCATGATCCGAGAGATGACACGGGGCGGCGCGCTGGCCGTCCTGGGGCTGGCGGCCTGCTCACCGCCGCTCGACTGGCGCGAGGTGCGGCCCATCGACAGCGACGTGACCGCGCTGTTTCCCTGCAAGCCGCAGCGCCTGTCGCGCCCGGTCACGCTGGCCGGCGCCAAGGTTCAGATGGACCTGGTCTCGTGCAGCGCGAAAGACGCCACCTATGCGCTTGCCTACGCGCGCATGCCCGAGCCGGTGCAGGTGTCGCATGCGCTGCGCCAGTTGCGCGCGGCCGCGTCGGCCAACATCGGCGCATCGGCACCGTCGACTGCCGCCTGGACCGTGCCGGGCATGACCCCCAACCCGCTGGCCGAGAAACTGAGCCTGGCCGGGCGCGGCGCCGACGGCAAGTCGGTGCAGGAGCAGGCGGTCTTCTTCGTCAAGGGGCTGCGCATCTACCAGGCCACCTTGGTCGGCCCGGAGATCGACGCCCAGGCGGCGGAGACCTTCTTCAACGGCCTGAAGCTGTCCTCATGAGCCGTGTCGCGTGGGTCGATGCTGCAGACGGGGCCGCGTCGGCGCCGCTGCCGATGCGCGTGGCGACGCTCATCTTCCTGAGCTTTGCCTTCGCGTATTTCTTCTCCGCACTGGTGCGCGGCGTCACCGCGACGCTGGCGCCGGCATTCAGCGCCGAGCTCGGGCTGAACGCAGGCGACCTGGGCCTGCTGGCCGGCGCCTACTTCTTCGGCTTCGCCTTCATGCAGCTGCCGCTGGGCCGCGCGCTCGATCGTTACGGTCCGCGCCGGGTGCTGCTCGTCTTCATCGCGATCGCGGTGATCGGCTGCGCCGCGTTCGCGATGGCGCGCAGCTTTGCCGGCCTGACGCTGGCGCGGGCCCTGATCGGCGTGGGCGTCAGCGCGTGCCTGATGGCGCCCATGACGCTGTTTCGCCGCCGCTTCGGCGAGACGGCGCAGATGCGCGCGAACGCCTGGATGCTGATGACGGGGTCGCTGGGCATGGTGGCGTCGACCTTGCCGGTGCAGTGGCTGCTGCCGGTGCTGGGGTGGCGGGGGCTGTTCTGGGTGCTGGCGGCGCTGTTCGCCGTGGCGATCGGCACCATCGCCTGGCTGGTGCCGTCCGACGGGCCCGCACGGCGCACCGACGTTCCGGGAACGCACGGCGGGTACCGCGAGGTGTTCCGGCACCCGACATTCCAGCGCTTTGCGCCGATGGCGCTCTTTCACTACGGCGGCATGGTGGCCGTGCAGTCGCTGTGGGCGGGACCGTGGATGGTGCAGGTCTGCGGCTTCACGCCGGAGCAGGCGGCGCGGGGGCTGTTCGGCATCAACGTCGCCATGCTGATCACCTTCATGAGCTGGGGCGTGGTGGTGCCGCGCCTGTATGCCCGGGGCTGGAATGCCCAGCGCCTGATCGCGCGGGGCACGCCGATCAGCCTGGCGATCCTGGTCGCGGCGGTGTGGCTGGGCCGCGAGGCGAGCGCGCTCGCCTGGGGCGCCTTCTGCGTGAGCTGCACGGTGGTGTCGCTGTCGCAACCGGCGGTCGGACAGGCCTTCCCCACCGCGGTCGCCGGGCGCGCCCTGTCGGCCTACAACCTGCTCATCTTCGTGGGTGTCTTCGTGATCCAGTGGGGCATCGGGCTGGCGATCGATGGCTTCAAGGCCATGGGCTGGACGGTCGAGTCGGCGTTCCAGGGGGCATTCGCGTTGTTGGCCTTGTGCTGCCTGTCGTCGTATGTGTGGTTTTTGCGTCGAGATGACCGGGTGGCCACCGGCCGGCGCTGAACCGGGTCCTCGCAACTGCCGATAATCGAACCACCATGCCGGGACTTTTGATCATCGCCCACGCCCCGCTGGCATCGTCGCTGAAGGCGGTCGCCACTCACACCTTTCCGGAGTGCGGGCGCATGCTGGAGGCGCTGGACGTGCCGGCCGACATGGCCGTCGAGGACGTCGAGGCACGGGCCCGCGAGCTGCTGGGGCGGGTGCGCAACCCGGAGGCGCTCATCTTCACCGACGTCTTCGGCGCGACGCCATGCAACGTGGCGCAGCGCCTGGCCAGCAGCGTCGAAGGTGCGCAGGTCAAGGTGATCGCCGGGGTCAACGTGCCGATGCTGTGGCGCTCGCTGTGCTACGCCGACGAGTCGCTCGACGCGCTGGTGACACGCGCCATGGCAGGCGCCACGCAGGGTGTCATGCAGGTCGCCACCTCACGTCCGCAGAACCAGGCCTACAAACCGGGTGCCAATGATCAAGACCAGCATCACCATCAGCAATAAGCTCGGCCTGCACGCGCGGGCTTCGGCCAAGCTCACCAAGTTGGCGACGGGCTTCAAAAGCGAGGTCTTCATGAGCCGCAACGGCCGCCGCGTCAATGCCAAGAGCATCATGGGTGTGATGATGCTGGCGGCAGGCATCGGCTCCGAGGTCGAGATCGAAACCGAGGGCGACGACGAGCAGGCCGCGATGAACGCCATCGTCGCGCTCATCGACGACAAGTTCGGCGAAGGCGAGTAGCGGGCTCAGGCGCCGAGGAAGTGCCGCCGATAGCGCGAGGGCAGATCGGCGATGCGCATCATCATCGGCAGGTCGGCCGTGTTGAAGTCAGGGTCCCAGGCCGGCGGGCCCAGCACCTTCGCGCCGCAACGCAGATAGCCCTTGATCAGCGCGGGCGCTTCGACCTCCAGGTCGCTTTGCAGCTCATCGACCGGCAGCGGCAGCCGCGGGCGCACCTGCCACTCGATCGGCGCCAGATGGGTCTTGCGCAACTGCTCCCAGAGGCTGGCGGCGACATGGCCGCCGTCGCGCATGCTGATGCTGGCGCAGCCGATCATCGTGTCGAGATCGTTGCGCACCATGAACTCCGCCAGCGCGCCCCACAGCGCGAGGATGGCGCCGCCTGAGCGCCACTGCGCGTGCACGCAGGAGCGGCCCAGCTCCACCATCCGGCCGCGCAGCGGACGCAACCGGGTCAGGTCGAATTCGGTTTCGCTGTAGAGCCCGCCGACACGCTTGGCAGCGGCCGGCGTGAGCACGCGATAGGTGCCGATGACGGGACCGGTCTCGCCCTCGGGCGCAGCGGCGCGCACGAGCAGGTGCTCGCAGAACGGATCGAACATGTCGATGTCGTGCCCGGGCGGTGCGCCCTGGGGAACCGACAGCCGTGCCCCCATCTCGTCGGCGAAGACCTGGTATCTCAGTTGCTGGGCCTGCCGAACATCATCGTCGTCGCGAGCCCAAACCACCTCGAACCGAGTCGCGTCATGGCCGGCAGGAGTTGCGGTTGTCGAGCGGGGATGAAGTGACCTCCGCGGCGCGGCGGGAGCGCGCAAATCGGACAGCGGCAAGGTCGGAAGGGGCAGTTCCCTCATGGCTTCTCCAGTGGTTCCGTGGATGCTGTCCACATGCCGTGACGTCGTCATGAACCGCGGGTGACGCCGACATGACAGCCGTCCCGGCGGATCGTGACAAACCCGTCGCCCGCGCGGCGCCTGGCGCTGCTAGCATGGCTGCATGAGCATCCAGGTGTTCGGCTTGCCGGTGTCGCGCGGGGTCGCGATCGGTCGCGCCGTGCTGGTGGCTTCCAGCCGGGTCGA
>DASUZE010000105.1:0-57500 GCA_036377015.1 Piscinibacter sp. | reverse complement strand
GTTCTCTCCGAAAACTATTTAGGTAGTGCCTCAAGTATTACCATCGGGGGTAGAGCACTGTTATGGCTAGGGGGTCATGGCGACTTACCAAACCATTGCAAACTCCGAATACCGATGAGTACAGCTTGGGAGACAGTGCACCGGGTGCTAACGTCCGGACACAAGAGGGAAACAACCCAGACCGCCAGCTAAGGTCCCTAAAATTGGCTAAGTGGGAAACGAAGTGGGAAGGCTAAAACAGTCAGGATGTTGGCTTAGAAGCAGCCACCATTTAAAGAAAGCGTAATAGCTCACTGATCGAGTCGTCCTGCGCGGAAGATGTAACGGGGCTAAGCCAGTTACCGAAGCTGCGGATGTGCGCGCAAGCGTACGTGGTAGGAGAGCGTTCTGTACGCCTGTGAAGGTGGACCGTGAGGTCTGCTGGAGGTATCAGAAGTGCGAATGCTGACATGAGTAGCGTTAAAGGGGGTGAAAAGCCCCCTCGCCGTAAGCGCAAGGTTTCCTACGCAACGTTCATCGGCGTAGGGTGAGTCGGCCCCTAAGGCGAGGCAGAGATGCGTAGCTGATGGGAAACAGGTCAATATTCCTGTACCGACGTGCAGTGCGATGTGGGGACGGAGAAGGTTAACTCAGCCGGGTGTTGGATGTCCCGGTTCAAGCACGTAGGCGTGCCCTCTAGGCAAATCCGGAGGGCTTAGCTGAGATGTGATAACGAGGCGGCTTGCCGCCGAAGTGAGTGATACCCTGCTTCCAGGAAAAGCCACTAAGCTTCAGCTGCACGCGACCGTACCGCAAACCGACACTGGTGCGCGAGATGAGTATTCTAAGGCGCTTGAGAGAACTCTGGAGAAGGAACTCGGCAAATTGACACCGTAACTTCGGAAGAAGGTGTGCCTTTAGTAGGTGAACCCGTACAGGGGGAGCCCAATGAGGCCGCAGAGAATCGGTGGCTGCGACTGTTTATTAAAAACACAGCACTCTGCAAAGACGAAAGTCGACGTATAGGGTGTGACGCCTGCCCGGTGCTGGAAGATTAAATGATGGGGTGCAAGCTCTTGACTGAAGTCCCAGTAAACGGCGGCCGTAACTATAACGGTCCTAAGGTAGCGAAATTCCTTGTCGGGTAAGTTCCGACCTGCACGAATGGCGTAACGATGGCCACACTGTCTCCTCCAGAGACTCAGCGAAGTTGAAATGTTTGTGATGATGCAATCTCCCCGCGGAAAGACGGAAAGACCCCATGAACCTTTACTGTAGCTTTACATTGGACTTTGAACAGATCTGTGTAGGATAGGTGGGAGGCTTTGAAGCGGTGCCGCTAGGTGTCGTGGAGCCAACGTTGAAATACCACCCTGGTGTGTTTGAGGTTCTAACCTTGGCCCGTTATCCGGGTTGGGGACAGTGTATGGTGGGCAGTTTGACTGGGGCGGTCTCCTCCCAAAGCGTAACGGAGGAGTTCGAAGGTACGCTAGGCACGGTCGGAAATCGTGCTGATAGTGCATAGGCATAAGCGTGCTTGACTGCGAGACTGACAAGTCGAGCAGGTACGAAAGTAGGACTAAGTGATCCGGTGGTTCTGTATGGAAGGGCCATCGCTCAACGGATAAAAGGTACTCTGGGGATAACAGGCTGATACCGCCCAAGAGTTCATATCGACGGCGGTGTTTGGCACCTCGATGTCGGCTCATCTCATCCTGGGGCTGTAGCCGGTCCCAAGGGTATGGCTGTTCGCCATTTAAAGAGGTACGTGAGCTGGGTTTAAAACGTCGTGAGACAGTTTGGTCCCTATCTTCCGTGGGCGCTGCAAGATTGAGAGAGCCTGCTCCTAGTACGAGAGGACCGGAGTGGACGCACCTCTGGTGTATCGGTTGTCACGCCAGTGGCATTGCCGAGTAGCTATGTGCGGAAGAGATAACCGCTGAAAGCATCTAAGCGGGAAACTCGTCTCAAGATTAGTCTTGCCGGGGCCTTGAGCCCCCTGAAGAGTCGTTCGAGACCAGGACGTTGATAGGCTGGGTGTGGAAGCGCAGTAATGCGTTAAGCTAACCAGTACTAATTGCTCGTGAGGCTTGACCCTATAACTTTGACCGACACGTCAAGGTGAGTGTTCAAGTTATGCCAGTCTTCAAATGAAGCTGTGCACGCAATCAAAAGCTGATGTGCCGATGGCTGGAAACAGCGGCGGCCGACTCTACGAATTGGCTGGCTTGCCCAAAGAACGGCAAGTCGGTGACCGGTTAAGCCTGATGACCATAGCGAGGTGGTCCCACTCCTTCCCATCCCGAACAGGACAGTGAAACGCCTCAGCGCCGATGATAGTGCGGATTCCCGTGTGAAAGTAGGACATTGTCAGGCTATTAATAAGAGGCCCTCGTCATGTGACGAGGGCCTTTTTGTTTTCCCGGAGCGGAAACTAAGTATTCCGTATTCGCCCGTCTTGCCGAATCAGCGCCTTTCGGTCTGCCATGTCCGTCAGGAGCGACTGCAACCAGGTTTCTGATTCGATGTCGGCAAAATATCGCTGCCTGACGAGTTCGAAATAGCGTGCCCGCGAAAGCCATGTGCGTAGGCTCGCCCAGGTTTCGGATTGCGTTTCAAGCAGCCGGAACTTGATCAGGACCTTGGCGGCGTGCAGCGCATGCATGCGCGGATCTCGCTCGAAGCCATCCAGCCGATGCAGTGCCCGATCGATGGCCGCGTTCATGTCCGTGAACGGTGCGCCATGACCCGGGATCACGTGCCGAACGCGCAGCCGCGCAAATCGCTCGAGCGTCAGGCGCACATCCGCAAACGCGGTCTCGCCTTCCAACTCCGGAAATACGACTCCGAATCCGTTGTGCCAGAGAGCGTCCGCCGAGATCAGCAATTCGAGCTCCGGTTGATAGAGCGCGAACGACAGCGGATCGTGACCTGGCGACGCGATCGCTTCCCAATCCCAACGCCCCGCTGCGACTGTCGAGGGGGCCGCCACCACGCCCTCCCTGAAGAAGCGCGGACAATGCTGCCCCGTCGCGTCATAAGTCAGGATCGACGGATCCCAGGCATCGACCACAGCAGCCTCGCCCGCCGGAACGTCGATCGTGCACCCGAACGCCGCCTGGACCGCCGCATTTCCCCCGCAATGGTCCGAGTGCAGGTGCGTATTGACGACACGTGTCAACGGCCGACCCCGCAGCGCATGGCGAAGCAGGGCCACCGTCTGATCGGCATGCGTCCAGTACCCGGTGTCGACGACAACCGCACCGCGGTGATCATTGCCATGCAGCAGGACGTTGTTCGACGACAGCCAGCCGCGCTCGAAGACGCTGACTCCTGCACGCTCCAGCTCTTCCAGCACGCCTGATCAGCCCCTCAGCTCGCGCCTCAGGATCTTGCCGACGTTCGACTTCGGCAGCTCGTCACGAAACTCGATGTACTTCGGGCGCTTGTATCCCGTGAAGTTCTGCTTGCAATACTCGATCAGGTCCTCTTCTGTGAGCGTGGCGTCCTTGCGGACGACGAACAGCTTCACCGCCTCACCGGACTTCGCATCGGGTATGCCGACGGCTGCGCACTCGACCACCCCCGGCAGAAGATTGACCACCTGCTCCAGCTCGTTGGGGTACACGTTGAAGCCGGACACCAGGATCATGTCCTTCTTCCGATCGACGATGCGAAAGTAGCCGCGCTCGTCCATGACGCCCACGTCGCCCGAGCGGAAGAAACCGTCGGCGGTCATCGCCTTCGCGGTCTCGTCGGGCCGGTTCCAGTAGCCGGCCATGACCTGAGGCCCGCGGATGCAGATCTCCCCCGGCTCGCCCATCGACACCTCGCGCCCATCGTCGTCGCGAATGCTCAGCAGTGTCGACGGAACCGGCAGTCCGATGGTGCCGGTGAATTCCGTGAGATCCGGCCGATTGATGGTCGCCACCGGCGAGGTCTCCGACAGGCCGTAACCTTCGATCACGGGACAACCCGTGATCTCGAGCCACTTGTCGGCCGTGGCCTTCTGCACCGCCATGCCGCCTCCGTTGGAGATCACCAACTCGGAGAAGTCAAGGCGCGCAAAGTCCGGATCGTTGGTCAGCGCATTGAACAAGGTGTTCACCGCGGGGAACATGTGGATGCGATGGCGCTGCAGGGTCTTGACCAGCCCCGGAATGTCGCGCGGATTGGGAATGAGGATGTTCAGCATCCCGCGACGCGCACCGAAGAGAAAACACGCCGTCAGCGCGAAGATGTGGTACAGCGGCAATGCGCACACCGCAACGATCTGCTTGTCGCCCAGCTTGGCGATCATGGGCTTGAACCACTCCTCCGCTTGAAGGATGTTGGCCACCACGTTGCGATGCAGGAGCGTCGCCCCCTTGGACACGCCCGTCGTTCCACCGGTGTACTGCAGAAAGGCCACGTCGTCGGGGCCGACGTCGACACGGTTCAGGCTCATGCGCGTGCCATCGGCGACGACCATGTTGAAGCGCTCCACGCTGCGACCCGCTCCCACCGGAAGGCTGAAGGCGGGAACCATCTTGCGAACGTGCCGGACCGCGAAATTGACGAGCAAGCCTTTCCAGAACCCCAGCATGTCGCCCATGGCGGCCAGAACCACGTGCTTCACCGAGGTCCGCGCGATGACCTCTTCCAAGGTCTTGGCAAAGTTCTCCAGCACGATGATGGCTTCGGCGCCCGAGTCGTTCAGCTGATGCTCGAGCTCGCGGGCGGTGTACAGCGGGTTGACATTCACCACCGCATAGCCGGCGCGCAGCACCGCCGCGATCGCGACCATGTACTGCGGAAGATTCGGCATCATGATCGCGATGCGCGTGCCCTTGGCGAAGCCCTTGGACTGCAGCCACGCGCCCAGCGCGGCCGACATCTCGTCGAGATCGCGAAAGCTGACGCGCGTATCGAGGCAGACGGCCGCGTCCCGACCGGCATAGGTGCGAAACGCCTCTTCCAGCAACTGCACCAGCGACTGGTACTGATTCGGGTCGATCTCCGCGGACACGCCCGGCGGATAGCTCTTCAACCAGGGTTTGACGACGGCTTGCAGCACAGGCGCTCCCAACAGAATGACGATTGGGAGCATGGTCGCGGCACCCCCCGGGCGTCGCTACGGTAATTGTCCTAACGCGATGTCACCAAGGTGTCCCGGGTCGGCACTGAACAGCGCGCGGCCGAACGCGCGTTCGCGGCTTCCCACGGTGGCGAGGAACTCGCGCGCCCCGTTCATCGCCTTGAACGTGTCGAAGCCTGACTCGAGGAACCGCTGCAACTCGCCCAGGCCGGCCGCCTTTGCCGGCCCGCGCATCATGCGAAGGGTGTGCCGCAGCAGTGGATTGCGCGTCAGCCGATCGAGCGACTCACCGACGCGCAAGGTGAGCGCAACCTGCATCTCCCGATCCGCGGCGTGCCCCGTCGTCTGCCATGCCCGGACGTAGCCCGCCGCATCGACATGAGCGTCGGCGAGATGTCCGGCGGTCGCGGTGTCGAGCACCTCGGACAACGCATGGAGCTCGGCCAGCACGTCGACGGTCGCGACGATCTCCTGCGGGAACAGCCGGACCAGCGCCGGCACGACGCGAGCGAACTGGGCGTCCCGCTCGCTGAAGTCGCGCGGGCCGTACAGCTCGTCGAGGAAGAACCGCGCGGCGGGCCCGTATCGGGTCGACCTCAGGAGATCTTCGTAGCCGTGGGCGAAGCGTCGCTGCTGATAGGCTTTCAAGCCGTGCACACGCACGGCGAGCTCGGGCGACGCGGCGCGCCGCCGACGCTCGGCGTCGACGGTGCGCAGGTGGGTCAGTATCGAATCCGCGCTCGCGCTCATCGAGCAAATGGTAGTGCGACTGGCCCTGGGGTTTCCGAGAGGAGGAGTTAGTCACCGGTCCCTAAGGCACTGCCGGCGAATGGTGCAACACTGCCCGACTCCGATTCCCCTCAGCGGCATGCAACGGCGAACCCTGCTTCAACTCGGTCTCGGCGCGACGGCGGTGCTGGCCATTGCCGGCGGCAGCCTGGCCTTGCTCAAGCCGGGCCTGGCGCATGGCCGCATGACGCCAGCCGCGCGCTCCGTCTTTCACGCGGTGGCCCGCGCGGTGCTCGATGGCAGCCTGCCGGCCGACGCGGCACGCCGCGACGCTGCCCTGACCTCGCACCTGGCCCGACTGGACGAAACGATCGCCGGATTTCCGCCGCCGGTGCAGTCCGAGCTCTCGCAACTGCTGGCGCTGCTCGCGACGACGCCAGGCCGCGCAGCGCTCGCAGGGTTGAGCACCGACTGGCCCGACGCCGATGTGCCCGAGTTGCAGGCGGCGCTGCAATCGATGCGCACCTCCAGCCTGGCGCTGCGTCAGCAGGCCTACCAGGCGCTGCGCGACCTCACCAACGCGGCGTACTACGCCGACCCCGCCACCTGGTCGCTGCTGGGCTACGCCGGCCCGCGCGACATCTGAACGCCGCACATGAGCCGACTTCCCGACCCCATCCAAGAAGGCCTGGCACGCGGCTGGAAAGTATTCGGCGGCCCGCGCAGCGCGGCGCCGGCTGCGCTTCAGTGCGATGTCGCCATCGTGGGGACCGGCGCCGGCGCCGGCATCGCCGCCGAGTTGCTCACCCAGGCCGGTCTCGATGTCGTCCTGATCGAGGAAGGGCCGCTGAAGAGCAGTCGCGACTTCAACCAGCGCGAGAGCGAGGCCTATCCCACCCTCTACCAGGAGAGCGCCGGACGCAAGTCCGCCGACAAGGCGATCAACATCCTCCAGGGGCGATGCGTCGGTGGCTCGACAACGGTCAACTGGACCAGCTCGTTTCGCACGCCGACGCCGACGCTCAAGTACTGGCGCGAGCAATTCGGCCTGACCGAGCTCACCGACGAAGGCATGGCGCCGTGGTTCGCGCAGGCCGAGCGCCGCCTGGGCATCGGGCCCTGGCTCACCTCGCCGAACGAGAACAACGACCTGCTGCGCCGCGGCGCGCAGAAGCTGGGCATCCAGGCCGCGGTGATCCACCGCAACGTCAAGGGCTGCTGGAACCTGGGCTCTTGCGGCATGGGCTGTCCCACCAACGCCAAGCAATCGATGCTGGTGACCACCATCCCGGCGGCGCTGGACCGTGGTGCCAGGCTGCTCACGCAGACCCGCGCACGCGAGTTCGAGCTGACCGGCTCGAAAGTGACGGCATTGCTCTGCGAGGCGGTGAGCCTCAACGGCGAGGTCACGTCGAGCGCGCCCATCCGCATCGTCGCCAAGCATTACGTCGTCGCGGGCGGCGCGATCAACTCGCCGGCCCTGCTCAAGCGCTCGCATGCACCCGACCCGCACGGCTTGCTCGGCACGCGCACGTTCCTGCATCCGGTGGTGCTGTCGGCCGCGACCTTTCCCCAGGCAGTGGAAGGGTGGAACGGGGCGCCCCAGACCATCTACACCGACCATTTCCTCGAGACGCAGCCGATTGACGGACGCATCGGCTACAAGCTCGAGGCGCCGCCCATCCATCCGGTCATCTTCGCGTCGACGCTTCCCGGCTATGGCTCGCAACAGGCGGGCATGCTCCAGCGCTTTGCGCACACGCACACGCTGCTCGCCCTGCTGCGCGACGGCTTCCACGAGCAGTCGCGCGGCGGCACGGTGAATCTGCGTGGCGATGGGTCACCGCTCCTCGACTACCCGCTCACCGACTTCGTCATGGAGGGCGGACGTCGCGCCCTGCTGAGCATGGCCGAGATCCAGTTCGCGGCCGGCGCCCAGACCGTCTCGCCGGTGCACGAATTGGCCGGGGCCTACACGAGCTGGCCGCAGGCCCGCGACGCCATCAACGCCTTGCCGATGAAGCCGCTGCTGACGCGTGTCGTCAGCGCGCATGTGATGGGCGGTTGCGGCATGGGCGCCAGCGAGCGCCAGGGCGTGGTCCGGCCCGACGGTGTGCACTGGCAGCTGCAGAACCTGTCGGTGCTCGACGGCTCGCTCTTCCCGACCAGCATCGGTGCCAATCCGCAGCTGTCGATCTATGGCCTCGTGAACAAGCTCGCCACCGGCCTGGCCAAGCGTCTGTCTGGACGCGAGGTCCAGCTGGCCTGAGATCCCCCGCTGCTAGCATCGGCCGATGCTCGCCCGCCTGCAGCAAGCCGTCACCCTCGGTCTGATCGCCCTCGCCCTCGCCTGGGCGGCGTACTTCTACCGCGCCGGCTCACCGGTCTGGGCGGTGGCCGGCGCCTTGCTCATCGTGTTCGGCTATGCCCTATTCCTCGCGATCGAATTCGTGCTGTTGTGGTTCGTCAATCGCGGCGACCCGACGCCGAATGCGACGGCGTGGCAACTGGTGAAGGCATGGTGGGGCGAGGTGCGCACGGCTCCACAGGTCTTCTGCTGGCGTCAGCCCTTTCGCGCCGATGCCGAGCCCGACTTTCTCCCGCCGGGCGCCCAGCGGCGAGGCGTCGTGCTGGTTCATGGGTTCGTGTGCAACCGGGCCCTGTGGAACCCGCTGATGGCGCGTCTGCGTGCGCTCGGCATCCCCTTTGTCGCGGTGAACCTGGAGCCGGTGTTCGGCTCGATCGACCGCTATGCGCAGGTGATCGAGGCAGCCGTGCGCCGGGTGGAGTCGGCCACCGGTCAGGCGCCCATCGTCGTCGCGCACAGCATGGGCGGCCTGGCGACACGTGCCTGGCTCGGTGCCTACCAGGCCGACGCGCGGGTGCATCGTGTCATCACGATCGGCACGCCGCACCGCGGCACCTACCTCGGCCGCTTCGGGCTGACGCACAACACGCGACAGATGCGCCCGAGCAGCGCATGGCAGGAAGCGCTGGCGGCCGCGGAGCCGCCGCAGCGTTTCCAGCGCTTCACCTGCTTCTACGGACACTGCGACAACATCGTCTTCCCGGCGTCGACGGCGACGCTGCCGCAGGCCGACAACAAGCACATCGCCGGCGTGGCGCATGTGCACATGGCGCATCACGACGAGGTGGTCAACGAGGTGCTGCGCTGGGTGGCCACGGCGGATTCGACGTCCGATGCCCGCCGCGAGCCCGGCGCCACGCCGGCGCGATAGGCCAGGCAGGCCGCCACCGCGGCCAGCAGGAGGTGCATGGCCGTGTGCCCACTGATCCAGCCGGTGGCGCTGTAGACGGCGGCATCGGCCATGCCGGCCACGCGGGCGACGAGGTACAGGACCAGCATGGCGATCCAGTCGGCCGTGCTCGTGTGCCGGCCCGGCAGGCTCAGCGCTCCGGCGGGAATCAGCAGCAGGGGCAATGACTCCAGGAACAGCAGCGCCCGCATGTCGCCCTCGCCGCTGGCCCACTGGCCCGCGAACCACCATAGAGCGGCGAAGCCGGCGACGCCCAGGCCGCCGGCCACCGCCTGCGCGCTGCCGAACAAGGCGTCGACGCGCTCGGCCATGAAGCCCAGCGCGAGCGCGGTCAGGGCGGCGGCAGCGAAGAGATGCGTGAAGGCGAAGCCCACGTCGCCGGGGCTCAGGTGGTAGGCGAGGTTGACGACCGACATGGCCACGCACAGCACGAAGAAAAGCAGCCAGGGCATGCGCAGCGCGGACGGCCAGCTGCTGCGCAGCGTGGCGACCGCGCCCCAGGCGCCGACGGCCACCAGCGGCAGGCAGGCCACCACCTGGGCGCCTTGCGCCATGCCGAGCCAGGTGCGCTGGTCGGCAAACAGGTGGTCGGCCGGGACGATGGGAACGGGACCGTAGGCCATCAGGCCGGCCGCCATCGCGAGCATCATCGCGAGCAGCAGGACCATGGCGCAGCCTTGTGACATGCGAGGTGACACGACGACCCCCTCTGGCAAAGCACTAGCCCCTGATACGGGGCGGCCAGTGTGGCGGGGTGAGGGGGCGCCCACAATCGCCCCCTTGGACGCACACCTTAGGGGGTCATTCGATGGCGATGCGCGTCTCGCCCTCGAGGACCACGCCGGCGTCGATCTGCGGCAACTCCCGCACCGCGCGGTAGATCGGCGTGAAGTCGGGCGAGGTCGCTTCGAACAGCTGCTGGAACGAGTCGATGACGAAGTAGGTCGCCTGGTAGGTGTCGATCTTGTAGCGCGTGCGCATGATGCGGCGCAGGTCGAACGGCACCCGGCTGGGCTCGGGGCTTTGCACGCTGTAGCGCAGCTCGCCGGCCGACGACAGGATGCCCGCGCCGTAGGCCCGCACACCTTGGGCCGTGCGGATCAGCCCGAACTCCACCGTGTACCAGTACAGCCGCGCCAGCAGCTCGCAGGCGTCGAGGCGGCTGGCCTTGAGCCCGCCCGCGCCGTAGGCCTGCATGTAGTCGGCGAACATCGGGTTGAACAGCAAGGGCACGTGGCCGAACAGGTCGTGGAAGACGTCGGGCTCGACGACGTAGTCGAACTCCTCGGGCTTGCGGATCCAGCCGGTGACCGGAAACTTGCGCTGCGCCAGCAGGCCGAAGAACGCCTCCTCGGGAATGAGGCCGGGCACCGCGACCACCTCCCAGCGGGTGCGTCGGTGCAAGGTCTCGGAGAGCTGGTCGAAGCGCGGGATGCGTTGCGGCGCGCCCAGGTGCCCGACCGCATCGATGAACTCGTCGCACGCCAGGCCGTGCATCTGCGCCGCTTGCCGCTCGTACAGACGGCGGTACAGGTCGTGCTCCTGCGGCGTGTAGGCCGACCAGTTCTGGTCGCAGGTGTAGTCGGCGCGGGCCGACGCATAGTCGCCGCGCGGCGGCCGGTCGCCCTGGCCGTAGGTGACCGGCGCGATGCCCTGGTTGACGGCTTTGACGGCTTGCATCACGGCCTCACGCGGCGGACTTGTCGACCAGCACGCCGCGGCGGATCTGGTCGAGCTCGATGCTTTCGAACAGGGCGCGGAAGTTGCCTTCGCCGAAGCCCTGGTCGCCCTTGCGCTGGATGATCTCGAAGAAGATCGGTCCGATCACCGTCTGGGTGAAGATCTGCAGCAGCAGCTCGTTGGGCGCGCCCTGGTGGGTGGCGCCGTCGATCAGGATGCGCAGCCGCTTGAGCTCCTCGAGGTCCTCGCCGTGGTTGGGCAGGCGCTTGGCGACGAGGTCGTAGTAGGTCGCGATGGTGTCCTGGAAGGCCACACCGTTGCGCCTCATCGAGTCGACGGTAGCGTAGATATCGTCGGTCCCCAGCGCGATGTGCTGGATACCCTCGCCGTGGTACAGGTCCAGGTACTCGGCGATCTGGCTCTTGTCGTCCGAGCTCTCGTTGATGGGGATGCGGATCTTGCCGCACGGGCTGGTCATGGCCTTGCTCTTCAGGCCGGTGAGCTTGCCCTCGATGTCGAAGTAGCGGATCTCGCGGAAGCCGAACAGGCGCTCGTAGAAGTCGGCCCATTCCTTCATGCGGCCGCGGTGGACGTTGTGCGTGAGGTGGTCGATGTAGGTCAGACCGCTGCCCTTCGGATTGGCGACGGCGCCCGGCAGGGGCACGAAGTCGACGTCGTAGATGCTGATGTTGCCGATCGCGCCGGGCTGCGCCCCGTTCTTGCCGTGCCAGCGGTCCACGAAGTAGATGAGGCTGTCGCCGATGCCCTTGATGGCCGGGATGTTGAGCTCCATCGGCCCGGTCTGGTTGTCGAAGCCCCAGGCGCCGAGCTCGAGCGCGCGCTCGTAGGCCTTGGCGGCGTCCTTCACGCGGAACGCCATGGCGCACACGCTCGGGCCGTGCAGGCGGGCGAAGCGCTGGGCAAAGGAGTTCGGCTCGCCGTTGATGATGAAGTTGACATCGCCCTGCCGGTACAGCGTCACGTTCTTGTGGCGGTGGCGCGCGATGGCCGTGAAGCCCATGGTCTCGAACAGCTGCCCCAGGGCCACCGGATCCGGCGCCGCGTACTCGACGAATTCGAAACCGTCGGTGCCCATCGGGTTGTCCCAGGGAGTGAATTGCATGGCGGCGCTCCTGCTTCGAAGTGGATCGGGAGACTGTAGGGGCGTAGACCCGCAGGTTTGATGCAAGTTTCGCCGCCTGCCTGGCAATCGGCGCAGGAAAGCTGCAAAATTCGGCGGTATGGAAACCGAAGTCCAGCTGGATACGATCGATCGACGCATTCTTCGAGCGCTGCAGGCCGACGGCCGCATGACCTATGACGTGCTGGCCGTCGAGGTGAGTCTGTCGCCCTCGGCCGCCCTGCGCCGCGTCAAGCGCCTCGAGGAAGCCAAGGTGATCGCCGGCTACGTCGCGCTGGTCCCGCCGGAGCGGGTGGGCCTGGGGCTCACGGCCTACCTCAACGTGCGCCTCGAGAAGCACTCGGAGGTGCACAAGCGCAACCCGATGGACCTGTTCAAGGCCTCGGTCCAGACCTGGCCCGAGGTGGTGGAGTGCGCGGCCCTCACCGGCGAGATGGACTACCTGCTGCGCGTGGTGGTCGAGGACATGGCCCACTACTCGCGCTTCATCATGGACACGCTGCTCAAGCACCCCAGCGTCGAGGACTGCAAGACCAGCTTCGTGCTGGACCGCGTCAAGAACACGACCGCGGTGCCGGTCTAGGTGTCGAGCTCCCGAAGCACGTCCGATGCGGCCGATTCCGACAGGTTGAGCAGTCGCGCCACGTCGCGCACGTCGTCGGGCAGCGCGGCGTTGTCCCAGCCCTGCGCCGAGTGACGCGCGACCCGGATCGCGAGCACCACGCTGCGCGCGCTCGGGTGCTCGGCATGGCGGTCGTCGGTGATGCGCACCAGCAGCTCCGGCAGCCGCCAGGCCCGCATCAGCGACTGCTGCAGGTCCGGCAGCGTCACGTTCAGCACCTCGCGCTGGATCGCGCTCGAGCGCAACGTGGGATCGGCCTGCTGGGCACCGCGGATGCGCAGCGCCAGCCCGGGCGCATGGCACCACAGCAGCATCTCGGCGAAGTCGTGCAGCAGCGCGGCGTGGTGGATCACGGCGGCGTCGTGGTCCATGCGGTGCACCGCGAAACCGAGCGCGAAGTTGGCGGCCCGGTGGGCTCGTCGCAGAACCTCGTGCAGGCCGGCCAGCGCGTCGGGCTGGTCGTGCAGCCTCTCCTCCACCGTCGGCAGCGGCCCGAAGGCGCGGAAGAAGGGCGCGATGCCCATCATCACGACCACCGCCGTCACCGTCTCGGGCTCGGTGAGCATGCGCGGCGGTCGATGGGCCGCGGCATGCGCCAGCACGCGCAGGGTCATGAGCGGATCGCCGGAGATGGTCTCGCCGATCAGGTTGGCATCGACGGCGTCTTCGTTGGGGCGCAGGTCTTCGATCGCGTCGGCCGTGCGCGCGAGCACCGGGATCTCGGCGGCGCGCAAGTGCGTCGTCCAGGAGGCCAGGTCACGCAGCGGCTGGGTCAGTCGATCAGTGTCCATCGGGATGCTCGGGTAGAGCGCCCGCCATCGGGGAACGTTCCCGGATTGTCGGCAGATCCGAGCCGCCGCTTGAGCCTCACTTGCCGCCCAGGCGCGCCTTCACGTCCATTCCGACCTTCTTGTTGACGAACTGCAGCGTGGCCACCTGGCTCAGGTCGACCTCGCCCGGCTGGTACAGGCCCGCCTTGACCATCTGCTCGTAGAAGTCCTTGATGCGCGCCGCACTCATCGCGCCGATGCCGCCGGTGAGCGCCTCGCCCGAGTCGACGATGCCCTGTTGCTTCATCAGCGCCACCGAGGCCTCCAGCTCGGCCTCGGTCATCTCGGGGTTGTCCTTGATCATCAGCGCGTTGGCGGCCTTGCGATCGCCGTACAGGTAGTTCACCCATCCGAGGATGGACGCGTCGACGAAGCGCTGGACCAGTTCGGGCTTGCTCTTCACGGTCTCGGTGCGCGCCTCGATCACGGTGGAATAGGTCGAGAAGCCGTGGTCGGCCAGCAGGTGCACCACCGGCTTGAAGCCGCCCTGGTTCTGCACGTAGATCGGCTCGGCCACCGAATAGCCCTGCTGGATGGCGCGCGGATTGGCGAGGAAGGGCCCGAGGTTGTAGTTGTAGGGCTTGAGCGCCTCGTCCTTGAAGCCGTGGCGCACCTTGAGCCATTGCCACCAGCTGAACTGGCCGTCCTTGGCGATCAGTGCGACGGGTGCCTGCTTGAGCTTGTCGAAGCTGTCGTAGCCCTGGCCGGGGTGGGCCATCAGGGCTTGAGGATCCTTCTGGAACATGGCGGCGACCACGACCGTGGGCACCTTGTTCTTCACGTTGTCGAAGCTGTGCAGCAGGTTGCCCGTCATGAGGAAGTCGATGCGGCCGGCCGGCAGCAAGGGCCGGTTGTTGACCTGCGGCCCGCCGGGCTGGATGGTCACGTCCAGGCCCATCCGGCGGTAGGTTCCGTCGGCGACGGCCTGGTAGAAGCCGCCGTGCGCGGCCTGCGCCTTCCAGTTGGTCGCGAAGGTGACCTTGTCCTGGCCGTGGGCCCATCCCGCGGCCAGGGCCAGCGTCGCCGCGGCGATTCGGAGCATCGTGTTCATGGGGGCTCTCCCGTGTCGATGTGGGTCAGTCTCGCTGCGACGCGTGCCAGCGGCCCAGCAGGGCCCGCGACAGGGCGTCGAAGCTCCAGAA
The DNA here is from genome assembly GCA_036377015.1 of Piscinibacter sp. Lineage (GTDB taxonomy): Bacteria > Pseudomonadota > Gammaproteobacteria > Burkholderiales > Burkholderiaceae_C > Albitalea. The sequence continues at coordinate 43,022 of DASUZE010000105.1, read as the reverse complement.
GATCAGCACGCCCGTCAGCACCAGCAGCGCCAGCGCGGCGAACATCTTCGGCGTCTCGGTGCGAAAGCTCGCCTCGAGGATGCGCGAGGCCAGCCCCGTCTCGCGACCGGCGGCGCCGGCCACCATCTCGGCCGTCACCGCGCCGATCAGGCTCAGGCCGCCCGAGATCTTGAGCCCGGCGACGAAGTAGGGCAATGCCGAAGGCACCAGCAGCAGCCGCAGCCGCTGCATCGGCGTGGCCCGGTACAGGCGGAACAGGTCGCGCAGGTGCGGCTCGGCCGCGCGCAGGCCGACGACGGTGTTCGACAGGATGGGAAAGAAGGCGACGATCCAGGCGCACAGCAGCAGCGCCGCGGTGGTGCTCTCGACGTAGATCAGGATCAGCGGCGCGATGGCGACGATGGGCGTGACCTGCAGCACCACCGCCAGCGGAAACAGCGCCTGCTCCAGCGGCCGCGACAGCGCGAAGACCGACGCGATCAGGACCCCGCCGGCGCAGGCGAGCGCCAGCGCGCCGAAGGTGATCTCGAGCGTGAACCACCAGCTTGCGGCCAGCGAGCCGAAGTTCTGCAGCAGCGTCTGCGCGACCAGCGAGGGCGCCGGCAACGTGTAGTGCGGGATGTGGGCCAGCCGGACCAGCGCCTCCCAGGCGGCGACCGCGCCCAGCAGCGTCAGGGCAGGCGCGAGGCGGCGGATCACGGTGTGGCTCCCGCGGTCGCGCCTTCGAGGGCCTGCGACAGCGCACGGCAGGCCTCGGCATAGCGGGTGGAGGTGCGAAACGCCGGCGTGCGCGGGTACGGCTCGGCGATCGCGACATCGGCCACCACCCGGCCCGGCCGCGCGCTCATCACCTGCACGCGCTGGCTGAGGAACACCGCCTCGAACACGCTGTGCGTCACGAACAGCACCGTCAGCCGCCGCGCCTGCCACCAGCGCAGCAGGTCGTCGTTGAGCCTCTGGCGGGTGATCTCGTCGAGGGCCGCGAAGGGCTCGTCCATCAGCAGCACCCGCGGCTCGGTGACCAGGGCGCGGGCGATCGAGGCGCGCATCTTCATTCCGCCGGACAGCTCGGACGGATAGGCGGCCTCGAAGTCGGCGAGGCCGACGGTGGCCAGCATGCCGCGCACCCGATCGGCGGCATCGCGGCGCGACACGCCGGCCAGCCGCAGCGGCAGCCACACGTTGTCGAACACGCTGGCCCACGGCATCAGCGTGGGCTCCTGGAACACGAAGGCGGTGCCGGGATCGCGTGCCGCGCCAGGCGACTCGACCGTGCCCTCGCTGGGGAGGTCGAGGCCGGCCACCAGGCGCAGCACCGTGCTCTTGCCGCAGCCCGAGCTGCCCAGCAGCGACACGAAGCTGCCTTCGGCCACGGCCATGTCCATGTGGGCCAGCGCGAGCACGCCGTTGGCAAAGCGCCGCGACACGGCGTGCAGCGTGATCAGGGGGCGGTCCGGCATGGCACGGCAGTGTGCCGCAAGCCGCCCCGGGTGCGATCACAGGCTCAGCAGATGGCCCCGGCGCGGATCGGTGCGGCCGTCGATGAGCTCGCGCCAGGCCTGCTCGACCTCGCGCGGGCCGCGTCCGCGGGCCACCGTGAGCCAGGGCGTGCGCGCATCGCCGACCGGCTTCATGAAGGCCGACCAGGCCTCGGCGATGCGCTGCCCCAGGCCCGCGCCGCCCCAGTCGCCGAGCCGCTTCTTGATCTGCGCCGGCGCGAAGAACATCACCGGACGCGGGCCGGCCAGCCCCTTGCCGCCGCCAAGCTCGTCCCAGTGCGTGCCACCCACCGAGCAGCTGTAGGCCAGGCGATCGCCGAAATGCGCATGGACCTGGGCCCGCAGCGGCGCGCTGCCGCTCATGTCGACATACACGGTGGGCGTCGCCGCGGCCAGAGTGGCGAGGTCGTCGTAGGCGAGCACGCGGTCGTAGCAGCCCAGGCTTTCGGTGAACGCGCGATTGGCCGGCGAGGTCAGTCCCACCACGGTCGGTGCGCCCGGCGTGCCGCGACGCCGCGACAGGCAGAACGCCGTGCCGTAGGCGGTCTTGCTCGACGCGCTGGCGATCAGCACCTGCTGTGCGCCGAAGAACCCGTTGTCGGCCAGGAAGTCATCGATCAGGAAAGAGGTGATGTACAGCGGGCGCAGCAAGGCCATCTCGGCCTCCTGGTCGGCGCGATAGCCGGGATCGGTGCTGCAGCGCGTGAGCTTGTTGTAGACGGGATGCAGCTCGCGCCGATGGGGCGCGCCGTCGACGAAGCCGCTGTTGTCGATGCCGGCCGGCTGCATGACGACGTGGCTGCTCATCGGGTAGTAGCCGTAGAAGCGCTCGCCGACGGCCACGCCCTCCACGCCCGACTCGACCACGTTCGCGAAGCCCCACACCGGCACGCGCCCGAAGCCCTCGACGGCGCAGGGGTAGAAGTCCCAGTAGCGCAGCGTGTCCCCGAAGGCGCCGTAGGTGACGTTGTTGGAGGTCAGCGCGAAGCCGTCGACGCGAAGCCGCACCTGGTCGGCGGCCAGCGGCGCGCTCGCCGCCTCGTCCTCGACCCAGCGGGTCTCGCGCAGGTTGTCGCGTTGCACGATGAAGCTCGGGTGGTCCATGGCGAATCTCTCCTGAAGCGTGGAGGGCAAGCGTGCGCAGCGGCGGGGTGCCACGCTATCACCCCGGTGACAGGGAATGAGGGCGAGGACTACGATCGAAAGGACAGCGCACAAGGAGGCCTCGATGCGAACCTGTCCCCTGCCCAACGGAGCGACCATGCCGGCCCTCGGACTGGGCACCTGGCGCATGGGCGAGTCCAAGCGCAGCCGTGCCAGCGAGGTCGCGGCGGTGCGGCTCGCGCTGCAGCTCGGCTATCGGCTGATCGACACCGCCGAGATGTACGGCGAGGGTGGCGCCGAGGAAGTGGTCGGCGAGGCCGTCGCCCAGGCGCTGGCCGCGGGCGAGCTGCGCCGCGACGAGCTGTTCGTGGTCAGCAAGGTCTATCCGCACAACGCGAGCCACACCGGCATCCCGGCCGCCTGCCAGCGCAGCCTGCAGCGGCTGCGTCTCGAGCACATCGACCTGTACCTGCTGCACTGGCGGGGCCAGCATCCGCTGCACGAGACGGTCGCCGCCTTCGAGGCGCTCAAGCGGCAGGGCCGCGTCCGGCATTGGGGCGTGAGCAACTTCGATGTCGACGACATGGAAGAGCTGATGCGCGTCGAGCACGGCGCGCGCTGCGCGGCCAACCAGGTGTACTACGCGATCAGCGAGCGTGGCATCGAGTACGACCTGCTGCCCTGGCTGCGCGAGCACCGCATGCCCTGCATGGCCTATTGCCCGATCGGGCAGGGCCGCCTGGGCGGCGACGAGGTGCTGGCGGCGATCGGTCGCGCCCATGGCGTGTCGGCGACGCAGGTCGCGCTGGCCTGGCTGCTCGGGCAGCCCGGCGTGGTCGGCATCCCGAAGGCGGTGCGGCCCGAGCACCTGCGCGAGAACCTGGCGGCGGCACAGCTGGTGCTGAGCGCCGAGGACCGGGCCGAGCTGGACCGGCACTTCCCGCCGCCGCGGCACAAGCAGTCGCTGGCCATGACCTGAAAGAAAAACGGCCCGGCCTGCGGGGCAGACCGGGCCGTCGTGGGCGCGCGGGTCACAGCCGGCGCACGCCGGGCACCCAGCCGACGAGGTCGCCGTCGAGGTACAGCGCGCCTTCGGGCGCACCGGCATCGGCGTAGAACTCGAGCTCGGCGGGCAGCGGTTGCGCGGGCACGGGTGCGGGCACCGCGACGCGGCGGGCGAGAGCGGCCAGGATCGCGCTGGCGGCGCGCAGTACGGCGGCGGCAGCGCGCCGCGCCGGGATCGTCCAGGGCGGCCGGCTGACCACCAGGCCGTAGGGCAAAGGCTTCAGGCTCGTCATGATCGTTTCCTTGGGTCGGGTTCAGACACGGGGCTTCAATCGGCTGAGCTGGTCGAGCTCGCGTCGCAGGGTGCGGCGCGACTCCTGTCGCAGTGCGGCTTCGCGCGGCCGATGGGAACCGGCGCGGCGAAAGTGCGCTGGCGCGACCAGCGGGTTGCGGGGCTTGGGCGCTTTCAACGTGGTCTTCATGCGGGTTCTCCTCGGCAAAAACAAAACGGCCCGGGACTTGTCGCGCATCCCGGGCCGTGTGAGGAGTGTTCGGATCGAACGCTCAGCGACAGGGCGGGCCGGGCGGTGCCCCCATGACACCGATGAACCGACTGCCGACGACGGCACGGCGCAGGGCGCAGCGAAGCGTCGACGGGGTCAGTCCAGGGGTTCGGTTCATGAGGCTCCGGGTGGCGGGTTGATCGGGGGTGTCACGGCGATAGCGGGGGAATCGCAGCTTGCGCACATGATAAACGCATGATTATCAGCGGCGCAAGAGGGGCGACCCCCTAGGACGCGGGACTCACTTCTTGCGTTTCAGCGGCGCCACGCCGGCCTGGGTGCGCTGCCACAGGTCCCGCGGATCGTCGGCTGGTGCGGCGGGCTTGCGGCCGGCGGGCGGCGATGGCGGGGCGGGAGACGGGGTCGGGGTCAACACCTCGCCGAGCAGGTCGAGCAGGCGTGTCTTCGCGCGCTCGGGGTGGCGGCGGTAGTAGGTGAGCACCAGGCCGACGATGAAGCGCTCATCGTCGTCGCGCGGCATGTTGTGCTGCGCGTCGCTCTCATCCGGGAGCGGCGCGGCGGGAGTGAATTCATCGTGCGGCTGGTCCATCCAGCCGTAGGGCTTGTGGCACAGCTGCTCGAACTGGCGCGCCAGCCGCTCGCCGATCTGGCGCGAGCGGCCCTTGATCTGGCTCCAGTAGCTGGGCTGGATCTGCAGGCGCTCGGCGAAGCGGCGCTCCAGGCCCCGCAGGGTCGCGGCGTCGGGGTGCTTGACGGTGTGGTGGACGAATTCGTCGAAGAGGGCCAGCGCGTTGTCAAGGCGGATCTGGGCAACGTCTCGGGGGCCGGCATGCATGAGGCGGGATGATAAAGCTTCGTTGACCTGTTGATCCATCCAGCCGCGAAGCGTTCACCAATGAGAGACGGGCCCCGCAGGGCCCGTCTCCGCCGGTGTGGTCGACGCTTCGATCCCGCACAGGCCAATCACCCCACCGGGGGCGAACGCTTATTTCTTCTTGCCGACCTCGTGGCCGACGACGCCGCCGACCGCCGCGCCGCCGACGGTGCCGACCGCGCTGCCGTTGGTCAGCACGGCACCGGCGACGCCGCCGACAGCCGCGCCCGCGGCCGTGGCCTTGTCCTGGTGCGACATGTTCGAGCAACCGCTCACGCCGGCCGCCAAGGCGATGACCAGCGCGCTGGCCGAGAAAGTACGTGCAGTCGTGTTCATCACCGCATCTCCTGTTTCTGTCGGTGGCACAAGGATCGGCCAATCGACATGCCGCGTCAGTCGGACGCGGCGGGAAGATGCTGTCCGCGCAGTCCTACAGGGGGCTAATCCTCTTCCTTGACCTTGTATTGCCCCATGAGCTGCTGCTGGATCGTGGGTGGCACGGCTTCGTAGTGGCTCAACTCCAGCGTATAGCGCCCCTGCCCGCCGGTCATACCGTTGAGCCGCGCCTGATAGCCGTTGAGCTCCGACAGCGGGACCTGGCCGTTGACGGTCATCGTGCCGGCCTGCAGCGCGTGCGTGCCGTTGACCTGGCCGCGCTTGGACGAGAGGTCGCCGGTGATGTCGCCCATGGCCTGCTCGGGCGCGGTGATTTCCACCTTGACGATGGGCTCCAGCACGATGGGCCTGGCCTTGAGCACGGCGTCGATGAAGGCCTTGCGGCCGGCCGTCGCGAAGGCGATGTCCTTCGAGTCGACCGAGTGCGACTTGCCGTCGTAGACGATGACGCGCACGTCCTTCACCGGAAAGCCGGCGATGACGCCGCTGTCCAGCGCCAGGCGCACGCCCTTCTCGACGGCCGGGATGAACTGGGTCGGGATGGTGCCGCCCTTGACCTGGTCGACGAACTCGAAGCCCGTGCCGCGCGGCAGGGGCTCGATGCGCAGGAAGACCTCGCCGAACTGGCCCGCGCCGCCGCTTTGCTTCTTGTGGCGGTGATGGCCCTCGGCCGGCGCCGTCACGGTCTCGCGGTAGGCGATGCGCGGCGGGCGCGTGTTGACCTCGCACTTGTAGGTCTCGTTCATGCGATCGAGCAAGGTGCGCAGGTGCAGTTCGCCCAGGCCGTAGACCACGGTCTCGTTGGTCGTGGCGACGTGCTCCACCTTGAGGCAGGGGTCTTCGTCGACCAGCTTCTGCAGGATCTCCCACATGCGCTGCTCGTCGCCGCGCCGCTTGGGCTCGATCGCCAGGCCGTGCACCGGCACCGGGAACTCGAGCGGCTTGAGGTGCAGGTGGTCGTCTTCGGCGGCGTCGTGCAGCACGGCATCGAAGTGCATCTCGTCGACCTTGGCCACCGCGCAGATGTCGCCCGGCACGCCCTTGACCACCTCGACATGCTCCTTGCCCTGCAGCTTGAACAGGTGCCCGACCTTGAACGGCTTGCGTCCGTCACCGATGTACAGCAGGCTGTCCTTGGTGACCGTGCCCTGGTGGATGCGGAAGATGCCCATCTTGCCCACATAGGGGTCGACCGTGACCTTGAACACGTGGGCGATGACGTGCTTGCCGGTGTCGGGGTCGGCGTGCAGCTCGACCGCGTCGCTGCCCTCGCCCTTGTAGAACTGCGGCGGGTTGCCCTCGGTCGGGTTGGGCAGCAGCTTGTCGAAGACGTCGAGCAGCTCGGCCACGCCGGCGCCGTTGCGCGCCGACACGAAGCAGATGGGAATGAGATGCCCTTCGCGCAGCGCCTGCTCCAGCGGCGCATGCAGCTCGGCCGGATCGACGTCGCCCTCGTTGAGGTAGCGCTCGACGAAGTCCGGATCGACCTCCACCACCTGCTCGACCAGCGCTCGGTGCGCCTTCTCCACCGAAGAGAAATCGGCTTCGTGGCCGGGCTGCGCGGCCGGCGCGAAGAAGCAGTCGACGACCTCGGTGCCCTTGGCGGCCGGCAGGTTCAGCGGGAGGCACTCCTTGCCGAAGGCCTCCTGGATCTGCGCGACCAGGCCGGGAAGGTCCAGCCCCTGTGCGTCGATCTTGTTGACGATGATCATGCGGCACAGGTTGCGCCTGGCCGCCCACTCCATCATGCGGGTGGTCATCATCTCGATGCCCACCTGCGCGTTGACCACGACGGCCGCGGTGTCCACCGCTTCGAGCGCCGTCATGGATTGCCCGACGAAGTCGGCGTATCCCGGGGTGTCGATCACCTGGACGTTGGCGCCGCGGTGGCTGAGGTGCACCAGCGCCGCGTTGAGCGAGTGCTGCACCCGCCGCTCCATCGGGTCGAAGTCGCAGACCGTGGTGCCGCGATCCAGGCTGCCCGGCGCTCCGATCGCCCCCGCCTTCCACAGCAGCGCCTCCACCAGACTGGTCTTGCCCGCCGCCGTTTGCCCGACGAGGGCGATCGTTCGGATGCAGGCGATTTCGGGGTTCGCGGTGGTCATGGCGCAACTCCTGGGCGGTCCGTTGAAGTCGAGCGTACGGGATCGGAAGCCGGGCGGCAATCGGGATCGGGTGCCCTTGCCGGAAGCTGGGTGGGCGGGGCCTATTTCGCCGGCACGACCTGCGCTGCACCGGGCATGACCGGCAGCGTCTTCGCGGCGAGCTTCGCCTCCCATTCCTCCTTCAGCGAGCGATCGGTGCGGTAGTGCGGGACGCGGAAGACCAGGCGCTTGACCCGCGTCAGGAAGGCGTTCGAGCCGGCCACTTCCTCGTTCCAGTAGCGGTGCGCCAGCACGAGGTTGCGCTCGGTGTCCATCTCGAAGTGATCGCGCGACGACCGGCCGCCGAAGACGTAGAGCTTGCCGCGGTAGATGCGCCAGGTGTCGGGGCCGCCGCCGGCCCCCCAAGGCACGGCGTAGTTGATGCCGTTGGAGCAGAACCCCCCGAACTGCGGCATGTACTTCTGCGGGTTTCCAAGGAACTCTGCCTTGTGCGCTTCGCTGGCGAAACGGTAGGTCACTCCCAGGTGCTCGGCCTTGATGGCCGGATCGCCCTTCACCGCGTCGCCCTGCTCGAAGTAGGCGACCGCGTCGTAGCCCATCAGCATCAGGCGGGCGTCGGCGCCCTCGCTGATGGTGCGGAAGGGGCCGGTGTTCGGCGATTCCTGCGCCGGCACGGCGGCGGGTCCGCCCAGCCACAGGACGGCGGTGCAGGCCCAGACAAGGCGAAGCATCAGGTGGCGCATGGCGGCTCCGGTCGGACAGGCGGGGCAGTATGCGACGCGCGCTGTCCGCTTGCCAACGGCAGAGCCACTTCTCGCCGTCCTACAAACGATCCCCGCACCGGCCGACAGACCCGGACCTTGGCTGCGGCCAAACTTGTCTCGGCTCAGGCACCTTGATTGCCGAGCCCCCAACATGAAGACCACCCGTTCATCGTCTTCGTCCCTCCGGCGAATTCGCCGAGGGTGTGTGGGCGCCGCCGTGCTGCTGTCCTTGGGCGCCGCACGCGCCGAGCCCGCGGACATCGCGACCGAGCAGATTGCCGCCGCCGTGCCCTCATCGAACACCTTCAGTGCCGAGGTCACCTCGGTCCAGAACCGGTTTGCCCCGCCGGGGCCGACCATGGTCGGCGCCGATGGCTTCGCGCTCACGGAAACGGCCGGCGTCAACTACCGGGTGTGGATGTCACGCGGCCGCGCCGGCATCGGCGTCGGCGTCGGCACCCTCGGATATCTGCAACCCGGACCGGCGGGCAGCCGCGACGGAGCCCAGGCGCTCGTGGGCATGACGCCCACGGTGTCTGTCGGCATGCGTTACCGGATGTCTCCCAATGCTGCAGTATTTGCAGATGCCATCGGGGCGCGCGCGCTGCCGCCGGACATGAGTGGCGGCTATGTCAACACCAAGGTCGGCATGGAGTGGAAGCCCGCCCAGTCGCGCTTCGGCTTCGACCACGGTGCGATCGGCTTTCACTTCGACTCCGGCTACCGGCTGGCGGTGAAGGCGCGCAGGGGCGGCCTGAGCGTGTACCTGCGCGGTCAGTTCTGAGCCGGCCCGCCATGCCGCGTCGACGCAGGTCCACCGCTGGCGGCGAAGCCAAGCTGCCGCACGAGCGCGACGAGACGCCGTCCGGCGTGTCGAACAGCACCGCCAGCAACGAGCACGACCGGGATCGCCTGCGACGCGGCCAGCAGGACGTGGAGGCGGGTCGCCAGGCCACCGACCGCGGCCCCGAGGCCGATCAGGCCTACGACCGCCTGCGCAAGAAGTAGCTCACTGGAACGCGACTTCCGCGAAGCTGCGCAGCTTGCGGCTGTGCAGCTGGTCGACGCCCGCCTGGCGCAGCAGCTCGATGGCGCGCACGCCGATGCGCAGGTGCTGGTCGACCCGCTCCCGGTAGAAATGGTTCGCCATGCCCGGCAGCTTGATCTCGCCGTGCAGCGGCTTGTCGGACACGCACAGCAAGGTGCCGTAGGGCACTCGAAAGCGAAAGCCGTTGGCCGCGATGGTGGCGCTCTCCATGTCGAGCGCGATCGCCCGGCTCTGGCTGAAGCGGCGCTCGGGCGTGCGCTGCGGCAGCAGCTCCCAGTTGCGGTTGTCGGTGCTGGCGACGGTGCCGGTGCGCATGATGCGCTTGAGCTCGCGGCCCTTGAGCTGGGTGATGTCGGCCACCGCGGCCTCGAGCGCGAGCTGCACCTCGGCCAGCGGCGGCAGCGGCACCCACAGCGGCAGGTCCTCGTCGAGGACGTGGTCCTCGCGCACGTAGCCGTGGGCCAGCACGTAGTCGCCCAGCTGCTGCGTGGTGTGCAGGCCCGCGCAGTGGCCCAGCATGATCCAGGCGTGCGGACGCAGCACCGCGATGTGGTCGGTGATGGTCTTGGCGTTGGCCGGGCCCACGCCGATGTTGACCATGGAGATGCCGCTGCGGTCGTCGCGGACGAGGTGGTAGGCCGGCATCTGCGGCAGCCGCGGCGGCGGCGCGCCCAGCTCGTCGCCGGGTCGCATCGGCAGGCCCGTGCTGCGCGTGACCACGTTGCCCGGCTCGACGAAGGCGCAGTAGTCGCTGCCGCCGGCGGCCATCGCCTCGTGGCCCAGGCGCACGAACTCGTCGATGTAGAACTGGTAGTTGGTGAACAGCACGAAGTTCTGGAAGTGCTCGGGCGCCGTGCCGGTGTAGTGGCGCAGGCGGTGCAGCGAATAGTCGACCCGCGGCGCGGTGAACAGCGACAGCGGCTGCGCCTCGCCCGGCCGCGGCTCGTGGGTGCCGTTGGCGATGCCGTCGTCCATGGCGCCCAGGTCGGGCAGGTCGAACAGGTCGCGCATCAGCAGGCGCCGGCCGGCGTCGAGCGAGCCCTCGAGGTGGTCGTTCTCGGCCAGCGAGAAGTGCACCGGGATGGGCTGCGGGCTGGTTCCCACCTCCAGCGACACATGGTGGTTCTTCAGCAGCAGGCGGAACTGGTCGAGGTAGTAGTCGCCGAACAGATCGGGCCGGGTCAGGGTGGTCTCGTAGGTGCCGGGGCCGGCGACGAAGCCGTAGCTCAGGCGCGAGTCGGCGCGCGCGACGGTGTCGGTGTGCACGCGCACGAAGGGGTAGCAGGCGCGCACGTGCTGCGCGAGCGCCTCGCCCGCCACGAAGCGCTGCAGCGCGTCGCGCAGGTAGGACACGCTGCCGTCGTAGATGCGGCGCAGCTGCGCGAGCGCCGCCTCGGGGTCGTCGAAGCGGGCGGGGGCGATGAAGGGCGGGACCGAGGCCATGGTGTTCCTTGTGGGATGGCCTATTCTCGCGCCGTCGCCCCGCGGGGTGCTTCGTGGGCCGTCCCATGCAGGTGTTGGTTCTCGGCAGCGGTGTCATCGGGGTGTCGTGCGCGTGGCATCTCGCGCTCGCCGGTCACGAGGTGACCGTGCTCGACCGGCAGCCCGGGGCCGGACTGGAGACGAGCTACGCGAATGCCGGCGAGGTGTCGCCCGGCTATTCGGCGCCCTGGGCGGGGCCGGGCGTGCCGCTCAAGGCCGTCAAGTGGCTGCTGATGCAGCACCGCCCGCTGGTGATCCGCCCGCACCTCGACCTGGGCCTGGTGCGCTGGGGCCTGTCCATGCTGCGCAACTGCACGTCGGCGCGCTACGAGCTCAACAAGAGCCGCATGGTGCGGCTGGCCGAGTACAGCCGCGACTGCCTGCGCGAGCTGCGCGACGAGACCGGCATCCGCTACGACGAGCGCATGCAGGGCACGCTGCAGCTGTTTCGCACGCAGAAGCAGCTCGACGGCACCGGCCCCGACATCGAGGTGCTGCGCCGCTACGGCGTGCGCTTCGAGGTGCTCGACCGTGCCGGCTGCATCCGCCAGGAGCCCGCGCTGGCGCAAGTCGAGCCCAAGTTCGTCGGCGGCCTGCTGCTGCCGGGCGACGAGACGGGCGACTGCTTCCAGTTCACCCAGCGGCTGGCGGCGCTGGCGGCACAGCGCGGGGTGACGTTCCGCCACGGGACGACGATCAAGGGCCTGCTGCGCGAGGGAGGACGCATCGCCGGCGTGGCCACCGATGCCGGCACGCTGCGCGCCGACGCAGTGCTGGTCGCGCTGGGCAGCCATTCGCCGCTGCTGCTGCGCGAGGTCGGCATCCGCATTCCGGTGTATCCCGTCAAGGGCTACTCCATCACGGTGCCCATCGTCGACGCCGCCGGCGCGCCCGAGTCGACGGTGATGGACGAGACGCACAAGATCGCGGTGACGCGGCTGGGCGATCGCATCCGCGCCGGCGGCACGGCCGAGCTGGCCGGCTACACCCTGAAGCTGCACGAAGCCCGCCGTCGCACCCTGGCGCATGTCGTCACCGACCTGTTCCCGCGCGGCGGCGACGTCTCGCGCGCCGAGTTCTGGTGCGGCCTGCGGCCGATGACGCCCGACGGCACGCCGGTGGTGGGCGGCACGCGGCTGCCCAACCTGTTCATCGCGACCGGCCACGGCACGCTGGGCTGGACCATGGCGGCCGGCACCGGCGCGGTGATGGCCGACTTGATCAGCGGCAAGGAGCCGGAGATCGACCTCGACGGATTGACGGTCGAGCGCTACCCCCGCGCGTACGCGTAACGCGACCCCGGTTCGTAGCCCGGGGTCGGGCGTCACTTCGGCGCCAGCATCTGGCTCAACCGATCCGGCGTCCCCTCGATGCGCTCCAGCGTCGGATACCGCAACCCCCCACGCCACGCCACCTTCACCGTCCGGTAGAAGTCGTCGAGCCTCACCAGCAGCTCGATCGGCGCGCCGCTCGCCTTGGCCTCGCTGATCGCCTGGCGCAGATCCTCCGCCTTGTAGCTGCGGCCATTGACCGCCAGCAGGGTCGCCTGCGGCGCCAGCCCGGCCGCGAAGCCGGGGCTGCCCCACACGACCTGGGTCAGCTTGTGGTCCTTGTGGTCGACCTCGAAACCCAGCGAGTAGCTGAAGTCGTCGGCCTTGTTGCGCATCTCCATCGCCTTCACGAACTCGCTCGGCCGCTCGCTCCATGCGAGCTTCCAGCCGCTGCGCGCCAGGCCTTGCAGCGGCGCGCCGTCGTGGCTGTCCAGGCGCTGGCGCAGGAACGACGCCCAGTCGTGCGGCTGCACGCGGTCGAGCGCCTGCACCACGTCCTCGAAGCGGTAGGTGAGCGGCTTGACGCGCCCCGGCTCGACACCGAAGAATGCCCGCGCGAAATCGTCGAGCGAACGCTGGCCGCCCGAGGCCTCTCGGATCAGCATGTCGGCCTCGGTCCAGATGAGCAGGGCCTCGTCGTAGTAGTCGTAGCTGCGCTGCCAGCTGCGCCAGTCGGGCTGGATGCGCGACACGATGGGCTGGTTGGTGGTGTCCTGCAGGTTGCGCCAGCTGCGGCCGTTGCGCCCGTCGAGCCAGGCGGCGGCCACGGCCATGTCGTCGCGCGCCTGCTCGAGGCTCCACAGGCCAGAGCGCGCCGCCAGCACCTTGCCCCAGAACTGGGTCTGGCCCTCGTAGAGCCACAGCAGGCTGTTCTGCATGCGGGTGTTGAAGTCGGGCGTCCACAGGTCCGCGGGGCGGCGGAACTTGCCGTTCCAGGAGTGCACGTACTCGTGCGCCAGCAGGTCGCGGCCCGGCGCGGTCTTGGCCCACTCGGTGAAGTAGACGGGCCTGACGCCGTTCTCGCTCGACTGGTGGTGCTCCAGGCCGATGCGGCCGAAGTGCTCGCTGAGCGCCAGCAGGAAGTCGTAGTGGCCGTAGTGGCGCGCACCGAAGAGCCGGTCGGCCTGCGTGACCAGCGCGCGATGGATCGCGATCTGCTCCGGCGTGGCGGCGAGTTGCCAGGCCTGGTCGGCGACGATGTGCAGCCGCACCGGCACCTTGCCGTTGTCCAGCTCGACCTGCCGGTAGTGACGGCCCGCGAACAGCGGCGAGTCGACCAGCGTCTCGACGCTCACCGGCTTGAAGCGCACGTTCGCGCCGTTGCGCGACTCGATCTCCAGCGCGGTGCCGAAGGACCAGCCCGCGGGCAGCGTCACGCTGGGCTGGACCGTGATGCCCGCCACCTCGGCGCCGGCCGGGTAGAGCAGCACGGTGTTCCACTGCACGCCCAGCAGGTCGGGAGTGGCGGTGATGCGCTCGACCGGGCCTTCGAGCGGCGAGGCGAACTGGAACTCGAGCTGGAGCTGGTCGACGCCGCCCGGCACCTCCAGCGTGAAGGCATGCTCGTCGAGCGTGTCGCGCTTCCACTCCAGCCGCTGGCCCTTGGCGCGGACCAGCAGCCCGGTGAGCCGCGCGATCGGCCCGATCGGCGCATGCGTGCCGGGCAGCCAGCGCGGATACAGCAGGCGCAGCGGGCCGGGGCGCACCGGGATGGTTTCGGTGGCCCGCCAGACCTTGTGCTCGATGTCGGTGGCATCGACCTGCAAGGTCATGGCAGGGGGGGACGTCTGGGCGCTCGTGGCGCAGGCCAGCAGCGACAGGGCGACGCAGGCAAGGGGTCGTTTCATGCGGAACGCGGCGGTCGTTGAAAGGGTCGCCACGATAAGACATCCGCGAACGGCCCGCCGGCCGCGCGGACAAGTCAGCGGAACACGACCTGCGCGCCGGGCAGCGCCTCGAGCTTGGTTCGCAGCGCCTTGTGCTCGTCGACCATCGCACAGACGAACACGTGCACCGGCCATTCGAAGTCGGTCAGCCGCTTGACGATCTCCGGTCCCTTGCTGCGAAACGCGGCCCAGCGCGTGAGCTCCAGGCCCAGCACGTAGGTCGCGATGGACGGGTCGGCCGGCAGCACCCGGCGGGCCAGGAACGCGCGCTGCACGCCCTCGCCGCCCATGCGCAGCACCTCGCGCGCCCGTTCGATCTCGGCCTCGCCCAGGCCGCTCGCGCGCAGCTCGTGCGACAGGTCCAGGGTGTGCATCTGCCGGCTGCGGTCTTCCTCGAAGGCCAGGCGCTCTTTCCAGCGATCGGCCCAGGCGCCGGCGCGCGCGTCTGCGCGCTGGCTGAGCCAGGCGTGGATCTTCTCGCAGGCCGGCCGCGTGGCGTCGGCGTCGAGCGCGATGGTGCGCTCGAGCACGCCGATGCCGCCCTCGTCGCCCTGGTCGAGGCGAACGCAGCCTTCCAGGAACAAGGTGAGCGGCGTGTCGGGCCGCTCGGCATTGAAGGCGACCAGCGCGGGCAGGTGGTCGATCTCGGGATGCAGGTCGATGCGCAGGCGCAGCCGCTCGATGCGCGCGTCGACGTCGGGCTCGGCCATCGCCTCCAGCTCCTCGAGCCGGCGCAGGCGCGTCTGCAGCTCCTGGTGACGCTGCGCCCAGGGTTGGGCGACCCGCTCGTGCCATTGGCGCTGCAAGGTCTCGCGCAATCCGGCCACGCCGCTGCCCAGCCAGGCCAGGGCCGCCGATGCCGCCACCGGTGCCGGCAGCTCGCTGGCCGACACCGCGTGGCCGGTCAGCGCGCGCAGCCGCTCGCGCAGCACCGGGTGGGTGTCGCTCGCCTGCGATTCGCGCTCGAGCGCGCGGCGCAGCCACTGCTCGGCACGCTCGGCGGGCGGCGCCTGCAGCGCACGGGCCGCCCACTGGGCCGACAGGTCGGCCGGCGGGGCGGGCAGGTCGCGGATGGTGGTGAGCGTGCTCTCGACGAAGGCGTCGTACTGGGAGGCGCTGATGTTGACGCGCTTCAGCGCGCTCGCCGCGACACCCGCGCCGACAAGCTCGGCCGAGGCCGCGTCGGCCTGGTATTCGTTGGCCCGCGCGAGGACGAAGGTGTAGGCGTTGAAGTAGGGCGCGTACCAGCCCACGATGCGCTGCAGCGGCCGTCCGGTCCAGCCCTGCCATTGCTGAGCCACGGCCTGGATGGTCCCCCAGCTGTGACGCAGCCGGTAGATGTAGGCCGCGAAGCGGCTGTGCGAGCCGGCCAGGTGGCCGTATTCGTGCGCCACCACCGCCAGCGCCTCCTCCGCCGACAGCGCCTCCAGCAGCGGCAAGCCGAGGATGAGGTAGTTGCGCGGAAATCCGAACAGGCCGAACAGCGGGCGCTGCACGACCGCCGCGTTCATCTCGTCGGTGACGAGCACGTGGTGGAAACGCGGGCCCTTCATGCCGCGGCGCATGCCGTCCATGGCGGCGAACAGCGCCGGCGCCTCGGCCCGTCGCAGCTCGAGCCCCTGCGGCGGCGGCAGGCGGGTGAACAGCGCCTGCGACGCCGAGCGCACCAGCAGCCACAGGGGGATGGCCAGCACCAGCAGCAGCTTGCCCAGCTTGAAGAGCAGGATCAGCGCCTTGCCGCCGGTCAGCAAGGTGGCCACCGCGATGCCCGCGAGCAGCACCAGCCCGAAGCCGGCGACGCCGACGATCAGCGCCAGGATGAGAAAGCCCAGCAGCGCGAGCGCCGCCACCTTGAGCTGGTAGCTGCGCGGCGATGCGTCGCTCTCGCGCTCCAGCCGCGCCACCATCTGCTCGAAGCGAGCCTGGTCCATGTGTTCCCCCTCGGTCTCCCGCGTCGATTCTGCGGCAGGACACTGTCCACAAGGCGTCAGCGACGGAGGATGGTGCGCGATAAAGTGCCGCGCCAGGAGACTTCGATGCGCAAGGACACGCTGGCGGCGCCGATGGCCGCGACGGTGGTGCAGGTGGCCGTCGCGGCCGGCGATGCGGTGCGCGCCGGGCAGACGCTGGTCGTGCTCGAGGCGATGAAGATGGAGCACGAGCTGCGCGCCCCCCACGATGCGCAGGTCCGGGCGGTGCTGGTGCGCGCCGGCGAGCTGGTCGCCGAGGGCGATGCGCTGCTGCAGCTGGGCGAGGGGGCGGCGTCGGACGCGTCGCATCCGGTGGCCGATGGGGCGCCCGCGCCCGCGGCGCTGCGTCCCGACCTGCAGGCGCTGCTCGCGCGCCAGGCCCTGACCGGCGACGCCGCCCGCCCCGAGGCGATGGCCCGCCGCCATGCCCAGGGCCAGCGCAGCGCACGCGAGAACATCGCCGACCTGTGCGACGCCGGCAGCTTCGTCGAATACGGCGCGCTGGCGATCGCCGCCCAGCGCAGCCGGCGCTCGCTCGACGACCTCACCCGCAACACGCCCGCCGACGGCATGGTGACCGGCATCGGCAGCATCAACGGCGAACGCTTCGGCGCCGAGGCGACGCGCTGCGTGGTGATGGCCTACGACGCCACCGTGCTGGCCGGCACCCAGGGCATGCGCAACCACCAGAAGACCGACCGCATGCTGGGCATCGCCCACGAGCAGCGGCTGCCGGTGGTGCTCTTCGCCGAGGGCGGCGGAGGCCGGCCGGGCGACACCGACATGCCCATCGTCGCGGGGCTGTTCGTCGGCACCTTCGCGAGCCATGCGCGGCTGAGCGGACGGGTGCCGGTGGTGGGCATCGTCTCGGGGCGCTGCTTCGCCGGCAACGCGGCCCTGCTCGGCTGCAGCGACGTGATCATCGCGACCCGTGCCAGCAACATCGGCATGGGCGGGCCGGCGATGGTGGAGGGCGGCGGCCTGGGCGTGTTCCGCGCCGAGGACATCGGCCCCAGCGAGGTCCAGCAGCGCAACGGCGTGATCGACGTGCTGGTCGGCGACGAGGCCCAGGCGGTGGCCGCGGCGCGCCGCTACCTGTCCTACTTCCAGGGCCGCACGACCGACTGGGAGGCCGGCGATCCCCTGGCGCTGCGCGACGCGCTGCCCGAGAACCGCTCGCGCAGCTACGACATGCGGCGGGTGATGGCGGGCGTGGCCGACCGCGACTCGCTGCTGGAGCTGCGGGCCGGTTTCGGCGCCGGCATCTTCACCGCGCTGGCCCGCATCGAGGGCCGGCCGGTGGGCCTCCTGGCCAGCAACCCGCTGCACCTGGGCGGCGCCATCGATCCCGACGCCGCCGACAAGGCCGCGCGCTTCATGCAGCTGTGCAACGTCCACGGCCTGCCGCTGGTCTCGCTGGTCGACACCCCCGGCTTCATGGTGGGCCCTGAGGTCGAGACCCGGGCCCAGGTGCGCCACGTGAGCCGGATGTTCGTCGTCGCCGCGCACCTGCGGGTGCCGTTCTTCGCCGTGGTGCTGCGCAAGGGCTACGGGCTGGGCGCGATGGCGATGACGGGCGGCGGCTTCCATGCGCCGGTGGCCACCGCCGCCTGGCCCAGCGGCGAGTTCGGCGCGATGGGCCTGGAGGGCGCGGTGCGCCTGGGCTTCCGCAAGGAGCTCGAAGCCGAGCCGCAGGGCGAGCGGCGCGACGCCTTGTTCCAGAGCCTGCTCGAGCAGCAGATCGCCAACGGGCGCGCCATCCCGATGGCCGAGACGCTGGAGATCGACGCCGTCATCGATCCCGCCGACACGCGGCAGTGGCTGGCGCGCGGCCTCGAATCGGCCCGGCCGGCGCCGACGGCGGCCGCCTTCGTCGACCCCTGGTAGACAGCTTCCGGTGTGGCGCGATGGGCCGCGTCGTGCCTACACTCGGGCATGTTGCGCGACTCCGCACCGGCACCCTCGGTCGAGCTCGAACGCAGCGGCGCCGTCGTCGTGCGCCACCTGCGGCAGGTGCTGCTGTGGCCGCTGCGCCTCATGCCCACGAACCGCCCGCGCGAAGAGCGCCAGCCGCCCTGGGAGCTGCTGCGCGGCATGGGTGGGGCCTCGCCCTGGCGCGAGGTCGTCGACGAATACACCGGCGAGAGCGACCGCTTCCACGAGCGCCACTACAACGAGTTCGTCTCCTTCCTGCCGGTGGTGCAGCGCTTCCTGTACGGCGAGGGCCGCCGCCGCCGCGAGTCCGACGACGCCGACGGCGGCTCGCCGATGCGGGTGTTCCGACGCACCGACATCGCGGCCGTGCGGGTCTGCCCGCGCCCCGGCGACCCTCCGCTCACGCTGGAGGTGGTGCACGTCGACCTGTATTTTTTCTTCGATGTCGACGTGGCCATCCTCAACCTCGAAATCGCGGCCGGCGACCTGGCCCTGCCGCAGGCGCAGGAGCTGCTGTACCGCTTCGGCCGCGCCTATCCGGGCGGCTGGGACGCGCAGGGCCGCGCCCTGCACAGCATGGACAGCCTGGAATGGCTGGCCGCCGACGGCAGCGTGCTGGCGGCCTCCGATGCGCGCCAGCGCGACAGCTTCCTGTCGCATGTCTGCGAGCACCGCGCGCCGCGCCTGGCCTCGCACTGGGCCTACGTGCTGGAGCCGCTGGTCAGCCATCACTCGGAGGAATCGGGGCCGCTGCGCTTCCGGCAGATCGAGTACTTCCGCATGCCGATGATGGCCTACCTGGCGCTGGACGACCCGCGCGCGCTCACCCGGGGCGACTTCGTCCGCCTCGGGCTGGTGACCGGCGCCGGCACCGACGCGACCCTGCCGTTCGGCGAGCAGCACCTGGCCGACTTCGAGCAGCGCTATTGCTACGACCGCTTCTGGTCGGAGGGCGGTGCCGCGCCGAACACCCGCTACCTGTGCAACGGCCACGCGCTGGTCGTGATCGGCGATGCGCGCTCGCAGTTCTTCGGCTGCCGCGACCGCGGCGTGCTGGCGCAGTTCCGCCACCAGCACTTCATGCTGTTCCTCATCGCGCACTTCCAGAAGGCGGCGCTGCTGATGTTCTCCGACCGGCTGGTCGAGGCCCTGATGCGCCTGAACGTCAAGCAGCCGGCCAGCGTCAGGCGCTTCAAGCGCGCCATCCGCGAGAGCTTCGAGGGCTTTCTGCGCTTCACCCACCGCTACTGGTTCCACGAGGTGTCCGACCAGGCGCAGGTGCGTGCGCTGTTCCAGATGTGCACCCAGCACCTGGGCCTGGACACGCTGTACTGCGAGGTCAAGGAGCGCATCGGCGACATGAACAGCTACCTCGACGCCGACAGCCTGCGCCGCCAGGCCAACACGGTGGTGCGCCTGACGGTGGTGACCATCTTCGGGCTCATCGGCACGGTCACCACCGGCTTTCTCGGCATGAACCTGCTCAACGAGGCGGACGCGCCGATGTCGCGCAAGCTGTGGATCTTCGGCGTGGTGTTCATCGTCACCACGGTCCTCACGGTCTACACCATGTCCAAGTCGAAGCGGCTGTCGGACTTCCTCGACGCGCTGTCGGAGGAGCGGCTGTCGCTGTGGGCCAAGTGCAAGGCGCTGCTCGCGGTGTGGTGGCCGTGGCGGGCGCCCGACTGAGAACCTCGCCGGCAGCGTCCTACATGGCTTTCGGCGCATCGCTTGCAGACGCGGTTCGCGCCGCGCGCGATGCTTGCGCCATGAGGATGAAACTGTTTGCGCACTACGGCATCGTCGCCGCCACCACGCTGGCAGCCTCGGCCTTGCTGACCGCCTTCGACACCGACGACATCGCCAGCATGGCGCGCCAGAACTGGCGCGAGGTTGCCGACTGGAGCGTGCTCGACCCCGGCGTGCTCGACGACGACGCCGCCTCGCCCAACGAGCGCGCCCGCTTCGCCCGCACGCGCGTCCACTCGGGTTGAGCATGAAAGCGGCGCGGCCGCATTCGCGCGATGATCGCGTCTTCGCGTTGCTGCGGAGGAACCGATCTTGGCGAAGACCCCATCGCGCATCCGTGTCGGCGTCGGCGGATGGACCTACGAACCCTGGCGCGACAACTTCTATCCCAAGGGATGGCCGCACAGCCGGGAGCTCGAATACGCCGCCGGCAAGCTCAGCGCCATCGAGATCAACGGCACCTACTACAGCACGCAAAAGCGCGAGAGCTTCGCCAAGTGGCGCGACGAGACGCCCGACGGCTTCGTCTTCTCGCTGAAAGCCTCGCGCTACGCGACCAACCGCAAGCTGCTCGCCACGGCCGGCGAATCGATCGAGCGCTTCGTCGGCAGCGGCATTGCCGAGCTGGGGCCCAAGCTGGGGCCGGTGGTCTGGCAGTTCATGCCCACCAAGCGCTTCGAGGCCGAAGACTTCGAGGCCTTCCTGGCCCTGCTGCCGAAAGAGGTCGAGGGCGTGGCGCTGCGCCATGTGATGGACGTGCGGCACGCCAGCTTCAAGACGCCGGAGTTCCTCGCCCTGGTGCGCAAGCACAAGGCCGCCACCGTGTTCACCGACTCCGACGACTACCCGTCGTTCGCCGACCTCAGCGCCGACTTCGTCTACGCGCGGCTGATGCGTGCCGAGGCCGAGCGCCCCACCGGCTACGCGGCGCAGGCCCTGGACCAATGGGCGCAGGCCGCGTCGACCTGGGCCGGCGGAGGCGAGCCGGCCGAGCTGCCGCGCATCGCCGACAAGCCGTCGCCCGCCAAGCCCCGCGACGTCTTCATCTACTTCATCAACGGCGCCAAGGAGCGCGCCCCCGCCGCCGCCATGGCATTGATCGAACGCCTGTAGCCCGGGTGCAACCCGGGGACGCGGCAATGCGTCACGCTCGAAGCGCGTGACAGCGCATGCAAGCCCAATAGCACCGTAACCGCGGCGCAGATCGCACGATGCCCCGATCGGGAATGGCCGAACACTGGCCATGTTGTCGCCGGGATCTGCCATGCCTCGTTCGTTGCCTCTTCTTCTGGCTTGCGCCGCCAGCCTCCTGACGTGTGCCGCGCACGCCGGAACCGTGGGCGTCCACCTGGCGAGCGTCCACCTTCCGCAGCGCGGCTTCAACAACACCAACCCCGGCTTGTACTACCGCACCGATGCCGGCTGGACGGCGGGCGCCTATCGCAACTCCTTGCGCCGCACCAGCGCCTACGCCGGCCTGACCTGGGACTGGGGACGCCTGTCGCTGACCGGCGGCGCGG
Source organism: Piscinibacter sp. (assembly GCA_036377015.1). Lineage (GTDB taxonomy): Bacteria > Pseudomonadota > Gammaproteobacteria > Burkholderiales > Burkholderiaceae_C > Albitalea. The sequence goes on along the minus strand of DASUZE010000105.1, from coordinate 21,830 downwards.
TGAGCGGCTATTCGGAAGAGGTGCAGCCGCTGCTGGTGCCGTCGCTGCGGCTGGTCACCATCCAGGGCGTGACGGCGCGGGTGGCGTTCATTCCGCGGGTCGAGAAGCGCATCGAGTCGCACGTGCTCCACCTCACGGTGGAGTTCTGACTCAACGCCCGAACTGCGCCAGGTCGACCGAGGCCGTGTTGGGCGGCGGCGCGTCGTGCTGGCGGGTCGGCGGCGGGTTGTCGAGCTCGGCGCGGCAGCGTTCGCGAATGCGACTGCCGCTGAGCGAATTGCAGCGCCACACCGCCTGCGCGTGCGTCGCGGTGCTCATGCGCAGCAACTCGCCCTGGCGCACGGCCTGTGTCACGACCTGGTGAAAGCCCAGCAGCAGCGCCAGGATGACCAGCGCGGCGAAGGCCGATCGCCAAGCCGGTGCGCGCAGGATCTCGGGCAGCTCGAGCCACCAGCGGCGCATGGCGTGCAGCGTCTTCATCTCGGATTTCTCGCCGTCGGGCCGCTGCCCATCGCCTCCGTCCACAACGGCGCTTGCAGGACCGGATCGGCGGCTTCGTAGCCCATCGCCTGGAGTACGTCGGCGGTCGGCGTGTCGACCGGCGCCGGGATCGTGCCGGGCTGCGGCCGGGCGTCCGGCTGGCCCGGGCCTCTTGCCTCGTTTGACATCGCCTTCGCTCCTCGGCCCAAAACGGCGGACCTCATTGGCGGCCCATCGTGCCGAGCGAGGCGCGGCGTTGCTATCAGGTGAGGCGTGGACTTCCTGTAGGAGCGGGACTACGGCGGCAACGATTGGTCGCAATCAAGGCGCGGGGCTCGCCAGCGGCTTGCCTTTCTCGACCACGTACACGCCCACCAGCTTGACTGGCTTGTCGCTGCTGTTGTGCGCGTCGTGGACCACGCCGGCCGGGATCACGAAGGACTCGCCGGCCTTGACCACGCGCGGCGGCTGGCCGTCGATCAGGAGCTCGGTCTCGCCTTCGAGCACGTAGCTGATCTCGTCGCCGGGATGGGTGTGGCGGCCCGCCTTCGCGCCGGGCGCGACCTCGACCCGGGCGACCACGGCTTCGCGTCCCGGCACCGAGACGTCGGCCTTGGCGAGCAGGGTCCGGGTGAGGCCGCTGGCCTGGGCGTACAGCAGCGAGGCGCCGGCGGCCAGGGCGAGGGCCAGCGTGAGTCGGTGCAGGGTCTTCATCGGGCTTCCTCGTTGAGAGATGTGAGGGCCCGAATCCTAGGCTCTCAGCGCGCCAGCGTCACCCCGCCGTCGACCACCAGCGTCGTGCCAACGACGTAGTCGCCCGCGCGCGACGCAAGGTAGATGGCCGCGCCCGCCATGTCGTCGTCCTGCCCGATGCGCCCGGCCGGAACGCGCGCCGACACCTCGCCCGCATGGTCGCGGGCATCGCGGTTCATGTCGGAGGCGAAGGCGCCCGGGGCGATCGCGTTGACCACGATGTTGTCCTGGATGAGGCGCAGCGACATGCGCTTGGTGAGGTGGATGAGACCGGCCTTGCTCGCCGCGTACGAGTAGGTCTCCATCGGGTTGACCGACACGCCGTCGATCGAAGCGATGTTGATCACCTTGGCCGGCCGCAGCTCGGCCCCGCGGCGCAGCTGCGCGCTCAGCGCCTGGGTGAGGAAGAACGGCGTCTTCAGGTTCAGGTCGATGACCTTGTCCCAGCCCTTCTCCGGGAACTCGTCGTAGGGCGCGCCCCAGGCGGCGCCGGCGTTGTTGACCAGGATGTCGAGCTGCGACTCGTGCTGCGAATAGGCCGCCGCCAGCGTCTGCACGCCGTCCATCGTCGACACGTCGGCGGGCAGCGAGACGCAGGGCCCGATGGCCGACAGCTCGGCCGCGGTCTGGTCGCAGGCCTCGGCCTTGCGCGCGGAGATGTACACCCGCGCGCCGGCCGCGAGGAAGCCGGCAGCGATCATGCGGCCGATGCCGCGCGAGCCGCCGGTGATGAGCGCAGTGCGGCCTTGCAGGGAGAAGAGGTCGTTCATGGTGGAGTCCCGGATCGAGAAGGGTGCAGGCTAGCCCCGATCCGGACGGCGAACAGTCGCCTAGGCAACAGGGTGTCGCCTTGGGGCCGCGTGGAAACCCGGGTTGCACCCGGGCTACGACAGCTGCGGTGCGAATTCCGGGGTCGACCAGCGCAGGGGCAGCGCCGCCGGCCGCCACCACGCCTGGTCGACTTCCACCCGCACCAGCCGCTGGGCAGCTTCGAACGCTGACAGCTGCGCCCCGTCCCAAATGATGTGCGCCGCTCCCGTCAGCTGCAGCAAGTCACCGCTCGCGTAGTCGACGAACAGCAGCCCGGCGCGCGGGTGGGCCGCGATGTTGCCCAGCGTGTTGAACAGGTTGTTGCCGCGGTAGTCGGGCAGCGTGAGCACGCCGTCGTGCGCCCGCACGAAGCCCGGCCGGCCGCCGCGGTGCGACACGTCGACGCCCTCCGCGCCGCCGCGCCGCCCGGCGCGCTGCGAGGCCGAGGCGATGAACAGCGTGTCGGCCCGGGCCACCAGGCGCAGTGCCGCGTCGTTCAGGCCGGCGCCCAGCGCCTCGGCGGGCCCCGGGGCCGGCTGGACCCACTGCGGCTCGCGCGCCTGGATGTACTGCGGGCAGTTGCCGAAGCTCTGGTCGACCTCCACGCCGAAGCCGGTCGCGTCGGCATCGACCACCGTGCCGTTCATCCGGTTGCGCCGCCGCGTGTGGGGCTCCAGGCCCAGCAGGCCCAGCGGCGTGCCGGGCGCCAGCCGCGCCGCCAAGGGATCGACTGCTTCGGGATGCGCGGCGATGCGCAGGTGCCGCTCGTCGGGCGCTGTCACGAAGCCGGGGCGGCCGGCCAGCACCGACGCCCACGGCCGCCCTTGCGCATCGAGGCTGCCGACGAACAGGGTCGGCAGCTTCTCGAACAGCTCGCGGTGCTGCTCGGGCATGAAGGCGCGGATCATCCGCGTGCCGGCCACCGCGACCTTCTCGCGCACGCCCGCACGCTCCTGCACCGCCAGCTCTCCCGCGTGGAACACTGACCCCTCGTCCGACGGGTACGTCGGACGGTCCCCCGAGGGGACGCGGGCCGGCTTGGGAGCGGCCCGGCGCTCGGCCCGCAATGGATCGAACGTCATCGCGGCCTCACAGAACCGATTCGATGACCGGGCTGCGCACCATGCCGACGAAGCCGGGCAGCGCCTCGATGCGTGCCAGCCACTCGCGGATGCGCGGATAGGCCTGCAGCGACATGCCGCCCTCGGGCGCATGCGCCGTGTAGCTGTACAGCGCGACGTCGGCGATGGTCGGCTCGGACGCGGCCAGGAACGGCTGGCGGCCGAGCTGGTCTTCCATCAGGCCGAACAGGTTGCGCGTGATGTCGACGCAGCGCGGGTCGGCCGGGCGGCCGAAGACCGCGTTGGCGCGGGCGCGTGCCGGCCCGACGGCCAGCGAGCCGGCGGCCACCGACAGCCAGCGCTGCACGCGCGCGGCGCCCAGGGGATCGCGCGGCAGCCAGCGGCCCGCGGGGTCGTAGCGCAGCGCGAGGTAGGTGAGGATGGCGTTGCTGTCGGCCACGACCGCGTCGCCGTCCTCGATCACCGGCACCTGCCCGAAGGGATTGAGCGCAAGGAACTCGGGTGTCTTCTGCGCCCCGCGGGCGAGGTCGACCTCGATCTTCTCGAACGGCAGGCCCAGCAGCGACAGGAACAGCTCGGCGCGGTGGGCATGGCCCGACAGCGAGAAGGCGTGCAGGCGGATCGGTTGGGCGGTGGTCATGATGGCTCCTCGAAGTCTCGTTGCGATCCGCATCATCGCGGCTCGCGCGTCAAAGCGGAACGGCCATGAGGGACACTTCACCGTTACGCCAGGTGGAAGGGCCGGATGGATCGATTCGAAGCGATGCGCATCTTCGTGGCCGTGGCCGACGCGCGCGGCTTCGCGCCGGCGGCGCGGCAGCTGGGCCTGTCGGCGCCGGCGGTGAGCCGGGCCATCGTCGCGCTCGAGGAGCACGTGGGCGCGCAGCTCCTGCGCCGCACCACGCGCAGCGTCGCGCTCACCGAGGCGGGCGAGCGCTTCCATGCCGACTGCAAGCGCATCCTGGCCGACGTGGCGCGGGCCGAGGCCGGCGCGGGCGGCGCCCACACCGCGCCGCAGGGCGAGATCGCGCTGACCGCGCCGCAGATGTTCGGTCGATTGCACGTCGCGCCGGTGGTGCTCGACTTCCTCGACGCCCATCCGCAGATCAGCGTGCGGACCTTCTTCGCCGACCACATCGTGCACCTGTTCGAGGAAGGCTTCGACGTCGCCGTGCGCATCGCCCATCTGCCCGACTCGGGCCTGACCGCGGTGCGCGTGGGCCATGTGCGGCGGGTGATCGTCGGCTCGCCCGCATACCTGGATGCGCGCGGCGTGCCGCGCAAGGCCGCCGACCTGGCGCAGCACGACGCGATCGGCTTCGCGATCAACGGCGGCACCACTGCGCCCTGGGCGCTGTACCCGCCCGGCCGCAAGGGCAAGGCCGACCGCGAGATCGGCGAGCCGCGCATGCGCCTGGCCGGCAACACCAGCTCGATGAGCATCGCGGCGGCGCTGGCCGGGCACGGGCTGGCGCGGGCGCTGTCCTACCAGGTGGCGGCCGACGTGAAGGCCGGCCGCCTGCGCATCGTGCTCGCCGACCACGAGCCGCCGCCGGTTCCGGTGCAGGTGGTGAGCACCGATGGGCGCCGCGCGGCGGCGAAGGTGCGGGCGTTCGTGGATTTCGCGGTGGAGCGATTGCGCAGGGAGCCGGTGATCAACGGGAGCTTCGAGTGGCCGTGACCCGGGCACGGGGCTTGCGATCCGATCCCCACAACTGAACCAAGGCCGACACCATGTTCGACTGGCTTGCCGACCCCAACGCCTGGATCGCCCTCGCCACGCTCACCGCGCTGGAGATCGTGCTGGGGATCGACAACATCATCTTCATCTCCATCCTGGTGGGGCGGCTGCCCGAGGCGCGGCGCAACTCGGCGCGCCGGCTGGGCCTGTCGCTCGCCATGGGCACGCGCATCCTGCTGCTGCTCTCGCTGACCTGGATCATGCGGCTGACCACGCCCCTGTTCACGCTGGTGCAGGAGATCTCGGGCCGCGACCTCATCCTGATCGGCGGCGGGCTGTTCCTGCTGTGGAAGAGCGTGCACGAGATCCATGCCTCGCTCGAAGGCGAGGACACGGCGCAGGAGGGCGGGGCCGGCAAGGCGGCGAGCTTCGGCGGCGTGCTGGTGCAGATCGCCGTCATCGACATCGTCTTCTCGCTCGACTCGGTCATCACCGCCGTGGGGCTGGCCGACGAGGTGATGGTGATGGTCGTGGCCATCCTGCTGTCGGTCGCGGTGATGATGTTCGCGGCCAAGCCCATCGGCGAGTTCGTCGAGCGCCATCCGAGCATCAAGATGCTGGCGCTGGCCTTCCTCGTGCTGGTGGGCGTCACCCTCATCGCCGAAGGCTTCGAGACCCATGTGCCCAAGGGCTACATCTACTTCGCGATGGCGTTCTCGATGGCGGTGGAGATGATCAACATCCGGCTGAGAAAGCGCATGGCCAGGCCGGTGCACCTGCGCAAGGAGCTGCCCTGATGATGCCCCTCACATGCTGCGCCGGTACTGCCCACCCACCTCGAACAAGGCATTCGTGATCTGCCCCAGCGAGCACACGCGCACCGCGTCCATCAGCACCTCGAACACGTTGCGGTTGTCGATCACCGCCTGCTGAAGCCGCTTCAGCATCGCCGGTGCCTGCTTCGCGTTGCGCGCATGGAAGTCCGCCAGGCGCGTGAGCTGCGACTGCTTCTCCTCGTCGGTCGAGCGCGCCAGCTCGATGTGCTCGGGCACCGGGTCGCCATGCGGATTGCGGAAGGTGTTGACGCCGATGATGGGGTACTCGCCGGTGTGCTTGAGCATCTCGTAGTGCATGCTCTCTTCCTGGATCTGGCCGCGCTGGTAGCCGGTCTCCATCGCGCCCAGCACGCCGCCGCGCTCGGCGATCTTCTCGAACTCCTTGAGCACCGCCTCTTCGACGAGCTCGGTCAGCTCGTCGACGATGAACGCGCCCTGGTTCGGGTTCTCGTTCTTCGCCAGCCCCCACTCGCGGTTGATGATGAGCTGGATGGCCATCGCGCGGCGCACGCTGTCTTCGGTGGGCGTCGTGATGGCCTCGTCGAAGGCGTTGGTATGCAGTGAGTTGCAGTTGTCGTAGATCGCGATCAGCGCCTGCAGCGTGGTGCGGATGTCGTTGAACTGGATCTCCTGCGCATGCAGCGAGCGCCCGCTCGTCTGCACGTGGTACTTGAGCTTCTGGGAGCGCTCGTTGGCGCCGTAGCGGTCGCGCATCGCCACCGACCAGATGCGCCGCGCCACCCGGCCGAGCACGGTGTACTCGGGGTCCATGCCGTTGCTGAAGAAGAAGCTCAGATTGGGCGCGAAGTCGTCGATGTGCATGCCGCGCGCCAGGTACGCCTCGACGAAGGTGAAGCCGTTGGACAGCGTGAAGGCGAGCTGCGAGATCGGGTTGGCGCCCGCCTCGGCGATGTGGTAGCCGCTGATCGACACCGAATAGAAGTTGCGCACCTGGTGGTGCACGAAGTACTCGGCGATGTCGCCCATCACCTTGAGGCTGAACTCGGTCGAGAAGATGCAGGTGTTCTGGCCCTGGTCTTCCTTGAGGATGTCGGCCTGCACCGTGCCGCGCACGTTCTGCTTCACCCAGGCGGCGATCTTCTGTGCCTCGTCGTCGGTCGGGTCGCGGCCGTTGTCCGTCTTGAAGCGATCGAGCTGCTGGTCGATCGCGGTGTTCATGAACATCGCGAGGATGGTGGGCGCGGGGCCGTTGATGGTCATCGACACCGAGGTGCCGGGGTTGCACAGGTCGAAGCCCGAGTACAGCACCTTCATGTCGTCCAGCGTAGCGATGCTCACGCCGGAGTTGCCCACCTTGCCGTAGATGTCGGGTCGCAGGTCGGGGTCGTTGCCGTACAGCGTGACCGAATCGAAGGCGGTCGACAGCCGCTTGGCCGGCATGCCTTCGGAGAGCAGCTTGAAGCGCCGGTTGGTGCGGAAGGCATCGCCCTCGCCGGCGAACATGCGCGTCGGGTCCTCGCCCTCGCGCTTGAAGGCGAAGGTGCCGGCGGTGTAGGGGAAGCTGCCCGGCACGTTGTCGAGCAGCAGCCACTTGAGGATCTCGCCGTGGTCCTCGTACTGCGGCAGGGCGACCTTGCGGATCTTGCTGCCCGACAGCGAGGTGGTGGTCAGCGCGGTGCGGATCTCCTTGTCGCGGATCTTCACCACGTACTCGTCGCCGGCGTAGGCCTTCTGCATCTGCGGCCACATCGCGAGCAGCTTCTTCGCATGCGGGTCGAGATCGGCCTCGCGGCGCGCGGCCAGCTCGTTCAAGGACTCGACGCCCGCGAGCTTGGCTTCGCCCAGCATGCGCGCGCTCTCGCGCAGCTGCTGCAGCGCGCGCGCCAGCCGCGCCTGTTCCCTTGCGCGCTGCTTGTAGCCGCGCACGCCGTCGGCGATCTCCGCCAGGTAGCGCGCCCGCGCGCCGGGAACGATCGGCACCTGGTGCGTGCTGTGCCGGGTGTGCACCAGCGGCAGCCGGCTCTCGCCGATCTTCATCCCCAGGTCGCGCAAGCGCGGCAGCAGCGCCTGGTACAGCGCGGTCACGCCGTCGTCGTTGAAGCGGCTGGCCATGGTGCCGAACACCGGCATCTGGTCGGGCTTCTTCTTCCACGCCTCCTTGTTGCGCTGGACCTGCTTGGCCACGTCGCGCAGCGCGTCGGCCGCGCCCTTGCGGTCGAACTTGTTGATGGCGACGAACTCGGCGAAGTCGAGCATGTCGATCTTCTCGAGCTGGCTGGCGGCGCCGTACTCCGGCGTCATCACGTACATCGGCACGTCGACCAGCGGCACGATGGCTGCGTCGCCCTGGCCGATGCCCGAGGTCTCGACGACGATCAGGTCGAAGCCGGCGGCCCTGCAGGCGGCCACGACGTCGGGCAGCGCCTGGCTGATCTCGCTGCCGAAGTCGCGCGTGGCCAGGCTGCGCATGAAGACGCGCTGCCCCTGCGACCAGGGGCCGATGGCGTTCATGCGAATGCGGTCGCCGAGCAGCGCGCCGCCGCTCTTGCGGCGCGACGGGTCGATCGAGATCACCGCGACGCGCAGCGCATCGTCCTGGTCCAGCCTCAAGCGGCGGATCAGCTCGTCGGTCAGCGACGACTTGCCCGCGCCGCCGGTGCCGGTGATGCCCACCACCGGCGTGCGCGCCTTCTTCGACTCGGCGTGCAGCGCGGCCTTCAGCGTGTCGGCCGCCTGGCCGTTCTCCAGCGCGGTGATGAGCTGGGCGAGCGCCCGCCAGTTCGCTTCGGTGCCGCCCTGGATGGCCGCGACGGCCTTGGGCGCGTAGGCCGAGAGGTCGCCGTCGCAGCGCATCACCATCTCGCCGATCATTCCCTGCAGGCCCATGCGCTGGCCGTCCTCGGGGCTGTAGATGCGCGCCACGCCGTAGCCCTGCAGCTCGGCGATCTCGGCCGGAACGATCACCCCGCCGCCGCCGCCGAAGACCTGGATGTGCTCGCCGCCGCGCGCCTTGAGCAGGTCCACCATGTACTTGAAGTACTCGACGTGCCCCCCCTGGTACGAGCTGATCGCGATGCCCTGCACGTCTTCCTGCAGCGCCGCGGTGACCACCTCGTCGACCGAGCGGTTGTGGCCCAGGTGGATCACCTCTGCGCCCATGCCCTGCAGGATGCGCCGCATGATGTTGATGGCGGCGTCGTGGCCGTCGAACAGCGACGCCGCCGTCACGAAGCGGACCTTGTGCGTCGGGCGGTACTCGGCCAGGGCCTTGAACTCGGCGGAGAGGTCGGTCATATGCAAGAACTCCTGAGATGACGGTCACACGACGCGCAGCTTGGCCAGCGCCGGGTCGCCCGGCGGGTAGCGCAGCTTCAGCCCTTCGAGGGCGCGCTTGACGGCCATCGCCACCATCAGGTTGCGATGGGTCTTGGAGTCGGCCGGCACGATGGTCCAGGGCGCCCATTCGGTGCCGGTGGCGGCGATCGCGTCGGAATAGGCCCGCTGGTAGTCGTCCCATTTCTTGCGCGTCTCGAGGTCGCCGCCTTCGAACTTCCAGCGCTTGTCGGGATCGTCCAGGCGCGCCTGCAGGCGCGCGCGCTGCTCGTCTTTCGAGATGTGCAGCATGAACTTCAGGATCACCGTGCCGGTCTCGGTCAGCATGCGCTCGAAGTCGTTGATGTGGGTGTAGCGCTGCTTGACCTGCTGCGGCGTGATCCAGCCTTCGACCCGCGGCACCAGCACGTCCTCGTAGTGGCTGCGGTTGAAGATGACGACCTCGCCGTTGGCGGGCACCCGCGCATGGATGCGCCACAGGTAGTCGCGCACCCGGGCCTCGTCGTTGGGCGCCTTCCACGACACGCTGTGCACGCCCAGCGGGCTCATGCGGCCGAACACGCCGCGCGCGGTGCCGTCCTTGCCGCTGGTGTCGGTGCCCTGCAGCACCACCAGCAGCCGATAGCGGCGGTCGGCGTAGAACAGCTCCTGCAGCACGTCGAGCTCGGCGGCGAGCGTGTCGACGCGGGCCTTGTCGGCGAGCTTGTCGGCGCCGGAGAACGGCTTCGCGGCGGGGTCGAAGCGCGCCAGGTCGAAACGCTTGGCCTTCGCGGCCAGGGCTCCGGCGTACTGGAAATCGGCGAGGTCGGGAGTGCGCTTGCTCAAGGTGTCCTCGTGCGGCGGAGGGGTCTGATTGACGTATACGTCAATTGCGACAGTGTATCCCCGGTTCGCCGCCGGGCGCGGAATTGAGTGCGGAGTTGCACGTTTCACCCGTGCGCGAGCCGCCCGCCGGATGGTGAGCGGCGGGGGTTTCGCGTCACAATTCCGGCCGTTGGGCGGCGCAGTTGTCGGCTGGCCGAAGAACAAGGAGCATCCCGTGGCGATCCCACTCGTTCCCGTCAAGACCCCGGACGGACATGCCGAGCTGAGCCAGCGCCAGCGGCGCCTCAGCCAGCGCCACCGCACCGTGCTGCTGCTGGTGGACGGGCGGCGCACCGAAGTCGAGGTCCGCCAGCTGGCGCGCCAGGCCGGCGCCACCGACACCTGCTTCGGCGAGCTGATCGACATGGGCCTGATCCTGCTGCCCCAGCCCACCGTGCCGATGACGCCAATGGCGCCGGCCGTTTCGCATCTGCACGTCGACATCCCGCTGGAAGCACACGAGTCGCTGCTGCCCGCCGCGCGCACGCTGCAGCCCGAGTCGGTGCTCGACGAAGGTGTCGACAGCTCGGTGCCCGGCCCCGACTCCGTGCTGGGCGAGTTCGACGCCGACGCCGACCCGTCGCTCGAGGAAGCGCGCGAGATCCTCGTGCGTGCCCTGCGCACCGAAGCGCCGCTGGCCGGATCGCTCACCTTGCTGCGCCTGCGGCGCGCCCGCACGCGCGACGAGCTCGCCGGCCTGATCGACGATGTCGAGGCGCACATCGTCAAGCCCTTCCGCTCGCTGTCGGCCCAACAGACGCTGCGCCGCGCCCGCCACCTGCTTGCCCCCCGGATCGACTCGAAGCTGTCGACCGGCTAAATTCCGCCGGATGAGTTTCCTGGCCGTCGATGTCGGCAACACCCGCCTCAAGTGGGCGCAGTACGCGTCGCCCCAGCCAGGGGCGGGCCTGATCGCTCACGGCGCGGTCTTCCTCGAGCAGATCGACAACCTCGCCGAGACCGAGTGGAAAGACCTGGCCGCGCCCGCCAGCATGCTGGGCAGCATCGTCGCCGGCGAAGGCGTGAAGCGCCGCGTCGAGGAGCAGATGGAGATCTGGGACGTCGCCCCGCGCTGGGTGGTGTCCTCGCCCCACGCGGCCGGCGTGACCAACGGCTACGACCATCCCAATCGCCTGGGCACCGACCGCTGGGTGGCGCTGATCGGCGCGCGCCACCGCGTGCTGGCGGCCGGCGGCCCGCCGCGGCCGGCCCTGGTGGTGATGGTCGGCACGGCGGTCACCGTCGATGCGCTCGACGAGACCGGGCGCTTCCTCGGCGGGCTCATCCTGCCCGGCTTCGGCCTCATGCTGCGCGCCCTCGAGATGGGCACGGCCGGGCTCAAGGCGCCCACCGGCGAGGTCCGCGACTTTCCCACCAACACCAGCGACGCCCTGATGAGCGGCGGCGCCCACGCCATCGCCGGCGCGATCGAGCGCATGCACCGGCGCCTGTCGACACTCACCGGCCAGGAGCCCGTGCTGCTGATGAGCGGCGGGGCGGCGGTCAAGCTCGCGCCCATCACCGACCAGCAGTTCGAGATGGTGGACACGCTGATCTTCGAAGGCCTGCTGGCGCTGCAATCGCACCGGCTCGCGCTCTGACGTCCAGCAAGCCTGCGGACGTCGAAAGGGCCGGGGCCGGCGTGTCGAATCCGGCCCGCCTCGTTCGTCGTCGGGAAGAGCGCGTGCATCGGGCACGCGCACTCCCCGAGGAGAACGCCCCAAGTGGCTCGAGGATCGAAACGCGATCGTCTACGGTGCCGCAGGCGCCATCGGCGGCGCCGTCGCCCGTGCCTTCGCCCGGGACGGCGCCCGCGTCTTTCTGGCAGGGCGAACGCTCGCCCGCCTGCAGGCTGTCGCGCAGGACATCCGCTCTCGTGGCGGTACGGCGGACACCGCCGTGCTGGCTGCAGAGCTGGGCAGCAGCGGCGTGCGGGTAATTTGCCTGCGGCTGCGGCTCGCTGCTGGACGCCTGACGCCACGGCGCGAGGGTGCGGTGGTCTAATCGCGCTCTCGCGCCGGACCACGGCGCCCACGTTCGAGGATTCCGATGGCCTACATGCTTCTGATGATCGAACCGCCTGCCCAGCGGAAGACCCGCACCGAGTCCGAGGGCCGCGGTGTCTACGAGCGCATGGTGCGCTGGGGCGACGGGCTGCGCTCGCGCGGCCTGCTGCTCGCCAGCGAGTCGCTCGAGTCGCACGCCGACGCGACGCGCATCGAGGTCCGCAGCGGCAAGCCGAAGGTGATCGACGGCCCCTTCGCCGAGGCGAAGGAAATGGTCGGCGGCTTCTTCCTGATCGATTGCAAGACCCGCGAGGAGGCGGTCGAGATCGCCAAGACCTGCCCCGCGGCCGAATGGTGCACGGTGGAAGTGCGCGGCCTCGCCCCTTGCTACGAGGAAGCGTCCTAAGGGTTTTCCCAGGCCGGTGACTGTCGATCCCGAGTCGCCCCGATCGTCGTGTGAGGGCAAGCGTGCGAATCCGGCACGGGCGCCCACAGGAGATCGACATGCGATTCATGATCATGGTCAGGGCCACGCCGCGGACCGAGGCCGGCGTCGTGCCCGAAGAGGGGCTGATCGCCGCGATGGCCGAGTACCACGAGCAGCTCGCGAAGGCGGGCGTCCTGCTCGACGCCTCGGGCCTGCAGCCCAGCGGCAAGGGCTGGCGCATCCGCCATTCGAATGGCCATCGCACGGTGCTCGACGGGCCCTTCGCCGAGAGCAAGGAGCTGATCGCCGGCTACACCCTGATCCAGGTCCGCTCCCGCGAGGAAGCGCTCGAGTGGACGCGGCGGTTTCCGGCGCCGATGGGCGAATCGGAGGACGCCGAGATCGAGGTGCGCCAGCTCTACGAGCTCGAGGACTTCGGACCCAGCGACGCGGTCGAGCGCTTTCGCGAGATCGGCGTGGGTTCGTAGCCCGGGTGCAACCCGGGGTGCCACGTTCGCGGTCGCGTCCCGGGTTGCACCCGGGCTACAGGATGTAGCGCGACAGGTCCTCGTTGCGTGCCAGCTCGGCGAGCTTCGCATCGACCTCCGCGGCCCCCAGCGACACCGTCTGGCCGCCGAGGTTGGGCGCGTCGAAGCTGACCTCGTCGAGCAGGCGCTCCATCACCGTCGCGAGCCGCCGTGCGCCGATGTTCTCGGTGCGCTCGTTGACGTCGTAGGCGATCTGCGCCAGCCGGCGGATGCCCGCCGCCTGCAGCTCCAGCGTGACGCCCTCGGTGGCGAGCAGCGCCTGGTACTGCTTGACCAGGCTGGCATGGGTCTGGGTGAGGATGGCCTCGAAGTCGTCGACGCTGAGCGAGCCCAGCTCGACGCGGATCGGAAAGCGCCCCTGCAGCTCGGGGATCAGGTCGCTGGGCTTGGTGAGGTGGAAGGCGCCCGATGCGATGAACAGGATGTGGTCAGTCTTGACCATGCCGTACTTGGTGTTGACCGAGGTGCCCTCGACCAGCGGCAGCAGGTCGCGCTGCACGCCCTGGCGCGACACCTCGGCGCCGCCGCCGTGCTCGCCGCTCGAGCGCGAGGTGACCTTGTCGATCTCGTCGATGAAGACGATGCCGTTCTGCTCGGCGTTGGCGAGCGCGGCGCTGCGCAGCTCGTCCTCGTTGACCAGCTTCGCGGCCTCTTCGTCGACCAGCAGCTTCATCGCCTCGGCGATCTTGACCTTGCGCTGCTTGCGCTTGCCGCCGCCGAGGTTGGCGAACATGCCGCGCAGCTGCTCGGCCATGTCTTCCATGCCGGCGGGGCCCATGATCTCCAGCGCCGGCTTGGCGTCGGGGACCTCGACCTCGATCTCCTTGTCGTCCATCGCGCCTTCGCGCAGGCGCTTGCGCATGACCTGGCGGGCGGTGTTGTCGCCCGACTGCGCGGTGATGCCGAAATCGCTGCGCGCCGGCGGCACCAGGATGTCGAGGATGCGGTCTTCGGCGGCGTCTTCGGCGAGAGCGCGCTGGCGCCGCATCGCGCCCTCGCGCTCCTGCTTGACGGCCATGTCGACCAGGTCGCGCACGATGGAGTCGACGTCTTTTCCGACGTAGCCGACCTCGGTGAACTTGGTCGCCTCGACCTTGATGAAGGGCGCGTCGGCCAGCTTGGCCAGGCGGCGCGCGATCTCGGTCTTGCCCACGCCGGTGGGGCCGATCATGAGGATGTTCTTGGGCGTGATCTCGCTGCGCAGCTTGTCGTCGACCTGCTGGCGCCGCCAGCGGTTGCGCAGCGCGATCGCGACGGCGCGCTTGGCATCCTTCTGGCCGACGATGTGGCGGTCGAGCTCGGAGACGATCTCCTGGGGAGTCATGCTGGACTTCATCTCAAAGCGACTCGATGGTGTGGTGCTGGTTGGTGTAGATGCACAGCTCTCCCGCGATCTCGAGCGACTTCTTGACGATGTCGGCCGGCGCGAGCTGGGTGTGCTCCAGCAGCGCGCGTGCCGCGGCCTGCGCATAGGCGCCACCGGAGCCGATGGCGATGATGCCGTGCTCGGGCTCGAGCACGTCGCCGTTGCCGGTGATGATGAGCGAGGCGTCCTTGTCGGCCACCGCGAGCATCGCTTCCAGGCGGCGCAGCACGCGGTCGGTGCGCCAGTCCTTGGTGAGCTCGATGGCCGCGCGCACCAGGTGGCCCTGATGCTTCTCGAGCTTGGCCTCGAAGCGCTCGAACAGCGTGAAGGCGTCGGCGGTGGCACCGGCGAAGCCGGCGAGCACCTGGTCGCGGTAGAGCTTGCGCACCTTGCGGGCCGTGGCCTTGACGACGACGTTGCCGAGCGTCACCTGGCCATCGCCACCGAGCGCGACCACGTTGCCGCGGCGCACGCTGACGATGGTGGTGCCGTGGTAGTTTTCCATCGGGGGTATCTGCAGCTGAAGGGGCGGGGTTCAACCCCCGCGAGGTCGCACAGCTTAAACCGTGCGCACCTTCACCTTCGCATGCTCGGTGATACCCATGGCGCCGAAGAAGAGCGCCACCAGGCGCTGCGCCTCGACGAAGGCCACCGAGCGGTTCTCGCTGCGCCGCGCCAGCACCCAGTTGAGCAGGTCGCCGGCGGCGATGAAGTCGACGCGGATCAGCTTGGCGCACGACACGTTGACGATGGTCGAGGTGCCCAGCTCGCCGTTCATCTTCTTCAGCGTGCCGCCGATGTCGCCCACCAGCTGGCCCGACAGCTCCACGCTCGCGACCTGGACCAGGCCGGTGTCTTCGGTGAGCTGCGACTCGACGAAGCTGGTCGAGACCTCGCTCACCACCGACAGCGGGGGCGAGCTGGTGCTGTGATCGCCGCCGCTGATGCGCACCTGGCACTGTGCCGGCTCCCACGACGGCGGCGAGACCTCGTAGGTCACGCAGTAGTCGATGGCGGCCTCGTCGAACTGGTCGGGGCGGTTGGCCATGCGCAGCGCGTCCAGGCGCAGCTGCCAGTAGGCCGGGTCGGCATCGCGCACGCCGGTGGGCGCGGCGTCGCCGAGCACGGTGAACAGGCGCTCGCCGTTGAGCCAGCGCATGTCGAGCTTCTGGGTGATCCAGCCGCGGAACAGCTCGCTCATGCGGGCGCAAGCCTCGGGATCGATGTTGCGCAGGTGGCCCCAGTCGAAGACCCAGGGCAGCGGCATCTGCAGAGTCTGCGAGCGCAGCTTGGCGACGGCGTCGGAGTCGAGGAACTCGGGGCAGACCCAGCCGATCTGTCCTTCGACGCGCGGCGCCTTGGGCCGGTCGTCGGCGCTGGCGGCCTCGGCCACCAGCTTGGGCATGGAGAACCACTGCGGCGCCGACCAGCCGAACTGCTGGGCGTAGTCGAGCGCCAGGCTCTCGAACTTGTTCTGCTGGCCGATGGCGCGGTACAGGTCGAACAGCACGAGCCAGGTCTCGGCGTGGCCGGCGCGGCTGCCGGTCGAGGCGGTCATGGTGGACAGCGACTGCTCGCACAGCTCGAAGTCGGCGTTGGCGAAGGCGATCACCGCCTCGTCGAGCTCGGGATCGTGGGCGACCTCGCTCACCTCGACCGCGAAGGGATGCGCGAAGTCGGAGCTGCTGGCGTCGAGCGCGAGCGGCGACAGCGGCGACATGCCGGGGCTCATGACCGCCGATGCCGGTGCGACAGTCGCACCGAGCTTGCCGCGCTCACTGGGCTGGCCGGTGTCGACCACGCGGCCGCCGTCGAGCGGAGCATGGGCCGAGGCCCGCGCCGCCGGCGTTTCCATCGGGACGGGCTGGGTGCGGGCGTTGTAGAACTCGGGCGGACGGCGCTGCGAGCCGCGGTAGCCGTCGCCGACCATCTGCTGCTCGATCTCGTCGATCTTGGCCTTGACCCCGCTGTCGGGCTTGGCGCCGCTGTCGATGCGGGCCTCGGAATCGTCGATGCGCGACGAGCCGCCGAGGGCGGCCAGCTGCTCGCTGGACAGGCCTTCGCGGCGGACCTTGCGCAGCATGTCGAATTCGCGCTTGCGCACGAAGTCGTTGCGCCGCTTGCGCTCGATCATTGCCTTCAGTTCCGACTTGGCGAACTCGGTCTCCCGCGCCTCGGGCGAAGGGGAGTCCAAGTCGCTCCATTCGGTGGCCGGGTTGGCCACGAACTTCACGACCTTGCGGAAAAAGCTGGTCGTGTCTTTGGGGTCCGCCATTGTCGGGATAACTGCGCGTCGGGTCGCGGATGCCGGCAGGTTCAGTCGCCGAACATCTTCTGCTTCAGCTCGCGGCGCTGCTGGGCTTCGAGTGACAGTGTAGCGGTGGGGCGCGCGATCAGACGCCCGAGGCCGATCGGTTCGCCGGTTTCGTCACAGAAACCGTAGTCGCCTGCGTCGATGCGGCCCAGCGACTGTGAGATCTTCTTCAGCAACTTGCGCTCCCGGTCGCGCGTGCGCAGCTCCAGCGCATGCTCTTCCTCGATGGTCGCGCGGTCGGCCGGGTCGGGGACGATGGAAGTGTCCTCGCGCAGGTGCTCGGTGGTCTCGCCGGCGTTGGACAGCAGGTCGTCCTTCAACATCTGCAGCCGGGCCCGGAAGAACTCGAGCTGCTTGTCGTTCATGTACTCGCTGTCGGGCATGGCCAGGACTTCGGCTTCGGTGAGGTCCTTGCCGGACTTGGTCTTCCAGGCGTTGGCGAGCTTGGGATCGGCCTTGTGAGGCTGCTTGGGGGTGTCTACTGCGAGGTTGTTCATTTGTCGGGTCGGGGGCCGAGGGGGTGCGAACCGGTCGGCGAATCGGGATGTCGGGGGCGGCAGGGCCACGGCGACCGGGGCGGCTGCGTGGGCGCGTGAGCTCGACTTCGGGGACGGGGCCGGGGCGGGTTTGGCCGGCGCGGGGGCACGGTGCGCGGCGGCCGGCGGGTGGTGCGGTGCAGCGGCAGGCTTGGCGTGGTGCGCCGGGGCCTTGGGCGCCGGCTTCGGTGCGGGCTTGGGCGCAGCCTTGGCTGCCGGCTTGGGTGCTGCTTTCGGTGCCGGCTTGGCGGGCGGCTTGGGCGCCGGCTTGGCTGCGGCCTTGGACGCCGGCTTGGCAGGCGCCTTGGCCGCTGGCGTCTTTGCCGCGGGCTTCTTGGTGGTCGCTTTCTTGGCCGGGGTCGTGCTCACGGGAGTCTCCTCGCAACGGCGGTTATACCCGCTCTGTCCTCGGTGAAAAGGGGCACCGGGGCGAATTTGGGCGCCGCGGATTGTAGCCACGTTGCATGCGCACGAAGGTAGCGGTTTTCGGTGGGGTCAACCCTCCCCGAAACGAAGGTCGGCAATCTGTCGCGGACGATCAAACCAGGCACTGCTCCAGGCCCTGGAGGAACACGTCCTTGGGCAGGTCGATGCCGATGAAAACCATCTTGCTCGTCTTCTTCTCGCCGGGCGCCCACTTGGGCCCGAGGTCGCTGCCCATGAGCTGGTGCACACCCTGGAAGATCACCTTCTTGTCGGTGCCTTTCATGTTGAGCACGCCCTTGTAGCGCAGCATCTTCGGCCCGTAGACCTGGACGATGGCACCCAGGAAGTCCTCCAGCTTGGCCGGATTGAACGCCCGGTCGGAGCGGAACACGAAGGACTTCACGTCGTCGTCGTGGGCATGGTGGTGCGGGTGGTCGCAGTGCTCGCCGTGCTCGTGGTCGTGGTCATGGTCGTGATCATGGTCATGCTCGTCGGCCTTGAGGAAGTCGGGATCGATGTCGAGCTTGGCGTTCAGGTTGAAGCCGCGCAGGTCGAACACCTCGGAGATGGGTACCTCGCCGAAGTGCACCCGGCGCTGCGGCGCGCGCGGGTTCATGTGCCTCACCCGGTGGGCCAGCGCGTCGACCGAGGCCTCGTCGACCAGATCGGTCTTGCTGATGAAGATCTGGTCGGCGAAGCCGATCTGCCGGCGCGCCTCCTGGCGGTCGTCGAGCTGCTTCTCGGCGTGCTTGGCGTCGACCAGCGTCAGGACGGAGTCGAGCAGGTAGCTCTCGGCGATCTCGTCGTCCATGAAGAAGGTCTGGGCCACCGGGCCCGGATCGGCCAGGCCGGTGGTCTCGATCACGACGCGGTCGAAGTCGAGCTCGCCCTTGCGCTTCTTGGCGGCCAGGTCGGACAGCGTGGTGCGCAGGTCTTCCCGGATGGTGCAGCACACGCAGCCGTTGTTGAGCTGGATGATCTGCTCGCGGGTGTCCTGCACCAGGATGTCGTTGTCGATGTTCTCGTCGCCGAACTCGTTTTCGACGATGGCGATCTTCTGCCCGTGGGCCTCGGTCAACACCCGCTTGAGCAGCGTGGTCTTGCCGGAGCCGAGAAAGCCGGTGAGGATGGTGGCGGGAATGAGGGCCATGGCGGGTTTTCCTGTATCGAGGTGCTCGAGGGCGGCACGACCGCTCCAGATGGGGTCGGCGGCCCGGATGGCAACCGCCCAAGCTAGCACACTTGTCAATTCCCGCGACAGCCCGATCAGGTAAGCTGGCAATCCGCCCACTTCCGCGCCTTCGTGCGATGTCAGATCCCCATTCAGGCGTGCCGGGCCGCAGCAGGAGCGACAAGCATCCTCCGCCCGACAAGCGCAATCTGTTCCAGCGCATCGTCGAGTTCGTCCACCCCGGCCCCGATTCCACCGACCAGCTGATCGAGACCCTGGCCGACGCCGAGGACCGCGAGCTGATCGCGCCCGAGTCGCGGATGATGCTCGAGGGCGTGATCCGCATGGCCGACATGATCGCGGGCGACGTGATGGTCGCCGCGCCGCGCATGGACATGCTCAACATCGACGCTCCGTACGAAGACGTGCTGCACCTGGTGATCGGCACCGGCCACTCGCGCTTCCCGGTCTACGAGGGCGAGCGCGAGAACATCATCGGCATCCTGCTCGCCAAGGACCTGCTCAAGCTGCAACGCGCGCCCGAGCTCAACCTGCGCACCCTGCTGCGACCGGCGGTGTTCGTGCCCGAATCCAAGGGGCTGAACGAGCTGCTGCGCGACTTCCGCTCGAACCGCAACCACCTGGCCATCGTGATCGACGAGTTCGGCAGCACGGCCGGCCTCATAACCATCGAGGACGTGCTCGAGGAGATCGTCGGCGAGATCGAGGACGAGTTCGACGAGAAGGACGGCGAGAGCAGCATCTACACCCTGGCCGACGGCACCCATCGGGTGGCCGGCGACGCCGGCATCCATGCCGTCAACGAAGCCTTCGCGGCGCAGCTGCCCGAAAACGACTTCGACACCATCGGCGGCCTGGTCGCGCACGAGCTGGGCCGGGTGCCGCGGCGCGGCGAATCCGCGGTGCTGGGCGGGCTGCTGTTCACGGTCATGCTGACGCGCGGCGGCGCCGTGCGCTGGTTCAAGGTGAGTCGGGCGCCCGAAGAGGCGCTCGTCAGCGACGGCGCCTGATGTCGGCGCAACTGGCCACGGCTGCCTGGGCGCGGCCCTTCTCGCTCGGCTTCGACCTTTTCCTCGCGGCGGTGCTGGGCGCGCTGCAGACCGCCTCCTTCGTCTACACCGAAGCCTGGTGGCTGCAGATGCTGTGCGTGGCCATGCTCGCCTGGCGCGCCGCGGTGGTGACGCCCGGCCGCGCCTTCGTGCTCGGCATGGTGTTCGGCACCGCCTGGGTCGGCGCCGGCACCTGGTGGATGTTCATCAGCATGCACCGCTACGGCGGGCTGCCCGCCTGGATGGCGGTGCTGGCCGTGGCGGCGCTGGCGGCCTTCCTGTCCTTGTACCTGGGCGCGGCGCTGTGGGCTTTCGCGCGCTGGCGGGCCGGGCGCCCGCTGCCCGATGCCGCGCTGTTCGCCGCGGTATGGCTGCTGGCCGAGCTGGCGCGCGGCGTGATCTTCACCGGCTTTCCCTGGGTCGCCTCAGGCTACGCCCATGTCGACGGGCCGCTGGCCATGCTGTCGCCCTGGGTGGGCGTGTATGGCGTCGGCGCGGCGGCGGCATTCCTGGCGGCGTGGTCGGCGGTCTCGCGGCCGGTGCTGGGGGTACGGCGCATCGTGGCCATCGTCGCCGTCGCGGTGGGAATGGACTACCTCGCCGACGCCACCGGCCCGATCCGCTTCACCGAGCCCGGCGGCACGCTCGAGGTGACGCTGCTGCAGGGCAACATCCCTCAGGAAGAGAAGTTCGCGTCGGAGCACCAGGCGGCGGCGCTGGAGTGGCATGTCGGCGCCATGCTCGCAGCCGGCTCCGACCTGGTGGTCGCCCCGGAAACCGCGGTGCCCTTCCTGCCGCAGCAGATGCCGGAGGATTTCTGGCCGGGGCTGCGCAGCCGCTTCTCGACGGGCCGCACCCATGCGCTGTTCGGCGTGCCGCTGGGCAACGAGCAGGCCGGCTACACCAACTCGGCGGTCGGCTTCGCGCCCGGCCGGGACGAGTACCGCTACGACAAGCACCACCTCGTGCCCTTCGGCGAATTCATCCCGACCGGGTTCAAGTGGTTCACGCAGATGATGAACATCCCGCTGGGCGACTTCAACCGGGGCGCGCTGGACGCGCCGTCCTTCGTCGTCAAGGGCGAGCGGGTCGCGCCCAACATCTGCTACGAAGACCTGTTCGGCGAGGAGCTCGCCGCCCGCTTCGCCGTCCCGGCCCGCGCGCCCACGGTGTTCGCCAACATCAGCAACATCGGCTGGTTCGGCGACACCATCGCGGTCGACCAGCACCTGAACATCTCGCGCATGCGCGCGTTGGAGTTCCAGCGTCCGATGCTGCGGGCCACCAACACCGGCGCGACCGCCATCATCGACCACCGCGGCCAGGTCACGCACAACATCAAGCCCTACACGCGCGGCGTCCTCGAGGGCCCGGTGCAGGGACGCACCGGGCTCACGCCCTATGCCTGGTGGGTGGCGCGCTACAGCCTGTGGCCGCTCGCGGCCGCGGCGGCGCTGGTGATCGCGATGCTGCTGGCCCTGCGCCGCTGGCGTCGGCGCCGCGGCTGAGGTCCCGCTCCGCGCCGGCGAAGTCCGTAAAATCACGCGCTTTCGCTGTTTGCCGCCACCATGCTGACCTTCCAGCAAATCATCCTGCGCCTGCAAGACTATTGGGACCGCCAGGGCTGCGCCTTGCTGCAGCCCTACGACATGGAAGTCGGCGCCGGCACCAGCCACACCGCAACCTTCCTGCGCGCCCTGGGGCCGGAGCCCTGGAGGGCCGCCTACGTCCAGCCCAGCCGCCGGCCCAAGGACGGCCGCTACGGCCAGAACCCCAACCGCCTGCAGCACTACTACCAGTACCAGGTGGTGCTCAAGCCCGCGCCGGCCGACATCCTCGAGCTGTACCTGGGCTCGCTCGAGGCCCTGGGCTTCGACCTGAAGGCCAACGACGTGCGCTTCGTCGAGGACGACTGGGAGAACCCCACGCTCGGCTGCTGGGGCCTGGGCTGGGAGGTGTGGCTCAACGGCATGGAGGTGACGCAGTTCACCTACTTCCAGCAGGTTGGCGGCATCGACTGCAAGCCGATCACCGGCGAGATCACCTACGGCCTCGAGCGCCTCGCGATGTACCTGCAGGGGGTTGAGAACGTGTATGACCTGGTGTGGACCGAGTGGAAGGACCCGTCGGGCGCCACGCGGCGCTTGAGCTACCGCGACGTGTTCC
>DASUZE010000104.1:0-17632 GCA_036377015.1 Piscinibacter sp. | reverse complement strand
GCCTCCCTCCGAGAGGGAGGCTCCAGAGTGTTTGACAAGCGGCCTCACGGCCGCGGCGTTTGATCACGAGACGAGCGCCCCATGCGCCAGCCCGGCCGCAAGGCCGGCCGTCATTCGTGCTGGAGCCTCCCTCTCGGAGGGAGGCTGGAGGGAGTGGTTGAACAAGCTGGAGCCCCCGCTCGGAGGGGGCTCGGGGGAGCCGTGTATAGGCCGAAGGCTTAGGAGCTTGCGCGGCTCCTGCCGCGCAAGCTCCTAAGCCGGATCTAGCCGCGTCAGCAGCAGCCGCTCCACCAGCGCGCTGCGCTCGGCCTTCTGCGCCGCATTCCCCTGGTTCGACAAAATCGACTCCGCCACTTCGTAGGCATACAGCGCGAAGGCCCGCGCCCGCGCCTCGGCGATGCGAAATCCGAGGGCCGAGAAACACTGGGCGTGGTAGGAGATGCGCCGCGCGTCGACCTCGTCGACCGCCTGCCGCGCCATCGCGTCGCGCCGCGCCCAGGCGCGAATGGCCAGCTCGATGCGGGCCGCCCGCTCGGCCGCGCGGCCGCGAAACGGCAGCGAGATCAGCTCCTTGATCAGCGCCCGCGGATCCGCATGCTCGCCTTCGAAGCGCTCGATGATCTGCTCGGTCGCGGCATCGCGCCAGGCATTGAGCACGCAGCGCAGCAGATCGTCGCGGTCCTTGAAGTGCCAGTAGAAGCTGCCGCGAGTCACGCCCAGCTGCTTGGCCAGCACGTCGACGCGCACCGAGTCGATGCCGTGGTCGGTCAACAGCACGGTGGCACCGGCGATCCAGTCGTCGGGGGTGAGGGATGCCCGCGAGCGGGGCGAAGATTGACCGTGCAAGACTGTATGGAGATCAGGTCAAACCCGAACTTCACCGAGGAGAGGATGGACTAGTATTCGGCGCATCGACATACAGTAGTGTATGGACCAAGGTCGCGCGTTGCAAGCGCGACGGCGCAGGAGCGACATGACCATCGCGTTCTTCGACGATCCCGACTGCCTGGCGCCACCGCTCGCCGTGCGTCGCGAGCTGCCGTCGGGCGGGTTCGTGCTCAGCTCCCCCGAAGCGCTGCAGCCGCATGCGCGCTGCATCGGCGAGTGGCTGGAGCGCTGGTCGGCCGAGACGCCGCAGGCGCTGGCCTTGGCCGAGCGCGATGCGCAAGGCGACTGGCGCCGGCTGCGCTACGGCGAGCTGCGCGCCGCGGTGGGTGCCATCGCGCAGGGCCTGCTCGATCTCGACCTGCCGCAGGGTGCGCCGGTGGTCGTGCTGTCCGACAACTCGATCGACCATGCCTTGCTCATGCTGGCCGCCATGCATGTCGGCCGGCCGGTGTGCAGCGTGTCCAGTGCCTACTGCCGCCTCACCCGCGACCACGCCAAGGTGCACGGCATCCTGAAGGCGCTGCGCCCGGCGCTGGTGTATGCGTCGGACGCCGCGGTGTACGCACCGGCGCTGGCATCGGCCGACATCGACGCGGTGCGTGTCTACGGCCAGGGCGCCGACACCCAGCCGGGCGCGCGCCCGTTCGCCAGCCTGCAGGAGCAGCCCGAGCGCAGCGACGTGATGCAAGCCTTCGCCGCCATCCGTCCCGACGACCACGCCAAGTACCTGCTGACCTCGGGCTCCACCGGCCAGCCCAAGGTCGTCATCAACACCCACCGCATGCTGTGCGCGAACCAGCAGATGATCGCCCAGGCCTGGCGCTTCCTCTCGCGCGAGAAGCCGGTGGTGCTCGACTGGCTGCCCTGGAGCCACACCTTCGGCGGCAATCACAACCTGAACCTGGTGCTGCGCAACGGCGGCGCCCTCCACATCGACGAGGGCCGGCCGGCGCCGGGCCTGGTCGAGAAGTCGGTGCGCAACCTGCGCGAGGTGCAGCCCACGCTGTACTTCAACGTGCCGCGCGGCATCGACATGCTGCTGCCCTTCCTCGAGCAGGACGACGTCCTCGCGCGCGACTTCTTCGCCCGGCTGCGCATGGTGTTCTACGCCGGCGCCGCGTTGCCGCAGGCCGCGTGGCAGCGCCTCGAGGCGATCGCCCGGCGCGTGCGCGACGATCCGGTGTGGCTCACGACCTCCTGGGGCGCGACCGAAACCTCGCCCGCGGTCACCACCGCGCACTGGCGCCTGGACCGCGCCGGCGTCATCGGCCTGCCGCTGCCCGGCATGGAGCTCAAGTTCGTGCCCAACGGCGACAAGCTGGAGATGCGGGTGCGCGGCGTGTCGGTGTTCCCCGGCTACCGCGACGCGCCGAAGCAGAGCGCCGAGGCCTTCGACGCCGACGGCTTCTACGCGATCGGCGATGCCGGCTTCCTGCTCGATCCGGCGCGTCCCGAGGCGGGCGTGGTGTTCGACGGCCGCGTGGCCGAGGATTTCAAGCTGTCCAGCGGCACCTGGGTGTCGGTGGGCACCTTGCGCGTGAAGCTGGTCTCGGCGCTCGCCCCACTGGCACAGGACGCGGTGATCACCGGCCACGATCGCGACGAGGTCGGCGCGCTCGTCTTCCCCAGTGCGCAAGGCGCCGCCATGCCGGCGGCGCAGCGGGAACAGGTGGTGCGCGCCGCGCTGCAGTCGCTGCGCGACGCGGGCGGCGGGTCGTCGCAATGCCCGACGCGCGTGCTGTTCCTGACCGAGCCGCCCAGCGTCGATGCCGGCGAGATCACCGACAAGGGCTACATCAACCAGCGGGCGGTGCTGGCCCGCCGCGCCGCCGACGTCCAACACTTGTACGCCGAGGCAGCCGGGGCGATCATTCATTCATCACAGGAGACACGACCATGATCCAGCGCCGACAGTTCGTTCAGGCCTGCGCCGGCTCGGCCTTGCTGGCCGGCCTGGGCGCCCGCGCCGACGCCCTCGAGCAGGCGCGCATCCTCTACGGCTTTCCGGCAGGCAGCTCGGGCGACATCGTCGCGCGGCGCGTCGCCGAGCGCATCGCCGGGACGCCCTATGTGCGCAACGCCGCCTTCGTCGAGAACAAGCCCGGCGCAGGCGGGCGCATCGCCCTCGAAGCACTGAAGTCGGCGCCGGCCGACGGCAGCACGCTGGCCTTGTCGCCGTTCTCCTGCACGGCCATCTATCCGCACGTGTACAGCAAGCTGCCCTACGACCCGGCACGCGACTTCGTGCCGGTGTCGATCGCGGCGCTGATGTTCCACGGGCTGGCCGTCGGCCCGGTGGTGCCCGCCAGCGTGAAGAGCGTGCGCGACTTCTTGCAGTGGGCCATCCTCAATCCCAAGGACGCGAACTACGGCTCGCCCGCGGCCGGGTCGACGCCGCATTTCATCGGCGCGCTGCTGGGCCTGAGCCAGGGCGTGGAGCTCAAGCACGTGCCTTACCGGGGCTCGGTGCCCGGCGTGACCGACGTGGTCGGCGGGCAGCTGGCCGCCATGGTCACGCCCAGCGGCGACTTCATCAGCAACCACAAGGCCGGCAAGCTGCGCATCCTGGCCACCTCGGGCAAGCAGCGCTCGCCCTTCATCCCCGACGTTCCGACCTTTGCCGAGCAAGGCTTTCCGGACCTGACCGTCGAGGAGTGGTTCGGCTTCTATGCGCCTGCCGGCACGTCGCCGGCGGTGGTGTCGGCCGCCAATGCCGCGATCAACAGCGCCCTGAAGGACAAGGCGCTGATCGACGGACTGGGCGTGGTCGGCCTGGTCGCCCAGGGCTCCACCGCCGCCGAGATGGCGCGAAGCCAGGCCGCAGAGTTTTCGCGATGGGGGCCGCTGGTGAAGAAGATCGGCTTCACCGGCGAGTCGTGAGGCCGGCGGCCAGGATCACTTGCGGCCTCCGTGCTCGGCGGCCATCTCCATCGCCCTGGCCTGGACCTGCTCCTTGGTGACGTAGCCGGTCTTGCCGGTGTCGATCTCGTCGAAGTGCTGCGCGACGCGCGGCATCTTCTTCGCCTCCTCGCGCGAGAGCCTGCCGTCATGATCGACGTCGGCGGCGGCCTTCATGCGCTTCATGCGGGCGGCGCGGTCGGGGGCGGGTGAGTCGTTCGAGGCTTCGTTGGCCAGCGCGCCTTGCAGCGTGCCGACGAGCGCCAGGGCGGCGAGCCAGGGGAGGGTCCGGTGCGTCATCGGGAATCCTTGCCGAAGAAGAGATGGCGCACTGTGAGGCGGGCGTGTTGCTGCCGCGTTGCGCCGCGATTGCGCCGTGTTTCATCTGTCGTCCCGCCCGGGCCATGACCTAGGGATGCAGTCGCCCCTTTCCACCCTGGCATCGCCGCTTGCAGGCGCTCACAATCGGCGTCCGGGGTGACTTCTGGAGTGGGACATGATCGAACGCATGGGTGTGATCGTCGCCAGCGTGCTGGCGCTCGTGGCTTGCGGCAAGGTCAGCGAGAAGGCGAGCGAGAAGGCGGCCGAGAAGATGATCGAGTCGCAGATCGCAAAGGAAGGCGGCCAGGCCAAGGTCGACCTCAGCAGCGGTGGCATGAAGGTGACCACCACCGACGCCTCCGGCAAGACCACGCACCTGGAGATGGGCAACGCGAAGGTGAGCGAGGCCGACATCGGGCTGTCGTTCTACCCGGGCACGCAGCCGCGTGACGGCGAGGCCACCAAGGTGAGCTCGTCGGAGGGCAGCATGTTCACCGTGGTGCTGCACAGCGAGGACGCGCCCGACAAGGTGGCGGGCTTCTACCGCGACAAGCTCAAGGCGCAGTCCGAGGGCAAGCAGTTCACCGAGAGCAGCGGCGACGGCTCGCACATGCTCATGCTCGCCGACGACAAGAGCAAGCAGGTCACGCAGGTGATGGTCGGCAAGGGCGGCGAGGGCAAGGGGAGCGACATCCAGATCGTGGCGAGCAGGAGCACGAAGTAGCCCGGGTGCAACCCGGGGGTCGTGCCGTGGGGTCGAGTGTCCCGGGTTGCACCCGGGCTACGTGATCTCTCGCAACGCGGCGGACACCGCTTCCAGCGCTTGTGCCAGCCCGTCCCGATCCAGCAGCCCGAATCCGAGCCTGAAGACGCGCGGGCTCTCAGCGAACCAGCGTCCGTCGCCCACCCGCACCGAGTGGCGGCCGAGGGCGTCGTTCAGGCGCTGCACCGCCGCGTCGTCGAAGCATTCGCTGCGCAGCCGCACGCAGCACAACGCGCCGGCGTCGGGCCGCACCCATTCGACGCGGTCCGACTCGCGCTTGACCCAGGCCTCGGTGATGGCGAGGTTGTCGGCCAGGAGTTTGCGCCGGGTGCCGACCACGCGCTCGCGCTGCTGCAGGACCGACAACGCGACGGCCTCGTCCAGCCGACCGCAGGAGATGACCGTGTTGAACTTCGCGGTGACCAGCTGCTCGCGCAGGACGGCGTCGCGCGTGATCGCCCAGCCGATGCGCAAGCCCGGCGCGCCGTGGCACTTCGACAGCGAGCCGGTGCAGACGACGCGCGGGCCGAGCGTCGCGGCGCTGGGCTGGATCGGGTCGGCGCCGTAGGCCGCTTCGCGGTAGGTCTCGTCGACCAGCAGCCAGGCTTGCGGCGCATGCGCCTGCATCAGCGCATGCACCTCGCGCAGCGTGTCCGGCGACAGCGCGACTCCCGACGGGTTCTGCGGCGAGGCCAGGCTCACCAGCCGGGTGTCGGGGGTCAGGAGGCGGCGCAAGGTCGACAGGTCCGGCTGGTAGCGCTGGTCGAACGACAGCGGCAGCGTGCGGGCCTCGACACCCACCGCCGTCAGGGCGTTGCGCGCCAGCGGGAACAGCGGCGATGCGACCACCGCCTGGCTGCCGCGATCGCACAGCGCGAAGGCAAGCAGGAACAGCGCGTGCATGCCGCCGGCGGTGATCACCACGTCGTCCGCATCGACGCTATGCATCTCGCCGATGACCCGGCGCAGCGGCGCGTCGCCGGCGGCGCTGCCGTAGCCGAGTGCGAGCTGCGACAGCGTGGCGATGCCGCCGGCATCGAGCACCTCGGCCAGTCGCAGGTCGGGACCGACGCTCTCGGCGAGATCGAAGCGGGGCGCGTGGCCCACGAGCTGGATGATGTCGTTGGGTGGGAATCGGTTCATGGCGGTGATGCTGCTCCCGTGGCACTGGTGATAACAGCCACAGTTCGCCGAGAATGCGACCAGCACAGTTGGAGCACGCCACGCCCGCGCCGTCGACCTCGTTCCGCTACCGCGAGCTGGCGGGATTCATCACCGGCCTCATCCATGCCGGCACGCTGGCCCCGGGCGAGCGCGTGCCCTCGCTGCGCGAGATCAGCCGCCAGAAGCGCACCAGCGTGACGACGGCGCTGCAGGCCTACCGGCTGCTGGAGGACCAGGGCGTGCTCGAGGCGCGGCCGCAGTCGGGCTTCTACGTGGCGCGCGCCTCGCTCGACATCGAGGCGCCCGCGATGACGCGCCGCGCCGCGCGCCCCACCGACGTGGCGGTGCCGGCCATCATGCTCGAGCTGCTCGAGCACGCCGCCGATCCCAGGCTGGTGCCGCTGGGCTGCGCCATTCCCAGCCCGCAGCTGCTGGGATCGGGCCGGCTGGACCGCTGCCTGGCCCGCGCGGCGCGCGTGAAAGGCGTGCGCCACAACGTCTACATGCCGCCCCGCGGCGACCCGGGCCTGCGCCGCGAAATCGCGCGCCGCGCGCTGCGCTGGGGCCAGGCCTTGTCGCCCGATGACGTGCTCGTCACCTGCGGCTGCACCGAGGCGCTGGGCATCGCGCTCAAGGCGGTGACACGACCGGGCGGCACGGTGGCGCTGGAATCGCCGACCTATTTCGGCCTGCTGCAGGTGCTGCAGTCGCTGGGGCTGAAGGCGCTCGAGCTGCCCACCGACGCCCGCACGGGCGTCGACCTCGATGCCTTGCGCAGTGCCTGCCGCGAGCACGCACCGGCCGCCTGCGTGCTCGCCTCCAGCTATCACAACCCGCTCGGCTTCACCTTGGACGAGGCGCGCAAGCGCCAGGTGCTGGCCGTGCTGGCGCGACACCGCATCCCGCTGGTCGAGGACGACGTCTACGGCGACCTCGGCTTCGCGAGCGAGCGGCCGCGGCCCTACATCGCGCTCGACGCGAACGACGGCGTGCTGTACTGCGGCTCGTTCTCGAAGACGCTCGCGCCGGGCTATCGCATCGGCTGGATCGCGACAGGTGCGCGCCACATGCCGCGCGTGATCGAAGCCAAGGTCGCGTCCACGCTGAGCGGTGCGGTGCTGCCGCAGGTCGCGCTCGCCGACTTCCTGTCCTCCGGCGGCTACGACCATCACCTGCGTCGCATTCGCGGTATGTTCCAGGAGACCTTGCATCGCATGGTCGTCACCATCGAGCAGGCCTTTCCGACCGGCACGCGGGTGTCGCAGCCGGCCGGCGGCTTCGTGCTGTGGCTGGAGCTGCCCAAGCCGGCCGACAGCCGCATGCTGTTCGTGCAGGCGCTGGAGCGCGGCGTCTGCTTTGCGCCGGGTGTCGTGTTCTCGGCCAGCGGCCGCTACGCACAGTGCATGCGCCTGAGCGGCGGGCACGGCTGGAGCCCGCGGCTGGAGAAGGGTCTGCGGGAGCTGGGCACGCTGGCAAGCAGGCGCAATCGCAGGTAAGACGGCTCGGCGTCGATGTAAGCCGGGTAAGTCGGAGCAAGAACGCTAGGTGAGGCGGGCCGGCGCGGTTTGAATGGGTCTCCAGTTCTTCCAACAGGAGTCCTTCGCATGTTCAAGCTCTCTTCGATCGCCATCGCCCTCGCTCTCGGTGCCGCCATGGGCGCACAGGCGCAGACCGCCGCCCCCGGCTCTCAAGCGCCTGCGGCAACGACGACCGCACCGGGCACCGCCACCGGCACGGCGGCACCGACCACCGGCGCCTCGCCCACCAGCAGCAGCGCCGCAACCATCGAGGCCGCCTTCAAGCGCGCCGACGTCAACGGCGACGGTCGCCTGTCCAGCAGCGAGCTCGCCCAGATCCCGGCCCTGGCCTCCAAGTTCGGCGATCTCGACAAGGACAAGGACGGCTTCGTGTCCAACGCCGAGTTCTCGGCGGGCGTGAGCGTCAAGAGCAACTGACGGCGCGCAGTGCGCGGCGGCGCCGCCATGTCAGCGCCGTCGCGAGCAGCGCGATGCCCGCGAGCAGCGACACGCGGGTCGACACCTCCGGCACGGGCGCCGCGAACGCGTTCAAGTACACCCGCAGCTGGAAGGTTCCAACGGTAACGTTCGACTCGTCCGACGTGCTCACCGACGCACTCACCTGACCTGATTCCTGGCGCTGCATCGGAACGTCGGTCGAGACGAACAGGGACCTCTCCTCACCGATCACGTCAATGAACGGGTTGTGCTGGCGCGGATCGCCTCCACCGGTCGTGAGCATGGCGAATGCCTGCTCGAAGCCGTTCGGCTCGAAGCACTGGGACTCGAATGCCACGGGTGTGCAGTACAGGGTTCGCGGTCCGGTGTAGGGAACGCCGCGGATGGAAACGGTCATCGTGTAGTAGTAGGTCGTCACGGTGCGCTCGCCATTGCGCAGGCCGCTGACGTCCAGGTCGAATCCGCCGACGGCATCGGTGTCGGTGTCGATGCGGAAGTGC
Source organism: Piscinibacter sp. (assembly GCA_036377015.1). Taxonomy (GTDB): domain Bacteria; phylum Pseudomonadota; class Gammaproteobacteria; order Burkholderiales; family Burkholderiaceae_C; genus Albitalea. The sequence goes on along the minus strand of DASUZE010000104.1, from coordinate 9,122 downwards.
AGATCGATATCGCGATCGTCCAGCGTGACGCTGCCTGTCGGCGTGAACAGCGTCTGGTTGAAATGGGTGAGGATCACCTCGGCAAAGGTGGTCTGAGCGTGGACGCTGCCCAGGAGGAAGCCCCCGAACAAGAGCGTGAGGATGGGTTTCAGCATGGCCATCTCCCTCGACATGCGGCGCGAGGGCGTCGCATCGAGGCGGTCATAGCACGCCGGCGGCGCCGGGAGCCAATGACTGCAACGCGAGTGGTCTCTAAAGGCCGCGCGGGCAGAGGTGTCAAACGTTCACGACGATGGCGAGGCGGTTGACGGCTTGTTTTAGAACGCATATTCTAAAACCCATGCCGCGCCCCGCCCGATTCGACGACGAGCAGATCGTGGCCGCCACCGCCCGCGTGGCGGCGGCGCGTGGGCCGGCGGGCGCGACGGTCGCCCGCATCGCGGCCGCGCTGCGAGCGCCCACCGGCTCCATCTATCACCGCTTCGCCTCGCGCGACGTGCTGCTCGGCGAGGTGTGGCTGCGCGCCGCCGAGTCCTTCCAGGCCGGCTTCGCGCAATGCCTGGGCGCAGACGACGCGCGGGCAGCCGGCCTGGCCGCCGTGCGCTACGTGCCGCAGCAGGTGCGCGACCGGCCGCAGGAGGCGCGCATCCTCCTGCTGCACCGGCGCGAAGACTTCCTCGAGCGCGGCTGGCCCGCTGCCATGAAAAGCCGCGCCAAGGCCTTGAGCCGGCAGATGGACGACGGCGTGCAGGCCTTCTGCCAGCGCTTGTTCGGCCGCAGCGACGCCGTCACGCTGCGCATCGCCTTCTACGCCCTGGCCGAGGCGCCGCTGGCCGCGGTGCGGCGGCATGTCCAGGCCAAGGAGCCGCCGCCACCCACCGTCGACGCGCTGATCGAGGCGACCTACTTCGCCAGCATCGCGCTGGCAGGAGACAAGCCATGACGCCGACGCTGGTGGTGCTGTGCTTCTGGCTGCTGTTCGGCGGCACGCACCTCGCGCTCGGCTCGCCCCCGCTGCGCGACGTGCTCGTGCGCCGCCTGGGCGAGCGCCGCTTCGCGCTGCTGTACACCGCGGTGGCGGCGATCACCCTGACGCTGCTGGCTGCTGCCGTCGCGCGCTTCGGCGGGCAAGGCGTGGCCGGCGCGGGCCTGACTGCCATGCCAGCGGCTCGCTGGGCCCTGGCAGCGATGGCGTTTGCAGGAGCCGTGCTCACGGTGGCGGGATTCATCAGCTACTTCAGGTCGCCGATGGCATTCCTGCGTCGCACGCGAGGCCGACCCGCGAGCGATGCGCCCGTCGCCTTGCGTGCGCCGTCGGGCGTGGAGCGCATCACGCGCCATCCATTCTTCGTCGGCACCGCGCTGCTCATGGGCGCGCACGCGCTGATGGCGGGCACGCTCGCCGGCGCGGTGTACTTCGCGGGCTTCGTCGTGCTGGCGCTGGCCGGCATTCCGATGCAGGACCGCAAGTTCCGCGCGTTGCATGGCGGTGCGTATGCGAACTACGAGGCCGCGACGTCGGCGCTTCCGTTCGCCTCGCAGGGCGTGTCGCGCTCCGGTTGGCGCTGGTTGATCGCACCCGTGCTGATCGCGGCGGGGGTGGTCCTGCTGCATCCGCTGTGGCGCCTGGGGCACGGCGCGGCGTTCGCATTGCTGGCCGTCATCGGCGGCCTGTACGCCGTTGCGCGGCAGTTCCGGCTGGCGATGGTGCAGCATTCAAAGTAGCCCGGGTGCAACCCGGGACCCCCGGTTGCACCCGGGCTACGAGTTCCCTTCGCCGTTCTCACCCCGTCGCGTGCCACAAGGCCGCGAAGAAGTGGCACGTGCTGCCACCCAGCACCAGCAGGTGCCACACGAAGTGCGCATAGCGCAGCTTCGAGTCGAGCAGGAACACCACTGCGCCCGCGGTGTACGACAGCCCGCCGGCGACCAGCCAGGTGAGCCCTGCGCTGGACATGCGCTCGACCAGCGGCGCGGCGGCGACCAAAGCCACCCAGCCCATCGCGACATACAGCGCGGTCGACCACAGGGGATGCTTGAGCCGGTCGAGCAGCTTGGCGGTCACGCCCAGCGCCGCCGCCGCCCACACCACCCCGAACAGCGACCAGCCCCAGGCGCCGCGCAGCACGCCGAGCAGGAAGGGCATGTAGCTGCCGGCGATGAACAGGTAGATGGAGGCGTGGTCAAGGCGGTTGAACCAGGTCTTGGCCTTGCCGGCGGGCAGCGCGTGGTACAGCGTCGAGACCAGGTACAGCACGATGGCCGTGCCGGCGAACAGGCTGGCCGCGACGATGTTGGCGCTGTCGCCGCGCAGCGCCGCGTGGTGCACGAGGATGGGCAGCGAGGCCACGGCCAGCGCGAAGCCCAGGCCGTGGCTGAGTGCGTTGGCGATCTCCTCGCCCAGGGTTTGATCTCGGCTCATGGGCCGGCATCGTAGACGAGCCAGCGTGACGTCGACGCGACACGCGAGGTCCGCCCGGATCCGGCCGAGACTCATCGCTTCATGCGATTCGCGATCTGGCCCAGCGCGATCGCGAGCGCCGAGCCGCCCAGGACCTTCACCACGTCCGGATGCTGGGCGTAGTACGCGCCGATGCGATCGAGGACGCCGGGGTCCTTCTTCTCGGCCGCGGCGGCGATCTCCTTGACCTGGTCCGCAGTGACCTGCTCGGCATCGGCAGGGCTGATGCGGGGCTCCGCGCCCGCGGCACCGCCTTGGCCCAGCCGCCCCAGCACGCCGCCCGCGATGCTCGACAGCAGGCCCGGACCGAGGCTGCGCACGAGCTGCGCCAGCAGCCCGGCGCGTTGCTGCCCATTCGATTGGCCGAACAGCTGGCCGACCATGTTCTCGAACGGCGGCGTCTTGTCGGAGCGCATCGCCTGCGCCAGTCCGTCGCCGAGCACGTCGGGCGAGACCTGGCGCGCGACCTCGTCGAAGTCCTCGTGCGTGTCGGTCGGCCGGGCGGCGTACTGCTGAAGAATGTCCATGATGCCCATTGCGAACTCCAGGGGTTGAGCCTGCTTTCCTCGAGCAATCCGTGTACCCGGCATCAGGGCTGGTCCGGGCTCAGGCCGAGGCTTTGCCGCAGCTGCTGGAACTCGGGCGATTCGCGCAAGGCGGTGCGCCCGGCCGCCTGCAGCTGCCGCACATGCAGCGGCAAGATGGTGAGCGCGGTGGGCACGTGCAGCAGGCTGCGGCGCAGCTCGGGATCGCGCACGTCGCGCAGGCTCACGTTGATGACGTGGATCTGCGCATCCGGCGCGAAGGGGCTGCCTTCGCGGCCGCGCGACGCCATCAGCTCCTGCGTCCAGCGGCGCGCGTTGTCGCTCATGATCGCCAGGGTCTCCTTGGTCGCGCGCGAGCCGGCGCCGAAGATGAGCGCATCGAGGACCTGGCCGGTGCTGGGCACAAAGTCGCTGCGGTCGATGCGCTCGGCGGTGTCGCGCTCCGAGTTCACGCTGATCAGCACGATCTTGCGCAGCGAGCCGGCCGGCAGGCCCTTGAAGCTGTCGTCGAGCGAGCCGCCCGCGATGGAGCGGTCGAGCAGGCCACGCACGCCGAGGTTGTCGCTCAAGCCGCCGTCGACCAGGTGCAGGAACGGACGCTCCTGCACGTCGAGGTAGCTTTGCGCGTTGGCGTGCAGCAGCTGCGCCTGGTAGTTGCCTTCGGCGGGCGCCGCGGTGGCCACCTGTTCCGACTGCGGGCAGCTGCCGGCGTGGTTGCGCAGCGTCACGGGGCTGAGCAGGATGGGCACCGCCGACGACGCCGCCACGGCCTGCGACAAGGGCACGCTGTTCAGGTCGGAGCAGATCAGCGCGAACTGCTCGGCGGTGAACTCGAAGGGTGCGCCGGTGGTCAGGTCGGTGGCGGTCACCAGGAGCCGCGGTCGCTCCGGCAGCTTCTGCAAGTCGCCGAAGGTCATGCCGCGAAAGACCTTGTCCAGCCGCTCGGCGAACACGTTGCTGCGGCCGAACCAGGGCGAGGTGAGCCTGTACAACGTGCCGGGCGACAGGGCGCGCTCGACCAGGCCCGACTGGAAGTTCACCAGCAGGAAGTCGGACTCGAAGCGCGTGAAGACCTCGTCGCCGAAGGCCGCGTAGTAGGTCGCCAGCACGCTGCCGCCCGACACGCCGCTGATCAGGCCGATCTCGTCGAGCAGGTTGGTCTCGCGGCCGTCCCAGGTGAAGCGCGTGGCCTTGAGCTCCTGCAGCACGCCCAGTCCGAAGGCGGCGGCCCGTGCGCCGCCGCCCGACAGCGTGACGGCGGAGACCATCGAGGGAACGGCGGCGTGGGCGGGGGCGGTGGCGGGTGTGCCGAAGACCGAAGCGGCGGGGGTGGGCGACGCGGGCGCGATGGCGTCGTTGAGCCAGGGGCGGGTGGTCGAGCAGGCCGTGAGCAGGAGCAGCGAGGCGGCGGTCAGCAGGTGTCGACTGGTGGACAGGGCAGGCGGCATCTTGGAAACGGGGAGGCGCAGGCTCGCGATTGTGACGTCAGCCACCCTTCCTCAGCCGTTCGAGCTGCACCACCAGCCGCGCCCGCACCTCGGGCAAGGGCGACGGCAGGAGGAACACCGGCGAGGCGCGGCCGTCGAAATCGGCGAAGGCGCTGCGAAAGCGTTGCAGGTGTCGCTCGTAGCCGCTCTGCCAGCGTGCGTGCACCGAACGCACGGCAGTCTCGATGCGGTCGAGCTCGACCAGCCATCGCTCGACGCGCCCTGCGTTCACGTCGAGCAGGCCGGCGCGGCGGTACAGCGCCGCGTGCGGCGCGAAGAAGGTGTCGGTCGTGCGGCGGGCGCGATCGGGCGGCGGCAGGGACCGCGTCGCGTCGAAGGAGCGCCAGAACGCGGGCATCAGGTCGGTCGGCGCATCGGCTTCGAGCGCCCAGGACGGTCGCGCGGCCAGGCAGATCGCCATGCCGATCATGGTCCGCCTGCGCAGAGTCGACCTGTACTTCCTCTGACATCCGGCTGGAACGACTTGGGTGGGCATCGGCGGAACTCCATCAATACAGCCGGACGGCCACGTCGAAGTGCCAGGTTCGGCGGATTTCGAGCACATCGACTTCGCGGGCCAGGTCAGGCGAAAACGCCGGGTAGGGCCTCTGGCTTTCCACGATGCGCCGTATCGCTTCATCGACTTCCGCCACGCCGCTGGAGACAACGAAAGTCACCGACTCCACGGATCCGTCGCTTCGAATGGCCACCGTCACCACCGGGTTGACGTGAGGGCGCTTCGCCACGTCGCGGACCGTTTCGACAGGGGTGTTGAGTTGGATCTTGAGGGCCCAGGCCTGCGCGTACTGGAGGAGCTCGGCGTTGGGATGGGTGTGTCCCCACAGCCTGACTCGACGTGCGGTGCTCAATGAATAGGGCAGCGGGGAGGGCGGGCGAGCGTCAGTCGACGCGGCATCGCGCTGTGCAGCTTCCTCATCGAGCTGACGTCCGATGGCCCGAAGCAACGCTTCCCGTCTCTCCTCTTGTTCGGCCTTGACACGCGCGACCTCTTGTCGCTGTGCCTCCAACTGTGCCGCTGCCTGTCGCGCGGCCTCTTGCCGTTCGGTCTCCAGTCGCGCGGCCTCGGCACGAGCCGCTTCCTGACGAGCGGCCAGCTCGCGCTGTGCCTTCAGCTGCGCCGCCGCCTGCCGTGCGGCCTCTTGCCGTTCGGCTTCGAGTCGCGCGGCCTCGGCACGAGCTGCTTCCTGGCGAGCGGCCTCCTGCCGTTCGGTCTCCAGGCGCGACGCCTCGACACGAGCCGCTTCCTGACGAGCGGCCAGGTCGCGCTGTGCCTTCAGCTCCGCCGCCGCCTGACGTGCGGTCTCTTGCTGTTCGGCTTCGAGTCGCGCGATCTCGGCACGAGACGCTTCCTGGCGAGCGGCCTCTTCGCGCTGTGCCTCCAACTGTGCTGCCGCTTGTCGCGCGGCCTCACGACGTTCGGCTTCCAGTCGAGCCGCCTCGACACGAGCCGCTTCCTGCCGCGCGGCCTCGTCGCGCTGTGCCTCCAACTGAGCCGCCGCCTGTCGCGCGGCCTCCTGCCGTTCTGTCTCCAGTCGCGCCGCCTCGGCAGCCGCTTCCTGTCGCGCCGCCTCCTGCCGCTCGGCCTCCAGTCGCACAGCCTCGGCGCGATCCGCTTCCTGACGAGCGGCTTCCAGTCGCTGCACCTCCCGCGCTGCATCGTCGGCATCTCGAGACGCCGGCGTCACGGTCTGCGCGCTGGAAGCGCTTGGTGCTACCGCGACGACGGACCTTGGCGAGGTGATGGTGGCGCGCGACACCGGCCTGGGCGCATCGGACGGCTGCGCGTGGACAGCGGCCGGCACCACGATCCGAGGAGGTGCCGCGCGATCGGACCCTTTCGCCGGGGCGATCCGGGCCACGGCGCTTCGTTTTGCCTCGGCCTGCGCCGTCGGCGTTTCCGTGGGCACGTTCGCCACCGCCCTCCCTCTCGGACGCACGGCAGGCGACACGGGTGGAGTCGGGGGCGGCCTGCTCTCGACAGGAGGCTCGATCAATGCCCGCCGCGACGGCTTCGCGACATGTGCCGGAACGAGCACGATGCGCAGAGGGGGCACCTCGGTCCGTCGATCTCGCCAGGGGAAGCTGAGGCCGGGAAGCCCCATTCCGTTACCACCAAACGTCAGGCTCAGCAGCAGCGCGTGAATCAGCAGGGACACCAGCAGCGCAAGAGCCAATCGCCGTCGTTCATCGCTCGTGCGTTGACTGGGCTGCTGCCAGGCGCGCGTGACAGGATCTTCCCCAGCCCAGTGCGCCTGCGAGCCCGCCTGGCCCCCAGGCCCTGGCGCTTCCACTTCGGGAACGAACGTGATCCGCATGCGGGCCATTGCGGCGATTCTCACAGGTTCAAGCGAGGCGCCGGCGTGGGGAAGCCACGTACCTGGGGGAGCAGGGCGACCCCACTCTTGTCGTTGGCAAGCACCTTGCACGGCGCTGCGCTTCGCGTCACCCTACGGCGCATGGCGACACCTATCACGATCAGCATCCCGCACCAGCTCGGCCGCGCCGAGGCCCGCCGCCGCATCGAGACCGGATTCGCGAGCATCATTCGCCAGTTGCCCGGCGGCGGCGGCACCTGCAGCGAGCGATGGGACGGCGACCAGCTGACCTTCGGCGTCGCGGCGATCGGTCAGACCATCTCCGGCGTCGTCGATGTGCTTGACACGGCAGTGACGATCAGGATCGAGCTGCCAGGCGTGCTCGCCATGATTGCAAGCGGCCTCAAAGGGCGGCTTGAAAAGGCGGGACAGTTGCTCTTGACGAAACGGTAGCGACAGATGCCCGAGGTCGAACAGCCCCACCCCGTCTCGAGTCGACGCTCAAGTCGAAGGCATATCCTCAGGACAGCAGGCGCACGAGTGCATCGGGGTGAATCGGCAGTGCCGCGAGCCCTGCCACACCCATCAGCAAGCCGAAGAAGGTCGGCACCGCGGCCGCCCAGTACATGGCCCACAGGCCCGTCAGCGCCGTGACGGCGAGCATCGCGATCGCGATCGCGAGCAGCGTGTCGGACAGGTCGAACTGGTCGTCGCGGTAGTTCAGCCGGTCGTACTGGCGCTGGTCCTCCTCGGCCTGCGCCCTGAGCTCTGCCTTCTTCCGGGCCTGCTCGGCGGCCAGGTCGCGATAGCGGCGGATGGGTGCGTCATAGGCAGCCTTGTCTGCTGCCTGCGCCTGAGCGAGGCTCAACTGATCCGCCGCGACCTCGGCGAGCTCCTGCCGAAGGTTGCGTGCCTGGTAGAAGTTCCAATGGTCCAGCTTGTCCGCCTGGGCCTGTTGCATGGCCTGGACGATGTTGTCGTCCTTCACCTTGCAGATCCCCATGAAGGTCGCCAGAAGGGCGACCGTCACAGCGACGACGGCATTCAAGCGCGCGGTGCGTCGGGCTCCGGTGCCCTGCGCTTGTTCGAGGAGGTCTTGAGGGTCGATGTCCATGCGAGAGGTCGGCAGGCGACATTCTGGCAACGCGGTTCCCGGTCTTCCTGTCGCTGGGCTGTCCATCCGCCGCAGCCTGACGCGGCACCGGGGCGGGGGTCAACGCGCGATTTCGGCGCGCCGTTGTCTGCATCGTCGGCAGGCCGTTCCGGTTCTCGCCGAATCGATCAACGACATTGGAGCCTGACCATGATGAACCGCACCTTGCTCGCCGCCGCACTGTCCCTGGCATGCGCCGGCGCGTTTGCGCAAACCACCGCGTCGACGAGCGTCCAGCGCGACGTGAACCAGCAAACCCGCATCGAGAACGGACTGAAGGACGGCTCGCTCACCACGCGCGAAGCGGCAAGGCTCGAGAAGGAGGAGAGCCAGGTCGATCGGCTGCAGGCCAAGGACTTGAAGGACGGCAAGCTGTCCGATGCCGAACGGGCTCGGTTGAACGCCGCGCAGAACAAGGTCAGTCGCGACATCGCCGCCGACAGGCACAACGTCGCGACCGGCAATCCGAACTCGGCGTCGTCCAAGCGCATGCAGGCCGATGTGGCACGCAACGTGAGCCAGGAAAAGCGCATCGAGGGCGGCATCCGGAACGGCTCGCTGACGAACCGCGAAGTGGCCCGGCTCGAACGTGGCCAGGCCCGCGTCGATCGCAAGGAAGCACGCGCCGGCAGGGACGGGCACGTCGGCAAGGCGGAACAGCGCAACATCCAGCGCACCGAGAACCACCAGGGCAAGCGCATCCGCCACGAGAAGCACGACGCGCAAGTGCGGGGGTGAAGCGACCGGGAATGAAAGGGCCCGGCGCGCGGCATCTCGATGAGGTCGGACGCATGGCGATGCGTGAGCAAGAACTCATCCTTGCGGGCTACTCACCGAAAGCACGTCGCATCAATGCAACCGCGTTCGTGCGCTGGGACGACGATGACCAGTGAGGCGGAGGTGTTGAGGGCATGGACATGGAGTGCGGCGCTTGCGCCGACACGCGCAGCGCTGCGCAGGTTCACCAGCTCGTAGCCCGGGTGCAACCCGGGGTTCGTGCGTCACGCTGGACCCGGGTTGCACCCGGGCTACGAAAGCCGCCGGGCCATGCTTCGTGACGCGGGGCTTGCGTCCAAGTCAAGTTCAACCACAGAGCCACCGAGCCACAGAGGAAATTCAGAGTGATTTCATCTCTGTGGC
>DASUZE010000103.1:0-20287 GCA_036377015.1 Piscinibacter sp. | reverse complement strand
CCCCGCTCCATCACCAGATACTGATCCGCCAGCTCCGCCGCGAAGTCGTAGTACTGCTCGACCAGCACGATGGCCATGGTCTTGCGCCCCGCCAGCATGCGGATCACTCGCCCGATGTCCTTGATGATGCTCGGCTGGATCCCCTCGGTCGGCTCGTCGAGGATCAACAGCCTCGGCCCTGCCGCCAGCGCCCGCGCGATCGCCAGCTGCTGCTGCTGGCCGCCCGACAAATCGCCGCCGCGCCGGCCGATCATCTGCTTGAGCACCGGGAAGAGCTCGAACAGCTCGGCCGGAATCGGCGTGCCCGCCGGCTTCCAGGCCAGGCCCATGCGCAGGTTCTCTTCCACCGTGAGGCGGGCGAAAATCTCGCGCCCCTGCGGCACGTAGCCGATGCCGCGGCGCACGCGCTGGTAGGGCGTGTCGCGGGTGATGTCGTGGCCGTCGAGCAGGATGCGGCCCGTCTTCACCGGCACCACGCCCATGAGGCTCTTGAGCAGCGTGGTCTTGCCCACGCCGTTGCGCCCGAGGATCACCGTGACCTCGCCGACGGCCGCTTCCAGGCCGACGTTGCGCAGGATGTGCGAGCCGCCGTAGAACTGCTGGATCCCTTCGACGCTCAGTCCATCAGCGGCCAAGGTACACCTCCACGACCTTCTCGTTCGTCTGCACGTCGCCCAGCGACCCCTCCGCGAGCACGCTGCCTTCATGCAGCACCGTCACCTTCTTCTGCGGATCGTCGTGCGTCAGCGCATGGATGAACTTCATGTCGTGCTCGACCACCACCAGCGAGTGGTTGCCCTGCAGCGAGCGGAAGAGCTCGGCGGTGCGCTCGGTCTCCTCGTCGGTCATGCCGGCGACCGGCTCGTCGAGCAGCAGCAGCTTGGGATCCTGCATGAGCAGCATGCCGATCTCCAGCCACTGCTTCTGGCCGTGCGACAGCAGGCCCGCGGTGCGCTGCGCGCTGTCGGCCAGGTGGATGAGCCCGAGCATGGCGCCGATGCGGTCGAGCTGCTCGCCGCTCAGGCGGAAGAACATCGACGAGCGCACGCCGCGCTCGCCCTGCAGGGCCAGCTCCAGGTTCTCGAACACCGACAGGTGCTCGAACACCGTGGGCTTCTGGAACTTGCGGCCGATGCCGGCGGAGGCGATCTGGTTCTCGCGCAGGCGCAGCAGGTCGATGGTGGACCCGAAGAACGCCTTGCCGGCGTCGGGGCGGGTCTTGCCGGTGATGACGTCCATCATCGTGGTCTTGCCCGCGCCGTTGGGGCCGATGATGCAGCGCAGCTCGCCCGCGCTGATCGACAGCGACAGCGCGTTCAGCGCCTTGAAGCCATCGAAGCTGACGGTGATGTCGTCGAGGTACAGGATGGCGCCGTGGGTGGTGTCGAGCTCGCCCTCCTGCACCACCCGGCCATAGCTCGCGGCGCGCCCGCCCGAGCTGCCGGGACCCGTCTTCTTCGCCTCCATGGCGGCGCGCACGCGCGCGCCGGCTTCCATGAGCTCGGGCGTCATGCCTGCGTCTCCTTGCGACGCTTCACCAATCCGATGATCCCCTGCGGCAGGAACAGCGTCACCGCGATGAAGAGCGCGCCGAGGAAGTACAGCCAGAACTCCGGGAATGCCTGCGTGAACCAGCTCTTCGCGCCGTTGACGAAGAAGGCGCCGACGATGGGTCCGACCAGCGAGGCGCGCCCGCCCACCGCGGTCCAGATGGCGATCTCGATGCTGGCCGCGGGCGACATCTCGCTCGGGTTGATGATGCCCACCTGCGGCACGTACAGCGCGCCGGCGATGCCGCACATCACCGCCGAGATCACCCAGATGCTGAGCTTGTAGCGCAGCGGGTCGTAGCCGGTGAACATCACGCGCGACTCGGCGTCGCGGATGGCCTGCAGCACGCGGCCGAACTTGCTGGCCACCAGCCAGCGCGCGAACAGGAAGAAGCCGATCAGCGTGAGGCCGGTCAGCACGAACAGCACCATGCGCGTCGACGGCCGCGCGATCGCGATGCCTGCGATGCGCTTGAAGTCGGTGAAGCCGTTGTTGCCGCCGAAGCCGGTCTCGTTGCGGAAGAAGAGCAGCATCGTCGCGAAGGTCATCGCCTGCGTGATGATCGAGAAGTACACGCCCTTGATGCGCGAGCGGAAGGCGAAGAAGCCGAACACGAAGGCGAGCAGGCCCGGCACCGCCACAATCAGCACCAGGGTGGCCACGAAGCTGTCGCTCAGGGCCCAGTGCCAGGGCAGCTTCTTCCAGTCGAGGAACACCATGAAATCGGGCAGGTCGCTCTGGTAGTTGCCGTCGCGCCCGATCTGCCGCATGAGGTACATGCCCATCGCATAGCCGCCCAGCGCGAAGAACACGCCGTGGCCCAGCGACAGGATCCCGGTGTAGCCCCAGATCAGGTCCATGGCCAGCGCGCAGATGGCGTAGCACATGATCTTGCCGATGAGGGCGACCGCGTAGTCGCTCAGGTGCAAGACGCTGTCGGCGGGGACGACGAGGTTGAGCAGCGGCGCGAGCACGAGCACGGCGATCAGCGCGGCGACCACCCCCGACCAGGCACGCAGCGAAAGCATCGCGGTCTTGGGGCCCGCCACGGGCAGCGCAGCCACCGCCGCGTCCAGGGGTTTCAGCAGCGCACTCATGCCTCGGCGCTCCGGCCCTTCATCGCGAACAAGCCCTGCGGCCGCTTCTGGATGAACACCACGATGAACACCAGCACCATGATCTTCGCCAGCACCGCACCGGTCCAGCCTTCGAGCAGCTTGTTCAGCACGCCCAGCCCCAGTGCCGCGTACACGGTCCCGGCGAGCTGCCCCACCCCGCCGAGCACCACCACCATGAACGAGTCGACGATGTAGCCCTGCCCGAGATCGGGGCCCACATTGCCGACCTGCGACAGCGCACACCCGGCCAGCCCCGCGATGCCCGAGCCCAGCGCAAAGGCATACGTGTCGACGCGCGCGGTGTTCACGCCCATGCAGGCGGCCATCGGCCGGTTCTGCGTCACGCCGCGCACGAACAGCCCCAGCCGCGTGCGGGCCACGATGAGCGCCAGCCCCGCCAGCACCAGCGCGGCGAAGGCGATGATCGCGATGCGGTTGAAAGGAAGCGTGAGGTTGCTCATCGCCTGCACCCCGCCCGACAGCCACGCGGGGTTCTCCACCTGCACGTTCTGCGCGCCGAAGATCGAGCGCACCGCCTGCATCAGCACCAGGCTGATGCCCCAGGTGGCGAGCAGCGTCTCCAGCGGTCGGCCGTAGAGAAAGCGGATCACGCTGCGCTCCATCGCGGCGCCGACCAGGGCCGAGGCGAGGAAGGACGCGGGGATGGCGGCGAGCACGTACCAGTCGAACATGCCGGGCAGCCAGGCCTTGAACAGGTTCTGCACCACGTAGGTGGCGTAGGCGCCGATCATCATCAGCTCGCCGTGCGCCATGTTGATCACGCCCATCAGCCCGTAGGTGATGGCCAGGCCGAGCGCGACCAGCAGCAGGATGGAGCCCAGGCTCGCGCCGGTGAAGACGACGCCCAGGCGCTCGCCCCAGGCCAGGCGCGACTCGAGGGCCGACAGCGAGCGCGCCAGCTGCGCGCGCACCTCGGCATCGGTCTCGGCATCGGGCTTGAGCCGCTCCAGCAGCAGCGTCTTGGTCGCCGGGGCGTGGCTGTCGGCCAGCGAGAGCGCCGCCTCCAGCCGCTTGGGCTTGTCGGGCGAGGCGATGAGCACGGCGGCGCGCAGCAGGCCGAGCCGGGCCTTGAGGCCGGCATCGGTCTCGGCGGCATAGGCCGTCTCGATCAGCGGCAGGCGCGCTTCGTCGGCGCTGTCTCCCAGCTCCTTGATCGCCGCGGCGCGCTGCGCCCGGTCGGGCGAGAGCAGGCGCAGCGAGGCCAGCGCCGACTCGATCTCGCCGCGCATGCGGTTGCTGTTGACGACGTCCTCGGCATCGGAGGGCAGCGTGGCCGGCGCGCCGGTCGCGGCATCGACCGCCTTGTCGTCGCGCACGACGAAGACCTTGTCGCCGGCCGTCTTGACCGCGTCGTCGAGCAAGGCCTGGAAGAACTCGGGCGCCTTGGGGTCGCCGGAGGCGGCGACCTTGGCAATGGCAGCGGCGCGATCGTCGTTCTCGCCGGTGGCCATGGCGCGCACCTGGTCGGCGGTGAGGGCGTGGGCGCTGGAGGCGGCGAGCAACGCCAACAGCCAGACGTGGATTCGAAACAGCATGAAGTAGCCCGGGTGCAACCCGGGAGCTCCGGGGGAGGTCGTGTCCCGGGTTGCACCCGGGCTACGAAAACGGCGGCCCGAAGGCCGCCGCTGCCGAGTCACTTCTTCTCGGGCTCGTCTTTCTTCTTGTCGTTGCCGTCGATGTACGGGCTCCAGGGCTTGGCCTTCACCGGCGCCGGCGTCTTCCACACCACGTTGAACTGCCCGTCGGCCTTCACCTCGCCGATGAACACCGGCTTGTGCAGGTGGTGGTTCGTCGCGTCCATGGTGGACGTGAAGCCGCCCGGTGCCTGGAAGGTCTGGCCGCTCATCGCCGCGATCACCTTGTCGGTGTCGGTGCTCTTGGCCTTCTCGACCGCCTGCTTCCACATGTGGATGCCGATGTAGGTGGCTTCCATCGGGTCGTTGGTCAGCGGCTTGTCGGCGCCCGGCAGCTTCTTGGCCTTGGCGTACTCGGCCCACTTCTTCTTGAAGGACTCGTTGGCCGGGTTCTTCAGGCTCATGAAGTAGTTCCAGGCGGCCAGGTGGCCGACCAGCGGCTTGGTGTCGACGCCGCGCAGCTCTTCCTCACCGACCGAGAAGGCCACCACCGGAACGTCCTTGGCCTTCAGGCCCTGGTTGCCCAGCTCCTTGTAGAACGGCACGTTGGAGTCGCCGTTGATGGTGGAAATGACCGCGGTCTTGCCGCCGGCGGAGAACTTCTTGATGTCGGCGACGATGGTCTGGTAGTCGCTGTGGCCGAAGGGGGTGTACTTCTCGTCGATGTCGCTGTCCTTCACGCCCTTGCTCTTCAGGAAGGCGCGCAGGATCTTGTTGGTGGTGCGCGGATAGACGTAGTCGGTGCCCAGCAGCACGAAGCGCTTGGCGCCGCCGCCGTCCTTGCTCATCAGGTACTCGACCGCGGGGATGGCCTGCTGGTTGGGGGCAGCGCCGGTGTAGAACACGTTCTTGCTGAGCTCCTCGCCTTCGTACTGCACGGGATAGAACAGCAGGCCGTTGAGCTCCTCGACCACCGGCAGCACCGACTTGCGCGACACGCTGGTCCAGCAGCCGAACATCACCGCCACCTTGTCTTGCGTGATGAGCTGCTTGGCCTTCTCGGCGAACAGCGGCCAGTTCGACGCCGGGTCGACCACCACCGGCTCGAGCTTCTTGCCCATCACGCCGCCCTTGGCGTTGATCTCGTCGATGGTCATCAGCGCGACGTCTTTCAGGACCGTCTCGGAGATGGCCATGGTGCCGGACAGCGAGTGCAGGACGCCGACCTTGATGGTGTCGGCGGCCAGCGCCGAGCTGCCCAGGCCGAGCGCGGCGACGGCCAGGCCGACGGCACTCAGGGATTTGGTGAACGAACGACGGGTGTGTGTCATGAACAGGCGCTCCTTGATGAGTCTCCAGCCCCTCTGGATGGACGGACGCAGGTTAAGGAGGGCAGGTCGGACGCGGAATACGCCGCTTGGCGTAGCCCGGGTGCAACCCGGGGTTCGTCGGTCGAGCTTGCTCCCGGGTTGCACCCGGGCTACTGGTCGGGTGCCCAGCTGCCGTTCAGGTTCACCGGTGCGCACTCGGCGGTGTAGGGCTTGCGATGCGCATCGCAGTTGGCGATGGCGCCTTCGAGCGCGTCCTGCACCGAGCCGGCGCCGGTCTTGAAGCCCCAGGCGCCGCCCTCGGAGACCGCGAAGGCCTTGTGGCCCGCAGCGCCCGCGTACTCCTCGCGATAGGCCCGCACCGCCTCGGCGGAACGCAGCACACCGGCCAGCTGCTCGTCGGGCACGGCCCGTGCCTCGTGCGGCGGCGCGGCGCCGGCGAGCGACATCATCGACATCGCCTTCTGGATCGTGAGCCCGATGGCCAGGCACATCGCGAGCATCGACAGGCCGAAGCCCAGCCAGCTGCCGCGCCGTGCCGGACCGCCGTGGTCGTTGTCGCCGCGCGTGCCCGGCATGAGGCTGATGACCAGCGCGGCGATGGCTCCGACGTAGGGCACCAGCGTCGTCAAGGACCACCAGCCGCTGCGGTCGAAGTCGTGGCAGCGCAGCACCGAGGCGCGCAGCGCGACCACCAGCACCAGGATGAAGCCGACGCCGGCGAGGATGACGCGCGGCACCGCCCAGCGTCCGTGGATCATCATCAGCGTCAGCAGGTACAGCGCCGTCACCATCCAGCCGCCCGCGGTCGCATACGGCAGGCGGGCCATGCGGCCGGAGAAGCCCAGGCCCCACATCGGCGGCGCCTCGTCGTCGGCGGCCGCCTCGCCCGGCGCGGGCAGGCCGCGCCGCGCGCGCGACTCGGCCAGGCGGGCGGCGCGCGCTTCCTGCTCGGCCTCGAGCTTGGCGGCGATGCCCATCGGCATGTTGGTGGTGCAGGCGCGGCAGAAGACTTGGCGCGGCTGGCGCTCGCCGCACTTCGGGCATTCGATCTCGTCGACCGCGGGCGCCGGCGCGGCGGCGGCCGGTGCGGCGGCCAGTGACTGCTCGCATGGCTCGATGCGGATCAGCGCGCCCACCCGGGCCAGCCGGTCCACGTAGCGCCTGGCCTCATCGGGCAGCAGCGCGCGCTTGAGCACCGTGGGGGCGCCGGAAAACAGCCGCGCCATGCGCGCCTCGTCGAGCTTGAGCAGCTCGCCCAGACTGCGCTTGACGTCGTCGAGGCGAAAGCCGCTCAGGACTTCGCCGGAGAACACCAATTGCACGCGAGCATCCATATGTATCAAAAGGCGGTGGAACCGGCGCGGATTATGGGGACCGAACCGCCCGGGACGCCCCCTCGGACACGGGATCGCACAACGCCGCCCCCTCGAAATGCGAGGATTTTTCCCGGTCGCACAATGGGCCCCCGCGACCCGACGCCGCCGCCATCCAATGCCACGCCTTGCCGCCTCCCAATCCATCGCCTGGCTGCGGCAATTGATGGCCGAGGACAAGGACTACGCCGTCGTCCTCCTCGACGACAGCGGCCAGATCGTCGACTGGCTGGGCGCGGCCGAGCATGTGTTCGGCTTCACCGCCGCCGAGGCCATCGGCCAGCCCTTCGGCCTGCTCTTCACGCCCGAGGACCGCACCGCCGGCATGGACCGCGGCGAGTTGGAGGTGGCACGCACCACCGGCCGTTCCGAGGACGACCGCTGGCACTGGCGCAAGGGCGGCATCCGGTTCTGGGGCAGCGGCATCCTGCGGTCGGTGCGCGCCACCGACGGCCGCATCGAGGGCTTCTGCAAGATCGTGCGCGACCGCACCGACATCCGCACCCAGCTCGAGGCGATGCTCAACCGCATCGACGTCCACACCGGCGAGCTGGCGCGCCGGGCGCGCTTCATGGTGCGGCTGGGCCACGAGCTGCGCAATCCGCTGGGCGCGATCCGCGCCACCTCCTACCTGATCCAGAAGGTCGGAGACCCGACGCTCAAGCGCCACTGCGAGGTCCTCGACCGCCAGGTCGGGGTGCTGGCCCGGCTGCTCGACGACATGGGCGAGATCACGCGGGCCGATGCGCACGTGGCGAGCATCCAGCCCGAGCGGGTGCTGCTGCAGGACGCGGTGCAGTCGGCCGAGGCCGGCGTGCGCGACGCGGTGGCGGCCAAGCGGCAACACCTGGCCGTGGTCGTGCCGGAGGTGCCGGTGCACTTCGAGGCCGACCCGGTGCGGCTGCAGCAGATGCTGCTCAACCTGCTGACCAACGCCTGCAAGTTCACCCCGGAGGGCGGCCACATCTCGCTGTCGGCCAGCGTGGACGGCGCGATGGTGGTGATCCACGTGGTCGACGACGGCGTGGGCATCGAGCCCGAGTTGCTGCCGCACATCTTCGAGCTGTTCACGCGCGCCAACGACGCGGGGCCGCGGGCCGACGGGCTGGGTGTGGGCCTGGCAGTGGTCAAGGAGCTGGCGGTGCTGCACGGCGGCGGCGTGGAGGCGCGCAGCGGAGCCCAGGGCGGCAGCGTGTTCACGCTGCGGCTGCCGCTGGTGCACAAGCGAGCTTAGCGACTCCCGGGTTGCACCCGGGCTACAGACCGACCTCGTAGCCCGGGTGCAACCCGGGACCCCTACGACGCCTGCGCGACGCCGGTGGCGCCGGATCACGTGGTCTGCAGCCGCGGATCGATGTCCTTCGGCAGCGCGCCCATCTCGGCGCGGAACAGCAGCTCGTCGGTGGCACGCAGGCGACGGCTGACCTCGCGGCCCATGTTCATCTGGATGAGCGCGAACTGCACGGGATCGCGCTCGAACAGGCGGTGCAGGTGCTCGGGCCGCAGCTCGATGGCGGTGCAGTCGCCGACCGCGCGGACCGAGGCGCTGCGGCGGCCCAGGTCCATCAGGGCCATCTCGCCGAAGCAGTCGCCGGTGCCCATGCGGCGCAGAAGGTGGTCGCGACCGCGCCAGGCCTTGAGCACCTCCACCTCGCCGCTTTCGATGACGAACATGCCGGTGGCGGCATCGCCCTCGTGGAAGAAGAACTCCTGAGCCCGCACCGTCACCGAGCGGGTCTGCTCGAGCAGGTATTCCAAGGCGTCCTCGTGGATCGCGCCGAAGATCGGCATGGCCTGCATGAGTTGGATCGGGGTCGCCGGCATCGCGCACCTCCTGATGCAGTGTATGCCCGTGTAACGCCCGTCACACACCCTTGTGATCGCGTGCGTTCGCCTCGATCTGGGGGGACAGTCGGCCGGTGTCCTGTCGGAGGTTGCGATGTGGAAGCGAGCAGTGGTGTTGTGGCGGGTGGTGCGCGGCGATGCACGCCACCTGTGGTTCGCGCTGCGCCACCCGGCGGCGCCGGGCTGGCTGAAGGTCGGCACGGGCTTGCTGGTGCTCTACCTGCTGTCGCCGATCGACCTCATCCCCGACGCGATCCCGCTGCTGGGCGTGGTCGACGACCTGGTGCTCATCCCGCTGGCGATCCGCTGGCTGCTGGCGCGCCTGCCGGCGCACATCCGGGAGGATGCGCAGCGGCGCGCCGCAGGCCCTACTCCTTGACGAGCTGCGCGGCCACCCACGAGTGGTTGGTCGTTCGCACCAGCACGGTCAACGAGCGCACGTACAGGGGCGTGCCCGCGCTCCCGACATTGACGAAGCTGATCGCGGCGTACCCGTCGTAGACCTGGGTCGTGTCCAGGTGGCAGGGGCCGGAGGTCCCGTCCAGCGCGCTGAAGCTCACCGCGAACAGGTTCTTGAGCGTCGCGGGCTGCGCATGGAGCACGCTGCCGTGCAGCGTGCAGGCACCGAAGGTCCCGCCGATGAAGCCGCCGTTGAACGTGCCGTCCGACGCCACCGTGAACGAGGCGCCGGTCGCAGACCAGGTCGCGGTGACATCCGATTGGCTGGCCGCCAGGGCGTTCCCGCTGGAGTAGTCGTAGGACAGCGTGTCGGCCCCGCTGGCCAGCGACGTGTAGCTGCCCCCGAACTGGCTGTTCGGCGCCACGCTGCCCGAGCCCGTGACCTCGGCGGCGAACGAGGCGTTGGCCGCCACGCTGCCCGCGTCGAAGGACCATTGGTTGCCGGCGGACGGCGTCAGGCTGCCATCGAACAGGAGGCTGCTCGACGCGAACGCCAGGAACTTGCCGGCGGCACTGACGAAGGCGATGCCGGCGCCGTTGCCCGTCGGTCGAATCCAGAGTCCTTCCACGCCGTTGCCGACCGCGGTCGTGGAACCGGGCTGCGGCGCGTCGTTGGACGGCGGCGTCTCGCCGGTGGGTGCGGGTGTTGGAGCGGGTGCGGGCGCCGGTGCTGGCGCCGGAGCGGGCGCGGGGGTGGGAGCCGGCGCAGGCGTGGGTGCAGGTGCAGGTGCAGGCGCAGGTGCAGGAGGCGCGGGCGTCGGTGCCGGAGGCGGTGAGTTCGAAACCGGTGATGCCTCGCTGCTGCCGCCGCCGCCGCAGCCCGCTGCCATGGCGACGGCCGCAAACAAGCCGGCGAGCCCGCAGGCTCGTTCCCAACGCGTGCTGTTCATCTCTTCCCCCGACGAGAGCGGATTGCGCCTTTGCGTTTCTTCAGGTGTCGGGTTTTTGTCCCGTGATCCGATTATGGGGAGGCGACTCACCGCCGGTCTCCATCGATTCCGGGGGGCCTGCCGACACCCGTCCGGCGTCCCCCCGTAGTCGAGGGCCCCGCCACCGTCATTTCGTGATGCATGTCCTGTTCGGCCCTCGGGTGCCGTATGCCGAAGTGGGGACGCATTGCATCGAAGGGGATTCACATGCTGCTGAACGAGTGCCATGAGGGCGACTACCGCATCTGGGCCGGCGCGCTCGGCGGCGAGCTGGGCGACGGCTACATCGCCGCGGTCGTCATCGACCGGGTGCGCGGACTGAGCGCCGGCCCGCGCGAGGCCTTCCGCGACGAGTCGCTGGCCGGCGGCTACCGCTGGCCCTCGCCCCAGGCGGCCGTCTGGTACGCGATCAACAAGGGGCGCGAGCTCGTCACCGCCAAGCGGGATCGCCTGGCGTGCTGAGCGCCGGCTGCGGCAGGCAGCCCAACCCCTCCAGCGTGGCGCGCACCGCCTCGTCCAGCGGCGTGTGCGGCTCGTGGCCCAGCGCGGCGACCAGCCGGGTGTTGTCCATGCGAACCGGTTCGCGCCACAGGTAGCGCATCTCCGCCATCTCCCGGAACAGCGGCACGACAGGCGACCCCGCCGCCACCAGCCACCACGGAAAGCGCCACACCGACGGCATGCGTGCGCCCGCGGCGCGGACCACGCGCCGGATCGCCTCGACCATCTCGGCGCCGGTGGCATCGACGTGCCCGGCCATGTGGAAGGATTCGAAGCCCGCTGGTGCGTTCCGGCGCTCGAGCAGCCGGACCATGGTGCGGGCGACGTCCGGCAGGTAGGACCACTGGTGGGCGACGCCCGGCCGTCCGGGCTGCAGCACGCGCGTCACCGCGCGGCCGGGCGTGACCAGCCCCTGCGAGAACCAGTTGTTGCCGGCCCGCGGCCCGAAGAAGTCGCCGGCGCGCACGACCAGCACCGGCGTGCCGCCGTCGGCCGCCACGCGCAGGCGCCGCTCCATCTCGACGCGGATGGCGCCCTTGCGGGTTCGCGGGTGCTGCGGCGCGTCCTCGGCCAGCACCGGAAGGGCATCGGGGCCGTAGTTGTAGACGGTGCCCGGCAGCACGATGCGGGCGCCGGCCGCCCGCGCCGCGGCGATGGTGTTGTCGATCATGGGCAGCACCAGCTCGCCCCAGCGCCTGTAGCCGGGCGGATTCACCGCGTGCACGATCACGGCGCAGCCGCGCGCCGCCGCCATCACGTCGGCGCCGTTCATCGCGTCGCCGCGCCGCCAATCCAATCCGTCGCCCGCGACGGCCACCCGCTGCGGATCGCGGTGCAGCGCCCGCACCTGCCAGCCGGCGTCGCGAAGCTGCCGTGCCACCTCGCCGCCGATGCCGCCCGTGGCGCCGAGAACCAGCGCCGTCTTGTTGCCTGCCATGTCGTTGCTCCTGTGTGTGACTGGACGATGGCGGCCAGTGTGGTCGGCGCCAGGGTAAAAGGAAATTGCCGAAGACATGCCAAGCGCTATACAGTTTTGCATGGCCTCCGAAGAACCCGGGTGGGAGCTCTACCGAACCTTCCTCGGCGTGCTGAACGAAGGATCGCTCTCGGGCGCCGCACGCGCACTGGGGCTGGCGCAGCCGACCGTCGGGCGCCACGTCGCCGCGCTCGAGAAGGCGCTGCGGCTGGCCTTGTTCATCCGCTCGCCCCAGGGCTTCTCGCCCACCGACGCGGCGCTGGCGCTGCGCCCCTACGCCGAGGCCTTGGCCAGCACCGCGGCGGCGCTGCAGCGCGTCGCGGCCAGCCAGGACGAAGGCGTGCGCGGTACGGTGCGCGTGAGCGTGAGCGACGTGATCGGCGTCGAGGTGATGCCGCCCTTGCTGGCACGGCTGCGCCGCGATCACCCGGGGCTGGTCGTCGAGCTCGTGCTGACCAACCGCGTCCAGGACCTGCTGCGCCGCGAGGCCGACATCGCCGTGCGCATGCTGCGGCCTTCGCAGGAGTCGCTGGTGGCGCGCCGCGTCGGCGCCATCGAACTGGGGCTGCACGCGCACGCCGACTACCTGGCGCGCCACGGCACGCCGCGCACCGAGGCGGATCTGGCCAGGCACACGCTCATCGGCTTCGACCAGGAGACCGCGTTCGTGCGCAGCCTGCGCAAGGCACTGGGTCCGCTGCGCCGCGAGTCCTTCGGGCTGCGCACCGACAGCGACCTCGCGCAGCTTGCCGCCATCCGCGCCGGCGTGGGCATCGGTTTCTGCCAGGTGCCGCTGGCGCGCCGCGACCGCCTGGTGCGCGTGATGGCGCGCCGCTTCTCCCTGCGCCTGGACACCTGGATCACCATGCACGAAGACCTGCGCGACAGCCCGCGCTGCCGCGCCACCTTCGACGCGCTGGTCGACGCACTGGGCCGGCACATCGCCGCGCCGTGACGCAATTCACGCCCGTGCGTTGCGCGATCGCCCGGCGACAGCCCGGCGCAAGCGCGGTGCTGCATCCTCGCCGGATTGCAGTACCACAGCCATGGACCAAAGCAGTCGAGCACTTTCCGCCGGCACCTGCCTGCGTGAATTCGAGCTGATCCGGGTGATCGGAGAGGGCGGGTTCGGCATCGTCTATCTCGCCCGCGACACGCAGCACCAGCGCCAGGTCGCGATCAAGGAGTTCATGCCCGCCAGCCTGGCCCGGCGCGGAGAAGGCCGGCAGGTGCACGTGCGCTCGGCCGCCGACGCGGCGCTGTTCGACATCGGCCTGGCCTCCTTCCTCGCCGAGGCCCAGATGCTGGCGCGCTTCGACCACCCGGCGCTGGTCAAGATGCATCACAGCTGGCAGGAGCACGGCACCGCCTACACGGTGATGCCGTTCTACGACGGGCCGACGCTCAAGGACCTGCGCGCCAGCCTGCCCGGCGTGCCCGACGACGCCCTGCTGCGCAGCGTGTTCGAGACGCTGCTGAGCGCCATCGCGACCTTGCATGCCGAGGGCGTGTATCACCGCGACATCTCGCCCGACAACATCGTCATGCAAGGCGGCAGTGCGCCGGTGCTGCTCGACTTCGGCGCCGCGCGCCAGGTGATCGCCGACCGCAGCCAGACGCTCACCTCCATCCTCAAGCCGAGCTTCGCGCCCATCGAGCAGTACTCGCACCACGGCGAGCTGCGCCAGGGACCCTGGACCGACCTGTACGCGCTGGGCGCGGTGATGCACTTCATGGTCACCGGCCATCCGCCGGCGCCGTCGGCGGTGCGCGCCATCGACGACGAGCTGCCGCTGCTCGCGCGGCTGGCGGGCGAAGGCGCGCTCGCGCTGACCCTGCCCCTTTGCGCAACCATCGACTGGTGCCTCGAGTTCCGGCCGCAGAACCGGCCGCAGAGCGTGAGCGAGGTGCTGGAGGCGCTGGACGGACGGCGAACGCCGCCCGCCCCCACGCGCGCGCAGCCGGGCCGGTCCGCTCGCGCCACCGCCGTGCCGGTGGGGCCCTGGACCAGCACATGGCGCATCACAGGACAGGCCGGCCTGGCCTTCGCGCGCGCCGTGGGCTCGGCGCCGTTGCGCTGGTCCTTGCTGGGGTTGGTGGTGGCGCCGCTGTTCCTGGGGGCCGTGGGCTGGGCCCTGTATGGCCAGGGCGCGTCCGCCGCGAGTGTCCCCGCTGTCGCCGTCGCACCGATCTCGCCGGTGGCCGCCAAGGTCGAGGCCAAGAGCGCGGCCAAGCCGGCCGCGCGAACCGAGGCCAAGGCGGCGCGGCGCCCGCGGCCCGCGCCCGCGCACACCGAGGCCCGCCCCGCGGCGCCGCCGCCGGTCGACCGGGCGGAGCAGGAGAGAACCCAGCGCTATTGATCGAAGTGGCGGCCGATAATGGCCGCCATGGAGACCCGGCCCGCTGCGTCGTCCCCCTTGCGCCAGGCGCGACAGGCCTGGAACCTGCTCCACGTCGATTCGACCGGTGCGCGCACGCTCGCCGAGCGGGCCATCGCCGCCGCCGTGCGCGCCGCCGACACCAACGCCGAAGGCTGGGCCCGCCTCGCGCTCGGCTTCCACCTGCTCTACTACGCCACGGCCGCGGAAGCGGCGGTGGAGCTGCATCGCGCCTGCGCCGCCTTCGACACCAGCGGCGAGCGCGCCGGACGCCTCGTCGCCGGCGCCGGGCTGGCGCGCTCGATGTGGCGCGAAGGACGCGTCCACGAGGCGCTCGCCGCGGTCCTGCCGCTGCGCGACGAAGGCGTGCGGGTGCTCCGCCACGACCAGCTCGGCGTGCTGCTCAACACCATCGCGGGCTGCTATTCGGCACTGGGCGATTCCTCGCAGGCCTTCGCCTACATGTTCGAGGCGCTGCGCGACGCCGGCCCGTCCAGCGGGCGCGGCTTCGACACCGTCCTGCACTGCAACCTGGCGCACGAGCTGCTGCAGATCGGCGACTGCGAGCACGCGCTGCAGCACGTCGACCAGGGACTGGCGCGCGTCAGCCGGCTGAGCAATGCGCGGCTGCTGAGCGTGCTGCTGATCAACCGGGTGATCTGCCTCACCGAGCTCGGACGCGGCGCGGAGAGCCTGCCCGACATCGCCGCCATCCTCGCCATGCCGGCCGACGCCAGCGGGCGCGGCCGCATGGGCGCGCACTACGAGACGCTGGCCATCGCGGCGCTGCGTGCCGGGCAGACCGTCCTCGGCGCCGAGCTGGTGGAGCGCTCGCGCGCCGACCCCGGGCTGCCGGTGCCCGACGAGCGCATCGAGCGTGTCACGTGTGCGGGCCTGCTGGCGCTGGCCCAGGGTCATCCCGGCGCGGCCGTCGAGGCCCTGCAGCCGGCGCTGGCCGAGGCCGGCAGCGACGGCGTCGAGGGACTGAGCCTGCGGGTGCGGGCGCAGTTCTTCGCCGTGCTCAGCGAGGCGCACGAGCACGGCGGCGATGCGGCCGGTGCGCTCTCGGCGCTGCGCCGCTGGCAGCAGCTGCAACGGGCCCGCGCCCAGCTCGCATCGCGCGCCCGCTACCAGGCGGCGGCCTTGCAGACCGAGCTGCTGCGCCTGCAGCACCGGCTCGACGAGAACGACGCGCGCCGGCGCAGCACCGAGCGCGCCCGCGCCGAGCTGGCGGCGACGAACGAGCAGCTGTCGAACAAGGTGCAGGAGGTGCAGGCGCTGCAGGAGGCCTTGCGCCAGCAGGCGACACAGGACCCGCTCACGGGCCTGTTCAACCGGCGCCACCTCAACGACACCTTGCCGACGCTGTTCGCGCTGGCCCAGCGCGAGTCGCAAACGCTCGCGCTGGTGATCATCGACCTGGATCACTTCAAGTCCATCAACGACGAGCACGGCCACGCGGCCGGTGACCAGCTGCTCGCGGCCTTCGGCGAGCTGCTCGCCGATCACGGCCGGCGCAGCGACGTCGCCTGCCGCTACGGCGGCGAGGAGTTCTGCCTGCTCATGCCGCGCACCGACGCCGACGGCGCGCGCCGCAAGGTGCAGGCGCTGCTGCGCCGCTGGCGGGCGCAGTCCTTCGATCTCGACGGCGTCGTGCTGCACGGGCTCAGCTTCTCGGCCGGCGTGGCCGACACCACCCTCGCGCTGTCGTCGCCCGACGCCTTGCTGAAGGCGGCCGACGACAGCCTGCTCGCGGCCAAGCGCGCGGGGCGAAACCGGGTGGATGTGGCGCGGTGTGCGGAGGTGGTGGTGCGGCATTGACATGCAGCGACGAATCATCGTGACCGGCGGCCCCGGCGCCGGCAAGACGGCCCTGCTCGCGGCCCTGGCCGCACGCGGTCATGTGCATGTGCCCGAGACGGCGCGCGCCATCATCCGGGACCGCAAAAGCCGCGGCTTGTCGCCGCGGCCCGAGCCCGAGATCTACACCACCGACAGCGAGCGCGACCAGAGCTTTGCCGAATCGGTGCGGGTGCACGACACGCTGTGCGCGTGGTATCGGCGCTGCGGCTACGCGCTCGTCGCGGTGGCGCCGGGGTCGGTGGACGAGCGCTGCGAGCAGGTGCTGCGCCACGTCGACCTGTAGCCCGGGTGCAACCCGGGTTCGTCGATCTGTTGGACGATCCCGGGTTGCACCCGGGCTACAGTTGGTCATGGGTCTTCACCAGGCGTCCGTGCCGGTCTTCCTGCGCTACCTCGATCGCCTCGCGGCCTTGGTCGACGCCGCCGAGTCGCATGCCGATGCGCCCGCCCTGCTGCAGGCGCGCCTCGCCCCCGACATGCTGCCCTTCGAGATGCAGGTGCGCATCGCCGCCAACTTCGCGCTGCGCACCTGCTTTCCGCTGGCCGGCCAGTCCATCCCGCCCTACGGCGAGTTCCCCGCCACCTTCGACGGCTTGCGCAGCGGCATCGCGCAGGTCGCGCAGCGGCTGCAGGCGCTGGAGGCCGCGTCCTTCGCCGAGGCCGAGTCGCGTACCGTCGAGAGCCAGGCCGGCCATGCCCTCGTCGCCCTGCCGGGCCCGGAATTCCTCTGGCAATACGCGATGCCGAATTTCTTCTTCCACCTGACCACGGCCTACGCCATCCTGCGCAGCCGCGGCGTGGACGTCGGCAAGCAGGACTTCGACGGCTTCCACGCCTACCGCTGAATCAACCTCCCGCCCGGCGCAGCCCGGCCACCGACTGGGCCCGGCCCGGCGCCAGCTCCAGCGCGGCCTCGAAGGCCTCGCGCGCCGGCCCCTGCCGCCCGGCTTCGAGCAAGAGCTCGCCGAGCAGCTCGAAGGCGGGCTTGCGGATGGTGGGCGGGCCGAACTCGTAGGGCATGGCGCGCTCGTCCTCGGCCGCCTTGGCGAGCCGGGCGAGGGCCTTGTCGCGCTCGCCCCGCCGCCAGGACCACAGCGCCTCGAGCTCGTCGAGGTGGATGCGCAAGGCGACACGCGACGGATGCGTCGGCGACCGACCCGCTGCGTCCAGCGCCGACGTCACGCGTGCGGCCGAGCGCTGCGCCCGATCGACGACCTCGCGCGCCGGCGAGCGGCCTTCGCGCCGCAAGGCCATGAAGGCGTCGACGAAGTCGCGCTCGAACTCCGCGATCGGCACCGCCGACACGTCCACGCTCAGGCGGGCCACGGGCCCGTCCCACTCGCCGCTGTCGATCAGGTAGCGCGCGCGCATGGTCGCGAAGCTGCCGGCCGAGCTGCTGTCGCTGTCGAGCAGGTCGGAGGCGGCCGGCAGCATGGCGCGGTGGGCCGCCTCGTCGGCGCAGGCGTCGACGCGGCGCTGCGCCTCGGCGGGCCGTCCCTGCTGCAGGTAACCGTAGCTGAGCCAGATGTAGCCATGGCCGCAGGCCGACGGCCCGCGTCCGCGCTCGGCGCGCAGCCGCTCCATCTGGCGGGTCGCGGTCTCGTTGGCGCGAACGACCTCGTCCCACATGCCCATCGCGATGAAGATGTGCGAGGTCATGTGCTGGGCATGCGGCGCATCGGGCGCGATGGCCGAATAGGCGCGCGCGGCGCGCAGCCCGAGCGGCGCATGCGTCGGGTCGTCGACGGCGTGGATCAGGTAGTGCGCCGCGCCGGGGTGGCGCGGCCGCCGCTCGAAGACCTCCTGCAGCAAGGCCGCCGCGCGCATGTAGCTGGGCAGGTGGCGCCCCTCGTGCGACTGCCCCATGAGCGCCAGGGCATAGAAGCAGGTCGCGTCGACATCGTCGGGGTACTGCTCGTGCAGCGCGCGCAAGGCGGCGGCGTGGCGGCGGTCGCGCTCGAACTTGTCGCCCTCGCCGTACAGCGTTTCCATGGCGCGCCAGTAGGCCTTCTCGCGCTCGGTGCGCACGGCGGCGAGCCGCTGCGATGCGCCCGGTGCGAAGCGCCGCAACACGGCGCGGGCCGCGTCCAGGTCCTGCTGCTCCCACAGCGGATGGTTGTGCGTCATCGCCTCGCCCCAGTAGGCCATCGCGAAGCCGGGGTCCTTCTGCTGCGCGCGCCGGAACGCCTCGGCCGCCAAGCGGTATTCGAAGTTGTGCAGCTGCGCGAGGCCATAGAGGAAGTCGGGCTGGGCCGCCGCAGCGCCGGAGTTCTCGAACGCGACCTCGCCGGCGTTGGGCAATGCGGCCGCGGCGGGCACGTCGTGGGCCGAGGCGCCCGCCGCCAGGCACAGGAGCCATGCGCCGCACAGCATGGAGAAGCCAGACGTGGTCATCGTGTCCCCCTCGGGCCTGTCAACGCTGCTTCACCTGGCGCTGGAAGAAGCGCCAGATCAGGTCGGTCGCATCCACTGCCGTCGACGGCGTGTCCCCGCGCCGGCTGCCGGCACGGCCGCCCGGCCACGCATGGCCGTTGTCGGCAACGATCAGCAGCTCGACCTCGCGACCCGGTGTGCATCGATAGCGCCATTGCGCGAGCGGCCCGCGCTCGGTGGCCTCGGGCGTGTCGCCACAGCCGTTCGCCGCGGCCCAGAAGCTGCCCTGCGCCAGTGCCGGCAGCGCGGGCTTGCCGTCCCAGGCCCAGGGAAAGCGGCCGCCGGGCGCGCCGCCGGCGGGCGGCACCGAGGCATCGAGGCGGCCGTTGATCATCAGCGCGGCGACCGGCTTGGCCGGCTTGGGCTCGTCGCCGAACAGCGCCCCGACCACCGGCGCGATGGCCGCGATGCGATCGGGCAGCTCGATGCCGAGGCGGTGGGCCATCATCGCGCCGTTGGACATGCCGGTGACGTACACGCGCCGCGGATCGACGAGCCGCTCGGCCACCAGGCGATCGACGAGGGCGCGGATGAAGCCGACATCGTCCACCCGTCGTTCCATCGCATGGCCGCAGCAATGGCCCGCATTCCAGGTCAGCAGCCGGCCGCTGCCGCGCCGCGCCGTACCTTCCGGATAGACGACGACGAAGCCTTCGCGCATCGCCTTGTCGGTGAAGCCGGTCATCTGCTCGCTGATCGCCGCGTTGCCGCCGCCGCCGTGCAGCACCAGCACGAGCGGCAACGCAGCGCTGGCCGAGGCGGGTGCACGCACGACGTAATGTCGCTCCAGGCCCTGGTGGACCAGCGTGCGCGCGCCTTCCGCTGCCGGTGGCGCGGCGGCCGCGTTGGCTGCAGCCGTGGCGAGCACCCACCCGATCCATGCCATCGCCATGACGGGCCTACGCCGACAGCCAATCGCGCAGCAGCGCATTGAAACGCGCCGGCGACTCCAACCCCGGCAAGTGCGCCGTGCCTTCCATCACCACCCGCTGCACCTGCGGCAGGCGCGTGGCCAGCAGCTCGCAGCGCGAACGCAGATGCGGCAGGTCCAGGTCGCCCCACACCAGCAGCGCCGGCGCCTCGACCTGCTCGATGCGCGTCCAGGCCGACGGCGCATCGACCACCGGTCCCGGATCGGGCGCGTGCAGGGCGATTTGGTTCATCGCGAGGAAGAGCTCGCGCACGGCGCCCGACACCCGCCCGGGCGCGCTGTCGGGGCCATCGAGCCAGAGTTGGGCCTCCAGCTCGTTCACGCGAGCCAGGTCGCCGGCCGCCGACGCGGCATCGATGGCATCGCCCAGGACCTTCACCGCACCGCTCAGCTCGGCATCGGGCGCACCGGTGACCGCCGGCGCGACCAGCACCAGGCCCGCCACGCGCTGCGGCTGCTCCAGCGCGGCATCGAGGGCGACGCGGCCGCCCTGCGAGCAGCCGACGAGCACGGCGCGCTTCAGTCCGGCGGCGTCCATCACGGCCCACAGGTCGGCGACGCGCGCGTGCGGCACCGCAGCGGTGATGCGCGACGCGCCGAAGCCGCGGCGGTCGTAGGCCAGTACGGGATGCCGGTCGGCAAAGCCCTCGCACTGCGCCTGCCACATGCGCAGGTCGGCCACGCCGGCGTGCAGGAACACGAGGGGCAGTCCAGAGGCGGATGCGTTCGCGGTGAGCTGCGCGTTCAGGATCGCGCCTTCCGTGGTGACTTCGATGGTGCGGTGCATGCCTGCCTTCCTTGATTTTTTCAACCACAGAGAACGCAGAGAACATAGAGGCAATTCAAATTGAATTCTTCTCTGCGTTCTCTGCGTTCTTGTATGTTCTGTTTCGCGGTTTCTATCCTAGTCGTAGGGGGCGGTGGGCAAGTGGGCAGAGGCCCGCGCGGTGGGCAACGCGCAGCGTTGTCCATGGCAAGCGGGCCGGTTCGAGCGCAGCTCGAAC
>DASUZE010000102.1:0-18968 GCA_036377015.1 Piscinibacter sp. | reverse complement strand
AGCACCAGCCCGCGCTCGGCCAGGCGCTCGCAGGCCTGGCGCGCCCGCGTCGCGAGGAAGCGCTCGGGAGCGGCGTCCCCGCCTTCGCGGCGCCGCGCTTCACGCGTCGCCCAATCGACGTCGTCGGCGGTCCAGGGCGAGGGGGACGTGGTCTCGAAGGCCCGCAGCAGCAGGACGGCGCGTGCGTCCGCCTCGGGGAGGCGCAGCGCGGAGACCGGGGCGGGGGACGACATCGGGGGATTGTGCGGGAGGCCGGGT
This sequence comes from Piscinibacter sp., assembly GCA_036377015.1. Classification (GTDB taxonomy): domain Bacteria; phylum Pseudomonadota; class Gammaproteobacteria; order Burkholderiales; family Burkholderiaceae_C; genus Albitalea. Next base: position 18,710 of record DASUZE010000102.1, on the reverse strand, counting down.
ATGTCGCTTGCACGCCTGCAGGCAGCCAGCCACAGGAGCCCTCATGAAGAAGCCGTCCCCACCCAAGTCCCCCAAGGCCCCTCGCGACCGCCAGGCACGCCAGGAATCCGAACGCGCCGATGCGGCGCTCGAGAACGTCCGCGAGGGCTACGGCAGCCAGAACGACCGCGCTGCCGGCAATGAGTCGGGCATGGGCTCGCGCGGCGGTGCGCGCGACATGACCTCGGGCAAGCGATCGGGCAACCAGTAGCGCGCGCAGCGCGGCCGGGCGGCCGCTTGTAGCATCCGCCCATGGCCACCCTGCATTGCATTCCCCTGGAGCGGCTGCGCGCCGCGGTGTGCGAGCTGATGCGCGGCTTCGGCAGCTCCGAGCGCGAGGTCGAGCTGGTCGCCGACAACCTGCTGCAGGCCAATCTCACCGGCCACGACTCGCACGGCATCGGCATGCTGCCGCGCTATGCGGCGGCCTTCCTCGAAGGCGGGCTGCGCCCCAACGCCCACGTGACGACGCGGCTGGACAGCGGCACCCTGCTCGCTCTGGACGGCCAGGCCGGCTTCGGCCAGGTCATCGGCCACGAGGCCATGACCCTGGGCATCGCGCGCGCGGCCGCGCACGGCAGCTGCATCGTCGCGCTCGCCAACGCGCATCACCTGTGCCGCATCGGCGCCTGGGCCGAGATGGCGGTCGATGCGGGCTTGGTGTCGGTGCACTTCGTCAACGTCATCTCGCGGCCCATCGTCGCGCCCTGGGGCGGCGCCGACGCGCGCTTCGGGACCAACCCGTTCGCGGTCGGCATCCCGGTGCCGGGGCGCGAGCCGGTCATCCTCGACATGGCGACCAGCGTGATCGCGCAGGGCAAGACGCGCGTCGCCTACAACAAGGGAGAGTCGCTCGCGCCGGGCCAGCTGCTCGACGACCAGGGCCGCCCGACCACCGATCCGAAGTACGGCGTGGTCGAGCCGCTGGGCGCGCTGCGCACCTTCGGCGAGCACAAGGGCTTCGGCCTCGCGCTGGTGTGCGAGCTGCTCGGCGGCGCGCTCGCCGGCGGGCTCGCGGCGCACGGGCCGTCGGCCGGGCAGCAGCGCGTGCTCAACGGCATGCTGACCATCCTGATCGATCCGGCCCGCCTGGCTGACGGCGCGCTGTTCGCCAGCGAGACGCTGGCCTTCCTCGACTGGGTGAAGGCCGCGCCGCCGCAGTCCGGCGTGGACCGCGTGCGGGTGGCGGGCGAGCCGGAGCGCGAGATGCGGGCGAAGCGGCTGGCCGAAGGGATTCCCGTGGATGACAACACGTGGAAAGAATTGCTCGTGGCGGCGTCGAAGCTCGGCCGCGACCCACAAGCGTTGAACCGCCTCGCCGGCATCGCGTAGCCCGGGTGCAACCCGGGAGGGACGGCGGTTGAGGCGTCCCGGGTTGCACCCGGGCTACGACGTCAATTCGCCTTCGCCCCCCCGGAGCGCTTGCTGCGCACGCTCACGTGCGCATCGCGGGTCGTCTCGCTGGCGGTGGCGCCTGTCGCCTCGTCGATCTCTTCGCGTTCGGCGCGACGCTGCGCGGTGGGCTTGCCCGGGCCCGAGGGCCTCGTGACCTTTCCGGGCCGCGGGCCACGCTGGGTCGCGGGCAACTGCCGTGCCGGCTCCTCGGCCGCGCGCACCATGCGCGCGAAGTGTTCCGACTTGCCGGTCTTGTAGAGCTGGTACCAGGCCTCCAGGACCTCGTCGTCGTACAGGCCCAGCTCGATGAAGATCTCGCGTGCGAATTCCAGCGGCGCCATGCCGCCCGCGGTGATGAGGCCGGGCCCGCGCACGGCGGGCATGTCGCGGTAGTGCGCCGCGCCCTGGTAGCCGGTGCCCTTCAGATAGGCCGCCGCGTTGCTGGTGTGCGGCCGGTCGTCGAGCCAGCCGGCGCGCGCGAGGCCGGCGGTCGCGCCGCAGATCGCCGCCACCGGCACTCCGGCGTCGAAGAAGTGCGAGGCCGTGTCGATGGCGCCCCGGTGCAGCTCGGGCGTGTCGACCCAGCTGTCGCCGCCGGGCAGGATCAGCAGCGCGCTGTCGTCGGCATGCAGCGCGTCCATCGCGACATCGGGCAGCACCGCCAACCCTCCCTTGGAGCGCACCGCGACGCCGTCGCGCTGGCCCACGGTCTGCACCTGCCAGCGACCCGGCTGGCGCTGGTACTGCGGATCGCGGATGCCCGCCATCGCGAACGCAGGCTCCCAGTCCGCATAGCCGTCGAAGACGTACACGTGAACGGTGGCAGGCATGTCGGCTCCTTGAGTCCTGCACCGGTCGAGCAGCCGGCGTGCCTGTTCGAATTACAAATGAATGCATCGTGGTCGATCGAATATTTCTATATTGATCGCCCCGGTGGGACGCGCAACGAATCAGGGAGACGCCACCCGCCCCGACCTGGGCGACGTGTCCAAGGGCCGGCTGGTCACGCTGGACAACTTCGAGGTGCTGTTCCGCGAGGCGCTCAATCCCAAGCAGCTCGAAGGCCTGCGCCTCCTGCTCACGCCCTTTCCGCAGCAGCAGTTCAACCTCACCGAGGACCGGCGCAGCCTCAAGCCGCACATGGGGGTGGCCTGCTTCGACTGCCATGCCAACGGCCACGGCAACGCGGCCACGCACACGGTGGGCGACATCCGGCCCAACGAGCTGCGCCATCGCATCGACACGCCCTCCCTGCTCGACTTCCCGCCGGCGCCGAAGCTCGACGTGTTCGGCAAGCTCGATCCGGGAAAGGCCAGCCCTGCCGAGCTGCGCGGCGAGAAGGTCTTCCACGGCAAGGGGCAGTGCAGGACGGCCCGATCAAGACCTTCGCGCTGCGCGGCATCAAGGACTCGCCGCCCTACCTGCACGACGACCGCCTGGTCTCGTTCTTGTGCACCTTGTAGCAGCGCGCCTACCATTCGCCGCAGCACGGGAGGGAGGTCCCCATGGGCGGCGAACTGGAGGCGGCCGGCGCCTTGACGACGGCAGGACTGGCGGCAGGCGAGATCGAAGGTGCTGCCGGAACACGGCAGCCCCAGCTTGCGGCGCATGCGACCTGCCGCAACTGCGGCGCGACGCTGGCCGGCCCCTACTGCCATGCCTGCGGGCAGGCCGCACACCTGCATCACTCGCTCTGGCACCTCGGCGAGGAAGTGCTGCACGGCCTCCTGCACTTCGATGCCAAGGGCTGGCGCACCTTGCCCCTGCTGATCGCGCAACCCGGCGTGCTGACGCGGCGCTACATCGACGGCCAGCGCGCGCGCTACGTGTCGCCGCTGTCGCTGTTCCTGTTCACGATGTTCCTCATGTTCTTCGTGTTCTCCTTCAACAGCGTGAAGACCAACGCGGGCGAGCTCAACGAGGCAGACCGCGCCGAGGCGCGCGCCGAGCTGGTCGCCGCGGTGGCCGAAGCCAAGGCGGAGGTGGAGCGCAGCGCGGCCGCGGCCTCGGCGGCCCGCACCGGACCGCCCGCCGCAGCCGCCAAGGCCGACGAGGCGCTGACCTGGGCGCGCCGTGCCCAGAACATCACCGAGGCCGCGCTGGCGGCCTTCGACGCTTCGGCGCACGTCGCGGCCGCCGCCGGCGCCGCGAGCGGGGCCGCATCCGATCCGCTCGCCGCGGCATGGAAGACCGGCACGTCGCAGATCGAGGTGCACACCGGCATCCCGTCCCTGGACCAGTCCATCCAGCGGCAGGCCGAGAACCCCGCGCTGGCCCTGTACAAGCTGAAGAACGCGGCCTACAAGTTCGCCTTCATGCTGGTGCCCATCTCGCTGCCCTTTCTGTGGCTCATGTTCGTGGGGCGGCGTGGCATCACGATGTACGACCACGCGGTGTTCGGCCTGTACTCGCTGTCGTTCATGGCGCTGCTGTTCTCGAGCGTGGACCTGGTGGCGATGGCCTGGTCGAGCGGCCTGCTGGCACTGCTCGTGATGGTGGCGCCGCCGCTGCACATGTTCTTGCAGCTGCGCGAAGCCTATTCGCTGAGCACCGCCGGCGCGCTGTGGCGCACGGTGGCGCTGCTGGCGGTTGCGGGCACGGTGTTCGTCATGTTCCTGGTATTCATCGTGCTGGTCAGCGCACGCTGAGGGCGGGCGGCGCCGGCTCGAAGGGACCATGCCAGGGCTCGTCGATGACGCGTGCAAGACCCGTCGTTCCCGACCGACAATACGGCCCTTCGTGCGTCAGCCGCAGTCCCATGTCATCGAATCCTTCCGAATCCACGGCCCCCGCCGCCCCCGCATCCATCGACGTCGCCGACGAGCTCAGGCAGCGCTTCCCCGCGCTGTTCGGCGGCGCCTTCAAGCCGCTCAAGCTGCACATCCAGGCCGACATCCAGCAGCGCGCGCCCGGCGTGTTCAGCAAGCAGGGGCTGTCGGCCTTCTTCCGCCGCTACACCGGCGCCACCGGCTACCTGGTCGCGATGAGCAAGGCGACGCAGCGCTTCGACCTCGACGGCAACCCCAGCGGCGAGCTCAGCGAGGAGCACAAGCAGGCTGCCGTGCAGGAGCTGGCGCGGCGGCGCGGCCTGCAGCAGGCCAAGGTCGAGCAGGCCGAGGACGGCCGTCGCAAGCGCGCGGCGCTGCTGCGCGACTTCGAGAACACCACGCTCACGCCGGCCAACTTCTGTGCGCTCAAGGGCATCGCGCCGAATGCGCTCGAGGCCTTGCTGGAGACGGCGCGCAAGGAGGCGCGCGAGCGTCCACCGCAAGGTCCGCACCGACGCGAGACGCGCGCGCCCAGGCGCAACGCCCCGTAGCCCGGGTGCAACCCGGGGTGTGACCTCCGCGGTTGCTCCCGGGTTGCACCCGGGCTACCGCCAGTCCACCGCGCCGAAGCGGTCCTGCCCCAGCAGCACGTAGTACAGCCCCAGCGTCCCGCGCGACTGCGCGCGTCGCCCGAGCTCGGGCGACGACGCATCGCGCCGGTTGAACAGGTACTTCACCGCCACCCCGTGCTCGCCGTGGACGCGCCAGGTCAGCGTCGCATCGGTGCGCACGATGTTGTCGTGGCCGGCCGGGCTGCCGCCGACGCGTTTCACGTAGTACTCGCGCGCCGCGACGTCGAGCGAGGCGCGGTCGTCCCAGATCCAGCGCAGCGCGAGCAGGGCCTGCGGCGCGACGCCGTAGCGGTAGTCGCGGTCGCTGGTGCCCTTGAGCGCGCTGACGCCCGCGTAGCCCGCGCCGACCATCGCCGTGCCCTGCAGCGCATTGGCGCGCGACAGCCACCACTGCCCGGTCGTGCCCACCGACAGTGCCGTGCTCGACACGCGGTAGACCTGCGGCGCCAGGTAGTCGTAGTGCCCATACAGGCCCCACACGCCACGGTAGTTCGGCCCGACGGCGTACGCGTCGCCGAGCAGCAGGCCGCGCGTCATGAGGTTCTCGACCAGGTTGGCGCTCGATCCGGTGACCTGGAAGCTGAAGTAGTCGAAGGGCCGGCGGTAGGCATAGCCGGGCTTGCCGGGCAGGCCGTACTCCATCGAGAAGTCGGCCAGCAGCTCGCCGCGCCGGCCGGTGGCCGAGGCGCCTGGATCGTTGTGGGTGAGGCCGCTCGCGCCCAGCTGCAGCCGGCTGTAGTAGGCCGGATCGCGGCTGGGGAAGACGCCGCTGAAGCCTTCGCCGAAGAACAGCCGGTTCAAGCCCAGCGAGGGCTGGATCGCGGCCGCGGCCACCTCGCGCCAGCGCCTGGACATGCGTCCGCGCTCGAGCACCAGGTTGGCCATGCGGTACAGCGGCTCGCCGAGAAAGCTGCCGGCGATGCCGCTGGCCACCTGGTCGTTGCGCGCCGGCGGCGTGTTCTCGCCGGCGATCTCCCACAGCAGGCTGCCGGCGAAGGTGTAGCCCATCGAGACCCAGTAGTCGTGGCCCATCGAGCGCGCGAAGCCGTGGTACATCGACCCCTGGTAGGGGTGCATGAACTGGTTGATCTTGAACGGGTCGTTGTCGGCGACCCAGCCGCCGTGCAGGTTGCGGCGGATCGACGGCAGCGACACGCGGTAGTCGGGGCTGTCGGTGAACCAGTCGTTGGCGCGGTTGACCAGGATGTCGAAGCCGAGGATCTCGAGCGCCGGGAGGGCGTAGTTCTTCTCGGGGGCGGCGGGAGCGTCCGCCGGCAACGGGGAATCGTCGGCCCACGCGGTGCCGACAGCGGCGACGATGAGCGCGATTCCCGCTGCGAGGTGCATGCCCTTGCGCAGGCAATCGGTGTGCCGACATGCCAGCGGGGACAAGCGCTTCAGCGGACGGTATGCCGCCTGTTCCAGGACACCTCGACCCGCAGGAGCTGCTCTCGCACTGAAGGAGCTGCCCGGGCCAGCCCATCGACATCGATCGCGTCGAGCACCTCTATGCCGTGATCCCGCAACACCCGGCGACCCGCCTGGCTGTCAGCGAGCCGGAAGACCTCCTGGATCATCTGTCCGATCCGCTCCTCGCCCGGGTCGCTCGCGCGCGCCACCTTCAGGATCGCGGTCCTGGCGACTTCGATGGCCCAGACCGCCTGCGTCAGCACATGCGAGCCCTTCTCACGGAGCAGCCCCGCCGCGTTGTGCACGCGCGACTCGAGGACGTCCAGCGGATGCATGACACGGATCGCCTTGCCGTCGCGCCATTGCGCCTCCACGCTGCGCTGCACGACGCGTCGGGTGAAGGTGGCCGACTTGCGTGGGCCGCCGACGGTGTAGACCGAGTGAAGCACGTCGATGTTGCGTGCCTTGCCGTCGCCCACCGGCACCCGGATCTGTGCGATGAGAGACGTGAGCGCGCGGCGATCGGGCACGACCAGGGCGGCCTTCAACGACCGAGCGATGTCCCGGGCCTTGCCGACGTTTCCCAGGGCGTCGCCGTCGTTCGAGATGGTCGCGCCTTCGGGATCGATGCCATACCGATCCATCCAGAAGGCGAGCGCCTGTCCGCCGACCAGCACCATGCCGGTTCCCATGCTCGACAAGAACCGGTCGAGCGTCTTGGCGTCCAGTGGCGCGTCATCGTCGGGCAGCCTCGGGGCGGTTCCCATCGCGTTCAGAACGGCGAGCCGACCAAGCGGGCGGATTTCGCCCTGCCCGCCGAGAACCAGCTCATCCGGTCGTTCGAGGAGGCGCCCGATTCGACGCGCTCGAGGTCACGCGCCTGCCGGGAACGCTTGAAGGCCCAGAGATCGTCTGCCGGCGCGACCTCGACTTCCATCGGATCGGCTTGGCGCTGCGCTTGGAGAAGCCGGCTCATCTGCGCCACTGAAAGGCCGCGCGCCTCCAGGGCCGCGCCCAGCTTCGCCCAATGCTCGATCTGCTGGGCCGCGGAGCGGGACATGACGTCTCCCTGGAGGCGAGCCTGTTCGAAAAGCTCGACGCTGACGCGAATGGAGTTCGAAGACATGCGACTGGGGTGGCGTGGCAGATTGCCACAGTTTGCCACGATGCGCACAAACAACAAGGGGCCGCATCCGCGGCCCCTTTCCCGACGACGTCTTCTTGTACTACTCGACCGCGAGCACCTGCGCCGCCGCATTCACCACCGCGGCGATGCGTCCGATGTCGCGCAGCTGCTGCGTGGTCAGCCCTTCCTTCTTGAGCAGGTCGTAGTGCGACTTCACGCAGAAGTGGCACTTGCCCACGATGGACGCGGCCAGCGCGTAGGCCTCGAACTTCTTCTTCTCGACGCCGCCGCTGGTGGCATAGGCGTTCATGCGCAGCTCGGCGCGCATCGTCTTGAGCTCTTCGTCGCCGGCCATCTCGACGAAGGGGTACCAGGCGTTGTTCATGCCCATCAGCGTGGCCGCCGTGAGCGCCGCGTAGGCCTCGGCCGGCGGCGTGGCCGCCTTGAACGCGTCGACCAGCGGCTTGCTCTTGGTCGCGAAGGCGGCCGCCAGCGCGACGCCCAGCGCGTCCTCGGGGGCCAGGCTGGAACGGGCAATGACGCCGTCGAGGTTGAGCCGGATGTCCTTCGCGTGCTCGGGCATCCGGTCCTTGATGCTGTTCAGAAAGTCCATCCGGTCCTCCCGATCAGAGCGTCGCGCCGCCGACGCCGCGGTTGCAGGGGCACAGCTCGTCGGTCTGCAGGCCATCGAGGATGCGCAGCACTTCGTCGGGGTTGCGGCCGACGTTGAGGTTGTTCACGCTCACGTGCTGGATGTTGTTGTCGGGGTCGACGATGAAGGTCGCACGCAGCGCCACGCCTTCGGCCTTGTCGCGCACGCCGAGCTGGTCGACCAGCGAGCCGGTGGAGTCGCCGAAGCTGTAGTGCCCCAGCTTGTTCAGGTCCTTGTGCTCGCGGCGCCAGCCGAGCTTGCTGAACTCGTTGTCGGTCGAGCCGCCCAGCAGCACCGCATCGCGCTCGGCGAACTGCTTGGCCAGCTTGTCGAAGCCGACGATCTCGGTCGGGCACACGAAGGTGAAGTCCTTGGGCCAGAAGTAGATGACCTTCCACTTGCCGGGGAAGCTCTTCTCGGTGATGGTCTCGAACGCCGACTGGCCGTTCTCTTCGTGGTGGTTGAAGCCGGGCTTGACGCCGGTCACGCTGAAGGCTTCGAGCTTGTCGCCGATGGTTTTCATGGGGATCCTTTCGAGTTGATGGTCTGCTTGAGGAAGCTATCGAACTTGTCGATGCGATAGATTCTACGGCAGACGAGAATCGTTCTCGATTGGTTTCGCCAAAGGCGGCGATAGGCGCACCGACAACGCTCGGGCGGTCCGGGCGCTGTCTCTGTCAGCGTCTTCCCCCGGCAGGATCGTGATTTCCTTGGGTTCTCGCCCCTGTGCACCGCGGCTAGCATCCACGCGTCGCAATCGGCGATGACGACCCAAGACGGAGTCCGACCATGGTCGATGAGAAGGCGTGGCCCGCGTCACGAGCGCGGGTGGCCACGAGGGGTTGGCGTGGGTGTGGCGCTGCGCTCGCCGCAGCCGTGGTGATGGCGGGAAGCCCGGCATTCGCCGCGCCGCCGCCGCCCAAGCTGGCGATGCAGATCGGCGCGTTCCTGCCCGAGAGCTGGGACAAGGCCCGGGGCGAGGAAATGCGCAACGGCATGCTGCTGGCCATCAAGACCTGGCCGGGGCAACCCGCACCCACCCTGGTCGTGAAGGACGATGCCTGCGACCCGAAGAAGGCCGCCGCCGCGGCACAGGAGCTCGCCGATGCGAAGGTCGACGTGGTGGTGGGCGGCTTCTGCGCCCTGGGCGTCGCGCCGCGCATCCTGGCCGAGGCCGGCCTGCCTTTCGTGTCGGCCAACGCGGTGCGCTTCGCGCCGGCCGCCGACAGCGCCGTGCAGTTCGCGAGCGTGCCCCAGAGCATGCCGGGCAGCATCGGCTTCAAGCTGCGCTCCGACCTCGGCCTCAAGGTGAGCTTCAACAGCAGCTGCTGGGTCGACTTCGAGCAGCACCTGGCCGACGGCTTCGACGCCGCGCTGTGCCCGACCCTGCACGTCGACAAGGCCCGCTGGGCAGAGATCGCGCCCACCTATGCCGCGGCCTACCGCAAGCCCTTCACCACCGCCGCGGCGCGCGGCTATGCCGCCATGCAGGTCGCGCTCGCGGCCATCAAGCAGATGCGCGCGGGGTCCAAGCCGGCCAATGCCTTCAAGGATGCGCGCGAGGTCGACACCATGCTCGGCAAGGTGCGCTTTCGCGAAGAGGCGCCGCCCCCGGGCGACGCGATGCAGCTCATCCTCTCGCCCAAGCTGCCGCGCCTGGCACCGCGCGATGCCGCGGCGCTCGACGACCTGATGAAGAGCAAGGGCTGCGGCTGCACCAAGGGCAGCGACTGCCCGCAGGACAAGGCCTGGAGCAGCATGCCTTTCGTGCTGGCGAGCTGCGCCCCTGGTTCGGGGTCGGGCAAGCGCTGAGCCCCGGGGTTCCCCGACGCGTCGCAGCGACAATGCGGCGCCTCGGAGGAACCTGATGACCCACGGCATTCACGGGCGCAGCCGCTGGCTGGCCCTCATCGTCCTGTGCTTCGGCGTGCTGATGATCGTGCTCGACACGACCATCGTGAACGTCGCCCTGCCCTCCATCCGCACCGACCTCGGCTTCACCGAGACCTCGCTGGTGTGGGTGGTCAACGCCTACATGCTGACCTTCGGCGGCTTCCTGCTGCTGGGCGGACGGCTGGGAGACCTGTACGGCCACCGGCGCCTGTTCCTGCTGGGCCTCACGCTGTTCACGCTGGCCTCGCTGGCCTGCGGGCTGGCGCAGTTGCAGGCGGTGCTCATCGTCGCGCGTGCCGTGCAGGGGCTGGGCGGCGCGGTGGTCTCGGCCGTGGCGCTGTCGCTGATCATGAATCTCTTCACCGAGCCGGCCGAGCGCGCCAAGGCGATGGGCGTGTACGGCTTCGTGTGCGCCGGCGGCGGCAGCATCGGGGTGCTGCTGGGCGGCTTGCTCACGAGCAGCTTCAACTGGCACTGGATCTTCCTGGTCAACCTGCCCATCGGCGTGGCGGTGTATGCGCTGTGCCTGTCGCTGCTGCCCGCGGGCCGCGGCCAGGCCGAGGGCGGGCGGCTCGACGTGGGCGGCGCGGTGACGGTGACCAGCGCCCTGATGCTCGCCGTCTATGCGGTCGTCAACGGCAACGAGGCGGGCTGGCTGTCGACGCAGACGCTGGCGCTGCTCGGCGCCGCCGTCGTGCTGCTCGTGGTGTTCCTCGTCATCGAGTCGCGGGTGACGCATCCGCTGATGCCGCTCGGCCTGTTCCGCCTGCGCAACGTGGCGGTGGCCAACGTCGTGGGCGTGCTGTGGGCCGCGGCCATGTTCGCCTGGTTCTTCATCTCGGCGCTGTACATGCAGCTGGTGCTCGGCTACAGCCCCATGCAGGTGGGCCTGGGCTTCCTGCCGGCCAACCTGATCATGGCCTTGTTCTCGTTGGGTTGGTCGGCGAAGCTCGTGATGCGCTTCGGGATCCGCGTGCCGCTGGCGAGCGGGTTGATCCTGGCCGCGTTGGGGCTGGTGCTGTTCGCGCGGGCACCGGCCGACGGTGCGTTCGTGGTCGACGTGCTGCCGGGAATGCTGCTGCTGGGGCTGGGGGCGGGGGTGGCGTTCAATCCGGTGCTGCTGGCGGCGATGAGCGATGTGGCGACTAGTGAGTCGGGGTTGGCTTCGGGCGTGGTGAACACCTCGTTCATGATGGGCGGAGCCTTGGGGCTGGCGGTGCTGGCGAGCCTGGCGGCGGCGCGCAGCGGTGGCGGTGTGTCGCCGGCCGCGTTGAACGCCGGGTATCACCTGGCCTTTGGGGTGGGCGCAGTATTCGCGGCGGCGGCCGCGGGGATCGGTGCGGTGTTGTTGCGGGCGAAGGTGGAGGCGGCGGGAGCGCCTGTCTTCGAATAGGTCGACGATTCCCGGGTTGCACCCGGGCTACGAAACACAATCACGTAGCCCGGGTGCAACCCGGGTCATGTGCACCGGTCGTCGACCCACGCGACCAACGTGTCCAGCATCTCGCGCATCACTTCCGCGTCGTTGCGACCGCTGCGCGCCAGCACATGGAACGAGTGATCGGCGCCCTCGAAGAAGCGGAGCGTCGCCCGTTCGCCCAGGCGTTGCGCGACTGACCGCATCAGCGTCGCGTCCGCCAGCTCGTCGCGCGTGCCCTGCAGGAACAGCATCGGGACCTGCACCTGTGCCAGATGCTCGGCGCGATCGTCGGACGGCTGCTTGGGCGGATGCAGCGGAAAGCCCACGAAGACCAGGCCGCGCACGCCTGGCATCGCCGACACGGCCTGGGCCTGCGAGGTCATGCGACCGCCGAAGGACTTGCCGCCCGCGACCAGCGGCAGCCCGGGCAGCGACTGCCCTGCCTGCGTCACGGCGGCCCGCACCGCGGCATGCGCCACCTTGGGCACATCGGGCCGCTTCGAGCGCTGCTCCATGTACGGGAACTGGTAACGCAGGCTCGCGATGCCGCGCTCGGCCAGCCCGTTCGCCACCGCGACCATGAACGGATGCGCCATGCCGGCCCCGGCGCCATGCGCGAAGACGTAGCAGGCGCGCGCATCGGCAGGCGCCTGCAGCAGGGCCGAAACGTGGCCGTCGCCGACCGCGATGCTCAGCGCTTGGACAGAGGCCATCGCAGCATCATGCGCCGAGATAGGCCTCGCGCAGCGCCGCCGACCCCGGGCCACCCAGCCCCAGTGCAACCCGGGTCGCGCGACGGCTCATCCCGGCAACAAGGTCGACCACGCCACATCCTTGGTCGACTCGTACACCCCGTCCAGGTTGGCATCGAGGTCCAGCCGCACCGTGTTTGCGCTGAGCGCTTGCAAACGCAGGGCCGAACCGCTGCCGACGACGCGCAGCGTGCCGCTGCTCGGGTACAGCTGGGTCTCGAGCTGCACCACCGGCACCGAGGTCTCGATCTGCACCCGGCCGCCGAGCACGCTCGAGCTGAAGCTGCCGTTCACGCTGGCGGTCGAGAAGCTCGTCGCGCCTTGCGTGTCGGTGAGGTTGATGGCGAAGGCCGGATGGAAGCTCACCGTGTCCGTCACACCGCCGGCGCTGACGCTCGCCGTGAGCCCGTTGCCGCCCACCGTCATGGCGAGCGCCGTCACGGTCGTCGATTGCTCCGTGTAGCTCAGCGAGACGGCTCCGTTGAGCGACGCGGCGCGGGTGCCCTCGGTGACCGACAGCTGCTGGAAGGCCATGGTGCCTCCGAACGACACCAGGCCCGAGGCCACGCTGAATGCATTGAGCGTGACCGTGATGCTGCCGCTCACGCTGTCCAGGGCCGATTCGCGGCACTGGTTGAACGACAAGGTCAGCGTGTCGCCCGGCGTGGCGGTGGCGCTGTGGTCGGTGTCGGCGACGCCGATCGTCATGCTGCCGCTCACGGTGCAGGGGTGCGTTTCCGATGCGACGCCCAGCGCCCGCGCGGATCCGGCGGCCAGCGCCGCGCGCCGACCCTGCACCTGCAGCAGGCCATCGGCCACGGTGCGGGCGAGCGCGCTGATCGAATGGCCGCTCGGTCCGCGCGTCGCGCCGGTCGAGGAGGCGTTGCTGCGGCCGGCGGCCGCGGTCGTCACGGTCATGCCGCCACCCGCGCCGGCCAGCGACGACACGGCGCCGGCGGTCGCGCGGCCGACCGAGTCCTGGTTGCTCGCGCTGATCGAAAGCAGCTGCGCGGGTGCGGGCGTGGTGCCGGCGTCGCCGCCGCCACCCCCGCAGGCCACCAGAAGACCGCTGCTCAGAACAAGACTCGGCATGGAACGCATGGCTTCCTCCTCCCGTGGGACACGGCGTTGATGTGGCCGGCATGATAAGAGCCGATCGCCGCGACGGGCCTCCCCGAGGCTTGCAGTGCTACGCGAGCCGGCCGATCTTTCCCATGGCCAGATTGGCCGCCGCCGTGCGCGTCTCGACCCCCAGCTTCTCGTACACATGCTCGAGGTGCTTCTTCACGGTGGCGGGACTCGAGCCCAGGATGTCGCCGATGTCGCGGTTGGTCTTGCCCTTGACCACCCAGTACAGCACCTCGGCCTCGCGCAGCGTGAGCCGAAATGCCTGCATCATGGCCTCGACGACGGCCGTGTCGGAGACCTCGCGCATCACGATCAGCCAGTCCTCGTCGCTGGTGCGCTCCTGCAGGTTGAGCACGAGCTGGCGGGCCTCGCGCACCAGCGCCAGCGGCTTGGGCTCCAGCCCTTGCGCGGCCAGTGCGGACTGTGCCTGCACCCACTGCAGCAGCTGCTCGGGCACCGGCCCCTCTTCGGCCGCCCCGAAGTAGGCCTGCAGCAGCTTGCGCGCCAGCGGCGTCTGCCACACCGCGCGGCCGCTGCCGATGTGGATGGCCATGGTCGCGTGGCCGAAGGCGTCGAGCGCGTTGCGCGCCTGGCGCGCGGCGCGCGCGCCCTGCATGTGCACGGCGATGCGCGCCAGCACCTCGCGCGGGCGGATCGGCTTGGTGACGTAGTCGACGCCGCCCGCCTGGAAGGCCGCGACGACGTGCTCGGTCTCGGTGAGGCCGGTCATGAACACGATCGGGATGTGCGCCGTGTCCGGTCGCGACTTCAGCCGCCGGGCGACCTCGAAGCCGTCCATGCCGGGCATCACCGCATCGAGCAGCACAATGTCGGGCAGTGCCTGGCCGGCGCGCTGCAAGGCCGCCTCGCCGCTGGTCGCGACGAGCACGGTGTAGCCCGATTCGTCGAGCGCATCGTGCAGCAGCGACAGGTTGTCGGGCACGTCGTCGACGATCAGCACGAGGCCGGCGCCGTGGCGGTCGAGATCGGCGCGTTCGGGCAGCAACAGCTCATTCGACGATGCGTGCATCGCGGGCCTTTCGGAGGACGCCGCTCATGGCGTCGAGTTGGAAGTCGCGCGCGAGCTCGCGCAGGTGGGCGACGAATGCCGCGCAGGCCGGCGACTCGGCCTCGATCGCGTCGAGCAGCTTGACGATGCCGCGGAAGTAGCCCAGGTCGACCATGTCGGCCAGCGCGCGCAGGCGGTCGTCGCCCGGCGTGACGAAGGCGGTGCTGCCGGCAGATGGCGCGGGTGCCGGTTCGACCAACGCGCGCGGCGCGTGCAGCCACTCGAGCGCGAGCGCGCGGCCGAGCCAGTCGAGCAGCTCGGCCTTGCGCACCGGCTTGAGCACGAAGTCGGCGGCGGCGATGCCCGCGTCGTTGTCGAGTCCCTTGTCGAAGGCGTTGGCCGAGACGATGGCCACCGGCGCGGCGCTCAGCCCGTCGGCGCGCAGCCGGCGGATGGTCTCCCAGCCGTCGATGCCGGGCATCGCCAGGTCCATCAGGATGGCGTCGGGCTGCCACTCGGCCAGCAGCGACAGGCAGTCGTGTCCCGAGGCGGCGCAGCGCACCTCGAAGCCCAGCGGCGCGAGCACCTTGACCAGCAGGTCGCGATCGACCTCCTCGTTGTCGACTGCCAGGATGCGCCGGCGCGCGCCGGCGTAGCCGATGCGCGCCAGGCGCGGCAGCTCGCGCTCGGCCACCGCCGTCCGGACCTCGGGCAGGAAGAGCCGGATGCGAAACGAGGTGCCCTGGCCGATGCTGCTGCGCACCGTCATCTCGCCGCCCATCAGGTCGGTGAGCATCTTGCCGATGGTCAGGCCCAGCCCGGTGCCGCCGCCCACCGCGCCGCCGGCGGCCGAGCCGCGCGCGAAGGGCTCGAAGATGCGCTCCATCTCGTGCGCCGCGATGCCCGGGCCGGTGTCCTCGATCTCGAACACCGCCATCTCGCGCGCATAGGCGAGGCGGAACACGACCTCGCCGGTCACGGTGAACTTGACGGCGTTGCCCAGCACGTTGATGAGGATCTGGCGCAGGCGCTTCTCGTCGGTGCGCACGACGTCCGGAATGGGCCCTTGCAGCTCGTGGCGGAAGCGCAGGCCCTTGCCCGCGGCCTGCAGCTCGAACATGCGCACGATCTGCTGCACGCCCTCGTGGAAGCGCATCGGCTTCACGTCGAGGGTGAGCTTGCCGCCCTCGATGCGGGCGATGTCCAGCGTGCCCTCGATCAGCGACAGCAGGTGGTCGCCGCCGCGGCGGATCACGCTCACCGCCTGCTTGCGGTGCGGCGGCACGCCCTCGTCGTCGTCGAGCAGCTGGGCGTAGCCGATGATGCTGTTCAGCGGCGTGCGCAGCTCGTGGCTGATGGCGGAGATGTAGCGGCTCTTGGCCTGGTTGGCCAGGTCGGCGGTGCGCTTGGCCTGCTGCAGCGCCTCGTCGGTGCGCTGGTGCGACTCGATCTCGTCGCGCAGCGCACGCGCCTGCTCGTTGAGCGCCTGCGTCTGGCGGTTGCTCTCCTCCTGCGCGACCTGGCGGCTCTTGTGGGTGAGCACCAGCCACCAGGTGACGATGGCCGCGACGACCACCAGAGCGGCATACACCTTCATGAAGCCCAAGCCGATGACCTGCGCCATCGCCTCCTTCACGCCGTCGCCGGTGTCGACGAGCTGGCGCAGCTCGTGCTGCCAGATCATGTAGAAGAGCATGCCCAGCAGCGGGACGATGGCGCACATCAGCAGCAGGTAGCGGCCGAGCTCGGTGTCGAGGCGCTTCCACCATGCCGCGGGCAGCAGCTTGCGCGCCGCCGCCTGCCACTGCGCCGACCAGCTCGCCTGCGGCTTGCACATGTCGTTGCAGCGCGCGTCGAGCGAGCAGCACAGGGAGCAGATGTGGCCGAGGTAGGCGGGACAGTAGGCCATGTCGTCGGCTTCATAAGGCCGCTCGCAGATCGTGCAGGTTGAAAGCTTCGTGAACAGCCCGGCGCCCGTTTGCACTGAGCTTGTCGAAGTGCCCGCACACGTCGGTGCGGGGCCTTCGACAAGCTCAGTCCGAACGGGCGGTGTGCGCGCAAGGTAATACCGGCCTCGGGTCCACCACGCGATCACCGGCGCCGCCACGAACGCCGTCGCCAGTGCGATCAACGCCGAGAACGCCTGCGCCATCGCCCCCAGGAACCCCAGGTACGCCGCGATCGACAGCACCGACGCCAACCCCATCGCCCCCACCCCGACGGGATTGATGTCGTACAGATGCGCCCGCTTGAACTCGATCCCCTTCGGCGACCACCCCATCGGCTTGTTGATCACCAGGTCGGCCACCACCGCCATCATCCAGCTGATCGCGATGTTGGAATACAGCCCCAGCACCTTGCCCAGCGCCGAGAACACGTTGAGCTCCATGAGCATCAGCGCGATCAGCGTGTTGAACACCACCCACACCACCCGCCCCGGGTGGCTGTGCGTCAGCCGGGCGAAGAAGTTGGACCAGGCCAGCGAGCCCGCATAGGCGTTGGTCACGTTGATCTTGAGCTGCGACACCACCACCAGCAGCGCGGTGGCGGCGATCGCCCAGGTGGCGCGCGGAAAGACGTACTCGTAGGCCGCGAGGTACATCTGGTTCGGATCGACCGCGCGGTCCACCGGCACGGCGTGGCTGATGGCGAGGTAGGCCAGCAACGCGCCGCCCAGCATCTTGATCACGCCCGGCACCACCCAGCCCGGCCCGCCGATCAGCACGCCGGCCCACCAGCGAACGCGGTTCTTCGCGGTGCGCTCGGGCATGAATCGCAGGTAGTCGACCTGCTCGCCCATCTGCGTGATGAGCGCGATGCCCACCGTCATGGCGGCGCCGAACATCGCGACGTCGAAGTGGCCGCCCTGCCCGCCGGCGCCGGCATAGCCCACCAGGTCGTGCAGCACGGTGGGGTTCTTCTGGAACACGTAGAAGTAGGGCACGACCAGCAGCACGATCCACAGCGGCTGGGTCCAGACCTGCAGGCGGCTGATGACGGTCACGCCGTGGGTCACGAGCGGGATCACGACGAGCGCGCAGGCGAGGTAGCCCCAGGCCGGCGGGATGTCGAAGGCCAGCTCCAGCGCGTAGGCCATGATGGCCGCCTCGAGCGCGAAGAAGATGAAGGTGAAGCTCGCGTAGATCAGCGAGGTGACGGTCGAGCCGATGTAGCCGAAGCCCGCACCGCGCGTGAGCAGGTCCATGTCGACGCCGTGCTGTGCGGCGTAGCGGCTGATCGGCAGGCCGGCCAGGAAGATGATCAGGCCGGTGGCGAGGATGGCCCAGAACGCGTTGACGAAGCCGTACTCCACCAGCAGCGTGGCGCCCACCGCCTCGAGCACCAGGAAGGACGCGGCGCCGAACGCGGTGTTGGCCACCCGCAGCTCCGACCACTTGCGGAAGCTGTGCGGCGTGAAGCGCAGCGCGTAGTCCTCCATGGTCTCGCGCGCCACCCACTCGTTGTAGTCGCGACGCACCTTGACGACGCGCTGCACCGCCTCGGTGCGCACCGGGGCGGACAGCGCAGGCCCGACGCGGGGCTCGTCGGGCGTCGAGGGCAACACGACGCTCATGGAGAGGCGTGGGTCGCAAGCGTCGTGCCGGGGAGCCGGCACTAAGATGTGGCACACCTCCTGCTAATCGGCACCAGCATGGACCTGACCCCGCGCGAGAAAGACAAGCTGCTGATCTTCACCGCCGCCTTGCTCGCCGAGCGGCGTCGCGCCCGGGGTCTCAAGCTGAACGTGCCCGAAGCCATCGCCCTCATCAGCGCCGCCCTCATGGAAGGTGCCCGCGACGGCAAGACCGTGGCCGAGCTGATGAGCGAGGGCAAGACCGTGCTCACGCGCGCCGACGTGATGGACGGCGTGGCCGAGCTCATCCCCGAGATCCAGATGGAAGCCACCTTCCCGGACGGCACCAAGCTCGTCACGGTGCATCAACCCATTGCCTGAAGGAAGACGCATGAGAACCGCTCTGTTCGCCGTGCTGGCCGCATCGCCGCTGTGGGCCTCGGCCCACGACGGCCACGGCATGACGGGTGCGCACTGGCACGCCACCGACGCGTGGGGCTTCGTCGCCCTGGCGCTCATCGCGGTCGCGGCCGCGCTGTGGTTCCGCCCGGACGACGACCGATGATCCCCGGCGAGCTGCTGACCGACGGCCCCGACATCGTCATCAACGCCGGCCGCCGCACCCTCGCGCTGGTGGTCGAGAACGGCGGAGACCGCCCGATCCAGGTCGGCTCGCACTACCACTTCGCGGAGACCAACGGCGCGCTGAAGTTCGACCGCGCGGCAGCGCGCGGGATGCGCTTGAACATCGCCTCGGGCACCGCGGTGCGCTTCGAGCCGGGGCAGCAGCGGACCGTCGAGCTGGTGGATTTCGGCGGTGCACGCGAGGTCTGGGGGTTTCGCGCGCAAGTGCAGGGAAGTCTTTGAGCGATGCGACCCCGGGTTGCACCCGGGCTACAAGGGGGTAGCCCG
>DASUZE010000101.1:0-99155 GCA_036377015.1 Piscinibacter sp. | reverse complement strand
TAGCCCGGGTGCAACCCGGGGATCGTCCATCACGCTTTCACCCGCAACCGCTCTTCCCACAATCGCTGCTGCAGCAACGGACTCACCCGATACCGCTCACTCCGCGTGGCCTCCAACAGCCGGTCGAGCAGCTGCACCACCGCCTCGACACCGACCCGCTCCAGCCACTCGAACGGCCCGGCCGGCCAGTTGGTCCCGAGCTTCATCGCCAGGTCCGCGCCCGCCTCGTCGCACACGCCCTGATGCACGGCATCGGCCGCCTCGTTCACCAGCATCGCCAGCGTGCGCGCCGCCCACAGGCCCGCAACGTCGCGCAGCACGCGCGGCTGCCAGCCGCAGGCGCGCAAGACCGTGAGCGCGGTCTCGCGGCCGGCGGCGGACATCGACGACGCAAAGGCGATGCCCAGGGCCGACGGCTTGTCGCCGAACACCGGCCAGTCGATCAGCGCCAGCTCGCGGCGATGGCGCTCGGCGGCGACCTGGATCGCGCTGCGGCCGTCGGTGAGGAGCAGCTCCGTCCCGCCCACCGCGAGCCCGGTCCAGGCGGCCGCCGTGTCGCGGTGGAAGGGCAGCTCTCGCGCGCGCAACCAGGCCTGCATCGCATCGGCGAGCGGTCCGGTGCCCGACAGCGTCAGCCCGGCCGGCAGCGGCGGTGCCTCGGCGAGCGCCGGCTCGGCCGCCGGCACGCCGACGTAGAAGCCCTTGCCGCT
This sequence comes from Piscinibacter sp., assembly GCA_036377015.1. Lineage (GTDB taxonomy): Bacteria > Pseudomonadota > Gammaproteobacteria > Burkholderiales > Burkholderiaceae_C > Albitalea. Next base: position 98,445 of record DASUZE010000101.1, on the reverse strand, counting down.
CTTGCGCCCCAGCCGCCCGCCGTCGATCAGCGCCTGCTGCACCAGCGAAGGCACATAGCGCCGGTCGCCGTGGTTGGCCTGGAACACCGACTGCGTCACCGCGAAGTTGACGTCGTGCCCGATCAGGTCCATGAGCTCGCACGGGCCCATGCGAAAGCCGGCGCTGTGGGCCAACGCGTCGATGTCGGCCGGCGTGGCGGCCTGCTCCTGCAGCAGCGCCAGCGCCTCGGCGTAGTAGGGGCGCGCGATGCGGTTGACGATGAAGCCCGGCGTGCTCTTCGCATGCACCGGCGTCTTGCCCCAGCGGCGCGCCAGCTCGAACACCGTCTGCGCCGATGCAGCGTCGGTCTCGGCGCCGGACACCACCTCGACCAGCTTCATCAGTGGCACCGGATTGAAGAAGTGCATGCCGACGACGCGCCCCGGATGCGTCAGGCCGTTGGCGATGGCAGTGATGGAGATCGAAGACGTGTTGGAGGCCAGCAGCGCCTGCGGCGAGACCAGCGCCTCCAGCTCGCGCAACAGGCTGCGCTTGGCGGCGAGGTCTTCGACGATCACTTCGACGACCAGGCCGGCGTCGGCCAGGGCCGCGAGCGTGTCGACGGACTGCAGGCGCGCCAGCGTGGCGGCGCGCTCGTCGGCCGACAGGCGGCCCTTGTCGACGAGGGTGGCGAGCGCGTTGCCGATCTGCGTGACGGCGGCGCGAGCAGCACCCTCGCGCAGGTCGAACAGCTTCACGGCATGGCCGGCTGCGGCGGCGACTTGCGCAATGCCGGCGCCCATGGTGCCGGCGCCGACGACGCCGACGACACGCGGTTCATTCATGTGGTTCTCCATCAATACGTCTCGACGTGAAGGCGTCCTTCTCGAACATAGCGCTCATGCAAGGCCGCCCAGTCCATGCCCGCCTCGAGGCACGCGTCGCGCAAGGCCTCGAGCACGCCCGCCTCCATCCCCTTCAGGCCGCACACGTACACCCAGGCATCGCCGCGCAGCAATTCCGCCACGTCGCGCGAGCGCGCCCGGATGCGGTCCTGCACATACGCCCGCGGCTGCCCCGGCATGCGCGAGAACGCGAGGTTGATGTCCATCAGCTCGGGCGGCAGCTTGGCCAGCGGCCCGAAGTACGGCAGCTCCTCGGGCCGGCGCGCGCCGAAGAACAGCATCAGCGTGCCGCCCGGCGACCGGTTGGCCACCCGCAGGCGGCGCCGGTGCTCGGTCATCGCGCGCATCGGCGCCGAGCCGGTGCCGGTGCAGATCATCAGGAGGCTGGAGCCCGCATGGTTGGGCATGAGGAAGCGGTCGCCGAAGGGCCCCGTCACCTGCACCGTGTCGCCCTTCTTCAGGTCGCACAGGTAGTTCGACGCCAGGCCACGCGTCGACTGTCCGGCGTGGTCGGTGGTCACGCGCTTGACGGTGATCGAGGCGTTGTTGTAGCCCTCGCGCTCGCCGTTGCGCGGGCTGGCCAGCGAGTACAGGCGCGGGTGGTGCGGCCTGCCTTGCGCGTCGAGGCCGGGCGGGACGATGCCGATCGACTGGCCTTCGAGCAGCGGAAAGAACTGGGTGCCGAAGTCGAGCACCACATGCCGCACGTCGCTCTCGGCATCCGGAGCCGTCACGCGGAAGTTGCCGGCCACGGTGGCGCTGAGCGGGTTCTTCAGCGAATGCAGGTTGAGGCTGGGGCGGGCCGCTGACCAGGGCGGGATCGGCGAGGTGGGCGACGCCGCCGCGTTGGGCTGCTGGCTCTCGCCGCGGTCCTCGGGGCCGGTCGTCGCCGCCGCGGCGGCCTCGTCGGCGAGCACCTTCTGCGCGGGCAACTCGTCCCAGCCGAGCTGCTCCTGCAGCGAGTAGGCCTCGGCCTTGGGCACCAGGTGCCAGTGGTCGATGCTGCCGGTCGGGCACGGCGAGACGCAGGCATTGCAGCCGTTGCAGATGTCCGGATCGACGACGTAGTTGCGGCTGTCGTGGGTGATCGCGTCGACCGGGCAGGTCTCCTCGCACGTGTTGCAGCGGATGCAGACCTCGGGGTCGATGAGGTGCTGGCGGATCAGGACGACGGCGTTCACGCGAAGCGGATGTAGTCGAAGTCGGCCGGCTGCTTGTTGATGCCCACCGGCGGCGGGGCGATCCAGTTCGCAAACCGGCCGCGCTCGGTCACCCGACCCATCAGCGAGGCGACGAAAGCGCGGTCTTCGGCGCTGGGCAGCCAGCGGTCGACCTGCGCCGCCCATTGCGCCTCGGAGATCACCCGGCCCTCGGGGCTCACCCGCAGACCCGCAAAGCTGCCGATGTGGCGGTTGAAGGCCTTGTGCGGCACGGCCAGGCGAAACGACAGCCCCGCCTTCTCGATGACCTTGTTCCAGCGCGCGATGCCGCCCACCGAATCGCGGATGAAGTCGTCGCGCAGCACCTCGTTGAGCGCGTTCAGCAGCGGCACCTCGCGCTCGACGATGGCGCCGTCCTTCACGTCGAGGATGCGGTAGGTCGCGCCCTTGAGCTGGTGGTCGTCGTCGCGCTTCGTCTCTTCGTAGCGGCCCTTGAGCCCCGCGCTGTAGAAGGTCGCGGCATTGCTGGACTGGTCGGCGCCGAAGAGGTCGATGGTCACGCTGTAGTGGAAGTTGAGGTAGCGCTGCAAGGTGGGCAGGTCGATCACGCCGTGGCGGCGCGCGTCGGCCGGATCTTCCGCGCCGTGCTGCTTCATCACCTCGCAGGTGCGCGCGATCACGCGCGACACGCCCGACTCGCCGACGAACATGTGGTGCGCCTCTTCGGTCAGCATGAAGCGCGTGGTGCGCGACAGCGGATCGAAGCCGCTCTCGGCCAGCGCGTTGAGCTGGAACTTGCCGTCGCGATCGGTGAAGTAGGTGAACATGAAGAAGGCCAGCCAGTCGGGCGTCGGCTCGTTGAAGGCGCCCAGGATGCGCGGGTTGTCGGCGTCGCCCGAGCGGCGCTCGAGCAGCGCCTCGGCCTCCTCGCGGCCGTCGCGGCCGAAGTGCTTGTGCAGCAGGTAGACCATGGCCCACAGGTGGCGGCCTTCCTCGACATTCACCTGGAACAGGTTGCGCAGGTCGTACTGGCTGGGTGCGGTGTGGCCGAGGTGGCGCTGCTGCTCGACCGACGCAGGCTCGGTGTCGCCCTGGGTGACGATGATGCGCCGCAGGTTGGCGCGGTGCTCGCCGGGCACCTCCTGCCAGGCCGGCTCGCCCTTGTGCTCGCCGAAGTGGATGCTGCGATCGGGCTCGGCCTGGGCCAGGAAGATGCCCCAGCGGTAGTCCGGCATCTTCACGTGGCCGAAGTGGGCCCAGCCGTCGGGGGTGGTGCTGATCGCGGTGCGCAGGTAGACCTCGAAGCCCTGCGCGCCGTCGGGGCCCATGTCGTTCCACCAGTCGAGGTAGCTCGGCTGCCAGTGCTCCAGCGCGCGCTGCAGCGTGCGGTCGTCCGACAGGTCGACGTTGTTGGGGATCTTGTTCGTGTAGTCGATCTGGGCCATGGGGCTCTTTCAGACGCGCTTCCGGTCGAACTGCGCCTTGCTGCCGGTGCCGTACACCTTCAGCGCGCCACCTTCTCCCACCGCGTTCGGCCGCGTGAAGATCCAGTTCTGCCACGCGCTCAGGCGCCCGAAGATGCGCGTCTCCATGGTTTCGCGACCGGCGAAGCGCAGGTTGGCCTCCAGGCCCGTGAGCGCATCGGGCGACAGGCTGGCGCGCTCCTCGATGGCAATGCGGATCTCGTCGGCCCAGTCGATGTCGTCGGGCGCGGCCGTGACCAGGCCCAGCCCCAGCGCGTCGCCGGCATCGAGCAGACGGCCGCGCGACGCATGCGCCGCAGCCAGCTCGTCGGCGCTGTCGTGGAAGCGCCGGTGCAGCCGCGACTCGTGACTCACCATGGCGAGCGCGCCGAAGTTCATCGCCGTGAGCGCGATGCGCGGCGCCGAGTGCGGCTCCTCGGGCAGGGCCAGCATGTAGCTGCGGTCGGCCGCCAGCGCCAGCTCCGCCAGCGTGCCGACGAAGCACGAGCCGCGGTCGACGAGGGCGAACATGGAGCGCGAGCTCACGTCCAGCCGTGCGAGGGTGCGGCGCAGCAGGCCCACGGTCTCGCGCACGAACCAGTGCTGCGGATGCGCGGCGAGCGTCGCGTCGAGCGCCAGCACGGCGTCGGCGCTGCCTTGCGTGCGCAGCAGCCAGGTGCCGATCTCCGGCTCGTTGGTGCGCAGGTGCAGGATGGCGTCGTCGAGCTCGCGCGCCATGACCAGCGGGTACCAGTGCGCACCGGTGGCCTCGATGCCGGCCACGTCCAGCGGCTGCGCACCGTCGGGCGCGCTCACGGTGAGGGTGGCGTGGCGGGCGCCGCGGTCGATCTGCACCGCCACGTGGCTGTAGCCGAGGGCGTCGGGCCGGACCGACTTGTCCAGCGGCAGCAGCGGCACGCCCTTGGCGTGCGCCGGGCGGTCGCTCAGCGCCGCCAGCTCGCGGGCGCGCTCCTGCACCCGCTGCGCGAAGCCCTGGGGCCGCACGACCTCGTCGACCAGCCGCCATTCCTGGGCGCGGCGGCCGCGGATGCCTTCGCTGGTGGTGCAGAAGATGTCGGCATGGTCGTGACGCACGCGGCGCTTGTCGGTCAGGCGCGTGAGCCCGCCGGTGCCGGGAAGCACGCCCAGCAGCGGCACCTCGGGCAGGCTCACCGCGGAGGAGCGGTCGTCGACGAGCAGGATCTCGTCGCAGGCCGCGGCCAGCTCGTACCCGCCGCCGGCGCACACGCCGTTGACCGCGGCGATGAACTTGAGGCCGCTGTGCCGGCTGGAATCTTCCAGGCCGTTGCGCGTCTCGTTGCTGAACTTGCAGAAGTTGACCTTCCAGTCGTGGCTGGACTGGCCGAGCATGAAGATGTTGGCGCCCGAGCAGAACACCCGATCGCGGCCGCTGGTGAGGATCACCGTGCGCACCTCGGGGTGCTCGAAGCGGATGCGCTGCACCGCGTCGTGCAGCTCGATGTCGACACCCAGGTCGTAGCTGTTGAGCTTGAGCTGGTAGCCCTCGCGCAGGCCGCCGCTCTCGTCGACGTCGAGCTGCAGGGTGGCGACAGCGCCCTCGACATTCAGACGCCAGTGGCGGTAGCGGTCGGGGTGGGTCTCGTAGGAGACGAAAGACATGGCGACAACTCCTGCACGACGGCGCACATGCAATTTAGTGCATGATCCGCAGAGCGTCAAGCAACCAGATTCAACCGACCGTGGGGATCGCAGCGCGCAGCTGATCGCGCAGGCCGGCGAACGCCTCCTCGGTCGACTTCTCGCTGGTGTCGTAGGACTCGTCGGCCTTGGAATAGAAGGCTGCGCGGCTGTCGAGAATGCGCCGCAGGTCGGCCATGGCCTCGGCGTTGCCGTTCATGGGCCGGGTGTCGCCCTGCGCCAGCACCCGGCTCATGTGCTCTTCCGGCGTCGCACGCACCCACACGGTGTAGCAATGGGCGAGCAGCAGGTTGAAGTTGGCGGGCTCCGACACGATGCCCCCCGGCGTGGCGACCACCGCCCGCGGGAAGCGCTGGATGGTGTCCTCGAGGGCGCGCTTCTCGTAGCGCCGGTAGGCCTGCGGCCCGTAGAGCGAATGGATCTCGGCCAGGCTGCAGCCCGCGGCCGCCTCGATCTGGCGGTTGAGCTCGACGAAGGGCACGGCCCAGGCATCGGCCAGCATGCGGCCCAGCGTGCTCTTGCCGGCGCCGCGCAAGCCGATGAGGGCGACCCGCTGGCGGCGCGCCGCCTTGCTGGCCGGGGCACCGAACATCACCGCCAACGCGCCCCGCGCCTGGGCCAGCTCGGGATCGGTGCGGCCGCGCAGGATCTCCCGGATCATCAGCCACTCGGGCGAGCTGGCGGTCTCGTCGCCGACCAGCTCGGCCAGGGTGCAGTTGAGCGCCTGCGCGACCAGGCGCAGGAACTGGATGGAGGCGTTGCCCACGCCCATCTCGACGTTGGCAAGGTGACGCTCGGACACGTCGGCGGCACGGGCCAGGCCCTTGCGGGTGAGGCCGCGGCGCGCCCGCAAGGCGCGGGTGCGCTCGCCCAGAGCGATCAGGAACGGATCCTTGTCGCCGTTGAAGGCGAGCTCGGACACGGGATCGGGGAGCTTGGCCGCCACGGGTTAACCCTGTTCTTGAGCACCGTCCACCTTGGACTACACTGCCGATGTCAATGCAACATATTGCATTGCAGCTCCGAGTGCAAGCGTTGCTTGTGCATTATCCGGGAGGCCTGCATGGATCCGACGGAATTTCGCCGCCCGAACCCCCCGCCCGAACGATTCAACGCCGCCGCCTGGCTGCTGCAGCGCGCGGCGCGCCACCCGGACAAGCCGGCCTATGTCGACGACCAGCGCCGCCTCACCTATGGCGAGCTCGACGAGCAGGTGCGCCGCTTCGCCGCCGGCCTGCTGCAGCTGGGCGTGCATCCGGAAGAGCGGGTGCTGCTGCTGATGCACGACAGCATCGACTTCCCCGTGGCCTTTCTGGGCGCCCTGGCGGCGGGCATCGTGCCGGTGCCGGTCAACACGCTGCTGACCGTCGCCGACTATGCCTACATGCTGCGCCACTGCCGTGCACGCGCCGCCATCGTGTCGCAGGCGCTGCTGCCGCAGGCACGCGACGCCCTCGCGGCAGCCGGGATGGCGCTGCCGCTGGTGGTCTCGGGGGCCGTACCGGCCCCTGAAGGCACCCGCCCGTTCGCCAGCCTGCTGGTGGACCCGCCCCTCGCGCAGGCGGCCGACACCGGCGCCGACGACTTCGCGTTCTGGCTGTATTCGTCCGGCTCGACCGGCCGGCCCAAGGGCACGGTGCACACCCACGCCAACCTGTACTGGACCGCCGAGCTGTACGGCCTGGGCGTGCTCGACCTGCGCGAGTCGGACGTGGTGTTCTCCGCCGCCAAGCTTTTCTTCGCCTACGGCCTGGGCAATGCGCTCACCTTTGCGCTGCGCGCCGGCGCGACCGCCGTGCTGATGGCCGAGCGGCCGACGCCGGCCGCCGTGTTCAAGCGCTGGACCGGGCACGGCGTGACGGTGTTCTGCAGCGCGCCCACCGGCTACGCCGGCATGCTGGCCTCGCCCGAGCTGCCCGAGGCCTCTCAGGTGACGCTGCGCCTGTGCTCGTCGGCCGGCGAGGCGCTGCCGCGCGACATCGGCGAGCGCTTCACCCGACGCTTCGGCTGCGAGATCGTCGACGGCCTGGGCTCCACCGAGATGCTGCACATCTTCCTGTCCAACCGACCCGGCGAGGTGCGCTACGGCAGCTCGGGCCGGGTGGTGCCCGGCTACCGCCTCAAGCTGCTCGACGAGGATGGCGCCGACTGCGCGCCCGGCACGATCGGCGACCTCTACGTCAGCGGTCCCAGCGCCGCGGTGATGTACTGGGGCGCCCGAGAAAAGTCGCAGAGCACCTTCCAGGGCGAATGGACCCGTACCGGCGACAAGTACACCCGCGACGCCGAGGGCATCTACACCTACGCCGGCCGCAGTGACGACATGCTGAAGGTGAGCGGCATGTACGTCTCGCCCTTCGAGGTGGAAGCGACGCTGATGCAGCATCCGGCCGTGCTGGAGGCAGCGGTGATCGGCAAGCCCGACGCCGACGGACTGACCAAGGCCCGGGCGTTCGTGGTGCTGCGCCCCGGCGGCGCCGCCAGCGAGGACGAGCTCAAGGCCTTCGTGAAGGACCGCCTCGCGCCCTACAAGTACCCGCGCAGCATCGAGTTCATCGCCGAACTGCCGAAGACCGCCACCGGCAAGATCCAGCGCTTCAAGCTGCGGGAGCGCGAGTGACGGCCGAGGTGTCGTTCCTCGAGCTGCCCTGGCGCGGACGGCGCCTGCACATCGAGCACGCCTTCGTCGGCGACCCGGCCTCGCGCCTGCCGACGGTGGTGTTCCTGCACGAAGGACTGGGGTCGCTCGCGATGTGGAAGGACTTCCCCGCGCGCCTGTGCGAGGCGCACGGCCTGCGCGGCCTGGTGTTCTCGCGCTACGGCTACGGCCGCTCCACGCCGAAGTCGCCCGACGAGCGCTGGCCGGTGCGCTTCATGCACGAGCAGGCGCTGGAGGTGCTGCCGCCGCTGTTCGATGCGCTGCAGATCGAGCGCCCCTGGCTGTTCGGCCACAGCGACGGCGGCTCCATTGCGCTGCTGCATGCCGCACACCGGCCGGTGAGCGGGCTGGTCGTGGTGGCGCCGCACCTGTTCACCGAGGACATGGGAATTGCGAGCATCGCCCGGGCTCGCGTGGCCTATGAAACCACCAATTTCCGCGCGAAGCTGGCTCGCTACCATGCCGACGTCGACTCGGCCTTCCGGGGCTGGAACGACATCTGGCTGGACCCGGCGTTCCGGGCGTGGAACATCGAGGCCGAGCTCGACGCGCTCCGCTGCCCGGTGCTGGCCGTGCAGGGCGAGGACGACGAGTACGGCACGCTCGAGCAGATCCGCGCCGTCGCGCGCCGCGTGCCCGGCACGCAGCTGCTGGTGCTGCCGGACTGCGGCCACTCGCCGCACCGCGACCAGCCCGATCGGCTGATCGCCGCGGCGGGTGCATTCATCCGGCGCGCATGACCCACACAAGGAGAACTCGATGACACCCTGGCTCAAGCTCACGACCCTCGCCGCGCTCGCCGGCATGGCGGGCCTCGCGCACGCCCAAGCCAAGCCGCCGCTCAAGGTCGGCCTCATGCTGCCCTACACCGGCACCTACGCGTCGCTGGGCAACATGATCGAGAACGGCTTCAAGCTCTACGTGCAGGAGCAAGGCGGCAAGCTGGCCGGCCGCGAGATCCAGTACTTCAAGGTCGACGACGAGTCCGAGCCCTCCAAGGGCACCGACAACGTCAACAAGCTGATCAAGCGCGACCAGGTCGACGTGCTGGTGGGCACGGTGCACTCGGGCGTCGCGCTGGCCATGGCAAAGGCGGCACGCGAGAACAACACGCTTCTCATCATCCCGAATGCCGGCGCCGACGCGATCACCGGCCCGATGTGCGCGGCCAACATCGTGCGCAGCTCCTTCTCCAACTGGCAGCCGGGCTACGCCATGGGCATCGTCGCCGGCCAGCGCGGCATCAAGCGCGCCATGACCATCACCTGGAACTACGCCGCCGGCGCCGAGACGGTGAAGGGCTTCACCGAAGGCCTGGAGAAAGGCGGCGGCAAGGTCGTCAAGGACCTGACCCTGCCCTTCCCGAACGTCGAGTTCCAGGCCCTGCTGACCGAGATCGCGGCGCAGAAGCCCGACGCGGTGTACGCGTTCTTCGCCGGCGGCGGCGCGGTCAAGTTCGTCAAGGACTACGCGGCGGCAGGCCTGAACAAGACCATCCCGCTGTACGGCCCCGGCTTCCTGACCGACGGCACGCTCGAGGCCCAGGGCAGCTCCGCGCAAGGGCTGCTCACCACGCTGCACTACGCCGACAACCTCGACACGCCGCGCAACAACGCCTTCCGCAAGAGCTTCGCGCTGACGTACAAGGCCAATGCGGATGTGTATGCGGTGCAGGGCTACGACGCGGCCCAGCTGCTGGCCGCGGGACTGGCCGCGGCCAAGGGCGACCTGGACAAGCGCGACGTGATCACCGCGGCGATGCGCAAGACGGTGGTCGACAGCCCGCGCGGCAAGTTCTCGATCTCGCCGGCGGGCAATCCGGTCCAGGACATGTATTTGCGCGAGGCGAAGGGGCAGAACAACGAGTTCAAGGCGGTGGCGGTAAAGGCGCTCGCCGACCCGGCGCGCGGATGCAAGATGTAGCCCGGGTGCAACCCGGGATCCACGCCTGACCGACAAGACCCGGGTTGCACCCGGGCTACGAAAGACCGCGCGCCCGTGGACCTCGCCACCTTCCTCGTCCAGTGCCTGAACGCCGTGCAATACGGCCTGCTGCTGTTCCTCGTGGCCAGCGGACTCACGCTGATCTTCGGGATCATGGGCGTGATCAACCTGGCGCACGGCAGCTTCTACATGCTGGGTGCCTACCTGGCCTTCGTGCTGGCGCCGTACTTCGCGAACAGCTTCCTGGCGATGCTCGTGGTGGGCGTGATGCTCGCGGCGGCCTTCGGCTTCGTGCTGGAGTGGGTGTTCTTCAGCTTTCTCTACCAGCGCGAGCACCTGCAGCAGGTGCTGATGACCTACGCGCTCATCCTGGTGTTCGAGGAGGCGCGCTCCATGCTGGTGGGCAACGACGTGCACGGCGTGCCCATCCCGCCCTGGCTGGCGGGCAGCTTCGCGCTGGGCGAGCTGATGTCCTACCCGTGGTATCGCCTGTTCGCGTCGGCCGCTTGCATCGTGCTGGCGACGGCGCTGTACTGGGTGGTCAACCGCACGCGGCTGGGCATGATGATCCGCGCCGGCGCCAGCAACCGCGAGATGGTGCGCAGCCTGGGCATCGACATCCAGCTGCTGTATCGCGTGGTCTTCGCCGGCGGCGTGGCGCTGGCCGCGCTGGCCGGGATGATCGCGGCGCCGATGTCCTCGGTGTACCCCGGCATGGGCTCGGGCGTGCTCATCATCTGCTTCGTGGTGGTGGTGATCGGCGGCATCGGCTCGATCACCGGCGCGCTGGTGGCGTCGCTGCTGGTGGGCTTCGTCGACACCTTCGGCAAGGTCTTCTTCTCCGAATACAGCGGCATCGGCGTGTACTTGCTCATGGCCGTCATCCTGGTCTGGCGGCCCGAGGGGCTGATGAAAGGCCGCAGCTGATGGCCCCGCCACGCTGGAGCTGGGTGCTGCCGCTCGCGGTGGCGGTGGTGCTGGCCGCGCTGCCGGCCGTGCTCACGCCCTACACCCACGACCTGGTGGTCAAGGTCGCCATCTATGCCATCTTCGCGCTGAGCCTGGAGCTGCTGGTCGGCATGACCGGGCTGGTGAGCCTGGGCCACGCGGCCTTCCTGGGCATCGGCGCCTACGTGACGGTGCTCGCCTCCGGCCAGGGCGCCGCGTCCATCGTGTGGCTGCTGCCGCTGGCGATCGCATCGGCGGCGCTGTATGCGCTGTTCGTCGGCGCGCTCAGCCTGCGCACCAAGGGCGTGTACTTCATCATGGTCACGCTGGCCTTCGCGCAGATGGCCTACTTCGTCTTCCACGACACCAAGCTGGGCGGCGGCAGCGACGGCATCTTCCTGCTCGGCAAGCCGGTGCTCGAGCTGGGCGGGCGCGCCCGGCTGGACCTGGACAACAAGCTGCACGCCTACTACACCGTGCTGGCGGCGCTGGTGCTGACCTACGCGCTGCTCGCGCTGGTGCGGCGCTCGCGCTTCGGCCATGCGCTGGCGGGCATCCGCGTCAACGAGCAGCGCATGCGCGCGGCCGGCTTTCGCACCTTCGGCTACAAGCTCGGCGCCTTCGTGCTCGCCGGCGCGCTCGCCGGCCTCGCGGGCTTTCTGCTGGCGGTGAAGGACGGCACGGTCAACCCCGAGCTGCTGAGCTGGCACGAGTCGGGGGCGGTGCTGCTGATGCTGATCCTCGGAGGCATCGGGCACCTGCGCGGCGCGGTCATCGGCGCGGCGGCGTTCACGCTGCTCAAGGAGCTGTTCCAGACCGAGGGCCTGGTCGGTGCGCTGGCCGGGCATTGGCAGATGACGCTGGGCTTCACCATCATCGCCTTCGTCGCGCTGCTGCCACGCGGGCTGATCGGCTTCAGCGCCGGGCGTGCGCGCACCGCCGCCCCCGCCACCGAGGAACCTCGCCATGCCTGATGCCGCAGACGCGCCCGTGCTCAGCGCGGTCGAGCTGACGCGGCGCTTCGGCGGGCTCACCGCCGTGAACACCGTCTCGCTCGAGCTCGAGGTCGGCGAGGTGCACGCCGTCATCGGCACCAACGGCGCCGGCAAGTCCACGCTCGTCAACATGCTGTCGGGCGAGCTGCCCGCCAGCGCCGGCCGCATCCGCTTCGCCGGCCGCGACATCACCGGCTGGTCGCAGCCGCAGCGCGCGCGCGCCGGCATCGGGCGCAGCTACCAGCGCACCACGCTCTTCCCCGAGTTCAGCGTGTTCGAGAACTGCCGTCTCGCCGCCCAGGCCATGCACGCGCGACCCTGGGCGGTGTGGGAGGCCGCCGCGCATTGCAATGCCAGCATCCGCGCCGCCCACGAGGCGCTCGAAGCGGCCGGCCTGGAGGAGCAGGCGACGCGCACCGCCGGCACCCTGAGCCACGGCGCCAAGCGCCAGCTCGAGATCGCGATGTGCCTGGCCACCCGACCGCGCGTGCTGCTGCTCGACGAGCCGCTGGCGGGCATGGGCGCCGAAGAGACCGAGCGCATGCTGGCGCTGCTGGCGCAGCTCAAGTCCGAGCACGCGGTGCTGCTGGTCGAGCACGACATGGACGCCGTGTTCCGCATCGCCGACCGGATCACGGTGATGGTCAACGGCGAGGTCATCGCCAGCGATTCGCCACAGCGGGTGCGGGCCAGCCGCGAAGTGCAGGTCGCGTACCTGGGGGAACACTGATGCTGTCGGTGGACGACCTGCACACCTACTACGGCGACAGCCACATCCTGCGCGGCGTCACGCTGGCGCTGCCGGCCGGCACGTCGTTCGGCCTGCTGGGCCGCAACGGCATGGGCAAGACGACGCTGATCCGCACGCTGATGGGCCAGGTGCGTCCGGCCAGCGGCCGGGTGCTGTGGGAAGGACGCGACGTGACGGGGCTGGCGCCGGAGCGCATCGCCCGGCTGGGCGTGGGCTACGTGCCGGAAGGCCGCGGCATCTTTCCCAACCTGTCGGTGCGCGAGAACCTGCTGGTGAGCGCGCGCGCCGCCCCTGCTGCCGACGGCTGGACGCTGGAGCGCGTGCTGGCCACCTTTCCCCGCCTGGCCGAGCGGCTGCGCCACGGCGGTCAGCAGCTGTCGGGCGGCGAGCAGCAGATGTTGTCGATCGGGCGCGCGCTGATGACCCAGCCGCGCCTCCTGATCCTCGACGAGGCGACCGAGGGCCTCGCGCCGTTGATCGTGGCGGAGATCTGGCGCGTGATCGGGCAGATCCGCGCGACCGGCATTGCGACGCTCATCGTCGACCGGAACTACCGCACCGTGCTGACGCACACCGAGCGGGCGGTGGTGATGGAGAAGGGAAAGATCGTGCTGGCGGGCGAGTCGGCGGCATTGGCGGCCGATGCGCCGGCGCTGATGCGCTTCCTGGGCGTGTGACACGCGGCGAGAATCGACGCTGCCATCCACAAGGAGCCCCATGATTCTCGAGATCGCCGACATCCGCATCCCGACCGGCAAGCAAGCCGAATTCGACGCCGCCATCCAGCGCGGCGTCGAGACGGTGATCTCGCAGGCCAAGGGCTTTCGCGGCTACAAGGTCAACAAGGGCATGGAGTCGCCCGAGCGCTACATCCTGATGATCTATTGGGAGACGCTGGAGAACCACACCGTCGACTTCCGCACCGGCCCGCTGTTCGCCCAGTGGCGGGCCATCGTCGGCCCGTTCTTCGCGCAGCCGCCGGTGGTCGAGCACTTCACGCTGGTGGCGAAATCCGCATGAGGACCGTCCTCGCCCTCATCGTCGCCGTCCTCGCATTGGCGGGCTGCGCCTCCATGAGCGAGAGCGAGTGCAAGACCGCCGACTGGTACCGCAAGGGCCTGGCCGACGGCACGGCAGGCCGCTCCGACGACACCCTGGCGCGGCACCACGAGGCCTGCGCCAAGGTCGGCGTCGCGCCCAACGTCGCGCAGTGGCGCCGCGGCTGGGAGGAAGGCCTGCGCAGCTTCTGCGTGCCGGCCGTGGGCTGGCGCGAAGGCCTGGCCGGCCATGGCTACTCGGGCGCGTGCCGCGGCCCGGCCGAGGACGGGTTCTTGCGCGCGTGGCGCACGGCGTCGGACCTGCACCGCACCGAGGCCCAGATCGCGACCAACACGCGCGAGACCGAGAGGCTCGAGAAGCAGCTCGCCGACTCGCAGAACGCCGACGAGCGGCGCAACCTGCGCGACCGCATCCGCGGGCTGGACGTGGACCAGGCGCAGCTGCGCCAGCGGGCGGCGGTGCTGCGGCAGTACGCGCCGTGAGCCGATGGCGCACCCCGGGTTGCACCCGGGCTACGACGTGGTGACCTGCCGCGGCTCCAGCCGATCGCGCAGCGCATCCAGCAGTCCGTCGAGCCGCTCGGTCAACGCCGCCAGCAGCGCCTCGACGCGCGCCGCCGAGGCGCCCTCGGCCAACGCCGTCTCCACCGCCGCTGCTGCATCGGCCACCGACGTCGCCCCGATGTTGCCCGCCGAGCCCTTGAGCGAATGCAGCAGGCGCCCCAGCGTGTCGTGCTCGCCGCGTCGCCAGGCTGTCTCCATGGCTTGGGCATCGCCGACGTGCTCGCCGGCGAACATGCGCAGCACCGACAGCAGCAGGGCATGGCGGCCCGACAGGCGCGCCAGGGTGTCGTCCAGGTCGAGGCCGGGAATGGTCGCCAGCGCGGCCACCGGGTCGGGCGGTGGCTGCAGCACCCAGCGCTGCAACACGTCCCACAGGCGCTCCGGCAGGATCGGCTTGCCGACGTGGTCGTTCATGCCCGCGGCGCGGCAGCGCGACAGGTCCTCGGGCATCACGTTGGCCGTCATTGCGATGATGGGCAGCGACCGCCGGCCCGGCAGCTCGCGGATGCGGCGTGTCGCGGCCAGGCCGTCCAGCACCGGCATCTGCATGTCCATCAGCACCACGTCATAAGCCTCGGCGGCGACCTGGCGCACCGCGGCCGCGCCGTCGCCGACCACGTCGACCCGCATGCCGGCATCGTGCAGCATGGCCAGCGCCACTTCCTGGTTGAGCGGCTGGTCCTCGGCGAGCAGCACGTGCCGCCCGGACAACCCCGCCGGCGGACCCCGCGTGCTCGCCGTGCCCAAGGCCACGCCCGCCTGGCGCGTCTTGCCCAGCCGCGCGCTGAAGCGAAACCGGCTGCCCTCGCCCAAGGTGCTCTCCACGCCGACGCTGCCGCCCATGAGCAGCGTCAGGCGCTTGGAGATGGCCAAGCCCAGGCCCGTGCCGCCGTAGCGCCGCGTGGTCGAGGCCTCGGCCTGCTGGTAGTCGGTGAACAGCCGCGCCGACTGCTCGGGCGTGAGGCCGGCGCCGGTGTCGCGCACGCCGAACTCGAGCAGCACATCGTCGTCGCGCTCTTCCAGCAGGCGCACCTCGACGTCGATGCGCCCCTGCTCGGTGAACTTGACGGCGTTGCTCGCGTAGTTGAGCAGCACCTGGCTCGTTCGCAGCGGGTCGCCCACCACCCGGCGCGGCACCTGGGCGTCGATGTCGAAGTGCAGCGACAGGCCCTTGGCGGCCGCGCTGTCGCCGATCAGCGCGCGCAGGTCTTCGAGCATCTCGGCGATGGCGAACTCGCGCCGCTCGAGCGTCAGCTTTCCCGCCTCCATCTTGGCGCTGTCGAGCACGTCGTCGATGATGCCCAGCAGGTGACGGCCGGCGCGCTCCATCTTCGTCAGCTTCTCGCGCTGCGGGGCGCTGAGTTCGTCCTTGAGCGCCAGGTGGGTCATGCCCAGGATGGCATTCATCGGCGTGCGGATCTCGTGGCTCATGTGGGCCAGGAAGCGGGCCTTGGCCTCGCGCGCCGCGTCGGCCGCGGCCTTGGCGTCGGCCAGCTGGCGGGTGCGCTCCTCGACCTTGACCTCGAGCGTGTCGCGCGCCTGGGCCAGGCGGCGCGTCGAATGCAGCAGCGCGAGCCGCATCGCCTCCTGGGCCTTGGCCAGCGCATTGAGCTCGCGCCAGTGCGAGCGCACCTGCACCGGCTGCTCCAGCTCGAGCCGTCCGATGCGGGCGCTTTCCTCGGCCAGCCTTTCCAGCGGCACCGAGAAGCGGCGCGACAGCCGCACCGCGAGCAGCCAGGCGATCACGATGGCGCCGCCCGCCACGGCGGCTGTGAGCAGCGCGTGCCAGGCCGACGCCGGGGTGAAGTCACCGGTCGGCGCCAGCGTCGCCACCCAGAAGCTCTGGTTGCCGAAGTGAATGCTGCGCAGCACCGCGAACCAGCCGATGCCGCCGCTGCTGAACTCGATCAGCTGCCCGTCCTGCGACCCGCTGTCGCGCCACAGGCGCCAGGCCGCGGCCAGCGGCTCGCTGCCGATGCGCTCGACCGGCGTCAGCACCGCCGCCTTGATCGCCTCGTCGCTGGCGAAGCGCGCATCGCGCGGCAGGCCCAGCACGCGGCCATCGGCGGCCAGCACGGCAACGAAGCCGGTCCGGCCGGCGACGATGCGGTGGGTGAAGCGCGACAGGTCGGTGAGCTTGATGTCGCTGGTCATCGCGTGCCGCGCGCCGTCGGGCGACACGAAGCGCACCACCGCCGACAGGCCCGGCTCGAGCGACGACCGGAAAATGAACGGCTCGGTCCAGTGGATGTCCTCGTCGCTGGCCAGCGCCATCGCGCCCTTGAACCAGGGCCGCTGGCGCGCGTCGTAGTCCAGCGCGATGGTCTCCTCGCGCTCCGGCTGGCCACGCGCGTCCCAGGTCAGCAATCGCGCCACGCCGGGCTGCAGCTGCGGATCGGTGAGCCGGTTGAGGAAGCGGCCGTTGGGTTGGCGCAGCAGGAGCAGCTCGCGGCCCGACTCGGCCGCCAGGACCACCGACGACAGGTCGGGCCCGCGCTCGAGGATGGGCCGGTACAGGCCGTTGAAGCGCGCCAGGTGGTCGAGGTCGAACTGGCCGCGCCGGCCCCAGTCGTGGCTCAGGTGCGCAATCGCCTCGACGCGCTGGATCAGGGTGTTCAGCCGCGCCTCGACCTGCTGCGACGAGACCTCCATCTGCGAGGCGGCCAGCCCGTGGGCCTGGGGCCGGTACACCAGCCCGTAGGCGCCGGCCAGGAACACCACCAGGGTGACCAGCACCAGCGCCGCGTCGGTGAGCACCAGGCTTCGACGGATCGATCCGGGCAGCACGCGGGGCCTGCGTGCGCGTCGCAGCCACAACTCGCGCAGCGACAAATGACGCACGCGCGGCATCGAATTCGGTTGGCTCATTGCTGCCCCCCCCGCCCCGGACTCTTGGGCGCAGTATGAACCTGTGGGGCTCAAGCGGGCACGATGCCGTCGTGCGCAGTGTGCGAAAGCTGGAAGGCCGCGACCACGGTGGCCAGCTGCTGCGCCTGGCGCTGCAGGCTCTCGGCCGCCGCCGCCGACTCCTCCACCAGGGCGGCGTTCTGCTGCGTCATGCGGTCCAGCTGCTGGACCGCGGCGCCCACCTGGACGATGCCGCCGGACTGCTCGGTGCTCGCGTTGCTGATCTGGCCGATCAGCTCGCTCACGCGGCGCACCTGGTCGACGATGCCGTCCATGGTGCGCCCCGCGGTGTCGACCAGCGCCGAGCCGGCCTCGACCTTGGCCACGCTCTCGCCGATCAGCCTCTTGATCTCGCGCGCCGCCTGGGCGCTGCGCTGGGCGAGGCTGCGCACCTCGCCGGCGACGACCGCGAAGCCGCGGCCCTGCTCGCCCGCCCGCGCCGCCTCGACCGCGGCGTTGAGCGCGAGGATGTTGGTCTGGAAGGCGATCCCGTCGATCACGCCGATGATGTCGGCGATCTTCTTCGAGCTGGCGCTGATCTCCTCCATGGTGGCGACCACCTCGCCCACCACCGCGCCGCCCTGGGCGGCCACCTGCGAGGCCTCGCCCGCCAGCTCGGTGGCGCGGCGCGCGGTGTCGGCGTTCTGGCGCACGGTCGCGGTCAGCTCCTCCATCGACGCCGCCGTCTGCTGCAGGTTGCTCGCCTGCGACTCGGTGCGCTGCGACAGGTCGGCGTTGCCCACCGCGATCTGCGAGGAGCCCGTGGCAATGGAGTCGGCGCTGTGGCGCACCTGGCCGACGATGCCCTGCAGCCCGTCGTTCATGCGCTTGAGCGCGGCCAGGAGCTGGCCGGTCTCGTCGCGGCTGCGCACGTCGATGGCCGAGCGCAGGTCGCCCGAGGCCACCGTCTCGGCCACCTTCACCGCCTTGTCGATGGGACGCGTGATGGAGCGGCTCACCGCGACGCACAGGCCCACCGCCAGCAGCAGGCCCAGCCCCGACAGCGACAGCTGCAGCAGCTGCGCGTCGGCGCGCACGGCATCGATGCGCCCGGTCGCGGCCTCGGCCCGACGCAATGCGCGCTCGTTGATCGCATCGCTGGCGGCTTCCATGCCGTGCACCGCGGCCTTCACCTTGCCCAGCTCGGCGTTGGCCTCGACCGTGCTCTTGACCTGGCCCGAGGCGATGGCCGCGAGCGTGGCCTCGAAGCCCGACGCGTACACGCGCAGGTGCTCGGTCATCTGTTCGATGGCCTGGCGGTCCTCGTCGCCCAGTTGCAGCGTGGTCGCCTGTGCCAGCGCCTTGTCGAGCTGGGCGCGCGCGTCGCTCCACTTCTTGCGGTACGACGCCAGCTTGTCGGCGTCGGCGAGGTTGATGAAGGCGTCCTTCTCGTAGCGACGCGCCTGCAGCACGCCGCTGCGGATCGCGGCCGCCTGCTGCGCCAGCTGGACGTCCTGGGTGAGCACATGGCGGCTGATGCCGTACAGCGACTGCGCGCCCCAGATGCCGGCACCGGCCACGCCGGCCATGATGGCGAGCACGCAGCCCAGCGCGAGCGCCAGGCGGGTGCCGATCTTCAGGTTCTTCAAGGCATTCATGTTGGATGTGATTCGACGGTCGTGTCGACGCCGGACGCGGCGCCGCTGGCACTATCGACGCCGGTCGGGGCGCGATTGAGGGGAAAAGTGCGCGGCGCGTGGTGCATTTCGGCCGCCGCGCGGCGCATCCGATCCGCGCGGCCAGATGGCGTGCGGCGCCGGCCGCGCCGGTCGTCAGACGACGTGCGCCGCGGCAGCCGGCTCGGGACCGAAGGGCGGCGCGAGCGCGCTGTGGCGGGCCGCACGCGGTGTCTGGCCGTAGCGGCGCTTGAAGGCGCGGGCGAACGCGGTCTCGTCGGCGTAGCCCAGGCGTTGCGCCACCTCGGCGATCGGGCGCGAGGTGTTGCGCAGGTGGTCCAGCGCGAGCTCCATGCGCGCCGCATGCAGCAGGTCGGAGAAGCTGCTGCCCTCCTCGAGCAGGCGGCGGCGCAGCGAGCGTTCGCTGGTGGACAGCGCCTCGGCCACGGCTTGCGGCGATGCCAGCTCGACCGGCCGGCGCAGGAGCAGGCGGCGCACCGCGCCGCTGAGTCCGCCGCGCCCGCGCAGCGCGGAAAGCAGCAGCTCGCATTGCGTGGCGCAGATGCGATTCACCTCGGCATTGCCGAAGCGCGTGGGCGCGTCCAGCGTGCTGCGCGGGAAGACCAGCGCCGTGTCGACGCTGTCGAAGTGGACCGGCCCGCGCACGAGCTGCCGGCAGGCTTCCACCGCGCCCAGCTCGTCATGGGCGCAGCGCAGCTCGCTGAAGAAGAACTGCTCGCCCAGCAGGCCGCGCATGGCCGAGCGCCAGTACGCCAGCCAGCGCTCGATGCAGTACAGCCGCATCGCGGTGCCGAAGGGCGGCGGGTCGGGCACGACGACGAAGATCTCGGCCCGATCGCCGGCCAGTCGCAGGCCGGCGCCGACGGACGGCCGGAACAAGGGGGCGTGGCGCAGCCACAGCTCGATCGCGCGGCCGAAGGTCTCGGCCGACAGCAGCGTGTAGCCCGGGATGCCGTAGCGCGGCAGCCGCGTGCGCAGCGCCTGGTCGAAGCCGAGGCCGGGCACCGGCCATTGGGCGAGCACATGCTCGATCCAGGCGGTCGTGCGCCGATAGTCGAGCGGGGTGTCGGCCTTGGGCATGGCGCGCACGCCGAACAGCGGCAGCGTGGGCGCCACGTCGATGCCGCGGCGGCGATAGGCCTCGGCGAGCTGCAGCACATGCAGGCCGGGCAGGTCGTCCCAGCGCTCGGCCTCGACATGCGATTCGGTCCAGGTGCCCACGTCGGCCCCTTCCACCCCTTCCTCGGGGTCGTGGGCCATTGGACTCCAATGGCGGCCGCCGAATGTGACAGCCGATTCCAGCGGCGGCATGTGGGCATTGCGCATTGCCGCGCCTCGCCGCGCAGTCGCACAATGGGTCGGCACCCCCCAACGACACAGGAGACAACGATGTCAGCGTCCAAGGGCCCGAAGGCCGAGCTGTCGGCCGCCGAACAGGCACTGCGCGACGCCGCGCTGGAATACCACCGCTCGCCGGTGCGCGGCAAGATCGCCGTCAAGCCGACCAAGGCGCTGTCGAACCAGCGCGACCTGTCGCTCGCCTACTCGCCCGGCGTGGCCTACGCCTGCCTCGCGATCGAGGAAGACCCGGCCCTGGCGGCCGACTTCACCTCGCGCGCCAACCTCGTCGGCGTGGTCACCAACGGCACCGCGGTGCTGGGGCTGGGCGACATCGGCCCGCTGGCCGGCAAGCCGGTGATGGAAGGCAAGGGCTGCCTGTTCCAGAAGTTCGCCGGCATCGACGTGTTCGACATCGAGCTGGCCGAGCGTGATCCCGACAAGCTGGTCGACATCATCGCCGCGCTCGAGCCCACGCTGGGCGGCGTGAACCTCGAGGACATCAAGGCGCCCGAGTGTTTCTACATTGAGCGCCAGCTGCGCGAGCGCATGAAGATCCCGGTCTTCCACGACGACCAGCACGGCACCGCCATCATCTCGGCCGCTGCGCTGCTCAACGGGCTGGAGCTGGTGGGCAAGAAGATCGGCGACGTGAAGCTCGCGGTCTCGGGCGCGGGCGCCGCGGCCATCGCCTGCCTGGACCTGATGGTCGAGCTGGGCATCCAGCGCGAGAATGTGTACGTCTGCGACTCCAAGGGCGTGATCCACGACCGCCGCGAGGACCGGCTCGACGAGTCCAAGAAGCGCTACCAGCAGAAGACCTCGGCGCGCACCCTCGCCGACGTGATGAAGGATGCCGACGTGCTGCTGGGCTGCTCGGCGGCCGGCGCGGTCACGCCGGAGATGGTCAAGACCATGGCCGCCAAGCCGATCATCCTGGCCCTGGCCAACCCCGAGCCGGAGATCCGGCCCGAGCTCGCGAAGGCAGTGCGGCCCGACTGCATCATCGCCACCGGCCGCTCGGACTATCCGAACCAGGTCAACAACGTCCTGTGCTTCCCCTACATCTTCCGCGGCGCGCTCGACTGCGGCGCGACGCGCATCACCGAGGCGATGAAGGTGGCCTGCGTGCGCGAGATCGCCGACCTGGCCAAGGCCGAGATCAGCGCCGAGGTGGCCGCGGCCTATGCGGGTCGCGAGCTGCGCTTCGGGCCCGACTACCTCATCCCGACGCCGTTCGACTCGCGCCTCATCATGCGCATCGCGCCGGCGGTGGCCAAGGCCGCCGAGGCCTCGGACGTGGCCACCCGGCCCATCGCCGACCTGAAGGCCTACCGCCGGTCGCTGACCCGCTTCGTGACGCACACCGGCATGTTCATGCGGCCGGTGTTCCAGGCCGCGCTTGAAGCGCCGCGGCGCGTGGTCTACGCCGAGGGCGAAGACGAGCGCGTGCTGCGCGCGGTCCAGATCGCGCTCGACGAGGGCCTGGTCAAGCCCATCCTGATCGGGCGGCCGGCGGTGATCGCCACGCGCATCGAGCGCGCCGGCCTGCGCCTGGAGGCCGGCCGCGACTTCGAGCTGGTGAACCCCGAGGACGACTCGCGCTTCCGCCAGTACTGGGAGGCCTATCACCGCCTCAACGCCCGCGAGGGCGTGACGCCGGAGATGGCCAAGGCGACGATACGCCGCTCCAACACCACCATCGGCGCGATGATGGTCCACCTGGGCGATGCCGACGGCATGCTCTGCGGCCTGGTCGGCCGCTTCGACGGCCACTTCGAGCACGTGCGCGAGGTGATCGGGCTGGGTGCGGGGGCCACCAGCTTCGCTGCGGTCAACGCCCTCATGCTGGACAAGCACACGCTGTTCATCGCCGACACCTTCGTCAACGACAACCCCAGCGCCGAGCAGCTGGCCGAGATCGCCGCGATGGCGGCCGAGGAGGTGCGCCGCTTCGGCGTGACGCCCAAGGTGGCCTTCCTGTCGCACTCGATGTACGGCAGCAGCAAGCGTCCGTCCGCGCTCAAGATGCGCGAGGCACGCAACCTGTTCGCCGCGCGCATGCCCGACGTCGAGGCCGACGGCGAGATGCAGGGCGACGCGGCACTGAGCGAGGAGGTGCGCCGCCAGTTCCTGCCCGAGAACAAGCTGAGCGGCTCCGCCAACGTGCTCATCCTGCCCAACATCGACGCCGCCAACATCCTGTTCAACGTGCTGAAGATGACCGGCGGGCAGGGCGTGACGGTCGGCCCCATCCTCCTCGGCGCGGCAGCGCCGGTGCACATCCTCACGCCGTCGGCCACGGTGCGGCGGGTGGTCAACATGACGGCCCTGGCGGTCGCCGACGCAGGCGCGCGAGCCCGCCAGTGAACCGCTGCCGGGCAGCCTTCGCCGCGGTCGCGCTGGCGCTGTCCGCCTGCGGCGGCGGGGGCGGCTCGGACGGCGGCATGGCCGCCGCGCCGCCGCCGCCACCACCACCGGCCGGTGCCCCCGGGGACCAGCCGCTCGCCGATCCCACCGGCTACTCCGGTGCGGCGGGTGCGTCGCTGCCCGCGGGCGTGGTGGAGGCTGCTGCACTCACCCACCATCAAATCACGCTGGGCGGCAGCCCGCTCGCCTACACCGCCACCGCCGGCCACCTGGTCGCCCGCGATCCGGTGAGCCAGCAGGCCGAAGCCTCGTTCTTCTACGTCGCCTACACCGCCGACGGCGCCGATCCGGCAACGCGCCCCGTCACCTTCTTCTACAACGGCGGTCCCGGCTCGGCCTCGGTCTGGCTGCACCTGGGCTCGTTCGGGCCGAAGCGGCTGGTGACCGGCAATCCGGCCACCAACGCGCCCACGCCCTTCCCGCTGGTGGACAACGCCGAGACCCTGCTCGACACCTCCGACCTCGTCTTCGTCGATGCGATCGGCACGGGCTATTCGCAGGCCATCGCGCCGAACACCAACCAGAGCTTCTGGGGCGTCGATGCCGATGCCGCCGCGTTCCGCGACTTCGTCGTGCGCTATCTCGCCGCGAACGGCCGCGGTGCCTCGCCCAAGTTCCTGTTCGGCGAGTCCTACGGCACCACGCGCAGCGCCGTGCTCGCCCACCTGCTCGAGACCGCCGGCGTGTCCCTTCATGGCGTGGTGCTGCAGTCGTCGGTGCTCAACTACAACAGCAACTGCGGCGTGGTCCGCAGAGCGACCATCGCGTGCAGCGGCCACCTGCCCAGCTACGGCGCCATCGGGTCCTACTACGCACTGCTCACCCCGCCGCAATCCGACCTGCCGGCCTTCATGACGCAGATGCGCGGCGTCACCGCCACCACCTACGACCCGGCCGTCGGCATCTGGATCGCGACCCGCGCGCTGCCCGCGGCCGGCGTGCTGGCGCAGCTCGCCGCCGACACCGGCGTGCCGGTGAGCCGATGGCAATCCACCTTCAACCTCGACCCCACGACCTTCCAGACCACGCTGGTCCCCAACGTGCTGATCGGGCGCTACGACGCCCGCGTGTCGGCCCCCGCGGGCAGCGCCCTGGCGAGCGAGGGCGACCCGTCGAGCACCGCCATCGCGGGCCAGTTCCGCGGCCGCATGGCCGAGCACCTGCGCGACACGCTGCGCTACGCCAACGCGTCGTCCTATGTCACTTCGAGCGGCGCGATCAACAGCTGGAACTTCCGCCACGACGGCGCCGACCTGCCCGACACCGTCCCCGACCTCGCCGCCGCGCTGACGCAGAACCCGCGGCTCAAGGTGCTGTCGCTGGCCGGCTACCACGACATCGCGACGCCTTTCCACCAGACCGAGCGCGACCTCGCGCGCCTGCCCGACACGGGCCAGCTCACCCAGCGCAACTACCCGGGCGGGCACATGACCTACCTCGACGACGGCTCGCGCGCGGCGCAGAAGGCCGACCTGCGGGCGTTCTACCGGGAGGCGCTGCGATGAGACGCTGGCTCGCCGCGCTGATCCTGCTGTGCGGCCGCGCCCATGCCGGCGACGAGGTGCAGCAGGTGCCGCTGCGCGATCCTTGGGTGCCGCCCTCGGTCAGCCGGGCCGCCTCGGTCGCGCCCGAGACGCGCGGCGCGGCGCTGCAGGCGCAGGTCGAGCGCAAGCTGAGGGCGAGCTTCGAGGCGGCCGATGTGAATCGCCGGGGATCGATCACGCGCGAGGAGGCGCGGGCGGCGGGGCTGGGGTTCGTGGCCGAGCACTTCGAGCGGATCGACGTGCGCGGCAGCGGCCGGGTGAGCTTCGAGGATTTGAAGCGCTATCTCGACGCCCGGCGGTGACCCGGGTTGCACCCGGGCTACACGAGGTGCAGGCTGCTCGACATCCGCCACGACGCCTTCACGGCATTGCGCGTGAGGCTTCGCGCGACCTCGACCGGAACGGCCTTGGCGGCGGGCCCGCGGCCGAGGTGGTACATCCACGCCGCCAGCACCGGGTTGCGGTTGGCCAGCGCCTTCCAGCTCGAGCGCCAGCAGCGCGACAGGTCGGAATAGGGCCGCAGCGAGGACTGGCCGCGACGCCGTCCGTCGTCCGAAGGCAGCGGGTCGAACACCTTGCCGATGTCGAACAGGAAGGCCGCGGCCGAGCAGACCTGCTCCATGTCGTCGATCTCGGGCGGCAGCGGCTGCAGGGAACGCGGGTCGTGGCGCGGGTTGAGCACGAGCTCGGCGGCGGTGAGGCTGGCTTCGAGCAGGCCGTGCGGGCCGTGGTGGTGGTCCGAGGCCGCGGCCTGGACCAGGAAGTTGTCGAGGTTGCCGGTGTGGCGCAGCACCTGCGCAATGAAGGTCTGCAGGTCGGGCGACCAGCGGCCGCACAGGTTGGCCCAGCGGTAGACGAGGCTGGAAGGCACGCGCAGGTAGGCCAGGCTGCCGGCGTTGATCCGCATGATCAGCTCCTGCAGCTCATGGTCGTGGGGCCCCTTCTTGCCCGGCACGACCATGAAGCCGGACACGGGCAGCAACTCGGCCGGCATGACGCCGCGCGACAAATCGGGCACATGAGCGCTCACTGGAACCTCGCTTCGCACATCCAGCCTTCATTCTGGTGTGAGCGAGCGCCTGCAAGCCTCCCAACAAGCGGCAAATGGCACGCCATTTCTCACGGAAGCGGCCGAATCAATGTCCGGCCAGGTCGCCCCACAGCTGTTTCAGCCGGGCGTCGCGGCCGCAGTTGGTGCGGTAGAACTTGTAGCGGACCGGGTTCTTGCGGTAGTAGTCCTGGTGGTAGTCCTCGGCGGCATAGAACGGACCCGCGGCGACGACCTCGGTGACGATGGGCTCCTTGAACGGCTTGGACTTGGCCAGCGCCTCGCGCGAGGCCAGCGCCGCGCGCATCTGCGCCTCGCCGTGGGTGAAGATCACCGTCCGGTAAGGCGAGCCCGAGTCGCAGAACTGCCGGTCCTTGGTGGTGGGATCGATGTTGTGCCAGTAGTGCTGCAGCAACTGCTCGTAGGTGACCTTGGCCGGGTCGTACACCACCTCCACCGCCTCCGCGTGGCCGGTGAGCTTGGACGACACCTGCTCGTAGCTCGGGTTGGCGAGCGTGCCGCCGGTGTAGCCCGAGGTGGTCGAGATCACGCCGGGCACCTTGTCGAAGTCGGACTCCACGCACCAGAAGCAGCCTCCGGCAAAGGTCGCCTTGGCCGCGCCGGCCGGCGTGGCGGCTGCGGGCGCGGTCTGGGCCGGCGCCCAAGCCGCGATGGCCGCGAAGACACCGGCCAGGACGAGGCCCGCGAGAACACGTCGTCTCATGCTGCCTCCACGAACTTCAGCGCCACGCCGTTGTTGCAGTAGCGCCGGCCGGTCGGCGCCGGCCCGTCGTTGAACACATGCCCGTGGTGGCCGCCGCAGCGTGCGCAGTGGTACTCGGTGCGCGGCACGAGCAGCTTGAAGTCGGTCGAGGTCTGGAAGGCGCCCGGCAAGGTGGCGAAGAAGCTGGGCCAGCCCGTGCCGCTGTCGAACTTCATCTCCGAGCCGAACAGCGGCAGCTCGCAGCCGGCGCACAGGTAGCGGCCGCGCCGCTTCTCGGCGTTGAGCGGGCTGCTGAACGCCGGCTCGGTGCCTTCGTGGCGCAGGACCTGGTACTGCGCCGGCGTGAGCCGCTTGCGCCATTCGGCATCGGGCAGGTGCAGCGGCTCGACGCGCGGCGCGGGGGCGCTGCGCTCCTCGGCGGGTGCGGCCCTGGGGGCGAAGTGAATGGCCGACAACAAGGTCAGCAGGGAACGGCGGGTCATCGCGAACCTCCTTGACCGTGGTCGGTCGCCGCGACGAAATCTTTCAGCTTGTAGTTTCTACATGGCGCTAGCCGCCGAATTCGTCGAGTCCACGGCGCGCCCAATCGTTGCCCACTTCCTCCTGCAGGCGCCGGACCAGTTCATCGACGACCTCGGGTGCGACCCAGTCGTCGAAGCGCCCATGCAGCACCTCGTCGGCGTGGAACGGACCATCGCCCTCCGCGTAGACCCGCTGACCCTGCGCATCGTGCGGCGCGGCGGTTTCGGGGTTGCGCGGGTCCTCGTAGCGCGTGGCGAACCAGCGCCACATGACCGCCTTCTGCTGCTCGGG
Source organism: Piscinibacter sp. (assembly GCA_036377015.1). GTDB lineage: Bacteria > Pseudomonadota > Gammaproteobacteria > Burkholderiales > Burkholderiaceae_C > Albitalea. The sequence goes on along the minus strand of DASUZE010000101.1, from coordinate 71,897 downwards.
CGAGGCCGCGCGCAGCCAGTCCTCGTCCGGGTGGAACACCGGCGAGTCGACATCGCCGGCTTCGGGCGGCAGGGGGATCAGCTTGGCTTCGATGAGGGAGTCGGTGGCAGGCATGGCGCTCTCCGGTTCAACCCCGACGACTGGCAATCGGCGCGCCTAGGACTCCGCCGTGATCTGCCCCATCACCGCCGCGTCGAACACCGATCGGAGGTGCGTGCAGGCATCGCGCGCCATGTCGCGCACCACGATGCGCCGGCCGATGTCCTGCGGCGACACATGCTCGCCGCGCTGGTGGCGCAGCTTGTCGCGGTAGTCGGTCTCGTCGGCGGCGATGTCGAACAGCGACTCCTCGGCGCTGCGCGTCATGTCGTAGATCTTGCTGTTGGGCACGCCCTGGTCGCACAGCCGGAAGCCCATCTCGGCCGCGGCCACGCCCAGGCGCTTGAAGTCGAGCTCGAACTGGCTCAGGTCGGTGATGTTGTTGGGCACGACCACGATGCGCTGCGGGTCGACGCCGATCTCCATCAGCCGGCGCACGGTGTTGACCGTGTCGGCGCACTGCTTGGACACGGGCGTCACCGGCACGATCCACACGTCGATGTCGGAGCGTGTGGTCGCCAGCCGCGTGAAGTGGCCGATCATCTCCTTGGCGCTGGAGGCGCCGATGTCGAGCACGAAATGCTTGTCGTCCTCGAAGGCATTGAGCTCGGCGGCGAGCGAGGGAAACACGCTGGCGGTGATGGTGGCGTCGGAGCGGCCTCCCGGGTCGTTCAGGTCTTCGATGGAGATGCGCTTGGCCCCGGCCAGCAGCGGCACCAGCATGTTCTTCGTGAGCATGCTCTTGCCGGTGTTGCCGGAAAAGTTGATGACGGCGATCTTCATGGGCACCTCGTGACGACGATGGGAATCCTCAAGGCGGCGGATGCCCGCCCGCTGCGATCCCGCTAATTTTCATCCGCAACACCAGCAGCACCCGTTTTGCCCCTCTTGCCGCATCCCGGCAGGAACCGCGAGGAGGCCTCATGCGCATCGTCTTGCACAACATCGATCCGGCGGACGGGGCAGTCGCCATCCCCGGGCCCCATGTGCCGGTGGTGCTGTGCGACGCGGGCGAGGCCCAGGTGACGGTGGTGCTGGCGCTGTCGAACGGGATGCAGTTCTGCTTTCCCGACCCGGCCGGGCGCGCCTGGCCGCAGACGGTGGTGCTGCCGCCGGGCGAGCACGCCTGCAGCGTGCTCGTGGCCGCCGTGCAGCAGGGCCGCTTCGGTCGGCGCTACGACAGCGGCGTGGTGATCGCCGGCAAGCTGGTGGCGGCGGCGGAGGGGGAGATCGCCGCCGGGGACGATGCGGACATCGCGCGCTGCGCCTTCACGCTGCGCGTAGCGTAGCTACGAAAGACCGAGGGTGCTGATGGCTTGCGGGTCGAGGCGAGCGCCTTCGTCGCGCAAGCGCGCCAGGGTCGCGGGCCCGACCTGCGCCTCGATGTCGGCCGACACCGCCGCCGGCAGGTGCACCGACCGTGTGCCGTGTGTCGCCGCATGGCCCTCGATGCAGGCCGCGTGCTCGGTGCGTCCTTCCGCCCAGGCCAGCCAGGCCAGCAGGCCGGCGTACAGGCCGAACCATTCCCACCCGCGGCTGCGTGAGGCGGCGACGAAGTCGACCAGCGCGCTGCGCGCCTCGCCCAGACGCTCCTGGCGCAGCAGCGCCTCCGCCAGGATGGCGATGGCCTGGAGGAAGAAGTTGCCGCGACGCGCGCGGAGCAGGCCCAGCACGCGCCGCGCCTGGGCCTCGGCCGCCGGCGCATCGCCGAGCGCGAGCTTGACTGCGCCCAGGCTCGCGAGCGAGGCCGCCACCACCGAATCGAAGCCGCCGGCTTCGGCCAGGGTGAGCAGGGCTGCGATCCGCGCCTGGGCGTCGGCGAGCCGGCCCGCCGTGCGCAGGACGACGATGTCGGCGAGATCGCGCTGCAAGCGCACCCGCGGCGGCCAATCGGCTTGCTCCAGCGCGGCCATCTCGTCGACCAGGGCCGCGGCTTCGCCCGGTGGCAGTTCGCCGCTGCCCGCGGCGCAGCGCAGCGCCAGGTACAGGCCGCGCCGGTCGCCGAGGGCCCGAAAGCCCTCGGCGGCCCGCAACGCAAAGCGCAGCATGGAGGCGTTCACCACGCCCCAGTTCATGCGGCTGCGCTCCAGCCAGTAGCGCGCGATCGCGGCCGCGTCGCGGTCGTGCGTCTCGGCCGCGGCCTCGAGCGCCGCCTGGTGGGCCCGGATCTCCGGCGCCAGGCCGGTCAGCATGAACAGCACGCTGGACGAGCCGGCGAGACGGATCGCCAGCGCCGCATCGTGGCGGCGGCTCCAGTCCAGCGCCGCCCGCAGGTTGTCGATCTCGGCCGCGCAGGCGTCGAGGTAGGGTCCGTCAGGCATCTGCCAATAGCGCTCGTAGGCGTCGTCCATCCAGTCGGCCAAGGCGAGGGCGTGGCGGCGCTGGACCGCATCGCGCTCGCCGGCGTCGGCCAGCTTGGCGCGGGCGTACTCGCGCGCGGTCTCGGGCAGCGCATGACGCGGCGGCTCGCCTGCCTGCACGACCACGAGACAGCGTTCGGCCAGCTCGGCGAGCGCGTCCGCCACGGTCCACTCGTCCAGGCCCTCGCCGGCCACGTGCACGGTCTGGGTGAGCGAGAAGCCGCCGGCGAAGACCGAGAGCCGGCGGAACACCGCCTGCTCCTCGGGGCGCAGCAGGTCATGGCTCCAGTCGAGCGCGGCGCGCAGCGTCTGGTGGCGGCCGGGCGCGTCGCGGGCGTCGTGGCGCAGCATCAGCAGGCGCTCGCCCAGCCCATCGGCCAGGCCCGCCAGGCCCATCAGCGGCAGGCGGGCCGCCGCCAGGCGGATGGCCAGCGGCATGCCGTCGAGACGACGGCACAGCCGGGTCACGGTGGGCACTTGCGCGTCGGCCAGGCGGAAGTGGCGGTCCACCGCCAGTGCCCGCTGGACGAACAGCGCGACGCTGCCGTGGTGGATGGCTTCGGCCGCCGGCAGGTCCGCCTCCGGCACCGACAGCGCGGCGAGGCGGAACCGGCGTTCGCCGTCGAGGTGCAGCGGCGCCTGGCTGGTCACCAGCACGCGCAGCGCCGGCGCGCCGTCGGCCAGCGTGCGCACCAGGCGGGCCACGCCGTCGAGCAGGTGCTCGGCGTTGTCGAGCACCAGCAGCACGGCCAGCGGCTGCAGTGCATTGACCAGCGCCGGCACGGGATCGCCCACCGCGCCGAGGGCCACGCCGGTGGCCTGCGCCACCGCGCCGGCGATGCGCGCCGGATCGTCGATCTCGGCCAGCGAGACCCACGCCACGCCGTCGGGATGCGCGGCGCGCAGCGCGTGCGCCGCGGCGATCGCGAGCGCCGTCTTGCCGATGCCGCCGGCCCCGAGCAACGACACGACGCGGTACTGCCGCAGCGCCTGCTGCAAGGCGGCGAGGTCATCGTCGCGCCCGACCAGCGGCGACACCAGGCCCGGCAGCGACGCGTGCACGCCCCGCGCCGCAGGCGCCGGCGCCGGCGCGGCCACGGGTGGCGCATCGACATCGAGGACGGCGGCGAAGCGGTAGCCGCGACCGGGGATGGTGGCGATCGCCTGCGGGCCGAGCAGCTTGCGCAGCGCCGACACGTGCACCGCCAGGTTGTTCTCCTCGACCACCAGGCCCGGCCAGACGCGTTCGAGCAGCTCGTCCTTGGTGAGCAGGCGGTCCCGGTGCTCGATGAAGGTCAGCAGGAGGTCGAAGGCGCGCGCGCCGATGGGCACGGGCCGCCCCTGCACCAGCAGCTGGCGCTCGGTGGGGCGGGCTTCGAAGGGCCCGAAGCGGTGGGCGGTCGACACGAGGCGAATCTACCTCGCGCGCGGCCGTTTCAGAACGCTTCAGAACGGCTTCATTCCGCCAAAGGACGGGCGCGACCCCGTCGATCGACAGTACACCCATCGCCAGGCCACGGACACAAGCCCGGCGAGGCCGGCAAGGTGGCGTGGACCTTGGCCCCCGCCGGCATTCAACCCCGGGTCCGCAAGGAAGCACCATGAACCTGAAGCCCATCATTGCCGCCATCGCCATCGGCTCGAGCACGGCAGCGGCCCTCGCCTTCGAAGCCACCCAGTTCGAGGACGCCCCCTCGACGCGGACGCGCGAGGAAGTCAGGGCAGAGCTCGAGCAGGCGCGCCGCGACGGCACGCTAATGAGCGGCGGCGAAGCCACCGTGTTCGTCGACCGGCCGGTCGCGACGGCGCCGCGAGAGCGCACGGCCCCGCAAGCCAATGTGCGCATCGCGGCGCACGACGACCCGTTCGGGCCGATGTACCTCGGCAGCCTCTGAGCCACCCGGGGCGGGACCCGCCGGTGCCGCCCCGATCCACCTTCGTCCGACGGAGCTCCGCATGAACCGCTCCTTCCATTTACTCGTGGTCTGCGCTCTGGTCGCACTGGCGGCGATCGTCGCGGCGGTCGCGATCGTGCATGCCGAGTTGGGGCTGGCGCACACCAGCACCCGCAGCAGCGCCAGCGAACCGCCGGCCGACCCGCCGTCGACGCAGCGCGTCGCGGCGGCGAGCGGCACCTCCTGAAACCCTTCAACCGCACTGCGACACCATGGACAACTCCGTTGCCCCTCCGCGCACCGACGCGCCGATCGTGTTCCCCGTCGAGCGTGGCGCGAGCGTCTCGCGCCATGCCAACGCTGCGGGCGCCAGCACCGGACTGCTGATGCGCATCCTCGACGAGCTCGACTACGGGCTGATGCTGGTCGACGACCGGGCCAAGGTCCGCTTCGCCAATCGCGTGGCCCTGGGCGAATGCGCATCGACGCACTGCATGCACCTGCACGAGGGCCACGTCCGGCCGCGCCTGGAGCGCCACCACGAGGACTTCCGGCGGGCGCTGGGCGCGGCGCGCCACGGTCGCCGCTCGATGCTCAATTTCCAGACCGAGGGCGGGATGGCGTCGCTCGCCGTCGTGCCCATGACCGAGCCGGCCGACCCCTCGCGCGAGCCGGCCACCTTGCTGGTGTTCAGCCGCAAGCAGGTGTGCGAGCCGCTGACGGTGGATTTCTTCGCTCGCCAGCACCGGCTCACCGCCGCCGAGGTGTCGGTGCTGCGCGGGCTGTGCGGCGGGATGCGACCCTCGGAGATCGCGCGGGCGGCGGGCGTGGCCTTGTCGACGGTGCGCACGCAGATCGGGAGCTTGAGGATGAAGACGGGGGCGGGGAGCATCGGGGAGCTGGTGCGGGTGGTGACGGTGCTGCCGCCGATCGTGGCGGTGGCGTGAGGGTCAGCGGCGCAACAGGAAGACACCCTCGCGGGCGGTGCCGATCATGATGTCGTCACCCTTGAGGTGCAGCAGTTTGCGGCTGCTCCAGGGAATGCCCTCGCGCACCCCGAGAAGCGCCTGGAACTTGCGCTGGGCGTCGAGCAGGACGATCTTGCCGCTCGAGTAGAGGATGGTCCAGCGATCCTGGTCATCGACGACGACATCGATGGGATGGCCGATGCCGCCCGGGTCGCGAAGCTCGGCTTGGGGGAGTCCGAAGCTCACGGTCGTGAAGCCCTCGCTTGGCGTCCAGCGCTGGATCGTGGCGCCCACGGCGGCGACACGCGAGGTTGCGGCGTTGCGGAACAAGGATTGGACGCGGTCCTGCGACAAGCGTCGCAAGGTGCCGCTGGCGTCGGCACGCACGATGCCGGAGCGGGTCGCCATCCAGATGCCGTCGTCCATGGCCAGCATCGATCCGGCGGGTTGGACCTGACGGTCCAGCATGGCCACGTGCAATGGCGCCTGGGCCTTGCGCAACAGATGGACGCCGCCGCCATTCGGATTCACGGGCGTCGCACCGGTGCCCACCCAGACGCCACCATCGCCGTCCACCACCATCTGGACCAGCAGCGGCGGCACCGGCAGCGCAAACCCGGCGAGCCAGTCCGATGCGTTGGCACCGACGCGCCTGACGCCTTGCGAATGAACGATCACCAGGATGTCGTTGCCGGGCCCGTAGAGTGCCGTGCCGTAGACACCTTCCGGCAGGTCCATGCCCCGACGCCAGCGTCGCGCCACACTCCACTGGCCGTTGACCCGGGTCACCTCGACCACCCCTTCGGTGGGCGAGCTCAGCAGCACCGCATTGCCATCCTGGGCAGAATCGGCCGGGATCGCATCGGGTGGAACGACGTCCGCGTCGGCAACGAGCAGCGCCACCGGCGCGGTCGAGTTCCGATCGAGCGCGAACAGCCCGTTGTCGGTCCCGACCAGCAGGCGGCCGCCGGGCTCGATGGCCAGCGCGGTCGCAGTGCGCAACATCAAGTGGTCGGCAATGGCGGGGGGACTCGGCGTGTCGCAACTGACCGCGACAAGTCCTTTGCCGTACACGGCGACGACCAGGCGATGGCCGGCAGGATCGGAGACCATGCCGGTCACTTCGGAAGCGAACTCCGCGCCGGAGCAGTGCGGCGCCAGCGTCCCGTCGGCCACGGGCTGCATGAGAACGTATTTCCGCGTGGTCACGTTTTCGCCCTGTTGCCGCACGATTGCCAGCACCGGCGTACCCGATTGCGGATCTCGCGCCACCGCCGCGATGCCACGCAGGCTCGCCTGCGCAGAGCCGGCCCAGCTCTGAAGCGCCGCAATGCCGGCGCAGCGGCCCACGACCCACGGGAAGTTCTCCAACGTGGTCGCCTGCACGCCGGCGACGTCCAGGCAGTTGCTCGAAAGGTCGAACGACGTGGCGGTGGCGGTGCCGGGCCAGACACCCTCGGGCGGATCGATCAGGGCGTTCGTGCCGAGATGCCATTGCCGAGACTCGAACCGATCGCTGAGCTGGACGAACGCAGGCCCGGCGCTCGGCAGCACGCGCACGATGTCGGCCTCGCGCAGGCCGTGCGCCGGCGGCACGCCAACAGGCTCGATGCAGCGGTAGTCCGCCGCCGCCGGATCCACGTGCACGAGTCCGTCGGCCGTTCCGACGAGCACGCCGCCGCCGAGGGAGCGCGTCACCTGCCAGGTCACCGCAGACGGGAGCCGTCTGCCGACATCGAAGTGGGTCACTGCGGCACCGTCGATGCCGAACACGCCTCCGCCTCGCGTGGCGATCCACAGCGGCTGGCCGGGGGCGATGTCGAGCACGCGCAGCGACGGCTTGCCGATTCGAACCACATGAGGACCCGATCGCGGCGGGCCTTCGCACGCGATCGACTGGCCCGCCGCGACGGCCACTGCGCATCCGATCCACCTTGCGATGACGGCGCAGCGCGAGAACCGCTCGAAGCTCGTCATGGCTCGGCCTTCCCGCTTGTCGTGATGACCGCGAAGGGCGCGGGCACCCACCACAACCCTGCAGCCGGCCGCGTGGACACCCTCGGGTTGCCGCCGGCCGCATTGGTCGTCTGGACCCGGTAGTACAAGCGTGTACCGGCCCCGCCCGCCCGCAACTTGCTCCAGGCCGAATCGCCCGGCGTCCACTGGCCAAAACACGGCGCGGCGGTCGTCACCTCGTTGTTCGTTCCGACCTCGATCCAATCGCTCTCGACGACCGAGCCCGAGGCGAACGCTTCATCGGTCGACACTTCCACCTTGAAGCGCGAGTTGCACAAGGCGGTCCCGACCACGGGCCGTGCCTGCTTGTCCTTGAAGCGATAGCGCGCACCGGTCCAGACATGAAAGGTCGGCGCAGGTCCCCAGAGGCGAAGGTAGTCGCGCTCGGGCGTCAGCAGTCCCGGTGCCGCGAGGTCGTCCGCCGGATCGTTGTCGTCGATGTCGATCACCGCCTCGGCGCCGCTCTTTCCGCCCGGGCACGTCGCGATCACGGGCGAGTCATCGAGGCACTCGACCGCGATGGGGAAGATGCCGATCTTCGCGAAGCCCGCGAGGACCTTGTTGATGGTGCGGTCGCCGGAAGGTCCGGTTGCGGGTGCGCCAGCCGCCAGCAACGGTGTCGCCCACTGCTCGAGCATCTCGACCTCGAGGTCGTGGAGCAGGCGGTAGATGCCCCAATCCGATCGCGTCGAATCCTGGCCGAAGAACCCTGTGTGCTTGAGTGCGTGATGGAAGCGGGCGAAGTAGTGCGAATGGCCCGAAGCAGGATCCTTGCTGCCCATTCCCTCCCGCACGTGCCACAGTGCGGCCGCGCCGATCTGACCGTCGGCGTAATCGATGAGCTGGGCGGCGCGCGGGCCGCGGTGGTCGGGGAAGTGATCTCCGGGGCTCGCGGGATTGAAGGGGAACGAGACCTCGTGGAGTCGCGGCAGGTCATCCCATTCGACGTGCCCGCGCGGCCCCTGGCAGTCGTAGCTGGCATTGACGCCGCCTAGGTTCTTCGCCACCCATCCGCCGACGCAATTGCTGTCGTCGAAGTGGGCGGCCCACGCATCGGCCAGGTCGTGCAGGTCGCTCCATCCCAATGGCTTTGGGCACGCGGGCTGGTCGCACCAGTCGTCGGGTCGCTCGTTCGTGAGGCGGTCGACCCCGTTGTGACCCACCTCGTGCCCGATGATGCTGCTGTCGTGCGCGAAGTTCATGAGGTTTTGGCGCTCCTCGCCGCCGGTCGAATAGTCGGGGCACGACGGGTCGTAGTAGCCCTGGCAGGCGCCGAATGCCATGCCCGACCAGGCGCGGCAGCCGGCGCCTTCCGATTCGAGCACCGGCGACCACACCTCCTTCGGGAAGGACTGGTACATGCCGAGCGAGTTGGCTTGCGTCCAGTTGAAGTGCAACTCGGCGAAGAGGTGGATCTGCTGGAAGGCGAGATTGCCTCCCTTGCGGCAGATGGCATCGGCACCTTGGTTGAACGCAGCATCGTCGAAGTTGACGAAGGAGCCCGTCGAGTTCGTCGTCATGCCGCTGACCGCGACTTCCTGTTGGGTGCTTTGGTCGAACAGCTGGATTCGCTCCATGAGTCCGGCACGGCGCAGCATGAATGGCGACGGCGAGGACGCGCGGTCGACGTCGAAGTGGCGTTGGGGCATGCTGCCGATGCCGGGATCACGCCTCCAGACCCGTCCGACCGCCGCGTCGGTTTCGGCGTGGGCGTCGAGCGGCTGCAGCTTCAGGATCCTCGGCGGTCGGTCGGCGAGCGCCAGGCGCTCCTCGGCGTCCACCCACAAGAGAAAGGACCTGGACCGGCCGGCCACCTCGGCCTGCGCGCCCACACGCCAGGCATGGCGCAGCGCGACGCCGCCGTCCGGCGCATTGCCGTAAGGCAGGAGCACGAGAAACGGCCCCTGTACCACGCGGAACTTCGCCATGCCGCCGAAGCCACGCAGCTTGAGCAGGCCGATGAGGGCGCCGGCGGTCACGTCGATGGCTCCGCGCGGCTTGGGGTTGGCCACGGTGTAGCGATGAAGGAGCGTCCCGCGCACGCTCGTCACGGTCTGGCCCGCCCATCGCGAGGCCAGCAGCAGCGTGTGCTCGATCGGAACGCCGTCGTGCACCTGCAGGAAGGGGTAGATGAACTCTTCGCGCTCGAAGTCGGCCTTGAACTGCTCGAATCCGACTCCCCGCGCCATCTGCAGCCGCTCCCGGACGTCTGCACTGGGTGGCTGTGTTCCATCGAAAGCGGCCGCCGCTTCCCGTGTGGCCCGGCCGATGCCCTTCTCGGCCCCTGCGTGGTCGGCGGCCAGCAAGAAGTCCGCCGCACCCGCAAGCTTGGCATGCGGCTGGGCGATCCCGGTCGGATGGCGCCGCATCCCTTCGGCGCCTGGAGAACTCAGGGCGTCATGCCCCCGCCGGAAGCGAACCGCCCTCAGCAAGGGATCGATGACCTTGGCCCTCACTTCGGCCCAGGTCTGGCCGCCGGGCGGCTCCGGCTGGGGCGCGATGACGACCAGGATCTTCCCGTGGTCGTGCGCGGGCAGCCTGGCGCGCATGCCGTCGGGCAGGACGTCGAGATTGACGGCGGGCGCCGGTGCAGTCCGGATGGCCGGCGTCTCGACGGCCAGGGGGCGCAGGAGAACCACGTCGGCGGCCAGCGGCGGCAGCGGCGCCGCGAGTGCGCAAGCCGCACCAAGCCAGGCCGAAGCCGCCAGGCCACCGAGCATCAGGCGGGGCACGAGCGTGGACGTGTTCATGGCGGCTCCCTTCCGTGTCCGCACCCGCTGGTGACGCGCACGCGCGCAGCCGGGCCCCGCAAGCATCGATTCAGTCGGTGCCCGATGCATCCCTAACCGTGGGGATGCATCGGCATCTGCCCGCGAGCAAGCTTCGCGGCAACCAACATCAGCGGGAGGTGGACATGAAGCGGATTGCCATGTTGCTCGGGACCATTGCGTCGGTGGTGGTCGTCGGATGCGGCAAGCCCGAGCCGCCACCTTCCCCGCCGCCTCCGCCGGCCCCCACGCTCGCGCCGATCGCGTCTGCCCCCGCGCCGGCTGCATCGCCGGTGGCCATGCCGGCGGCGGTCCCCAAGTGCGGCAGGACGGTGGTGCAGGGCTCGTGCCCGACATCACGCAAGTGCGAAATCAAGGTCACCGTGGAAGGCAGCATCCCCGTCGTCGACCCTGAAACCGCCAATGTCAGCGGCAGCGGCAAGTTGAGGATCATCTGGCATCTGCCGGTAGGGTACGAGTTCGACAGGGATCAGGGCGACGGCGTCCAGTTCTATGTCCCCAAGACGCAGTTCCAGCAGGACTACGCCACCGACGATGCGGGCGGTGCGGACCAAGGCAAGAGAAAGGGCAGGCATTTCCACTGGCGCTTCGAGAACACGGAGAAGGCCAAGTACGGCTACGCAGTCCAGTTCCGCAAGGGAAGCACCGTTTACAAGTGCGACCCCACCATCAACAACGAAGGCGGCTGACCTCGCGCGCAGCGCTGCGGCTCACTCGCGAGCGAGTGGTCGCAGCGTCTGGCGCATCCGCGCCAGCGCCATGCCCATTTCCGACTCGGGTCCTGCGCCGACTTCCCTCGCGAGCAAGCTCGCACGCGCCAGGGCAGCCTCGGCCGCATCCCGATCGCCTGACAGGTGGTCGGTCTCGGCCCGGCTGCACAGCAGGATGCCGAGATTAAGCTTGTCCGACACCTGCACGAGCAAGCGTTCGGCGTCGTTCAGGCAGGCCCTCGCCTGGGTGAAGTGTCCCTGCCTGGCGTGCAGGAGCCCCAGGTAGTTCAGGAACTGCCCCTGCGATCGGCGATCGCCAAGCTCGCGGACCACCTCGAGCGCGGCTTCATATTGATGCAGCGCCTCCTGCGGCATCTGCATGGCCTCGTAGAGGATCCCGAGGTTGCACATGACGACGGCACCAAGCCGCACGTAGCCCATTTCCTTGGCCACGACCAACGCGACATTCAGGGTGGTGCGCGCATCGTCCAGGCGGCCCTGCGTCTGGTGGAGCAGGCCGAGGTTGCACAAGGTGTTGCCTTCCCACTGGCGATCGCCGAGCTCGCGGGCGATGGCCAGGCCGCTCTCGTAGTACACGCGTGCCTCGGCCATCCTTCCCTCGTTGGCGCACAGAAGACCCAGGTTGCCCAGGCTGCCGCCTTCCCATCGGCGGTCACCGGCGTCGCGAGCGACGCCCAGCGCGGCCTCGTAGTGCGCACGGGCCTCGATCATGCTGCCGAGGTGCTCGAACAGGTTGCCCAGGCCGCACAGTGCCTCCGCCTCGATGCTGCGATCCTTCATCTCGCGCGCCAGCGCCAGGGCGGCAGTCAGCTCGGCACGCGCCTCGTCCATGCGTCCGGCGTTGACGTGATGGTCGCCGAGGTGGCTCAGCACCCGGCGCTCCGTGACACGGTCTCCGGCCTCGCGGGCGGCGGCGAGGGCGGCCTCGTAGCAGGCCCCAGCCTCGGCGATGCGCCCGCACGCCCGCAGGGCACGGCCGCCCACGCGGTCGATGCGCCCCAACCAGCGCGGCTCGAGGCCCGCCATGGTGCGCACCATGGCGCCGAGCTCGACGGCCGCGCGGTAAGGGCCGCGCAGCAGCAGCGCCGCCCAGGCGCCCTCCAGTGCGCCCACGGCGCTGGCCACGTCCCCCAGCACCACCGCCTGCCGACACGCAGCGACCAGGTTGTCCAGGTCGGCACAGGCATCGGCCACCGCCTCGGCTTCGCTCAGCGTCGAGAAGAAGCTGCAGTGCCGCAACTGCGCCGCGGCCAGCGCATCCGGTCCGCTGCCGGGATAGCGCCCTTCCGAGCGCAAGTGCTCGGCAGCGTATTCCTGGACGCTCACGAGCAGGTCGAAGCGCCCGTCGGCACGCTGCCTGACGAGCGACTTGTCGACCAGCGACTGCAGCACGTCGATGGGCGACGGGGCATCGGGGTGCGCCGACACGTCGATCGTGGCCTCGGCAGCCTGCAGGGTGAATCCACCCTCGAACACCGAGACCTGTGCCAACGCCGCCTTCTCGGACAAGGAGAGCAAGTCCCATGACCAATCGAAAGCCGCGCGCAGGGTCGCTTGGCGGTCGCGCCGCGTCCCCTTGGATGTGAGCAGTGTGAAGCGCTCGCTCATGCGCTGCAGCAGCGTGCGCGGCGGCATGACCCGGACACGGGCGGCCGCCAGTTCGATGGCCAGAGGCAGGCCGTCGAGCAGGCGCACCAGGGGATCGACCGCTGCCTGGTCGATCAGGGTGGGACGGAAGTCGTGCCGGGCCGACTCGGCGCGTCGCAGGAAAAGCGTCGCCGCTTCCGCCGGATCCAGTGGCGCCAAGGCCAGCACGTCCTCGCCGGAGATGCCGAGGACCTCGCGCGTGGTGACGACAAAGCGCGCAGCGGGCGCACGGTCCAGCCATTGACCGAGGGTCTGCTCGGCGTAGGCGCACACCTGCTCGAAGTTGTCGAGGATCACGAGGCAGGTGCCCCGGCCGGCAATGGCATTGCCGATCTGTGAGACGGGATCGGCCTTGCCCAGCGGCACGCCGAGCCCCTGGGCGACGGCGTGGCCCACGCCATCGAGCGTGCGTGCCTGCGAGAGGTCGCAGAACCACACGCCGCCGGCGTAGTCGCCGAGCCAGATCCAACCGAAGCGCTGGGCCAGGCGCGTCTTGCCCGTGCCGCCGACACCGACGACCGACACCAGCCGCGCGCCCTCGTCCAGCCGCCGTGTCAGGTCGTGCAGAGCGCTGCGGCGGCCGATGAAGGCGTCGCGCTCGGCGGGCAGGCTGTGGCGCAGCTCGCGCAAAGGCTGCCACAGGTCGTCGCGAAGGACGACGCGGTAGGCCTTGTCGGAGTCGGGAGGGGGCGAGAACGGCGCGTCCTCCTCGCCCACCTCGTACAGCTCGAACGGCGCTTCGATGCCCTTCAGCCGCCAATGACCGTGGCTTTGCACCCGCCAGGCGGCACCGTTCAATGCGCCCGCAGCATCGGCCGACAGCAGCGTCTGGCCGCCCTGGGCCAGCTGCATCACGCGCGCCGCGATCGGCTTGACCAGGCCATCGACCTCCAGCGGCTTGGCACCGACCTGGACATCGGCCGCGGCGTTCTCGCGCAAGGTGACCGGACCGACGTGCAGGCCGGCACGCGCCTGGACAGGAATCGGCATGGCACCCATGGCACGGTGGTACTCGAGGGCGAAGCCCACAGCGTCGGCAGGCGAGTCGAAAAGCAGCAGGAAGCCGTCGCTCTTGTCGATCTCGCGCCCCCGCCAGCGCCGAAGCAGATCGCGGGCGGCCCGGTCATGCGCACGCCAGAGCGCAGACATCGCCGCGTCGCCCAGGCGGCTGGACAACGAGGTGCTGTCGACGAGGTCGGTCAGCAGAAGTGCGCGATGTTCGGTCATCGGAACGGGCAATGACGCGGGGAGAGCGGCGCCTGGCTGAATGGCAGGCGGAGGTCACTCTAGCGGAAATGGTGGGGAAGCGGGTGGCTAGCGCTGGGCTTGCCGGTCTGGGTCAACGGACCAGACAAGTTGGCCGCCCGACGGGTGAGCAAGCTCAACCCGCGGTTACCCGTTCCGATCAGGATTTCGTCGGTATCGGGCAAGTGCAGGAGCTTTCGGCTGGTCGGCTCGATTCCGTGTTCCGCATCGAGCAAAGCCTCGAACTGACGCTGCGCGTTCAGGAGGACCACCTTCCCCCCTGAGTAGAGAATCGTCCAGCGACCTTGGTTGTCGACGACGACATCGATTGGATGGCCCATCTCATGCGGCTCGCGAAACGGAACTTCAAAAATGACCGGCACAAAGCCTTCGCTTTCGGACCATCTCTGGATTGACGCCCCCACCGCCGCCGTCTCGCCAGTCTTCGTGTTGCGAAACAAGGTCTGAACTCGAAGCGTCGACAGCAACCGGAGACGTCCCCACGTGTCGGCTTGGACCACGCCCGATCGTGTCGCCATCCACACAGACTCGCTTTCCTTGACGAGCATCGATCCGCCGGGCTGCACCTGGCGATCGACGATGCGGATCCGGAACGGCTCTCCTTGCGTTGGAAGGAAATGTGCTGCCCCGCCATTCGGCGCACCTATCGTGGCACCCGTCCCGACCCATAAGCCACGCCCTCTTTGCAAGGCCATGCCCACGACAAGCGGCATGGGCCCTGAATGTGGCCATTCGACCCAGGTGCCGCTGCGCCCTTGCAGCTTGAACACACCTTGCGAATGCACGATCACGAACACAAGATCGCCTTCGCCATACAGCGCCATCCCGAACGCCCCTGCAGGAAGCGGATCACCGATGGTCCAGCGCCGGGAGACCCACCATCCGTCGGCGTTGCGGCGAAGTTCCACGATGCCGTCGGTTGCAGATGTGAGCAGCACGGATCCCCCTTCGTCTCGCATGTCGCTCGGGATGGCCGTCTCGGGCACGTCGGGCAGGAACAACTGGTGCACTTCCACCGACGGGACTGCACTCGCCGGTATTTGAGCAGGCGCTGTCATGGCAATGACGGCAGCCGTCTGCGGCTCGGGACGGACGTTTGCGGACGAATTCAGGGGAGCAGTTCGATCGGTGGGTGGTCCATCACACCCCTGGGCCCGCAACAGCAACGGCAAAGACAAGGCAAGGCACATGATCAAGCAGGGCCGGAGCCGGCTCGATGTCATGACAAGCCATTGCGACACGCTTCAAAGATCCGGCTTGCCCGTACGTGTCAGGACCGCGTACGGAGGTGGCGCAACCCACAGCCCGGCTCCAGGCTTGGTCGAGTCACGCACATTGTTCCCGTCGGCGTTCGCAGTGATCGCACGGTAGTAGAGCTTCGTTCCCGGCGTGCTGTTGTGAAAACACTGCCAGTCGCGTTCGGGTGGCGTCCAAGTTCCGTAGCAAGCGGGCGCGGAGCCCAAGTCGTTCCTGGTGTTGACCGGAATCCAATCACTCCTCACCGATGCCGACCCGAACGTCTTGTCTGTGGAGATCTCAACCCGGAAGCGCGCGTTGCAGGGAGCCGTCGCACTGATCGGTGTCGCAGCCGTATTCCTGAACCGATAGCGAGGACCGGTCCACACGTGGAATGTCGGTATCGACCCCTCCAGCGCTACGTAGTCGTGCTCCGGAAAGAGGACCCCGTCGGAGGTCAGGTCGTCGGCCGCCACGCCGTCGTCAACGTCGATGACAGCATCGCCTCCGTTGTCCCCGTTCGCGTCGATGCCCTTGTCACCTTTCGCGCAGGCCAATGTTCCGTTGGTTTCGCGGTCTCCATCGAGGCATTCGCTCGGGACCAGGAACAACCCCGCCTTGGCAAATCCGGCCAGGACCTTGTTGACGCTGGCGTCCCGAAACTGACGATCGGATGAGTGCTGGAGGTCCACCTTCGGCATCGCCCACTGTTCGACCAGTTCTTGTTCCAGGTCGTAGAGGTATTCGTACATCCCCAGGTCATGGTTGCCGGGATCGACGCCGAACAGGGTCGTGTTCTTCAGGGCGCGCACCAGGCGCACGAAGTACTGTGGGTGGCCCGACGTGGGATCCAGGCTTCGCAGGCCTTCCCGCACCTGCCACAGCGCTGCGCTGGCGATCTGCATGTCGGCGTAGTCGTGATCCGCCACTGGGCTGGCGGCGCGATGTTCCGGGAAGTGAGCGCCAGGGCTGGCGGGGTTCAGCGGTACCGACACTTCGTGCAGGCGAGGCAGGCTCGACCATGCATGGCCCCGAGAACCTTGGCAGTTGTAGCTGGCGTTCACCCCGCCGACGTTCTTCGCCACCCAGCCGCCAACGCAGTTGCCATTGTCGAAGTGATCTGCCCACGCGTCAGCCAAGTCATGGAAGTGCTCCCATCCCTGGAATTGTCCGCATGGTGCCTTGCCACACCATTCAGGTGGACGAGCCTCGGTCAACTCTTGGACGGCCTTGTGCGCGAACTCGTGACTGATGATTGTGTTGTCGTGCGCAAAATTCATTCGATTGACCGCTTCCTCCCCGTTTGTCGAATAGTCCGGGCAGAGCTTCTTGAAATATCCATCACACGCGCCGAAGGACATGTCGGCATAGCTCGAACACTCCGCAGTTTCCAAGTACACGGTCCATGGTTCCTTCGGAAAGTCCTTGTGCATCCCTGCCGCTCTCGCCTGGACCCAATTCAGATGCAGAGTCGCATAGAGGTGGACTTGCTGGAACTTGTAGTTGCCGCCTCCGGCACACACGGCCCTGAACCCGTCATTGATTGGATCCGTGTCGAAGTCGACGAACGACCCGTTCGACCCCTGCGTAAGTTTGTCTACCGCGACCCTCTCTTCGATGCGGTTTCGCACGACGATCTTGTCGACCAAGCCGCTTGTCAGCGTGTAGGGTCCAGCACTCCCGGCCTTCAGCCCGCTCACGTCGAAGAAGCGCTGGGGCGTCCGTCCCGTTCCTGGATCGCTATCCCAGACGCGTCCCCGGGCGGGAACTTCGGACCGCAGCTCCAGCGGACGGAACCTTTGAATGTTCACGCCGCCGGGGCCAGGAGGGACAGGATCGGGAGGTTCGACCCAGAGCAGGAGGTTGACTTGCCGCCCCTGGACGTTGCCTCGCACTCGATATCGCCACGCATACTCGAGCGACACGCCTCCATCGGTCCTGCGCGAAGGCAACAACACCAACGAGGGAGCCTCATCCAACGGATCGCCGGCGAACGTTTCAAGACCCTCAATGCGGCGCAAGGCGTCGTCGACCAACGTCCGGTCCGGCAGCGGCTTCCTCTGGTTCAACACCTTGTAGTCGTGGATCAGCGATCCGCGCACGCTGGTCACGGTCTGGCCCTCCCATCGTGAGGCCACCAGTCCTGCGTGTTCGATCGGCACGCCGTCGTCATCCACCTGCACGAACGGATAGATGTACTGCTTGCGCTCGATGTCGTGCCGGAACTCCGAAAGCGTCATGTCGCGCGCCATGAGCATGCGTGCCTCTGCGTTGGCCAGTGCTTCCGCCTTGCCACCAAAGGCATCGAGCATCTCTGAGGCGCCAGAAGGTATGCGACCCTCGAGTCCTTGATACTGCGCGGCGACCAGATCCGCCATGCCAGACAGGCTTGCGGTCGGCTGTTCGACGCCGAGGGTGTGGCCCTTCGCATCGATGGCGGCATTGGAATCCCTCAGGCGCATGAGGCCAGGCTTGAAGCCAACTGCCCGCAGGAGCGGTTCGATGATCTCGTTCTTGACAGCCTCCGATGAAATCCGCTCAGGAGACTCGGGCTCGGGCACATACACCACCAGTATTTTTCCGGCGTCGCTCGCAGGGAGACGCGCGCGCGCACTGGCAGGCAATGCCGATCGCACTGTCACGGGAGCCGAAGCCGGCGACACCGGGAGCGTCGGAACGGACGAAAGCGTCAATCCGCGTTCTCTGAACGACTGCACAGGCACTTGGGCGACCGCCAATGCAGGGCCGCAGCACGACGCCGCTGCCAATGCGATCGATCTGAACTGCGACAAGCACAGAGGCACGGTCTTCTCCCGAAACCGCCGACGCGACCAGCGAACTCCCGATCTGTCGATTCTTCGCAGGATCGGCACGCTTGCATCCCTAAATCTGGGGATGCGATCCGGGCCCTTCCTTCGCATGCTCACCTACGCAACAACAACCGCGCGGGGATTCAAATGAAGCAACGAGTGCTCTTGGCCGGATTCCTGGCCGTCGTCACGGCAGTGGCAGGCTGTTCCGATTCGAAGAAGGAAGCCGAACAGGAGAGAGTCGCCAGCGCGCGGAAGTCCGGCAAACAACTCGATGTGATCGATCTCGGCAAGGATTGCGCCGGCGAGCCGAGCATCACGTGCGAGCCCGCAGACGACAACGCCGATTTCAAGACCTGCAACGTCACGATCACGCAAACCGGCAAGAAGTTCACGGTGAGCCCGTACCGGCTACACGTGAGAAGAGAGCTGAAGAAGGAAGTTCACCTGAAGTGGGAACTGGCGGGTGACGACAAGCCGTACTTCGACAAGAACCAAGGTGACGGTGTCCTGTTCGGCGGGAATGCCGAGTTCACGGACAAGGGCGTTTCGAAGACCCAGCACAAGTGGCTCAACAAGAATGGCTTCAGGGCTGAGCACAAGTACAAGATCCAGTTTCGAACTGAGACTGCGATCTATCGCTGCGATCCCACCATCAACAACGAAGGCGGTGTCTGAAGGCGGAAGCGCCTCTTCGGCGGAATTGCGGCACGCGGGCGGGAGCGATCAGTTGCTCTCGCCGGAGTCGTCGAGGGTGCCCTCCTTCGCGAATCCTGAATACCCGCGCACGGTGCCAGACGCCACCACCTCCCCCGTGTCCCCCCTGAACAGCATGTAAGACGCGATCGCCCCACCGCTGAAGAAGAACCGCGTGGTAAAGATGTTGGTCTTCGCCATGGTCGCGCCCCCGGCCAGGACGGGCGTGATCTGCAGCACATGGGCATCCGAGAATCTGGTGGCCAGCACCTCGGCCACGTACAAGGACTGCAGCGTTGAGGCGCCGCTCGCATCGTCGACCTTGAGCAGGCCCGCCTGCATCTGGCTCAGCACAGTCTGAAGCGCCTTGGCCTTGACCTCCCGCCCCTCGAGCCGTGCGATGTCGCGTTCGAACATGGCCTTGCAGTCATCGCCGCGAGCCGTCTTCACCCTTTCCTTGAGCTCGTCGAGGGGCCGAGCGATCAGCTTGAGCAACTCGGCAAGCGCCACGTCCCGCTTCATCAGGCTCGTGAACGCGACGAATACCGCAGAGCCCTGCAGCGGATCGGCACGCCCGGTGAACAACCCCGGTTGGAACGAGGGCGGATAGGCGATCCGCAGGTCCGGCTTGATGGCGTGGAGCTTTTCGATGACCGCCGCAGCCAGGGCGAACTCCTCGAACTTGACCTCGTTCCCGACAAGCACTTTGTCCGTCTTCGCCAATGAAAGGAGCTGCAGTGCAGCGTCGACCGCGTCCAGCGGTGAGAGTCGGGCCACTGCAAGCGCCTGGTCCTTGGGCTTGCAGGTCCCGCTGGCAGACTCCAGGGGCGGAAGCTGCGGGTTGTCCGGATCGCCGCCGGTGACAACATTGATCGCGGCCTCCAGCAGTTCGGCCTGCCGGATGAACGCCCGGTACTTCAACACCCCATTGAGCTGCTTGTCACTGAACAGCACTACCTGCGTGACGTTGAGCCTCGGCTGCGTCAGCACGCTCGCGATCCGCGCCGCAACCGCATCGACCGTCCGGTACGCCATGATCGCACCCTCGACCTTCAGGTCGGTGGCGGTTCCGCTCCCCTTGGGCAGCGTCGACTCGATCGAGCCGAGCCGGGCTTTGGCGGCTGCAGCCTCAGCTTCCGCGATACGCGCCTGGGCTTCGGCGATCTTGGCCTTGAGCTCGAGTTCGGTCAGGGCCGCATCCTGATCCGCGCCATGCGACACCGACGCAATGAGCCCCGTCGACAACGCAAGACTGATCGCACATCGCCTGAACATGAGTGCCTCCCTGCGCTCGACCGTTCGACGGGTCGAATCGCCTCTGCGCGCCGAATCTACCTCCACATCGCCGGCGAGGCCACCCCGTGCGGACCCGGAATTCAGAACGCTTCACGCGGCCTCAAGACGCCGGCCGCCTTCGACTCCAAAGTCCCCTCACGACCTGCGCCCGCGCCGCCGCAGGTCGCCATGCGTTCGGGGCGCGAGGGGAAGACGGAAGGAGTGAACCATGTCCGACAACATCCTGGGCAGCACCTTGCTGGCCCTCATCCTGGCGCTGGCGGTCGGCGCCGCAGGCACCCTGCTCGGCGACGACCGGCCGGGCGAACCGACGCAGGTCGTGCAGCTGCCGCAGGTCACCGTGACGGGCCATCGCTTGCCGCCCGAGCCGGCGGACCCGGCGTTGGCGAAGGCCCCGCGCGAACCGCTCAGCGCGCCCGGCGAAAAGTCAGGTTGATCCGGCACGCGCCCGTCGAAGCGTGCTGCCCCGGCTTCAGGGGCAGCACGCCGTGGTAGCTCAATCGCGCCGGCCCGCCCCACACCGCCACGTCGCCGTGGGCCAGCGGCACGCGCTGCACCGCTTCGGCGCGCCGCCTGCCGCCGAACAGGAACACCGCCGGCATGCCCAACGACACCGACACGATGGGCGCGCTGTGGTCCTGCTCGTCCTTGTCCTGGTGCAGCGACAGCTTGGCGCCGGCCTCGTATCGGTTGACCAGGCAGGCATCGGGCACGAAGCCCTCGAAGCCGGCAGCGCTTGCGGCGCCCGTCGCCACGGCAAGGAACGATGCAGGCATCGCCGGCCACGCGTGGCCGGTGAGCGGGTCCAGCGCGTCATAGCGGTAGCCCGTCGGGTCGCTCACCCAGCCCCACGGGCCGCAGTTGGTCATGGCCACCGACATGCGGTAGCCGCCGGGCGTGGTCATGTGCCGCCACGGCGACTGCACCAACAGGCGGTCGAGGTCGGCGAGCAGTTCGGCGGCGAACGGCTCGGCAAAGCCGCGCAGCACGACGGCGCCCGCAGCGAGCGCCTCACGCCGCATCATGAAAGATGATCCCCAACGTATGCCGCCGTCCCTCATGCACCTGGCTCACCCCGTGCCGCAGGTTCACGCGGTACGTGCCGCGCGTCCCGCGGACCGGCCGCTGGTGCACCGCGATCACGGCCGCGTCGCCTTGCCGCAGGCCCAGCACCATCGGGCGCGACTGCATGCGCGGCCGCTGCTCGGTCATCACCAGCTCGCCCCCGCTGAAGTCGCGCTGCGGCTCGGACAGCAGCACCACCACCTGCAGCGGAAACACATGCTCGCCGTACAGGTCCTGGTGCAGGCAGTTGTAGTCGCCGGCGCCGTACTGCAGCAGCAGCGGCGTCGGCCGGGTCTGGCCGGCCGCATGGCAGCGCGCGACGAAGGCCGCGTGCTCGGGCGGGAAGCGCGTCGCCAGTCCCATGGCGTCGTGCCAACGGTTGGCCAGCGGCGCGAGGCGCGGGTAGAGCGCCGTGCGCAGGCGCGCCACCAGCTCGGGCAAGGGATGGGCGAAGTACTTGTACTCGCCGCGGCCGAAGCCGTGGCGCGCCATCACCACACGGCTGCGAAAGCGCGAGTCCTGCGGGTACAGCGCGGCCAGCGCCTCGCACTCGGCGGGCGAGAGCAGGCGCTCGACCAGCGCGGCGCCCTGGTCGTCGAGCGCGTCGTGCACCCGCGGCCAATCGATCGCGGCGACGCGCTCGGCGGGGTCGGGCCGGCGGGGGGCGGAGGGCATGTCCACTTGGAGTTCCTGCGGCAAGCGCGGTTCGAAGGCGCCAGTGTGGCGCGCGCATGCCCGCCCCGCACCCCGCGGCTTGCGGTCGAATCCGGACGGCTCGATCAGTCGCGCCGCGGCGTCGGCAGGATGGTGCGCGAGGCCTCCGGCGACGACGCCGGCGGCGCGGCCTCGCCCGGCCTCACGGCCCGCACCTTCTCGGACTGTCCGCTCACGATCCAGCGCGCCACCCACGGCGCCGCCACGCTGGTGCCCGACATGCGCGACCAATTGCCGCTGTGGAAGCCCGGCACGATCACGCCCGGCAGGGCCGGACTGCGGTCGCTCATCGCGAAGTAGTCCGGCTTGATCTCCGGCACGCGGGCATCGCCCCCCGAGTACGGCGCGACTTCCCGGTCGGACTGGCGCAGCGCACCCACCACCAGCACGCCCTCGCCTCCGGCGACGCTGCTGAGCGTGAGGTCGTCGTTGACATGCTTGGGGTCGTCGGGATCCTCGACGAAGCGGGCCTGCTGGACGCGCCGCCGCCGGACCACCATGTCGTTGCGCTCGACCCATCCATGCAGCGTGACCGCCCGGTCGCTCGCGTTGGTGACGTTGAGCGTCCACACGCCGGCGGGCGCACAGTCGTTGTGGCGGCAGGCCTGGGTTGGCCGCACCAGCACCAGCACCATGGTGCCGCGCCGACCCTGCGCCACGCGATGCGCGAAGACGATGCCCGCGCACAGGCCGTGCTCGCCGCCCTGGTTCAGCACCTGCGCCTGGCCGATCCTGAGGGTGACCGCCTCGCCGGTGGGCGCCGTGAGCGTCACGCCGATGTGCTTCGGCTCGAAGGTCTCGTCCTTCTCGGGAATCCACAGCTCGAGGTAGCTCTCGCGCGGGTTGTCCGGCGGCGTGAAGAAGCGAAATGTCTTGCCCTTGTCGTCATGCGCCCCGAGCTCGCGCTGCGCATGGATGCGCTTGCCGCGCGTGTTGCCGGCCGCCAGCACGATGTCGAGGCTGCAGTCGCGTCCGAGCTCGGCGACCTGCTGGTGGGCCTCGGCCATCGCCTGCTCGAGCATCGAGGTGCCGTCGTGCGGGCCGGCGATGCCGCCGTAGCTGATGTTGACGACCACGTGCCAGGGCGTGCCGCCGGCGTGCTCGGCCGCGGCCTCGACGATGTGGCGGATGCCCGCCAGCGCATAGAAGCCGAGCCAGCCGCCCGCCGTGTCCTCGATGGTGCGGTCGTCGGGCAGCTGCACGCACACCACATGGCCTTTCATGCCCGACAGGGCGTCGCGCGAGGCGTCGGCCAGCTTCACCGCCTGCCCGGCGAACAGGTGTGCCACGCCGCAGCCGTGCGGCGTGTCGACCATGCCGGGCTTGTACTTCGCCTGCTCATACACCTCGGCCTCGCCCTGGTGCCCGCGGCGCATGGCCTTGCGCGTCAGGACGTCGATGGAGGCGCCGGACAGCAACTGCCCGAACCCATGCCGCTTCCAGTGGCGGCGTCGTTCGGACCGCCGGGTCTGGTCCCAGACCGACAGGATCGTCGTGCTGCGCCTGCCGGTCTCGTCGTCGTAGCGGGCGAAGTTGGGGTGGGCGAACGGAAAGCCGTCGTCGATGATGCCGAGGTAGATTCGCGACGACGGCAAGGCCGGCGCGGGCGCGCCGTCGGCCACCGGGCCGCTGGCCGGCGCCGCGATGCTGATGCCCGAGCGCGCCCCCAGGCCGGCGGTGCGCGGTGCGCCCAGCTGGAATCGGCTGGCGCGGCCCGAGCGCACCAGGCGGATCAGCGTCTTCAGCTGGGTTCGCTTCATCCAGCGCGCCACGAAGCGGGAGTTGCCGTTGTCCGGGGTGTTGCAGCGCTGGCCGCTCAAGGGCTGACATCCGCCGGGCACCGCCATCTCGATCAGCACCGGCAGCTTGTCGGGCACCGGGCTGAAGGCCGAGAAGTCCATGGCCGCGGCGAGCAGCCAGTAGGGATCGACGCAGCTCGACGGGTCCTTGACCCAGCGGGCCAGCTCGGGCTGGCGGACCGCCTCCCACGTGCTCATGACGCCCTCCTTCCGCCCGCCGCACTCACAGCCACTCCTTGCGGGCGCGATCCCAAAGCCAGCGGACCAGAGGAATTTCGGGCGTGCTCTTGTCCGGATCGGTCGCGACGTACACGTAGCCGGCGTGCCCGTGGCCGAGGTCTTGGGGCACGAACTCGTCGCCCGCGGGCGCAAGCCGGCCGTCGAAGCGGCGCTCGCGCCAGCCCGTGCCCGCGCCGGCGTGCTCGACGATCTCGGCCAGCGTCACGCCCAGCACCTGGCCCGCGAGGTTGTCGATCGGGAAGTGGATCCCGGCGACGACGCGGTTGGTGGCGATGCGGTTGGCCAGGCGCGTCATCTGTCCGCTCGTCTCGGCCAGCCAGGCCTTCTGGTCCGCACGCACCTTGAGATCGCTCGAGAACTTGGGCTCGATCAGCGACTGGAGCAGGCGCGCGAGCATGAACGACTCGGTGGCATGCCCGCTGGGCAGCGCCGAGTACGGCGGCTCGGCCAGCATGGGCTGGATGCGCGGCGAGTAGGCGCGCGGCCGCGGGCAGGCGAGCTCGTGCTTGAAGCGCTGCACCACGTGCGATGCGAAGGCCACGGCCAGCAGCAGCAGCTCGACCGTGAAAGGCGTGGTGCGCGGGTTGAGCGGCACGATGGCGTCCCAGTAGGCGAGGTTGACTTTCTGCTGCGACAGGATCTCGGCGGCGCGCTCGGCGCGGTGCACGGCCCAGTTCTCGACCAGGTCGCACTGCTGCTGGAACAGTGCGGCGTCGGGTCGGATGAGGGTCGCGAAGGGCTGCTTGGCCTGCGGGTCGCAGTGGCGAAGCACGACCTGGCCGCCGGCCGGCTTCGGCTCGAAGCGGACCGAGCCCAGCAACTCGGCCAGCAGGATGCGGCCGCGCACCGCGGGCGACCATTGGGTCAGCGCGTCGTCGACGTGCGGGCTCGGCAACTGGCCGTTGCCGCGCGCGAGTCGAAAGAGCGCCTTTTTCGGTGGGCTCTGGGCGTCGCCGTAGGGCCCGACGATGGACTCGCGGCTGCGCAACAGCGCCAGTGCGCTGGCACGCCCGGAACGCACCGTCCCGCCGCTGGCACCGTCCCAGCCGTCCCAACCGTCCCAGCCGTCCCATCCATCCCATCCATCCCAACCGTCCCAGCCATCCAGCATGCTCATCTCGAACCCCTCTCACGACGACGATGTCGGGTCGCCGGGCGGCAACCCTGCAGAAAGAAGCGCCCGTCCGAAGGTCTCGGCCAGGCCCGAGCCCGAGCCGGGCGAACGGGCGACGAAGCGCGCCACCGTCAGCTGCGGCTCGAGCGTCAGGATGCGGCGCACGCTGGCGCGCGCTTCGTCGACCTGCCCGCTCATCGCCTGCGCGATGGCCAGCACGCGGTGGGTGGACACATGCTCGGCATTGAGCTTGAGCGAGGACTTGGCGGCCTCGATGGCACGCTCGAAGTGGCCCGCCGACAGCGCGGCGCTGGCCATGATGCTCAGGTAGAAGTGCCGCGACGGATCCAGTGGCGACAGCTGCACGGCCTTCTCGGTGTGCGACAGCGCGGCCCCGCCTTCGCCGCGAAAGCTCAGGCAGTTGCCCTTCTGCAGCCAGGCCAGCGATTCGTTCGGGTTGAGCCCCAGGGCCCGCTCGTACAGGCCTTCCGCGCCTTGCAGGTCCTTGAGGAAGCTGGTGTGGACGTTGCCGAGCATGGTCAGCGCGAGCGAAGAGTCGGGGTCGAGGTCGAGCGCGCGCTTGGCGAACGACAGCGCCGCCATGCCGTCGCGATCGCGGTCGTCGGACCAGCCCTGGACAACGCGGAACAGGTGCCAGCGCGCCAGCCAGGCCAGCGGCGCCGGATGGCGCGGAGCCCGCTCGTTGAGCAGATCGAGCGCCGCCCGCGCCCGCTGGAAGTCGGTGAGCGACAGGCGGAACAGCAGGCTGATCGCGGCCAGCAGCAAGGTGTGGCTTTGAAGCGTGGGCAGCGACGCGCTGCGCACCGTCGCGACCTCGACCGCGAAGATGGCCTGCGAGATGCCCGACACCAGCGACGACACCAGCTCGCTGTCGGCCTGCAGCACTGCCGACTGCGTGTCGGCCAGGCTCTGGGTCCAGACGACGCGGCTGTTGCCGGCATCGGCGAGCTCCACCATCACGTGCACCTCGGCGCCCGAGGTCCAGTAGCGCCCCGAGACGACGAAGTTGGCCGACAGGCTGCGGCCGATCTTCTCGATCGGCTCGGCGCGGTCGCGGAACACGTTGCTCGACAGGTGCGAGATGACGTTGATCGAGCTGCTCTTGGACAGCGCCGCGATGACCTGATCGGCGAGGATGTCACCGAGCCCGACCCGCTGCGCCGCGTCTTCGTAGCAACCGAAGGGCAGCACCGCCACCGTGGGGCGCAGCTCGGAGCCGTCGGGCGAGTGCGGCATCGACGCGGCGCCCGGTCCCAGCGGGCCGAGGCGGTACACGCGCACCGGCGCGACCACGTGCTTCAGGTAGCACTCGCCCATGTCCTCGAGGTCGGCGTCGAGCCCGCTGGTGAGCTGGCCCGCGACTGCGGCCGAGGCGCAGGTGCCGCCGGCATCGGCCAGCGCGGTCAGGCGCGCGGCCAGGTTCACGCCGTGGCCGAACAGCAGCTTGTCGTTGGTCAGCACGTCGGCGTGGTGGATGCCCACGCGCAGATAGACCTGCGCGTCTTCGTCGAGGCCCGCGTTGTGCGCTTGCGCGGCGACGTGCAGCGCCATCGCGCAGGCGACCGCCGAGCGCGGGTCGGGGAACTCGATGAACAGGCCGTCGCCGCGCTCGTCGACGAGCCGGCCGCCGTGGCGCGGCACGACTTCATGGGCCACGTCGAGCATCAGGCTGCGGATGCGGCGGATGGCGCCGGCTTCGTCGTGCTCGATGAGGCGCACCGACTCGACCACATCGGCGAAGACGATGGTCTTCTCGCTGTAGTGCAGGTCCGAGAGGAAGTCGGTTTCGCTCATGGGAACCCGAATGACATGCCTGTGCGTTGCACGGCCCGCACCGCGTGCGCCCTGCGCGGGCCGCTCCCCGATCCGCCAATGTATGCCGAAGCGTGGTGGCTGCGACCCCCCCAGGTTCGCGCGACAAGCGGATGCGGCCAGCAGCATGAGACCCCTCCTCCTTTCGGATCGAGAGGGCAGTGTGGGCCGGCGCGGCCGCGCCGGCGTCCTCAAGGTTGCGGAGGCTCAGCCGGCTTCGCGCTCGAGCAAGGCGCGCTTGCGCTCGACGCCCCAGCGGTAGCCCGACAGCGCGCCGTCCCGGCGCACCACGCGGTGGCAGGGGATGGCCACCGCCAGCGTGTTGGCGCCGCAGGCCTGCGCCACCGCCCGCACCGACTGCGGCGCACCGATCCGGCGCGCGATCTCGGCGTAGCTCACGGTCTCGCCCGCCGGCACCTGGCGCAGGGCCTGCCACACGCGCTGCTGGAACGCGGTGCCGCGCAGGTCCAGCGGCAGGTCCAGGCCCAGGGCCGGCGCCTCGACGAAGCCCACCACCTGCGCGACCCGCTGCGCGAAGGCCGGGTCGTCGCCGATCAGGCGGGCCTGCGGGAAGCGGTCTTGCAGCTCGCGGGCCAGCGCATCGGGGTCGTCGCCCAACGCGATGGCGCACACGCCGCGCTCGCTTTGCGCGACCAGGATGGCGCCCAGCGCGCACTGGCCGATGGCGAAGCGGATGTCGGTGTCGGCGCCGCCGGCGCGAAAGCGCGCGGGCGTCATGCCGAGCACCGCATCCGACTCGGCATAGAAGCGGCCGCTGGAGGCGTAGCCGGCGTCGTAGAGGGCGTCGGTCACGCTCGCGCTGCCGCTGTCTTGCAGCGCCTCGCGCACCCGGCGCGCGCGATGGGCCTGGGCCCAGGCGCGCGGCGTGAGCCCGGTGAGCTGCCTAAAGACGCGATGCAGGTGGAAGGCGCTCATGCCGGCGCGCTCGGCGAGCGCCTGCAGCGTGGGCGGGGCCTCGGCGCTTTCGATGTAGCGGCACAGCTCGGCCACCACGGCGGCCTGCTGCTCGGCCGCCGACATCGGCTGGTCGGGGCGGCAGCGCTTGCAGGGACGAAAGCCGGCGCGCTCGGCGTCGGCGGCGCTGTCGTGGAAGGCCACGTTCTCCGGCCGCGCCGCACGGGCGGGACACGAGGGGCGGCAGTACACGCCGGTCGTGCGCACCGAGTAGAAGAAGCTGCCGTCGGCCTTGGGATCGCGGGCCGCGACGGCGGCCCAGCGCGGGTCGCTGACGGTGGCGGCGGCGAGGCGTTCGTGGGAGGTGCTCATGTTCATGTCGGGTCCTTTCGCGAGGCCAAAGTTCAGTGGGATGGACTCTAGGCAGGGCGAGGGAGGCCGGCACTCCGGGGCTTGCGGTCGAATTCTGGGGGCATGGACGGTCCCGGGTTGCACCCGGGCTACGAGGCCCCGCGTGTAAAGAGTCTTCACGCCTGGATGCGACAATCGCTCGTGACCCATCCCACGCTCGTTCGCCGCCAGAACGTCCTCAGCCTGTTCCAGCAGTACGCCGAAGCCCAGATGCGCGCCGGCGTCGCGCCCAAGGGGCTGGAGCAGTCCTTCGCCCAGGCCCTGCAGATCAGTCCCAGCATGTGGAGCCAGGTCAAGAGCAGCCGCCCCATCGGCGACAAGCTGGCGCGCCAGATCGAGGCCCTGTGCCGGTGCCCGCCGGGCTGGCTGGACGAGGAGCGCGAGCCGCAGGGGCTGTCGCCCGCGGAGCAGCAGTTCATGGCGCTGGCGCTCAAGGCCTGGCGCGGCACCAACGCCGACGGCCGCAAGCGCCTGAAACTGATGCTCAAGGACCTCGCCGGGTGAGCAGCGCCGCATCGATCTGGACCCCGCTGCGCCACCCGTCGTTTCGCGGGCTGTGGGCGAGCGGCGCGGTCTACTTCATCGGCAACGCGATGCAGACCATGGCCGCGGCCTGGTTGATGGTCGAGGTGACGGGCTCGTCGTTCCTCGCGGCGCTGGTGCAGACCGCCGTGTTCCTGCCGATGTTCCTGCTCGCGCTGCCGGCCGGCGTGCTGGCCGACACCACCGACCGCCAGCGCCTCGTGGTGCGCGCGCTGTTCACCCAGACCGCGACTACGCTGCTGCTGGCGCTGCTGGTGGCCTTCGGCGTCGCGGGGCCGGGCGTGCTGCTGTTCTTCACCTTCGTCGCCGGCTCCTGCACCGCCCTGCTCTCGCCGGCATGGAACTCGACCGTCGCCGACGCCGTGCCGCGCGACGAGCTGCCGCAGGCCATCACCGCGGTGGCGATCGCCTTCAACGCGGCGCGCGCCCTCGGTCCGGCCTTCGCCGGCGTGGTGTTCGCCGTCACCGGCGCCGGATGGGTCTTCTTCCTCGCGGTGGGCTGCGTCCTGACGCAGGTCTGGGCCATGCACCGCTGGCCGCCCCGCCCGCATCCGGCCTCCCGGCTGCCGGCCGAGCGGCTGTGGGGCGGCACCTTGAGCGGGCTGCGTTTCGCGCGTCACTCGCAGATGATCCTGGCCCAGCTGGTGCGCACCATCGCGTTCGGCGGTGCGGGCTCGGCGCTGTGGGCGCTGCTGCCGGTGATCGGCCAGCGCCAGCTCGGCCTGGGCGCGACCGGCTACGGCCTGCTGATGGGCTGCCTGGGCGGCGGCGCGGTCGCGGCGGGCCTGGTGGTCGGACGCCTGCGCGTCAAGGTCGGGCTGGAGAAGGTGGTCGCGACCTCGTGCATCGTGTTCGCGCTGGTGATGGTGATCGCGGCGCTGGCGCGCTGGCCCTGGCTGGTCTATGGCGCCCTCTTGTTCGGCGGGGCGGCGTGGATGGCCACCATGTCGACCTTCAACACCGCGACCCAGACCAGCGCCCCGCCCTGGGTGCGATCGCGGGCGAGCGCGCTGCACACCTTGAGCGCGCTGGGCTCGTTCGCGATCGGCTCGGCGCTGTGGGGCCTGGTGTCGGCGGCGGCGGGCCTGACCCTCACGCTGTGCCTGGCCGCCGCCTGCATGGCCGCCGGCGTGCTGCTGGCCCGCCCGTTCCCCTTGCGTGTGGGCGCCGCCACCGAAGTGACGCAGGCGACCGCCTGGGAAGAGCTCTTCGTCGCCGAGGAGCCCGAACCCGAGGCGGGGCCGGTGGCGGTGGAGATCGGCTACCGCATCCGATCGGAGGACGCGCCGGCGTTCCTGGACGCGGTGTCGCAGATGAAGGGCCCGCGGCGGCGCGACGGCGCGACCTTCTGGCGCCTGTACCGCGACCTGTCGGACCCGACCCACTATGCCGAGCGCTTCATCGTGACCTCCTGGGCCGACTACCTGCACCAGCGCGCGCGCACCACCCTCGCCGACCAGGAGCTCGAAAGCCACGTGCGCAGCTTCGTCGCGCCCGGCCAGGCGGTGACGGTCGAGCACTTCATCGCCGAGCGGTAACAGTTCGTCTCGCGTGTCGATGGGCGGGTCCGTCGTTCGTCGTGGCCATGGAGGCAGCGCAACCCGCGCCGCCACGCACCCGTCCCGCCAGGAGACCCGCCATGTCGATTCAGAAGATCACCCCGTTCCTCTGGTACGCCAAGGAGGCCGAAGAGGCCGCGGCGTTCTACGCGTCCATCTTTCCGGATTCGCGCGTCACCCGCGTCAACACGCTGCCCAGCGAGTCGCCCAGCGGCCCGCCCGGATCGGTGAAGGTGGTCGAGTTCCTGCTGTTCGGCCAGCCTTTCGTCGCGATGAGCGCCGGGCCGCTGGACCCGTTCAACCACGCCGTGTCCTTCTCGGTGAGCTGCGACAGCCAGGCCGAGCTCGACCGCTACTGGAACGCCCTGCTGCAGCGCGGCGGCTCGCCGGAGCAATGCGGCTGGCTCAAGGACCGCTACGGCTTGTCGTGGCAGATCATTCCGAGCATCCTCGGCGAGCTGATGGGCGACCCCGATCGGGCGCGGGCCAAGCGGGTGGCCGACGCGATGCTGAAGATGGTCAAGTTCGACATCGCCGCGCTCCAGGCGGCCCACGCGGGCACCCGCTGAGCGCTCACCGCGACGCGTGAAGCTGCAGGCCCGCGAGCCACTCGCGGCAGCGCTCCGACACGCCGCGGCCGACGCGTCCGGCGATGGCCACCGATGCGGGCGCGGCGAGCATCGCCTCGAACGCGTCGCGCACCTGCGCGGCGCTGACCGCGGCCAGCCGATCGGCGCGCTCTTCCGGTGACCGCACACGCTGCAGCGCGTATTCGTCCAGCGCCGCCTCTTCCAGGCGGCGCAGGGGCTTGTGCAGGGCGCGCAACCGTCGCACCGCGATCTGGTTGCGCGCGCGCTCCAGGTCGACCGGATCGATGTGGCGGGTGTGCGCGACGAGCAGGCGCGCCACCTCGCGCAGCACCGGCTCGAGGTTCTCGGGCGCGAAGGACGACTCGACGATGAACTCGCCGGACAGCGACAGCAGGTCGGCCGAGCAGGCGGCGTAGTAGACCAGGCCGCGGCGCTCGCGCAGCTCGGCCATCAGCGGCGAGCTCATGCCTTCGCCGAACAAGGCCGCGGCCACTTCGCCGCGCACGTCGTCGGCCGCGAGGTGGGGAATCGGAAAGCCCAGCACCACGTGGGTCTGGTTGCTGCCGCTGATCTGGCGGGTGCGGATGCCGCCGGTCCACGTGGGCGCTTCGATGGACCCGGGCTCGCCCGGCGGCATCTCGCCCAGGGCCGCCTGCACTTCCGCCACGATCGCCGCCGCGTCGATGTCTCCCGCTGCGGCGACGATCACGTTGCGGCCCACGTGGTGGCGCTGGACCCAGCCGACCAGGTCGGCGCGTCGCAGCCGCTCGATGTTGCGATCGCTGCCGATCACCGGCTGCGCGACCGGATGCAGGCCGTAGCAGGCGCGGTCGAACAGGCGGTAGGCGGTTGCCATCGGGTCGTCGGCATCTTCCGCATGCTCCTGCAGCAGCACCTGGCGCTCGTGCTCCAGCTCGGCGTCGGGGAAGGTGGGATGGACGACGAGGTCGGCCAGCATGCGCACGAACAGCGGCGCGTGGGCCGCATGGCCGGTGATGTGGAACGCGGTGTGGTCCTTGTCGGTGTGCGCATTGACCTCCGCGCCGAGGCGCTCGGCATCGAGGTTGATGCGGCGCGCATCGCGGCTGGTGGTCCCCTTGAACACCATGTGCTCGACGAAGTGGCTGATGCCGTTCAAGGCCGCCGTCTCGTGGGCGCTGCCGGTGCGCACGAAGATGCCGACGCTGGCGGTGGGGACGTGGGGGAGCTTGAGGGCGAGGATGCGCACGCCGTTGGGGAGATTGGCAGCGGTGGGGGTGGGGTCGGGGATGAGGGGCATGGGGTGGGGATTGTCATCCCCGTTCGCCCTTCGACAAGCTCAGGGCGAACGGGGGTGAAGCCCAGGGCGCTGGATGTTCTCCGCCGGGCTGTCGCCGCCCGTGGTAGCCCGGGTGCAACCCGGGAAGCTCCAGCCCCCGGGTTGCACCCGGGCTACAGCTCAGGGCGAACGCCGGAACACCAGCATCAGGTTGTTCGCCGGCATGTCGACGCGCTGGTCGACGTCCAGGCCCATCGCCTTCGCCGTGCCCGCCACATCGGCCAGCTTCCGAAGGCCCCACGCGGGATCGCGGGTGCGGAGGTCGGCGTCGAACGCGAGGTTGCTCGGCGCCGCGGTCTCGCCCTCGACGATGTACGGGCCGTACAGCACGAGCACGCCACCGGCACCGAGACGATCCGCCGCGCCTTGCATCAGCGCGGCGCAGGTGGGCCATGGCGAGATGTGCAGCAGGTTCGCGCAATACACCGCATCGAAGCGCCCCAGCGAAGCCGGCCAGGGATGCGCCAGCACGTCCAGCCGAAGCGGCGCTCGAACGTTGGGCAAGGCCGCGCAGCGGCCGGCGATGGCGGGCAGCGCGCGGTCGTCGACATCGGTCGGCTGCCATTGCCACCCCGGACTTGCGGCAGCGAAGTGCGCGGCATGCTGACCGGTCCCCGAGGCGATCTCGAGCACCGTGGCGGTGACGGGCAGGACGCGGCGCAGGACCTCCAGGATGGGACCCTTGTTCCGGTCCGCCGCGCCGCTGAAGGGCAGGTTCTCCGGCGTCATCGGCCCGCGAGCCCTTCGTAGGCCACCGCCACCGACGCGGCCAACCGGGCGTTGTTCAGCACCAGCTGGATGTTGCCCGCCAGGCTGTCGCCGCCCGTCAGGGCGTTGACGCGCTCCAGCAGGAATGGCGTCACCGCCTTGCCCGCGATCCCCTGCGCTTGCGCATCGGCCAATGCCTGGTCGATGGCGCGATCGACGACGTCGCGCGGCAGCGCATGCTCCAGCGGAATCGGATTCGCGATCACCAGCCCGCCGCCCATCGCCAAATCCCACTTCGCCTTCATCACGCGGGCGACCTCCTCGGGCGTGTCGAGCCGCACATCGACGCCGAACGCGCTGTCGACGCTGTAGAACGCGGGCAGCCGGTCGGTCCGGTAGCCGATCACCGGCACGCCGTGGGTCTCGAGGTATTCGAGCGTCAGCCGCAGGTCGAGGATCGCCTTCGCGCCCGCGCACACCACCGCCACGGGCGTGCGCGCGAGCTCCTGCAGGTCGGCGGAGATGTCGAAGCTGCGCTCGGCGCCGCGGTGCACGCCGCCGATGCCGCCGGTGGCGAACACGCGGATGCCGGCCATCCCGGCGATGAGCATGGTCGCGGCGACGGTGGTCGCGCCGGTGCCGGCACGGGCGACCACGACCGGGATGTCGCGGCGGCTGACCTTGGCGACCTGGGGTCCGGCGCGGCCCAGGCGCTCGATCTCGTCGGACGAGAGGCCGGCTTTCAGGCGGCCGTCGACGATGGCGCAAGTGGCCGGCACGGCGCCGTGCTTTCGAACCTCGGCCTCGACCGCCAGCGCCGTCTCGGCGTTCTGCGGCCACGGCATGCCGTGGGAAATGATGGTGGACTCGAGCGCCACCACCGGCCGGCCTGAACCCAGCGCCGCGGCGACGTCGGGGTGCAGATCCAGCAGCGGGTTCATCGGCCCGGGATCAGAGCGCGAGCGTGTAGACGTCGGCGGCGAGACGCTCGGCGGCGCTGTGGCCTTCGAGGGCGCGGTCCCACTCGGGCGCGTCGGCGCCTTTGCTAGGCGCCAGGCCGGCGGTCATCTGCGCGGCCTCTTCGGTCCCGGCGTCGAACTCGGCGACCAGCTCGCGTGTCTCGAGGAAGAGCCGCGCCAGGGTGAAGCCGCCGGCGCCGATCACGACCAGGTAGCGCGCGGGCTTTCGATGCGAGGTCTGGCTGTGCGCGCGCGGCGACTCGCGTCCGAAGTTCTGGCTCATGCCGCGATGTTGCCACGTCAAGAAAAAAAGGGGCACTCGTCGTGCGACAAGTGCCCCTTTGCATCAACCCTTCACGCACACCACCTGCTTCAAGGTGTGCACCACGTCGACCAGCTCGCTCTGCGCCGCCATCACCGCGTCTATGTCCTTGTAGGCCGCGGGCGTTTCGTCGATCACGTCCTTGTCCTTGCGGCACTCGACGCCTTCGGTGGCGGCGCGGTGGTCGGCGAGCGTGAAGCGGCGCTTGGCCTCGCCGCGGCTCATCACGCGGCCGGCGCCGTGCGAGCAGCTGTCGAAGCTGTCGGCATGGCCCTTGCCGCGCACGATGAAGCTGCGCGCGCCCATGCTGCCGGGGATGATGCCCAGCTGCCCGGCCTTCGCGCTCACCGCGCCCTTGCGGGTGACGTACACGTCCTCGCCGAAGTGGTGCTCCTTCTGCACGTAGTTGTGGTGGCAGTTCACCGCCTCGACGTGGCTCTGGAAGCTCTTGCGGATCACCGTCTTCGCGGCCTCGATCACGCGCTTCATCATCACCTCGCGGTTGAGCGCGGCGAACTTCTGCGCCCAGCCGACCGCGCGGACGTAGTCGCCGAAGTAGCGCGAGCCTTCCTCGAAGTAGGCCAGGTCGCGGTCGGGCAGGTGCACGTTGTTGCGCATCGCGTCCTGCTTGGCCAGCTCGATGAACATCGTGCCGATGAAGTTGCCCACGCCGCGCGAGCCGGAGTGCAGCATGAACCACACGAAGCCCTGCTCGTCGAGGCAGACCTCGATGAAGTGGTTGCCGCTGCCCAGCGTGCCCAGGTGCTGGATGTGGTTGGTCTTTTCCAGTTTGGGGTAGTCGCGGCAGAGTTCGGTGAACTCCGGCTCGAGCTGCGCCCAGGCGGTGTTCACCGAGCCCGGCGCCTTCTGCCATGCGCCGGGGTCGCGCGAGCCCGGCGCGCGGCCGTGCGGCACCGCGCGCTCGATGGCCGAGCGCAGCGGCCCCAGGTTGTCGGGCAGGTCCTCGGCCGTCAGCGTGGTCTTGCAGGCGATCATCCCGCAGCCGATGTCCACGCCCACGGCCGCCGGGATGATGGCCCTGAGCGTGGGGATCACCGAGCCGACGGTGGCGCCGATGCCGAAGTGCACGTCGGGCATGGCGGCGATGTGCTTGAAGACGACCGGCAGGCGCGCGGCGTTCTCGAGCTGGCGCCTGGCCGCGTCCTCGACGGGCACGCCTTGCGTCCACATCTTCAGCGGCACGCCGCCGGGGACGTCTTCGTGGATGTGGTGGGGTTCCATGATGGGTTCTCGTTCAGGGTGATCCATTTGATATGGATCGCCCGGGAGTTGTTCGGGTTTCATGATGTTGTCCTTGTTGAGTCCGTCCCCCGTTCGCCCTGAGCTTGTCGAAGGGCAAACGGGAGGCGGTTGTTGGCTCGCGCCGGCGCATCAACGCAGCTTCACCAGCCCGTTGAGCACCTGATCCAGACCTCCGAACACCGAGATCTTGTCGATGCGCTCGGCCACGCGTTCCAGCGTCTCGAGCTCCTTCAGGCGCAGGGCGACGGGGTTGTCCTCCATCACCTTGGCGGTGTTGAGCAGCGAGCGGGTCGCGGCCGTTTCTTCGCGCCGACGGATCACGTTGGCCTCGGCCGACTTCCCGGCCTCGACCACCTGGGCGAGGATGGTCTTCATCTCGCCCGGCAGCACGATGTCCTTCACGCCCACGCCGTCCAGTGCCAGACCATGGTCCGCCAGCTTGGCGCGCACCTGGGCGCTCACGACCTCGTCGATCACCGTCTTGTTCTCGAGCAGCTCGTCGAGCGAGCGCGTGCCCACGGCCGCACGCAGGCCGAACTGCAGCTCGCGGTACAGGTGGTCCGCGGGCTTGGCCAGCTGCGTGTACGCCTTCAGCACGTCGGTGTAGCGCCAGGTCGCCGAGAGGTTGAGTCGCAGCGCCACCTTGTCGCGGGTCAGGATCTCCTGGCCCGTCACTTCCAGCGCCTGCAGGCGCAGGTCGACCAGCTCCACCGACACGTTGCGGTTGAACTTCCAGAACGCGTACGAACCCGCCGGCAGCAGGCGCTCGACCTTGCCGTCGATCCACAGGATGCCGGCGCCGTGTTCGGGCACCTGCACCTGCAGCACGCCGGCCAGGCCCGCCACTGCGCGCTGGCGCAGCTGCGTCTGCACGAGACGCGCGGCGAGCGCGGCCGGCAGCTCGGCCGACGCGGCGATGTCGATCACCTCGACACGCACATCGACCAGGCCGTTCCAGTACAGGCGACGGGTGGCCGGCGCCAGCACCTCGACCAGCGCGCCGTTCTCGGTGCGCAGGCCGACCTGGGTTTCGGTGAGCTCGACGCGCACGAACTCGGCGGCGACCACCTCGGGCTCCTTGGCCATCAGGTAGTCGGCCAGGGCGTGGGTGAACGCGGGCTGCTCGAGGGCGAAGCGCTCGACACGCAGGGTGTCGAGGCCGGCGAACAGCCAGTGCGTGCCGGGTTGCAGCACGCGCTCGAAATCGCCGTTGCGCAGCAGCAGGCCGCGCTCGTTCTTCTTCACGGTGACACGCTGGATCGTCATGGGGTTCTCCTTGGTTCTGATGGCGTGTGTTGAATGGGGTGCCGTTACAGCGACGGCCGCGGGCGACGAATGCCTGGGTCCGGATCGCACGGTGCGCGTGGGCGGACGGATCCGCTTCGGCTGGCCGTGGACGCGAGGCCCCGCGTGCTCGTCGCACGAGCGGTCGCCGCTGATGAGCGTCGGGCGGCACGCCTTGCGGCGATTCGTCCTCGGCTCACGTTCGGCGGTGGTCTTTCGACCGGTTTCTGGAGTGGAGCGGGAGTCGAACCCGCGACAGACGACTTATCAGGTCGTTGCTCTACCCGACTGAGCTATCCAGTGGTGGTGATGCCGGGAGTCGAACCCGGACCCTTGCGGGATCCTTCTTCATCACCTGGCATCCATCGCTTCCGGCGAGGCGGCATGTGCGGCAACGACGGGCGCACCCGGTCGCCGCACACCGGCGGGGTTCACGAACCCCGGCCTGTGAGCGTTTGCCTTTCACGACAGATTCGTGGGCGCCCGGGCTTCATCAGCCCAGGCGCGATCCCTTCGGCAGGCGCGCGGCCAGCCACTCGTGCACGTCGGCGCGGATGTGGCGGCCTTCGAGGAGGAAGTCCTCGAAGCGGCTGGGCACGTACGGGAGGTAGACGAGCGGCATGCCCGCCTGCTCCGGCGTGCGGTCGGCCTTGCGGGCGTTGCACGCGGCGCAGGCGGTGACCAGGTTCATCCAGCTCCAGCGGCCGCCGCGCGACTGCGGGACGATGTGCTCGCACTGCAGGTCGCGCTCGGGGAAGCGCTGCGCGCAGTAGGCGCAGGTCATGCGGTCGCGGCGGAAAAGCTTGGACTTGCTGAAGGCCGGGGTCACGTCGAACAGGTTGACCCTCGACGCGCCGTGCAGCGCGATGATGGGATGCACGTCGATGAGCGACTGGCGGCCGCGCGCGACGTTGAAGCCGCCGCGCAGCGTGGCGAGCGGGCCTTCGCCGTCGACCCATGCGACCGAGCCGGTGGCCACGTGCACGGCGGCGTGCTCGAGGGAGATCCACGCTTGGGGCGTGGCCTGGATGTCGAGTTGGAGCACGTGGTGGTGGGCTTGGTGCATGGGTGGCCTCCTTTCATGGCCGGGTCGGTTGTGTGGTTGCCTCGTGACGCTGAACCCATCCCGTTCGGGCTGAGCTTGTCGAAGCGCTCGGTACGGTCCATCACCGTTCGGGCTGAGCTTGTCGAAGCGCTCGGTGCGGTCCACCACCGTTCGGGCTGAGCTTGTCGAAGCCTCACGCGAATGGGCATGCAGCTTCGACAAGCTCAGCCAAGACCGTGGCTTGCTGCGGAGCGGCGCTTCGACAAGCTCAGCGCGAACGGGGACAGGTCAGCGCGAACGGGTACGGTTCAGTGCGACCCGCAAGAGGCCGGATGGATTGGCAGGGGTGACAGGATTCGAACCTGTGTGCACCGGGTCAAAGCCGGCTGTCTGAGGCCTCTCGACTACACCCCGTCTGCGGTCGGTTGTGGTCCCCTCGGTCCGAGTCGAACGGACATGCCTTGCGGGCCCGGTTTCTGAGACCGGTGCGTCTGCCTGTTCCGCCACGAGGGGGTGATGGTTGGTGCGCCGCCAGGGGCTCGAACCCTGACACGCCGGGTTAAGGGCCCGGTACTCTGCCGCTCGAGTTCGCGACGCACGGAACGCATGCGCTTGGGGGTGACCGGCCGGAGTCGAACCGGCACCAGCGAGTTCACAGCCCGCGGCTCTGCCGTTGAGCTACGGCCACACCCAAGCGCACGCGACTTACTTATCGCAGTGCGATCCCGCGCGCCTTGGCCCAGCGTTCGAGCACGTTGCGCTCGTCCGCGTGCGCAAGCCGGTTGGCGAGCCCGCGCACCTGGACCGCCCGCCCTTGCTGGTCGACTTCGATCGTGAGCAGCCGGTCGATGCGGTCCTTCGTGCACCGCCTGAGCGACCAGATCGATGCGTGGCCCGCGATGCACTTGGCTGCGTAGGTCGACACGCAGTGGCGCATCGCCCGGCTTTCCATCACCAGGTCCTCGGCCTGCTTCAGCTGACGGACCACGAAGCGCTCGCCTTTGACCTTGGCGTCCTTGGCCGAAGGCGCCCACTCCCAGTCGGCGAGCGGTGAACCGGACCACACTCGGTCATCTGCGGATGCATTGACGCCGCGTGCGGTGGCGCGGCCTGCGGCCCGGCGGCGAATCGTTTCGATGCGCTCGATGGCCGCCATGTCGCGGTGCCACTCGTGCATCCGCCGGTTGAGCGAAGCGAGCGTGCGCCCCTCGACGCTGTAGCTGGGATCGCGGCGGCGAGACTCGACCAGGTAGTCGCACAAGTCGTCGATCGTTTCCACCGGCGCGGGATTGATGCAGAAGAACCGCGCCACATCGCGCCAGAAGGCGATCTCGCCGCGTGCTGAACGCGCGATCTTCGAGCGTGCGATGCACATCGCCCGGCTGGGATCATCGACGTAAGAACGAGCGATGGCTTGCCAGAAGGCCTCATCGAAGCCCAACCCGGCAGGCGGATTGAGGAACGCATGGACTTCCTTGCGCGTCAACCAGTTGCCCGCACCCGCCTTGTAGAGCGATCCACCGCGCGCAGCCACGACATACCAGTGCTTGCGCAGCCGCACTTCCTCCGCGCCTAGCCCCGCGTCGTCGAGCCAGATGCGCTCGAGCATCACGGGAACCGGATAGAGCGCGAAGAGATGCCGCGCTGCCGCAAGGCGCAAGCGCGCGGCGTTTCGCGTCTTCATCTGCGGATGCCACGACTGAGGATCGCGCACGACTTCGCCGGCAAAGCCGCGCTCGGCTTCTTCGATCGCCTTGAGGAAGTCTGGCACAGGCCGCGGCCGGCGGGCCACGCGGCGAAGCGTGGCGTCGTAGATTTCGATTCGTTCGCGCTCGGCATCCTGCCTGCGCTGGATGATTGAGCGTGCCATGGTGGCCTTGGTGGTTGAAGTGAAGTTGGTCTCGGTGGCAGGTCTCGAACCTGCGGCCTCGTGTTCCCGAAACACGCGCGCTGCCTGCTGCGCCACACCGAGAAGATGAGAAATGGGTACCCGCGGATGGGAACGATCCATCGACCTCCGCCTTATCAAGACGGTGCTCTGCCACTGAGCTACGCGAGATCTGAATTGGCTCCCCGACGTGGGTTCGAACCACGGACCGCCTGGTTAACAGCCAGGTGCTCTGCCGACTGCGCTATCGGGGAATGGCTGGCACCTCGTGCACGACTCGAACGTGCGGCCTCCGGCTTCGTAGACCGGTGCTCTTCATTCCACTGAGCTAACGAGGTTCTGTTTGTTGTCTGGTGCCGAGAGAGGGCTTCGATCCCCCGACGCACGCGCCTTCAACGCGCCGCTCTACCGACTGAGCTATCTCGGCCCATGACTTGGCGCCCCGTGCGGGAGTCGAACCCGCGGCTTCCGGCTAGACAGGCCGGCACTCTGGCCGCTGAGTTAACGAGGCAATGCTGATTCCATCCGGTCACGGGTTCCGGCGCCGCCCAATCGTTGCGGCCGATTTCCGCCCTCGAAGCCGAAGCTCGACGAGGGTTCCTGAACTGGCATCGCGTGCGGGATTCGAACCCGCGTCCCCGGAATGAAAGCCCGGTGTCCTCGGCCGACTAGACGAACGCGACCTGTCTGGATGCGAAATCCACTTCGGCTGTGCCCACGCGCGAGCATCCCGTCGGATGTGGTGTCTCGCTGCACGTGACCTGGCCAAGGGTCGCGCACATCCCGAGCCGCCAACACCATGACGCGACCCGGAGTGCATGGACACACCCGAAGTGGAGCGGATGACGAGTCTCGAACTCGTGGCCTCGACCATGGCGTGGTCGCGCTCTGCCTGCTGAGCTACATCCGCAAAGGTGCGAGACGAACCCACGGCCAGTACCGTGGTCATCTCGCGGCAAGTTGTTAAAGAGCTCCACCGGTGACGGTGGCGCGATCCAACGATCGCTTCATGGCCCGCGCCGATGCGCGGGCCGGGTTGGTTGTCGAACCGACAAAGAAAAAGGCCCGGATCCTTTCGGAATCCGGGCCTCTGCGAACAGAGCGTGGAAGGGGCGCGGCTAGGCGCTTCCTTCTCCCGGAGGCAACGGACCCTCGTTCCGATCAAGGCAATAGCCCGTCGGAACGGCCGATGGCTTCATCGCCGCGGCATGGGCGAACGCGACCAGACCCTGGTCGGGTCGGTGGGTTCGGATGACGCGGTGCGAATTCACGATGAAGTCTTTCCTGGTTGGAGCCGATTTCTCAATGAGGGGCGGACTGTAAATAGTCTTTACGGGCACGTCAAGCCCTGGCGGCATCGACAAAAACCCGCGTTGCGTCCCGCCCACATAGGGGCCCGGCGTCGTCGCGATGGCACGGCGCTTGCGGCCCACCGCCGCGGGGGATCTTCACCGCCGACCTGGTCGGTCGTTGCACCTTCGTGAGTCGCGCGGCCGCCCAAGTGTTGGGCTGGTGCGCACCGAGCAGGCCCCCACCGTCACGCCCGGCGCCGAGACGAACGCCGCCGGGCCCGTCCCACCGACTCCAATGAGGAGAAGCGCATGAGTCGTCTCGAAGTCACTGAAAAGATCGTAGCCACCAAGGTCGCCAAGGGCCTGAAGTGGTCCGACGTGGCCGCCAAGGTCGGCCAGAGCAAGGAATGGGTCACCGCGGCCTGCCTGGGCCAGATGACCTGCACGGCCGAGCAGGCCGGCGTGATCGCCGAGATCTTCGGGCTGACGGCGGAGGAGCAGAAGTGGCTGATGGTGGTGCCGTACA
The DNA here is from genome assembly GCA_036377015.1 of Piscinibacter sp. GTDB lineage: Bacteria > Pseudomonadota > Gammaproteobacteria > Burkholderiales > Burkholderiaceae_C > Albitalea. The sequence goes on along the minus strand of DASUZE010000101.1, from coordinate 30,700 downwards.
AGGGGTCGCTGCCGACGGCGGTGCCGACCGATCCGCTGATCTACCGCTTCTACGAGCTGGTCAGCGTGTACGGGACGACGTTCAAGGAGCTGATCCATGAGGAGTTCGGCGACGGGATCATGAGTGCGATCGACTTCAGGATGGATTTGCAGCGAGAGGCGGATCCGAAGGGGGATCGGGTGAATATCGTGATGTCGGGGAAGTTTCTGGCTTACAAGACGTATTGAGGGGTGGCGGGCTGGGGAGGGCATGCGGCGGGGCTGACACCGGGAGCGTCAACGCACTCTCGAACCCTTCCACCGAGCGGATGCCCAACAGCCGACTTCGCCGACGGTCGGTCGCCGCTCGAGGCGCGCAGGCTAAGCGGCCGGCCGAAGTCGGTGATAACCGCTCAACGTCTGATGGGCCGCTATGCCTGAGTCAGGTCAAGTGCGGGCACTTTCGAGACGTTCACCTTGAGCTGGTACTCGAAAAGTTCGACCTCCGAGATGCTTGCGCAGGCCAGGAGCAGATCCTCGGTCATCGTGCGACAGATGATGAAGCCGCGAACCCGTTGACCCGGCTCGGCCAACTCCTTGCGAACCCAGTTCATGTAGCGCAGCAACTGTCCGACCACGCGGTCGTAGCCGCGGCTGACCTTGAGCTCGAGCACGACCAGACCGCCTTGGCTGTCTACGGCGAGCAAGTCGATGCGCCGTCCACCGCCGGCCTCGAACTCGAAGCCCTCGTCGCCCTCCGGGTCGACGTACAACTTTAGGCCCGGCTCGATGGTCACTAAGTTCTCTTTCAGGTAGCGCTGCAGGTCGCGTTCGAGCAAAAACTCGGATGTGCCGGGAACCGGTTCACCAGTCTCCTTCGCATCCAGTCCCTCATCGGGCTCCTCGGCCGCCAACTCTTCCTCCCGCGCCACGTCACCCTGAACCAGCTCACGAATAGGAGCCGGATCCTTGCCCGGCTCATAGAGCCGATATTGGTTTCGGCCCACCTTGAACAGCAGGTCGTCCGACTCGTCGGTCGCCTTGTGGTGCATCCGGCTCGGGTCGTTTGTCGAACTCTGCACTAGACCGCCTGCGACGCTCCCCGGCTTGAATAGCGGGTAGTGCGCCTTGAACCACTCGTGCGCGCGAGAGGCCGTGAAGACCTGACCTGGCTGCAGCTTCCAGTCTTCCAGCATCTCCCTCATGACCTGGCGCTTCGTCTTGTTCGGATACACCTGGCGTGGCATCGAGTGTCTCCTTCGATTCGGCGTGAGTCGCCGCACAGCAATGATGCCTGGGGCACTCGCTGGTGACCTGGCGAAAATTGCCCACGTCAAGACGGGTTCGCCAGACGTACATGGACGCCCCCGGTTTGCCAAGCTCTCAGCTTGCTGCGGCACGTAGGGAAGATTGCACCCGCACATCCGGACTTCTGATGCGAGACGAGCTCGCTGTCCCTGATGGGTTCTGCTGGTCGGCGCCTCTATCGCTTACACGCACTCTGAGTGCCTCGTCCGGCGCGGGATGTGCCAACCACGGTCTGACCTGTCGTGCCATCAACGTGCTGATCGCTCGAGCAATCGGCGGTGGGTTCTCCTCGTCTTGCTGACGTCGTTGGGGCCCCCTTCCCGCTGGCGGGAAGGGCGGGGGGTTGGGTGGCGCTGCTCAGCGCTGCCTACGCGGCGGCATAGCCGGCACTGAACTGCCGATCGCGCGCAATCAGTGCCCAGACGATCCTCGCCGTCTTGTTGGCCAGTGCGACGGCAGCGACATTCTTGTTGCGCCGGTTGATGAGCTTGACCAACCAGCTCTCTGCATCGGCTCGTTGCGTCGCGCGGTAGATCACCGACCTGGCGCCGTGGATCAGCATCGTTCGTAGGTACGCGTCACCGCGTTTGCTCATTCCCAGAAGCGTGGGCTTGCCGCCGCTGGAGTGCTGCCGCGGCACCACTCCAAGCCAGGCCGCGAACTGGCGGCCGTTGTCGAAGTTCTTCGCGTCGCCGACGCTGGCCACCAACGCCGTCGCAGTGAGCGGCCCGATGCCCGGCACCTTCTCGAGTCGACGGCTTGCCTCGCTGGTTCGATGCCACGCCTTGATCTGCACCTCAATCTCCTCGACCTGGCGCTGCAGCAGCTTCAGATGGTCCAGCAGCCTGTCGATCAAATGGCGGAATGAGCCCGGCAGTTCGATTGATGCATCCTCGATGAGGTCTGGCACACGCTTGGCGATGTAGGCGATGCCCTGCGGCACCACGAGCCCGTACTCGCCGAGCAGTCCACGGATCTGATTGGCCTGTGCAGTTCGTGCCTTGACGAAGCCCTGGCGCACGCGGTGCAGCGCCAGGACTGACTGCTGCTCGATGTTCTTGACGGGCACGAAGCGCATTGATGGGCGAGCCACCGCCTCGCAGATTGCCTCTGCGTCGGCCGCGTCGTTCTTGTTGCTCTTCACGTACGCCTTGACGAACTGCGGAGCCATCAGGCGAACGGTGTGACCCAGAACCTGAAGCTTGCGCGCCCAGTGGTGCGCGCTCGAGCAGGCCTCTACACCGATCAAACAAGCAGGGAGGTTGGCGAAGAACGCAGCAACCTGGTCGCGCCGCAGCTGCTTGCGAAGCACAACCTTGCCGTGCGCGTTCACGCCGTGCACCTGGAACACGTTCTTGGCCAGATCGAGGCCGACTGTCGTAACCTGCATGGTGGACGCTCCTTCCGGTTCGAGTGGTTGCTGACACTTCCACTCTGGCACGTCGATGCCCTCATCGGGTGGGGGCGTCCATCCCATTGCTTACGATACGGTGACGCCTAAGCCTGATATGAGTCGACTGCCAGTGTCTGCAGCACAGCGAGTCCAGTCTTTGGGCCGAGATCTTGTTGAAATCTCGCCGACCGGTACCTGGCTGAAACCGTGAACCCAAGTCGCGGACAGCAAGGACAGGGCCCGCTGCACTGCTGACATACGCGCCACGATGCTGAAGCGCCGCACCAGGTCGACTTCAGAAGTTGCATGCCCCCTAATTCCTCATCGCAAACGCAGGCGCAGTCAACTTATGCTGGGGCGGAGATACCTCGCTGAAAGACGCCCGCATGCCGCCTCGTTCCCGCCGATACGGCAGCCCACACCTTTCGGGAAAACGCGTCCGGTAGCTCCCCCTCCACCACTGCGAGCACGGCATCCACGCCCTCCGCCATCGCGAGCATCCGCGACCACGCGTCCGCGCCGGCCGCGCTGGCCAGTCGATGCCAATGCCGAGTTTGGATATCGCGCAACCGATAGTGCATGTTGCCCGCCTTCACGCCCATCGCGAGCTTCGCACGCGGGTACGGAATCAGATTCGGCCCGTCCCCGATGATCGGCCATGCCGACAGCACGTCGTAGAGCGGCGTCATCTCGAACCGACCGTTGCGGCGGTGCTGGATCGAGAAGTTCTTGGCGTGGCCGTCGGTCGCCGCCAGCAGCCAAAACGCGAACTGGGCCAACACGAAGGTCGATCGATCTTCCTCGGCGTGCTCGCTATTGGCCAGCACCGCCAGGCAGTCCTGCATCGACGGTCCACCGTCGCTCTGGTACTTGCTCTCCGGTCCCACGCCGAGCGCTTGGCAGAAGTCCTCCTGCGGGAGCCGGGCGATCCACGATCCCCGCGGCGGCTTGAAGCGCGCCTTCCCTTCTGCGCCGTCGTCGATGCCAACCCAGCGGCGATCGAACCGGGTGACGACGAGCGCCTTGCTCGACCCGAACCGGGCCATCTCCGTCTGCGCGACCGGCAGGCCGAGCGCGCGCAGGATCCGGCTGCACAGCCACTCGTTTTCGATCGATGTGCTCATGTCGGCCCGCATGTTGCCGACCAGCCCGAGCGGCAGCTTCAGGATGTGCGTCGTCGGCGTCGCACCGAGCGGCCGGTACCAGCGGCGGCCCATGCGCAACAGGGCCGTCTTCTCCTGCGCGCCGGCGATCGACAGCCGCAGATCCCCGTCCTCGCGCTGCCCGAGCGGTGCGTCAGACGTGACGGAGGCGAGCGTCCGCTCGACATCGTCCTCCCGGAGCGGCTCCCCTTCAATAGCATCCCAGCCGTTCGGCTCGACACCGGGCGGCAGCAGCTGGACCGCCCCGACGCAGTCGCGTCCGACCGCCGCGAGCAGGTCGAACGCTTCCAGCGAGCGGGCACGGAAGCGGCTGCGCAGCCGCCGCCGGATGTCGGCGCTGTCGGGCAGCAGGTTGTCGAAATAGTGGTTCACCACGTCGCCGCGGTGCTCGAGGTCGGCGGTGAACGGCAGAGACAGCGACAGCGCGCGACCCTCGTCGGCACGCACCCAGGCGTCGAAGTAGCGGAACACCGGCGTACCGGTCCGCAAGGTCGACCACACGCCGACTGGCAGCCCATTCATCCAGACGTTCAGCTCGGCCACGGCGTCACCAGTCGTGGTCGGCCGGACGCCGTTTGATCGCGCTGCGTTTGCCTGCCACCTTCTTTGTCGGATGCTGCGCGTCGTCGTCCGGCGGTGTTGCGGCGCCCCGCAGGACCATCTGCACGCCGAGCGCACCGAGCACCTCGATCAGTTGCGCCACGCTGATGGCGGTCGGATCGCCCTCGATGCGCGCCACTCGCGTCTGCCCGACACCGAGCGCCTCGCCGAGCGCCGTCTGGCTCAAACCGCGCGCCTTGCGCAGCGCCCGCAGGTGACTGGAGAGCTGCAGCGGGGTCTGGATGACGTAGTCCATGCGACAGCGTATGCCGAATCAGGCATGATTGCAATACATGCCTGATCAATCATATTTGTTGACTATGCCACATTCAGCATAGTACCTTTCGCGCGCCGCACGTCCCGTCCGGAGCGCTGGAGCTGGTCAAATGGGCATTTCCATCCCCCAGCCTGATACAACCGCTCGGCATCGACCATTGCAGGACGCTTGGCCATCACATGAAGCACGACACCATCACTCCAGAGCCCGGATCACGCCGACCCGTCTTGCACTGGCTGCTGCTCGCTGTCGCAGCGGTTGTCGTCGCGTTGGCTTGGCTGAAGCCGCTCGACCAGGGCGCCGAGAACCATCTGAAGGCCGGGCTGAAGCGCGCGCTGGCCACCTACGCCGTGGCGCGAACGATCAATGGCGTCGTCTCGGTGGCTCAGGAAACGGGCGTGTCGGTGCAGCCCGGTGGCGTCGGAATGACGTTTGCGCCGGGCCAGTTGCTCGATCCGATCAACGACCTGGTCGAGCAGGTCTCCAGCGTGATGCTGGCCGTCTCAGTGTCCTTCGGGATCCAGCTGCTCCTGCTCCACCTCGGCGGCTCGGCGTTGGTGTCTGCCGTGATGACCGCTGCTGTGCTGACGTGCGTCGTTCTGTGGTGGAGGCGCACGCCGATCCCGCGGTGGGCGTGGCGCCTCCTCGCTGCGATCGTGTTCATCAGGTTTGCCGTGCCGCTTGCAGCCAGCGGCTCGGAAATGGCGTATCAGTCCGCGATGGCCAACGAGTACGCGGCAGCACAGGCCGAGCTCGAGGGCAGCCAGGCCGCCACGCCACCCGCTTCGCCAGCGAGCGCAGGTGCGGCCGGCTCGGCAGGGTCACCCGCGCAGGGCTTCTGGGACATCCTGAAGGCCGTGCCCAAGTGGAGCGAGTCGAAGGACGACGCGCGCGAGCGCGGTCGCATCGAACAGCTGAAGGATCGTCTGGATGCCGTGGTGGAGCACCTGATTCGACTGGTCGCAATCTTCGTCGTGCAGACCGTGCTGTTGCCGCTTCTCTTCGTCGGGCTCCTCGGACGGCTGCTTCTAGCGCTGGTCGCTCCTCGGGGCCGCCAGACTTGAGCGCCGCCGCGTGAAACTGAGTCAGACATGAAAAAAGCCCTAGGTTATTGACTCTCTAGGGCTTTTCGTACTTCCCGGGACATCTGAGATTCCCTGAAATCACTGTCTGGTGGCCAAGGGCGGAATCGAACCACCGACACGCGGATTTTCAATCCGCTGCTCTACCAACTGAGCTACTTGGCCGTGAGCCGGCGATTATAGCCAGACTTGCCGGACCCTCCGGACGGGCCCCAGCCTCAAGCCCCGCCCCGCTTGTTCCTCGACAGATCGACACCAAGCTGCTTCAGCTTCCGATACAGGTGCGTCCGCTCCAGCCCCGTCTTCTCCGCAACGCGAGTCATGCTCCCGTTCTCCTGCGCCAGATGAAATTCAAAGTAGCTCTTCTCAAACGCATCCCGCGCCTCTCTTAACGGCCGATCCAGATCAAAGGTTTGTTCTGACTGCGGACCAAGAGACAACGACACCGGCGCCGACATCCCATGCGCCCCCGAGCTGTTCAGCATCATCGAATCCGACACCCCCAGCCCGTTGTCATGCCGCACCACCCCCGCCGCCAACGCCGGCTTCGCACTCGGCTTCGCCAGCCCTTGCTCCACCGCACGCAACAACTTCTGCAACGTGATCGGCTTCTCCAAAAACGCCATCGCCCCGTGCTTCGTCGCCTCCACCGCCGTATCAATCGTCCCGTGCCCGCTCATCATGATCACCGGCATCGTCAGCAGCGAATTCGCGCTCCACTCCTTCAGCAGCGAGATGCCGTCCACATCCGGCATCCAGATGTCCAGCAGCACCAGGTCAGGCCGGATGCGATCGCGGCAGGCGCGCGCCTGCGCGGCGTCTTCCGCCAGCTCGACGTTGTGCCCTTCGTCGGTCAATATCTCCGACAGCAATGCGCGGATGCCCAGTTCGTCGTCGACAACAAGAATGGTGGCCATGAACGGTCGTCAATGTGCCCGTGCTGCCGCAGGCGATGGTGACGCTGTTGCGGTGGATGAGGGAGTGGCGGCGCTGCTGCCGTCAGCAGGCGCCAACTTTGAAAATGATAGCGAAACTTGCGCGCCCTCCGCGGCCGGCTCCACGCCGGGGATGTCGGCCTGTGCGGAGCTGCGCACATTGGCGATGCGCACCCGGGCGCCGTGCTCGTCGGCAATCTTCTTCACCACCGCCAGGCCCAGGCCCGTGCCCTTGCTCTTGGTGGTGACATAGGGCTCGAAGGCGCGCTTGAGCACCTTGTCGGCAAAGCCCGGCCCATTGTCGATGACCTGCAGCCGCACCGCGCGCACGCCGCCCTGCTCGGTGCGGGCCGCATCGGTGCGCAGCGTCACCCGGCCGTCCTCGCGGTCGGCCACGGCGTCGAGCGCGTTCTGCACCAGGTTGTGGATCACCTGCCGCAGCTGGCTGCTGTCGCCCAGGATGGGCGGCACGTCGGCGCCCAGCTCGCAATGCAGCCGACCCGATTCCTGCGCCTGCTGGTACAGCGCCAGCACCTCGCGCACCAGCCCGTTCAAGTCCAGGGCATGGAGCTGCGCGGCCGGCAGGCGGGCGTAGTCGCGGAACTCGTTGACCAGCGTCTTCATGGCCTGCACCTGGCTCACGATGGTCCCCACCGACCTCACCAGCATCGCCTGGTCGGTGCCTTCGAGCTTCGGCTCGAGCTTCTGCTGCAGCCGCTCGGCCGACAGCTGGATGGGCGTCAGCGGGTTCTTGATCTCGTGCGCCAGCCGCCGCGCCACCTCGCTCCAGGCGGCGCTGCGCTGCGCCGACACCACCTCGGTGATGTCGTCGAACACCATCAGGCGCGCCCCCTGCGGCATGGCCGCGCCGCGCACCAGCAGGGTCTGGGTGTCGCGGTCGCTGCCGGTCTGCAGCTCGAAGGAGTCCTGCCACTGGTCGCGCTCGCCGGCCTCCGGGCTGGCGTCGTGCAGCTCGAAGCGCTGCAGCACGCCCTGCGCGAAGGGCTCCAGCCCGGCCACCTCGTCGAGCCGCCTGCCCCGATAGGCCGACAAGGGCAGGCGCAGGATGCGCGTCGCGCCCGGGTTGACAGTGTCAATGCGCCCCTCGCGGTCGAACACGATCACGCCGGCGGTCAGGTTGTCGAGGATGGTCTGCAGGTTGGCCCGCGCCGACTCGACCTGCGTCACGCTTCTTTGCACCATGGCCCGCGCTTCCGACAGCTGCTCGGTCATGTCGGCGAACGAGCGCGTCAGCCCGCCCAGCTCATCGCGCGAAGCGAACACCGCCTTGGCGCTCAGGTCGCCCTCGGCCACCTCGCGCACGCCCTGCGCCAGCACCAGCAGCGGCCGCGCGAGCTGGTTCGACAAGGTCATCGCCAGCAGCAGCGCGCCGAACACCGCCAGGATGAGCGTCAGCGTGAGCGTGCCGATGTACATCTTGCGCAGCCCCTCGCGTCCCAGCGCGCGCTGCTGGTAGTCGCGAAACGCCGTCTGCACCGCCAGCGCATTGGTCGCCAGCGACGACGGGATCGGCTGCGTGACCATCAGGTAGCGATCCTGCTGCGCCAGCTCGAAGTTCGCGCTCGGGATGAAGGCCAGCGCCCGGATGCGCGCCGTGCCGGCCGCCGCGTCTTCCTCCAGCCCCTCGAGCTGGCTCACCACCCGCGTGCTGCGGGCGTCGCGCAGGAGCAGCGGGGCCGGCCGGTCGGGCAGCAGCGACCCGGGCGAGCTTCCCGCCGCGAGGATGATCTGCCCGGTCGCGCCCACGATGGCGATGTCTTGTGCCGACAGCTGCTCGCGCAGCCGCTCCAGCGCCAGCGGCTGGATCTCGACGCGCGCATCGGCCGGCCGCTCACCCAGCCGCTCGGCCGCCTGCCGCGTCTTGTTGGCCAGGTCGATGCGCTGCGCATCCAGCGTGGCGCGGCCCAGGTTCAGGCCCGCGTCGAGCGCGCCTTCCACCTTCACGTCGAACCAGCTCTCGATGGAGCGGGCGACGAACTGGTAGCTCACGGTGTAGATGAGCACGCCCGGCAGCACGCCCACCAGCGCGAAGATGGCGGCCAGCTTGAGCAGCATGCGGCTGCCGAACTTGCCGCGCTGCACCCGCACCATCAGGCGCACCCCGGCGACGCCGATCACCAGCACCAGGAAGCCCGCCACCGTGACGTTGACCCAGAACAGCCACGGGTAGTGGCGCTCGTAGAAGGCGCGGTTGTTGGTGGCGATCGACAGCAGGAAGGCGAGCACCAGCACCGCCCCGGTGATCGCCACCAGCGAGATGATCCATGCCCAGCGGCTGGCCTTGGTCATGGTGGGTGGGGTGCTGCGTGGTCGAGCAAAGGTTCAGTCTTCAGTTGAAGCGCTGGAACTTCTCAACGAGCAGGGTCCATTCCGGTTGTCCGCCGATGCCGATCTGCATGGGCCGCGGCAGCAGCGTGGTGTCGAGGCGGTAGCTGAACTCCACATAGTGCCGCGAGCCGTCCTCGATGTCCTTGGGCTCGGCGATCTTCCAGCCCGACACCCGCCGCACCGCGGCCAGGGCGTCGACGAGGTTGTCGAAGTTCTGGTTCAGGCCACCGAAGCTCACCCGGTATTTTCGGGTCAGCGGCTGGAAGGCCACCCGCCATACCCGCGACGCCTTGGCGATCTTCTTGTCGCGCCAGTACCAGCGGTCGCGGAAGACCTCGGCCTCGGCGACGAAGTACAGCGGCACACCCTTCTGCAGCGCGTCTTCCACCCCGCGCGGCAGGTCGAACTTGAGCCCGTAGGCGAGGAACACGCCGTCGTCGTTGTGGCTGATCTCGAACTCGGTGAATTCCGGCTGATCGGCCCGGCTGGCGACAGGCCACAGCCCCGCGGCGACCGCCAGCAGCCAGGCCATGAGCCACAGGGGCCAGCCCGCGTGCATCGCACGGGGCCGGGGGGAGCGAAGCGTGTCCCGGCGATGCAACTGCAGGTGCGGCACGTCAGGTCTTTTTCTGGAGCAATGCGTAGTAGAAGCCGTCGGGCGATGCACCGAAGGGAGGCGCGGCCGCCTCCATCCCATTGTCGGGCAGCGGGAGCAGGTGGCCGGGCGAGGCAGGCTGCTTCACGGCACCGGCACCGGGCTGACGTTGCAAAAAAGCGTCGATCTGGTCCTGGCCCTCGGCCTTGAAGACCGAGCAGGTGCAGTAGAGCAAGCGCCCACCCGGGGCGAGCGTGGGCCACAGCGCGTCGAGCAGGCGCGCCTGGGTTTGCGCCAGGGCGGGGATGTCGGTCGGGCGGCGCAGCCAGCGCACGTCGGGATGGCGGCGCACGATGCCGGACGCCGTGCACGGGGCGTCGAGGAGGATGGCGTCGAAGGGACGGCCGTCCCACCAGGCGGCCGGGTCGGCGGCGTCGGCGCAGGCGGTTTGCGCCTTCAGCTGCAGGCGCGACAGGGTCTCGTCGACGCGCAGGAGGCGGGCCGGGTCGCTGTCCAGGGCCAGCACGTCGAGGTCGGCGAGCTCCAGGAGGTGGCCGGTCTTGCCGCCGGGGGCGGCGCAGGCGTCGAGCACCCGGGCGCCGGGGCGCGGCGCGCCCTCGCCCGGCGCCAGGAGCAGCGGCGCGGCGATCTGGGCGCCGGCGTCCTGGACCGAGACGTCGCCCTCGGCGAAGCCCGGCAGGCGCGTGACCGGGCAGGGGGCGTCCAGCACGAGGGTGTGGCTGCCGAAGGCCTGGCCGGACAGGCCGGCGTCGTGCAGGCGTCGCAGGTAGGTCGCCGCATCGCCGCGCCGGGCGTTGATGCGCAAGGTCATGGGCGGGCGCCGGTTGTTGGCGGCCAGCAGGGCCTGCCACTCCTCGGGCCAGTCGCGGCCCAGGCGCTCGGCCCACCACACCGGATGGTTGTGGACCGCCACCGGATCGCGCTCGGCGGCTTCGACGATGGCCTCGCGCTCGCGCATGAAGCGCCGCAGCACGGCATTGACGAAGGACGCGCGGCGCGCATCGCGCTTGCGCGCGGCCGTGACGGCCTGGTCGACCAGGGTGTGGGCGGCATACGGCGGCTCGTCGCCGGTGGGCCACAGCAAGGCCAGCGCGCTGAGCAGCAGGGCGTCGAGCGCCGCCGGGGGTGGCTTGTCGGCGAGCTGCGCGCGTGCGGCCATCGCGCTGCCCAGCCAGCGCAGGACATGGAAGCTCAGCGCCTGGGTGCCGGGCCGGGCCTCGGACGGACAGCGCGCCAGCGCATCGGTGAGCGATTGGCCGGCGCGCACCGCCTGGACGGCGTCGGCGGTGTGGCCCAGCAAGCGGGCCAGGGGCAGGGACGGGGTTGAACTGAGGGTCACGCGGGCGAGTCTAGGTGAGAGGGCATCGTGGCTTGGCCCCACCGCTCCTGCGAAAGGCCCGCCCTGTTACGCTCGTCGACCCGCCCTCCGGGAGGTTTTCCCATGCTGCGAGAGACATCCAATCCCATTTTCAAGAGCGAGGAAGAGCTGGCCGGGCTGCCCGCCTCCGAGCGCATCCGCTACCGGCTGGTCGGCGCCAACTGCCGCTATCACGCCAACGACAACATCTCCGACTTCATCAAGGACGGCGAGCTCGACGAGCTGCGGGCCGAGGTCGAGGCCAAGATGCACGAGGTGCTGAAGTCGCTGGTGATCGACACCGACAGCGACCACAACAGCAACGACACCGCCATGCGCGTGGCCAAGATGTTCATCCACGAGGTGTTCCGCGGCCGCTACGTGAACATGCCCTCGGTCACCGAGTTCCCGAACTTCTCGCGCCTGAACGAGCTGATGATCGTGGGGCCGGTCAAGGTGCGCAGCGCCTGCTCGCACCACCTGTGCCCCATCCTCGGCAAGATCTGGATCGGCGTGCTGCCCAACGAGCATTCAAACCTCATCGGCCTCAGCAAGTACGCGCGCATCACCGACTGGATCATGAGCCGCCCGCAGATCCAGGAAGAGGCGGTCACCATGCTCGCCAACGAGCTGCAGGAGCGCGTCAAGCCCGACGGGCTGGCCATCGTGATGGAGGCCGATCACTTCTGCATGCACTGGCGCGGCGTGAAGGACGACGAGTCGATGATGACCAACAGCGTCATGCGCGGCGCCTTCCTGAAGGATCCGAACTTGCGGCGCGAGTTCTTGTCGCTGCTCAGCAAGAAGAACGGAGGCTGATCATGCTGGTGCGATTGATCTACGCAAGCCGCGCGTCGGGCATCGACGGCGAGAAGCTGTCGGCCATCATGAAGGCCTCGCGCACGCACAACGCGGCGGCGGGCATCACGGGCGTGCTGGTGTTCAGCGACGGCATCTTCATGCAGGTGCTCGAAGGCGGGCGCGACGAGGTGAGCGCGCTGTACAACCGGATCGCGCAGAGCCGGTCGCATCGGGATGTGGTGCTGCTGGACTATGAGGAGATCAGCGAGCGGCGCTTCGCGGGGTGGTCGATGGGGCAGGCGAATCTGTCGCGGCTGAATCCCGGGGTGCTGCTGAAGTACTCGGAGCGGGCGGTGCTCGATCCGTACAAGCTGGGTGGGCAGGCGGCGGTGGCCTTGTTCGAGGAACTGGTGCAGACGGCGGTGATCGCCTGCCCGGGCCAGTAGCCCGGGTGCAACCCGGGGTGTGGCGTCGGATCCCGGGTTGCACCCGGGCTACTGCAACTCTGCGTTCAACGCGGCGAGCGCCGCAACGCCGGGGCACAACTCGGCTTCGCCAAGCCGATTGAGCGGCATCTGCACGGTCTTCAAGTGCCCGTGCAAATCCTCCGCATCCCCGTTCACGTACAGCAATCCCGTGAGGATCTCCCCCCGCGCCTCGTGCGACGCGATGTGGTTCATCGCCGCCAGCCGGTCCCCGGGGTCGTAGCCCACCGCGAGCTTGCGCAGGCGCAGCAGGCTGCCGTCGTGCTGGGTCACCTCGATCACCTCGCCGGGTGAATAGCTGGCGCGGATGGCATCGCGGTGCGGCATGAAGTCGAGGCGGTTCACCGCCTCGTTGTGGGCCCGCACGTACTCGTAGCTCTTGGTGCTGCCGGGGTGGTTGTTGAAGGCCACGCAGGGGCTGATCACGTCGATGAAGGCGGCGCCGCGGTGGCTGAGCGCGCCCTTCATCAGCGGCACGAGCTGCTCCTTGTCGCCGGAGAAGCTGCGCGCCACGTAGCTGGCGCCCAGCTGCAAGGCGAGCGACACCAGGTCGATGGGCGTGTCGCTGTTGATCACCCCCTTCTTCGACTTGCTGCCCTGGTCGGCGGTGGCCGAGAACTGGCCCTTGGTGAGGCCGTAGACGCCGTTGTTCTCGACGATGTAGGTCATGTTCACGCCGCGCCGCATGGCGTGCGCGAACTGGCCCAGGCCGATGGAAGCGGAGTCGCCGTCGCCCGAGACGCCCAGGTACAGGAGCTCGCGGTTCGCCAGGTTGGCGCCCGTGAGCACCGAGGGCATGCGGCCGTGCACGGTGTTGAAGCCGTGCGAGTTGCCGAGGAAGTAGTCGGGCGTCTTCGACGAGCAGCCGATGCCCGACAGCTTGGCCACGCGGTGCGGCTCGATGTCGAGCTCCCAGCAGGCCTGGATCAGCGCCGCCGAGATGGAGTCGTGGCCGCAGCCGGCGCACAGGGTGGAGACCTTGCCCTCGTAGTCGCGGCGGGTGAAGCCGCGCGAATTCTTCGGCAGGGTGGGGTGATGCAGCTTGGGCTTGGTGATGTAGGTCATGGTGGTGACGGCCCTTCGACAAGCTCAGGGCGAACGGAGGCGGGGTCGCGTTCGGGCTGCGCCACAACACACCGTTCGGGCTGAGCTTGTCGAAGCCCTTCAGGGCGAACGGAGGGTGTCATGCCACCAGCCCCTTCTTGATCGGCTCCACGTTCGCGCCTTGCAAGCGCTGCGCAATCGCCTCGGTGATGAAGCGCGCCGTGATCGGCGTGCCGTCGAAGTGCAGGATGGGCACCAGCCGGGCCGGCGCGATCTCCTGCTCGGTCATCAGCATGGTGCGCAGCTGCCCGTCGCGGTTCTGCTCGATGACGAACACCGTGTCGTGCTCGGCGACGAAGCGGTCGACCGCCGCGCTGAACGGGAACGCGCGGATGCGCATCAGGTCGACGTGCAGCCCGCGCGCCTGCAGGCTGTCGAAGGCCTCGGCCATGGCGGGACTTGTCGAGCCGAAATACAGCACGCCATGGCGCGTGGGCTTGGCGGCCTTGCGCTCCACCGGCTGCGGCACCACCGACTTCGCCGTCTCGAACTTCTGCAGCAGCCGCTCGACGTTGTAGACGTAGTCCGGCCCCGTTTCCGAGTAGCGCGCGTAGGCATCGCGGGTGGTGCCGCGGGTGAAGTAGGCACCGCGCTGCGGATGGGTCCCGGGCAGCGTGCGCCACGGGATGCCGTCGCCGTCGACATCGAGATAGCGGCCGAACTCGCGCCCGCTGTCGAGGTCCTCGCGCGACATGACCTTGCCGCGGTCGTAGCGCCGCGCGTCGTCCCAGCGCAGCGGCTCGCACAGCCGGTGGTTCATGCCGATGTCGAGGTCGGTCATCACGAAGACGGGCGTCTGCAGGCGATCGGCCAGGTCGAGCGCGTCGGCGGCGAAGGCGAAGCACTCGTGCGGGTCCTCGGGGAACAGCAGCACGTGCTTGGTGTCGCCGTGCGAGGCGTAGGCGCAGCTGAGCAGGTCGGCCTGCTGGGTGCGCGTGGGCATGCCGGTGGACGGGCCGCCGCGCTGTACGTCGATGATGGTCATCGGGATCTCGGCGAAGTACGCGAGGCCGATGAATTCGGTCATCAGCGACACGCCCGGCCCCGAGGTTGCGGTGAAGGCGCGCGCGCCGTTCCAGCCGGCGCCGATCACGATGCCGATGGAGGCGATCTCGTCCTCGGCCTGCACGATGGCGTAGCGGTTGGTGCCCGTGGCCTTGTCGACGCGGTAGCGGCTGCAGTACTTCTGGAAGGCCTCGGCGAGCGACGACGACGGCGTGATCGGGTACCAGGCGCACACCGTCGCGCCGCCGTACACGCAGCCCAGCGCGGCGGCCGCGTTGCCCTCGATGAAGATGCGGCTGCCCACCGCGTCGCGCCGCTCGACGCGCAGCGCCAGCACGTCGTCGAGCACGTCGCGGCCGTGGTGCAGGCCCAGCATGAAGGCGTCGAGGTTGGGCTGGATGAGCTTGGCCTTGCCCTTGTACTGCTCGCCCAGCAAGGTGGCGATGACCTCGGGCTCGATGCCCAGCAGCGCAGCCAGCACGCCCACGTAGACGATGTTCTTGAGCAGCTGCCGCTCGCGCGGATCGGTGTAGCGCGTGGCGCACATCTCGGTGAGCGGCACGCCGATCAGGTTGACGTCGTCGCGGAACTTCGAGGGCGGCAGCGGCTTGCTGCTGTCGTACAGCAGGTAGCCGCCGGGCTCGATCTCGGCGACGTCGCGGTCCCAGGTCTGCGGGTTCATCGCGACCATCAGGTCCACGCCGCCGCGCCGGCCGAGGTAGCCGCGCTCGTTGACGCGCACCTCGTACCAGGTGGGCAGGCCCTGGATGTTCGACGGGAAGATGTTGCGCGGGCTGACCGGCACGCCCATGCGCAGCAGGCTGCGCGCGAAGAGCTCGTTGGCGGAGGCGGAGCCCGAGCCGTTGACGTTGGCGAACTTGACGACGAAGTCGTTGACGGCAGTGATGCGGTGCACGGGTTTCATTTGAGCGACCCCGGCATTGCGACGGGATGAGCGTCCCGGGTCGCACCCGGGCTGCGTAGCCCGGGTGCAACCCGGGATCTGCAACCGTGACCCGCGCGGGTGACATCGATGCTGAACTTCTGCATGTCCCACGCCCCGGTCGGACAGCGCTCGGCACACAAGCCGCAGTGCAGGCAGACATCCTCGTCCTTGACCATCACGCGCGCCGTCTTGAGCACATCGGACACGTACAGCGCCTGATCCTCATGCCGTGCCGGCGCCCGCAACCGCGTTCGCAGATCCGCCTCGACGCCGTTCCTGGTGAAGGTGATGCAATCGACCGGACAGATGTCGACGCAGGCATCGCACTCGATGCACTGGCTGGTGGTGAACACCGTCTGCACGTCGCAGTTCAGGCAGCGCTGCGCCTCCTTCCAGGCCGTCTTGGCGTCGAAGCCGAGCTCGACCTCGACCTTGATGTTCTTCAGCACCTGGTTCACGTCGCGCCACGGGACCTTGTGGCGGGTGTCGGGCGCGACCTCGTTGTCGTAGCTCCACTCGTGGATGCCCATCTTCTGCGACACCAGCGTCACGCCCGGCGCGGGCCGCGCCTTCGTGTCCTCGCCGTGCAGGAACTTGTCGATCGAGATCGCCGCGTCGTGGCCCTGGGCCACCGCCCAGATGATGTTCTTGGGACCGAGCGCCGCATCGCCGCCGAAGAAGACATCGGGCCGCGACGACTGCAGCGTGGTCTTGTCGAGCACCGGCATGCCGTGCTCGTCGAAGGCGATGCCGAGGGTGCGCTCGATCCAGGGGAAGGCGTTCTCCTGCCCGACCGCGACCAGCACCTCGTCGCACTCGAACAGCTGCTCGGGCTCGCCGGTGGGCACCAGCTGGCGGCGCCCGCGCTCGTCGCGCACCGCCTTCACCTTCTCGAAGCGCACGCCGGTCAGCTTGCCGTCGGCATGCACGAAGGCCTTGGGCACCAGGCAGTCGAGGATGGGGATGCCCTCGTGGATGGCGTCTTCCTTTTCCCAGGGCGAGGCCTTCATCTCGTCGAAAGGCGAGCGCACGATGACCTTCACGTCCTCGCCGCCCAGGCGCCGCGAGGTGCGGCAGCAGTCCATCGCGGTGTTGCCGCCGCCCAGCACGATCACGCGCTTGCCGATGTGCGTGGTGTGGCCGAAGGACACCGACGACAGCCAGTCGATGCCGATGTGGATCTGGGCCTGCGCTTCCTGGCGGCCGGGAATGGCGAGGTCGCGCCCCCGCGGCGCGCCGCAGCCGACGAACACCGCATCCCAGTTCTCGTTGAGCAGTTGCTGCATCGACTCGATGCGCATGCCGCCGCGGAACTCGACGCCCAGGCGCAGCACGTAGCCCGTCTCTTCGTCGATCACCGACTCGGGCAGGCGAAAGCGCGGGATCTGCGAGCGGATCATGCCGCCGGCCTTGTCGTCGCCGTCGAACACCGTGACGTGGTAGCCCAGCGGCGCCAGGTCGCGCGCCACGGTGAGCGAGGCCGGACCCGCGCCGACGCAGGCGATGCGCTTGCCGTTCTTGTGGTGCGCCGGACGCGGCATGCGGCCTTCGACGGTGTCGTCCTTGAAGTCGGCCGCGACGCGCTTCAAGCGGCAGATGGCCACCGGCTCGGGCTTGGCCGCCTGCGCTTCCTCGACCCGCCCGCGCCGGCAAGCCGGCTCGCAGGGGCGGTCGCAGGTGCGCCCGAGGATGCCGGGAAACACGTTGGATTCCCAGTTGACCATGTACGCATCGGTGTACCGGCCGGCCGCGATGAGGCGGATGTATTCGGGCACCGGGGTGTGCGCGGGGCAGGCCCATTGGCAGTCGACGACTTTGTGGAAGTAGTCGGGATGGCGAATGTCGGTGGGCTGCAAGCGTCTCCCCCTGTCTGCACGCACGATGGCCTTGTGGGCCGGCATGTCGGTTCGCAACGGCCGGATGATGCTACTGCCGGATAGGCATGAGACCGCGAGGGTTTGCGCGGAGCAACTTGTTGCGATGCAGCAAGCTCAGCCGATGGCCTCGATGTAGCCCTTGCGCAGCTTCTCTGCGATCAACTTGTCGACTTCCTGTCGTGCCCGCTGCTCGTTGGCGAACTGCTTGAGCTGGGTCTGGCCTTGCGTGCCGATGCGGCCGAAGACGACGGTGACTTCGATGCCCTGGCGGTCGATCTGCCAGAACTTGCGCGAGCCGCCCTCGGTGCATTCGAAGCGGCGGGCGGTCGATGCGGTCCGGGGTGCTGCGGCGACGGGCTCTTCGCGCGGTGCGACGGGCGCAGCCACCGGCGGCGGCAGCATCTCGTCCTCGATGGGCGGCGCGTCGGCCGGCGCCTCGCGCAAGGCCCGCTCGATGCGATCGAGCACCGCCTGCGGCTCGTGCAGCCAGTCGCGCGCCAGCACCTGCAGCGCGCGCCAGCCGAAGGCGTCGAGGATGCGCGGCCGCGCGACGTAGCGCTCCAGCACGTCGCGGTTGGCGTAGTGCGCGGCCGTGTCCACCAGCACCGCCAATGCATAGTGCTCGCCCGCGGGCTCGCGGATGCCCAGGTCGCAGCGAAAGCGCGACTGCCCGATGTTCTCGTCCACCGCATGGCCGCGCGCGCGCAGCGCCGCCGCCAGCTGCGCCGCCACCGCATCGGCGCCGGCCTCGCCGGCCAGTGCCTTGCGCGTCATCGGGTTCAGGCCCTCGAGCACCCGCTGCGCGCTGGCGCGGTCGCCGCGCGACACGTGCTCGGCATAGCGCAGGAAGTGCTTGAGCGCGGCCGCACCCTCGTTGTAGTCGTTGGTGATGGCGTCGTGGCGGATGCTGGACACCACTGCCATGTGGTGGCGCGCGCGGCTGAAGATGACGTTGAGCCGCTTCTCGCCGCCGCGCTGGTTGATCGGCCCGAAGTTCATCAGCATGCGCCCGTCGGGCCCGCGCCCGTAGCAGATGCTGAGCAGGATGATGTCGCGCTCGTCGCCCTGCACGTTCTCGAGGTTCTTCACGAACAGGCCGCAGAACTGGTCGTCCTCCTCGCGCAGGGTCTCGGCCTCCAGGCGCGCGGCGAAGTCCGGGTCGGACGCACCCAGCGCCTGCAGGGCCGCATCGATCTCGCCTTGCTGCGCCTCGGAGAAGGCGACGATGCCCAGGCTGCGCCCCGTCTCGCGGCGCAGCAGCTCGCGCACCAGCGCCGCGATGTGGCGCGCCTCGCCTTCGTTGCGTCGGTGGGCGTAGACCGCGTCGCCCACCGCATGGAAGCTGATCGGGCGCGCCAGCAGCGCGTCGGCGTGCGCGGCGATGGCCTCGGCCGACGTGTCGGCGCTGCGCACGAGGATCTCGCCGTGGTCGCCCGTCGGCACGCTGCGGTCCGGAATGGTGAACAGGTTGCCTGCGTAGAACGCCGCGTTCGAATAGCCGATCAGCGATTCGTAGCGGCTGCGGTAGTGCCAGGCCAGCAGCGTGGCCGGCAGGTTGCGCGCGCCCTGGTTGAGCAGGCTGTCGGCATCGAGCACGACCGCCAGGCGCTCGCCCTCCTCCTCGACCTCCAGCGTGTCCTCGTCGCCGTCGCGCGACGACGAGAAGAAGCTGGTCGGCGGCAGCTGCATCTCGTCGCCCACCACGATGACCTGCGGCGCGCGGTACAGCGCGGGCACGGCCTCTTCGACGGGGATCTGGCTCGCCTCGTCGAAGATCACCACGTCGAACAGGTCGGGCGCGAGCGGCAGGGTGTCGGACACCGACAGCGGGCTCATCAGCCAGATCGGCTTCATGTCGCGCACCACGCGGCCGCTGTCGGCGCTGGCCAGCTCGCGGATGGCCTTGAAGCGCATGGACTTGCCGAACTCGTGCTCCAGCTCGCGCCGTCCCGCGCCGTATGCCTTCTTGAACAGCTTGCCCTCGGCATCGAGCTGGCTGGGCGCGAGCGTCGAGCGCTGCACGTGGTGTCGAAAGCGCTGGCGCACCGCCGCGCGCGCGGTCTGCGCGTTGTGCCCGAGCAGGCGGCGCTCGGCCGCGGCCAGGCGCTGCGCGTGGCGCGCCAGCACCGCGCCGTCGAAGCGCGGCAGCCAGCGCTCGGTGCGATACAGGCGCTCCAGGCTCTCGCGCGCGATCGCGGCTTCGAGCGCATCGCAGGGGAGTGCGAAGGCGCGCAGGGTCTGCGCGAAGGCGGCGTCCGCGTCGGCCAGCTCCTGCAGCAGGGGCAGCAGGTCGGGCAACGCGTCGGCATGCTCGCGCAGGTCGCGCACGATCTCGCCCAGGGTGTCGAGCAGCTGACCGGGCGCGGCCGCGAGCAGCTCGTCGAGCGCGATGGCGAGCGCGTCGCTGTCGCGGCCCAGCGCGACCAGGCGCTCGATGAGGGCGCGGCCGGACTCGCCCTGGAGCAGGCGCGCATGAAAGGCCGCGACGGCGGGATCGTGCAGGGCCGCCTCGCGCAGCACGCGCAATCGCTCGCCGAAGCGCTCGGCGTCGTCGGCGCCGAAGCGCTCGGCGAAGCGCGACCGCGCCTCGGCCAGCGCCGCCTGCGCCTGCTGCTCGGCCACGAGCTCGCCGAACAAGCGACTGGGCAGCGGGCGCACGGCATGGGCCGCGAGGTCGTAGCGACGCTGGAGCTCTTTCGACAGCCGCCACCACGACGGCTGCAGCCAGCGCAGCGGCGAGCCCTCCTGCGCGCGCGCCTGCTGCAGCGCGGCCTGCGCATCGGTGGGGTCGGGCTTGGCGATCCAGTGCGTGGTGTGCTCGGCGGCGGTCGCCAGCTGGCGCGTGCGCGCGGCGATCTCGTCCAGCGCCGCGGCGAGCGCGCGGCTCAGCTCGCTGGTGGCATCGAGCAGCGCGAGCTGCCCGCGCGCCGCCACGCCCTGCAGCTCGCGCGCCTGGCCGACCACGGCCGAGAGCCCCGACAGGCGCAGCGGCGGCGCATCGGCCCAGGCCTCGGCGAGCGCGTCGCCGCAGCGGTCGAGCAGGGCCTCGGCCTCGTCGGTCAGCTCGACCAGCCGCGCGATCGGCCGCTCGTGGCGAATCAGCCGATCGCCGAGATGGCGGAACACGTGCTGCGCGAGCGACGGCACGCCGGCCGTTTCGAGCAGCGTGCGCTGCAGGCGCCGGGCCAGGTCGGCGTGGCACAGCCACACGGCGTACGCGGGCAGCGCCTCGGCCTGGCGCGCGTCGAGCGCCGGCGCCGGCACGCCCAGCGCGACCAGCCGATGGACCAGCTCGCGCACGCTCGCGCCCACGTGCTCGGGCACGGCGCGCATGGCGGCGTCGAAGCGCTGCAGCGCGTGCAGGTCCTGCTCGATGCCGGCGATCAGCGCCTGGCGCTGGCGCTCGCTGTCCTCGAGGCCGTCGTCGCCGGCCAGCCAGTGCTCGTAGGTCTGCTTGAGGTTGAGCACGAAGGCCTTCTTGTCGGCCTGCGAGTCGTGGATCATGCAGCACAGCTCGTCCAGCCCCTGCTGGCGCAGGCGGTGGAACACCACGTCGATCGCGGCCCGCTTCTCGCACACGAACAGCACGCGCAGCCCGCGGCCGATGTAGTCGGCGATGAGGTTGGTGATGGTCTGCGACTTGCCCGTGCCGGGCGGCCCCTGGATGATGTAGCTCGCGCCGCTGCGCGCCAGCGCCACCGCGGCGATCTGCGTCGCATCGGCGGGCACCACCGTCCACTGCTCGGCCAGCGGCAGCGGCGGCGGCGCCTCGGCCTCGACCGCCTTGGGCTGGAGCGAGAACACGCGGTCGAAGGCCGGGTTGGACAGGTCGGCGTCGATCAGCGCGTTGTAGTCGCGCACCAGCGACATCTTTCGGTAGTTGAAGTTGCCCAGCGTCACCGCGGTGAGGTCCAGGTCCCACAGGTACGGGTTGCCGCCGCGCTCGCGCAGGGCGAAGGTGGTCGCCTCGATCTCGGCCGCGGCCATCTGCGGATGGCGCGGCACCGGCGGCGCGCCGACCGCGTCGCGCAGCGGCAGCGGCGCCGGCCGCACGCGCTCGTGGAAGAGCTTCAGGCCGAGCGGGCGGAAGTCGTCGGCCTGGTAGCTGTAGTCCTGTCCCTCGATCGGCGCGGACGACGATGCCGCGGCCCGCACCCGCTGCCGGCGGCGGAACTGCTCCAGGCGCTGGCGCGCACGCTGGTGGATGAGCTCGATCTCCGGCTGGGCCACGAGGCGCAGCTGCACGCCCGGCTCGGTGGCCGCGATCTGCGCCTGCAGCGCGGCGTGGAAGTCGGACAGCGAGGTCGTGCGCAGGTCCACCGTCTCGGGCAGCACGATGCCGCAGACCTGGCGCAGCTGCTGGCGCAGCACCGGGTTGACCTCGGCCTCGGCGGTGTCGGCCTGAAGCAGGTACTGGTCACGCACGCCCTTCTTGCGCGTGAGGTCCACCGGCAGCAGCAGCAGCGGCGAGACGATGCGCTCCTCGCGGTCTTCCTTCAGGTTGTGCCAGCGCAGGAAGGCCAGCACCAGCGACAGCTGCGAGAAGCCGTACTCGGCGCGATCGCGGCGCGCCTCCTGGATGATGCGATCGAGCGCGCCCGGCAGGTAAGGCTGGTCCTCGAAGCGCAGCCAGCGCGCCAGCGGCAGGCGATCGCCGGTCAGCACCTCGTCGGCGAAGCGCCCGCCCCACACGCACAGCTGGTCGAGCCGGATGCTCTTCAGGTCGACCACCAGCGGCACGCTGGCGACGGTGAGGTTGACGCTCGCCTGGGTCGGCCGGAAGTGCAGCAGCCGGTTGCGGCGCGACAGGTCGAACAGGCGGTCGCGCAGGTGCACCTGCACCGCGCGGCGGCGCTGCACCACGCCCTCGTCGGCGCCGGCCAAGCGGGCGAGCGACAGGTCCTGCGGCTGCTCGCGGTAGGTCTCGAGGCGGCGGATGACCGAGGGCAGGTCCTGGGCGCGGCGATGGCGGTCGAGCTCGGTCATCTCGACGATGACGCTGGCCACCACGGGGTGCAGGCGCGCTTGCAGGCGGAACAGGTTCTCGCGGTTCGCGGCGAACAGGCGCAGGTCGTCGTCGGCCGTGAAGTCGAGCCCGCAGGCCAGGCTGGCCAGCACCTGGCCCAGGCAGAGGATGTCGCTGGCCGCGTCGTGGTGCTGCAGGCGCCGCTCCCAGGCGGCGTAGCCGCTCAGGTACACCGGCCGCGTGAGCTCGGCGTCGCCGCGGCCCACGGCGAGGTCGTCCACCTGCACGCCGGCCTCGGCCTCGTGCGTGAGGCGCGACTCGCCGACCACGTGCAGCACCGAGGCCGCCGGCGCCTGCAGGCGCTCGATGGCGGCGCGTTGCAGGCTGGGCGGCCAGCCCTGCGGCCGCCGCAGCGCCAGCGCGCCGGCGTCATCCACGCGGTAGGAGGCGACGCCGTCGAGCGAGGCCACCAGGCCCTGCTCGTGCAGGGCGGCCACTTCGCGCAGCAGGGGCAGCACCAGCGCGAGCACGTCGTCGGTCTGCAGGCCGCCGCGGCCGAGGCCGGCGTCGAGCAGGTCGAGCAGCGGCGCCTGCTCAGCCATGCTGCTGCCGTGCGCGTTCGAGCAGGGAGGCCGCGTCCTGGCGCAGCCTCTGGAATTGCCGCTTGGGCAGGCGCAGCTCCTTCTGCACGAAGCGCTCGAAGCGCTCGTCCAGGCCGAGGCGCTGCGCCAGCTCGAGCGCGGCGGCCAGGGGCACGTCGTCGAGCTCGCGGTCGGCGACGGCGAAGTCGGTGAGCACCGCGGCCAGGTAGTCGTGGGTGCCGATGGCCGCGGTCACCTCGGACGCCAGCCCGGCGTCGACGTTGTCGTCGGGCCGCAGGTCGGGGAAGTAGCGACGGGCGTGGGCGAGCAGGCCGTCCGAGCGCAGGCAGCGCAGCTGCAGGAATTGCGCGAGCACGCGGCGCGTCAGCGCGGTGAGGCGCTGCTGGCCGAGCAGGTCCAGCGAGTCCAGCGCGAGCGGGCCTTCCAGCGTGGCGGCGAGCCAGTCGTCGGCCTCGGGGGCGGCTTCGCACCACAGGCGCAGCGCCCTGGCGCGCACGAAGACCTCGGGGTGGCTGCGCGCGTCGCTCATGGCGTTGGCGCCCGCGCAGATCTCGTCGGCCTGCTGGAGGTAGCTGGTGGCGCTGACGTCGGCCAGGCCGGTCTGTGTCTTGACGAGCGCGGTCACCGCGGGCGCCAGCGCCGCGCAGGCCACCGCGCCGCCCCGGTCGGCGAAGGCCTCGGTGTAGAGCTGGAACAGGCGCGCGGTCTGGACCTGGCTGGCGCTGGCGCGCGGATCGTTCAGCGCGGCGCCCAGCAGCCGGTCGGCCGCGTGGTAGGCGCCGCAGGCGAGCTCCCACAGCACGTGGTGGGCGAGCTCGTGGCCCAGCACCGCCTCCAGCTCGGCGCCCTTCAGGCGCTCGAGCAACGGGCCGGTGAAGACGATGTGCGCCTCGCCGGGCAGGTGGTACAGGCTCGCGTTCATCGCGCCGTCGCCGGCCTGGTACAGCGTGACCGGCGCCTGCAGGCCCAGCCGCGCGGCGGCCGCGGCGCAGCAGGCGTGCAGGTCGGGATGGGCTTGGGCGTCGAGGCGGTAGGTGTTCTTGAGCAGCTCGCTGCGCACCTCGTCGGCATGCTCCTCGCGCGCCTGCGCCGAGCCGGCCCACTGCCACAGCTCGGGTTCTTCGCTGCGCAGATAGGCGACGACGGCGTCGTGGTAAGGCAGCGGGGCCAGGCGTGGCAAACCGGACGGGAGCTTGTCGGCCATGGGCGCGATCGTAATGGAGGGCGTTTCCGGCCTCAGTCGCCGAGCAGCTCACCGATCGGCTTGAGGTCCTCCACGTGATCGCACACCGCCTTGATCGCCATCAGGATGGGCACGCCCAGGATCAACCCCCACGCGCCCCACAGCCACCCCCAGGCCAGCACGCCGACGAAGATCGCCACCGGGCTCATGCGGCTGGCGCGGCTGGTGAGCCAGGGCGTGAGCAGATAGCCCTCGAGCGCCTGGATCACGAACGAGGCGCCGCCGATCAGCAGGGCCATCTCGAGCGAGGCGAACTGCATGAAGCCCACCACCGCCGCGCCGCCGGTGACCACGATCGCGCCGAGGTAGGGAATGAAGTTGAGCGCACCGGCCAGCAGCCCCCACACCGCCGCCTGGTCCACGCCGATCCACCAGAACGCGAGCCAGGTGGCCACGCCGACCACCGCGCTGGTGAGGATCTGCACCAGCAGGTAGCGCTGGATCTGCGCGGTGATCTCGTCCAGCGCCTCGACCGTGAGGCGCTTGGTCGCGAACTCCGGTCCGGCGATCTTGACCATCTTGCGGCGGAAGGCATCGCCCGAGGCGAGGATGAAGAAGGTGAGGAAGAACACGATCGCCACCTGGCCGAGCAGCGCCACCAGGCCGATGGTGCCGGTCCAGAGGTAGTCCTTGATGTTGAAGCGCGGCTTCTCGATCTGCACCCGCATCACGCCGCGCGGCGCCGAGGGCGCGGCGCCGCCGCTCTCCTCGGCCGCACGCTCGATCTGCGTGGCCGCCTTCTGCACCTGCTCCATCGGGTTGGCCGCCGGCCCGGCCTTGCCGCGCAGCGCCTGGCGCAGCTTCTGGGCCGCTTCGGGCAGCGACTGCAGCAGGTCGTTGGCATCGTCGGAGAGCGACCACACCATCGCGCTGGCGCCGGCGAGGATGGACAGCAGCAGCACCGCGGCCGACAGCGCGCGCGGGATGCGCCAGCGCTGAAGGCGGTCGACCAGGGGGTCGAGGGCGTAGCTGAACATCACGCCGATCAGGATCGGGATGAAGACGGCCGCGGCCCATTGCAGGGTGAAGACCACGGCCAGCACCGCGAGCACGGCCAGCGAGACGCTGCGCACGTCGACCGGCATGTGCAGCGCGACGGGGGAGCTGTCTTCGGGTGAATCACTCATGGCGGCATTCTCGTGGCCCGGGTGCAACCGGGGGTTCGTCCGTCCAAGGTGGATTCCCGGGTTGCACCCGGGCTACAACGTCCACTCCAGCTCGACGTAATGACGCTGCAGCTCGGGCGGCAGGGGCGAATCGAGCAGGCCGGCCGCGAGGCGCAGCGCATCGGCCGCGCCGGCCGGCAGCCGCGCCCGCAGGCTGGTCGCGATGGCGGCGTCGACCCAGGCGCGCACCAGCACCGGCCGCAGCATCCAGGGCAGCGACTCCACCTCTTCGAGCGCATGCACCAGGCCGTCGCCGTCGGGCGGGTGGTTGGGCGGGATCATCTCCTTCGGCAGGAAGCGCCCCATGGCCTCGGCGTACCAGGCCTGCGCCGCCAGCGCGTCGCGGCCGGGGACCATGCGCGACAGGTAGGCCGTGACCCGCGCCACCTGCAGCAGCGAGGCCGGCGGCAGCTGCGAGAGGTCGTTGTGCGACTCGGGCGTGGCCGCAGCGGGCGGCTTGTCGCCGAGGTGGCGCCGCATGGACAGCCAGTGCAGCCGGTCGACGGGGCGCAGCGGCGTGTGGGTCGCCATCAGGCGGCGCGTGGCCTGCAGCAGCGCGCGGCGCTCGGGCTTGGGCAGCAGACGAAAGCGCGCGAGCAGCACTTCGAGGCAGGGCAGGCGCACCGCGTCGGACAGCTGGCCGATGTCGGCGAGCAGCGTCTCGGCCGTCGACACCGATTCGGTCTCGGCGTTCCACACCGCGAGCGCCGCATCGGACGACGGCGGCGTGACCAGCGCGAGCACCGCGGCGTGCAGCTCGCCGCGGCCATGCACACGCGACAGGCGCGCGAGGGCGTCGTGCTCGTGCTGCTCGGCGGGCGTTCTGCTCACAACGTACCGGCTCTACGAAATCCGAACAGGCCTGCGATCACCCAGGTGGGGAATTGATCCAGCGCATCGTTGTAGCTCTGCGTCGCCTCGTTGAACTGCCGGCGCGCGAAGTTCAGCGTGTTGTCGGCCGCGGTCAGCTCCTCGCCGAGCACGGTGACGCCCACGCCGGCCAGCATCTCCGGCTTGGCGGGCAGGTGCGCGCGCAGGCGGTTGCGGGCCTCGGCCAGGGTCTCCTCGGCCAGGCGCAGGCTCGCCATGGGGCGGGCGGCGCTGGGTCGGCTGCGCACCACGTCGCAGGCGGCCTGCAACTGGCTGCAGGCGGCGAGCACCGACTCGGAGGCCTGCGGGTCGTGTGCGAGCAGCGGACGCAGCGCGTCGACCCACTGCTCCAGCAGCAGGTGACGCTGGCGGATCTGCGCGTCGACCGGCACGAAGGCGCGCGAGATGCCGTTGCGCAGGCTCACCAGGCGGTTGTAGGCGCCGACGGCCCAGAACAGCAGCACGGCGGCGATGGCCCATCCGGCAATGTGCGTCGAGGTCATGGGGCCCGACTCTACGACAGCACCGCGATGCTTCGATGCAGGCCGAAGCATCCGCGGGCGAGACGGGCCGACCATCGTGTCCATTCCCACTTCGAGCACCGACGCCATGTCCGCCACCGACCTCACCCCCCTGATCGCGACGATCGCCTTTGTGTTCCTCCTCGCCGGCTTCGTCAAGGGCGTCGTCGGCCTGGGCCTGCCCACCATCAGCATGGGCCTGCTCAGCCTGGCCATGCCGCCGGCGCAGGCCGCCGCGCTGCTGGTGGTGCCGTCGCTGGTGACCAACGTGTGGCAGATCGCCGCGCGGCCGGGCCTGTGGGCGCTGGCCCGGCGCATCGCGGGGCTGCTCGTGGGCGTGTGCGCCGGTGTCGCGGTCGGCGCCGGCTGGCTCGCCGGCGGCGCGACGGGCGGGATGACGCTGGCCCTGGGCCTCGCGCTGTTCGCCTACGCCGCGCTGGGGCTGCTGTCGGTGCGCCTGCACGTGCCGGCGCGCGCCGAGCGCTGGGTGTCGCCGCTGGTGGGCCTGGCCACCGGCCTGGTCACCGCGGCCACCGGCGTGTTCGTCATCCCCGCCGTGCCCTATCTGCAGGCGCTGGGACTGGACAAGGAGGAACTGGTGCAGGCGCTGGGAATCTCCTTCCTGGTGTCCACCATCGCGCTGGCGCTGGCCCTGGGCAGCGGCGGTGCGCTGCGGCCGCAGGCGGTCGCGGGCTCGCTGCTCGCACTGCTGCCGGCGCTGGCCGGCATGGGGCTCGGGCAGTGGCTGCGGCTGCGGGTGCGGCCCGAGCTGTTCAGAAAGTTGTTCTTCGCCGGCTTGCTGCTGTTGGGGGCGTATCTTTCGCTGCGCGGGGCGATGCACGCCTGAGAGGTCGATTCCATGATTGCCGTCATCTTCGAAGTCACTCCCGCCGAGGGCCAGCGCGAGCGCTACCTCGACATCGCCGCGCGGCTCAAGCCGCAGCTCGAGGCCATCGACGGCTTCATCTCCGTCGAGCGCTTCCAGAGCATCACCCAACCGGGGCGCGTGCTGTCGCTGTCGTTCTGGCGCGACGAGGAGGCGGTCCGGCGCTGGCGCGAGGTCGAGGCGCATCGCGGCGCGCAGCGCGCGGGGCGCGAGGACGTGTTCGAGGACTACCGCCTGCGGGTTGCGCACGTGCTGCGCGACTACGGCATGTTCGAGCGCGCCGAGGCGCCGCAGGTGTATCCGGCGAAGGATCGGCGATGACGGCGCCCGAACCCCGCTTCGCGAAGATCGCCTCGATGATCGGCGACCCCACACGCGCGCGCATGCTGGCCGCGCTGATGGGCGGGCAGTTCCTGGCCGCCGGCGAGCTGGCGGCGGCCGCGGGCGTCACGCCGCAGACCGCGAGCACGCATGTCGCGAAGCTGGTCGATGCCGAGCTCGTCGTCGCGCGCACGCAAGGTCGCCACCGCTACTTCCGGCTTGCCGACGCCGACATCGCGCATGCGCTCGAGGCCTTGTCGCTGGTGGCCGAGCGCAGCGCCAGCGCGGACAAGTGGGAGCAAGGACCGTACAAGCCGCTGAAGGCGGCGCGCACCTGCTACAGCCATCTGGCGGGAGAGCTGGGGGTGCGGCTGTTCGAGGGCTTGCTGGCACGGCGCACGCTCACGCCGCGTGACGGGTACTTCGTGCTGAGCGGCGAGGGGCGGGATGAACTGGGTGCGATGGGACTGGAGCTGCCGGCAATCGGCTCGGCTGCGGCCGCACGGCGATTCGCCTATCCGTGCCTCGATTGGTCGGAGCGGCGCGACCATCTCGCAGGCGGACTGGCGGTGGCGTTGCTGGAGCACGGCATCGACA
Organism: Piscinibacter sp.; assembly: GCA_036377015.1. Taxonomy (GTDB): domain Bacteria; phylum Pseudomonadota; class Gammaproteobacteria; order Burkholderiales; family Burkholderiaceae_C; genus Albitalea. The sequence continues at coordinate 2,252 of DASUZE010000101.1, read as the reverse complement.
AGGGCTGGCTGCGGCGCACGGAAGGATCGCGTGCGTTGAGGCTGATGCCTTCCGGGGAGCGTGCGCTGGCGCCCTGGCTGGCGTAGCCCGGGTGCAACCCGGGTTGCACCCGGGCTACAAGTCCACCGGCATCGTGTCGGCGAACGGCGACGGGCCATGCTTGCGCCACGCCCGATACCCGCGCGCGCGCAATGCGCACGCCGGGCATTGCCCGCACCCGTATCCCCACTCGTGCCGATGCTTGCGATCGCCGAGGTAGCAGCTGTGCGTGTGCTCCACGATCAGCTCGTTGAGCGCCTCGCCGCCCAAGGTGGCCGACAGCGACCAGGTCTGCGCCTTGTCCAGCCACATCAGCGGCGTCTCCAGCGTGAGCTTGGTGTCCATGCCCAGGCTGAGCGCCACCTGCAGCGCCTTGAGCGTGTTGTCGCGGCAGTCGGGGTAGCCGGAGAAGTCGGTCTCGCACATGCCGCCGACCAGCACGCTCAGGCCGCGCCGGTAGGCGACGGTCGCCGCAAAGGTGAAGAACAGCAGGTTGCGGCCCGGCACGAAGGTGTTGGGCAGGCCGTTCGCCTGCATCTCGATCTTGCGGGCGTCGGTCAGCGCGGTGTCGGAGATCTGGCCCAGCAGCGACAGGTCGAGCAGGTGATCGGCGCCCAGCCGGTCGTGCCAGGCCGGGAACTGCTGCTGCAGCTGGTAGCGCACCGCGAGCCGGCATTCGAGCTCGACCACGTGCCGCTGGCCGTAGTCGAAGCCGACGGTCTCGACGTGCGCATAGCGGTCCAGCGCCCAGGCCAGGCAGGCGGTGGAGTCCTGGCCGCCGGAGAACAGGACCAAGGCGTGTCGCGGATCAGTCATCGGTGGATCGTAGCCCTGCGGGCCGGCCGCATCGCCGGCGCGGCCGTGCCAAAGTGCCGCTCAGCCGCGCACTTCACCCTGCCCCAGCACCACCCACTTCATCGAGGTGAGGCCCTCCAGCCCGACCGGCCCGCGGGCGTGGAACTTGTCGGTGCTGATGCCGATCTCGGCGCCCAGGCCGTATTCGAAGCCGTCGGCGAAGCGCGTCGAGGCATTGACCATCACGCTGGCCGAATCGACCTCGCGCAGGAAGCGCATCGCGCTCGGGTGGTGGGTGGTGAGGATCGCGTCGGTGTGGTGGGAGCCGTAGCGGTTGATGTGGGCGATGGCGGCGTCGAGGCTGTCGACCACCTTCACGCTGATGATCGGCGCGAGGTACTCTTCGGACCAGTCCTGCTCGGTCGCGGCCTTCACGTTGGCGTTGGGCAGCTTCTCGAGCAGCGCCTGGCCGCGCGCGTCGCAGCGCATCTCCACGCCCTTGGCCGCCCACAGCGCGCCGATGCGCGGCAGGAACTGCGCCGCGACGGCCTCGTGGACCAGCAGCGACTCGGCCGCGTTGCAGGGGCTGTACTTCTGCGTCTTGGCGTTGTCGGTGACCTTGAGCGCGAGCTCGAGGTCGACCTGCGCGTCGACGTACACATGGCAGTTGCCGTCGAGGTGCTTGATCACCGGCACCTTGGCCTCGCGGCTGATGCGCTCGATCAGGCCCTTGCCGCCGCGCGGGATGATCACGTCGACCGCTTCGGGTGAGGCGATCAGGTGGCCCACCGCGGCGCGATCGGTGGTCTCGACCAGCTGCACCGCGTCTTGCGGCAGGCCGGCTTCGGCGAGCGCGCGCTGCACAAGCTTCCACAGCGCGAGGTTGGACTGCAGCGCCTCCGAGCCGCCGCGCAGGATGCAGGCGTTGCCGCTCTTGATGGCGAGCGAGGCGGCCTCGATGGTCACGTTGGGGCGGCTCTCGTAGATCATGCCGAACACGCCCAGCGGGACGCGCATCTGGCCGACGCTGATGCCGCTGGGTCGCTGGCGCAGGTTCGTGATCTCGCCGATCGGGTCGGGCATGGCGGCGATCTGCTCGCAACCTTCTGCGACGGTCTCGATGATCTTGGGCGTGAGGCGCAGGCGGTCGACCATCGGCGCGGCCAGGCCGGCGGCTTGTGCGGCGTCGACGTCGAGTGCATTCGCGGGCGCGAGCGCCGCGGCTTCGCTGCGCAGCAGGCGTGCCAGCGCCACCAGGGCGGCGTTCCTGGCCGCCGTCGGCGCGGCGGCCATCTTCGTGCTGGCCGCGCGCGCGGCCGCGCCCATGTGGGCGACAGTGGCCTGGAGGTCGGTGGAAGTCATGGTCCGGATTGTCCCGCAAGCGGGGACCCCGGGTTGCACCCGGGCTACACGACCCG
>DASUZE010000100.1:0-21328 GCA_036377015.1 Piscinibacter sp. | reverse complement strand
TACGCGTCGTAGCCCGGGTGCAACCCGGGATCACGGCCGCCGCCGAAACATTCCCATCCCGTGCATCTCCATCACCACCTCGCCCGCCTGGTTCAGCACCTCGGTGCGGCTCTTGGTCAGCCCGACGTCCGGCTTGCTCTTGAGCGGTCGCGCCTCCAGCACGGTCATGCGCACCCGCAGCGTGTCGCCCGGTCGCACCGGACGCAGCCACTTCAGGCTCTCGATGCCGGGCGATCCCAGGCTGGCCGAATGCAGCAGGTAGCCGTCGCACATCATGCGCATCGCCATCGCGACGGTGTGCCAGCCGCTGGCCACCAGGCCGCCGAACAAGCTGCGGCGGCCCGCCTCGTCGTCCAGGTGGAAAGGCTGCGGATCGAATTCCGAGGCAAACCGCACGATGTCGTCGTGATTCACCTGCATTTCCCCGAATTCACGGACCTCGCCTTCGCGAAAATCCTCCCAGTAGAGCAAGGGCTCGCTTTGGGCAGAGGTGTGCAGCGTCATTTGTGTTTCTCCGGCGGGATGTGGATCGATCGTAGCGGCGGGTCGAGGTCGTCGCACGGCCGTGCCGCAACACCCCGTCGCGCGGTGGCACTGAGCTGATGCAACTGCTGCGCTCCTCCCGGTGGTCGCGCGCCATCGACCACCTGTTGTGCGCGGCCGCGATGGCGCTCGCGCTCGCCGGCGTTCCGGCCGCGGCACAGGCGCCGGACCTCATGCAACGCATCGCCGCGCTGGAGCACGACGGCGACAGCCGACCGCGCCAGGCCGCCGACACCCTCGCCGGCCTGGAGACGGCCACCGATGCCTTCAGTGCCGAGCGGCTGGAGCTGCTCGCCGTGCGCGGCCTGCTGCTGGCCATGGCGTCCGAGCCCGAGGCCGCCGAGAAGGTGGCTCAGGTGCTGGACGATTGGGCGCGCACCCGCGGCAGCGCCGACGCGGCGGCCGCCGCGCTGCTGGTGCGCGCGCGCGCCCTGGCGCAGCGCGGCAACCTGCAGAAGGCCGACGCGCTGGTGACCGAGGCCTTGACGCGCCTGCCCGCCGGCGCCGCGCCGCTGCACCGCCTGCGCTTCCTGCGCGCCCAGGGCAAGATCAAGGACGACGCCGGCAGGATCGAGGACGCCGCCCGCGTGCTGCACGAGGCGCTGGCGCTGGCCGACCAGATCGGCGCCCCCTGGCTGCGCGCCGAGGTGCGCACCGACCTGGCCTATGTGTTCTACGAGGCCAAGCAACTCGACCGCGCGAAAAGCCTCAACGCCGAGGCGCTGGAGATCGCGGGCAACGCCCAGGACTACACCGCCCTGTCCCGCGCCCACAACACCCAGGGCATCCTGCTCGACGGGTCCGGCGACCGCGACGGCGAGCGGCGCGAGATGCAGGCGGCGATCGCAGACGCGCGGCGCGCCGGCGCGAAGTCGGACGAGGCGCTGTACATGGCCAACCTCGCCGACTTCTACCTGAAGAGCGGCGAGTACAAGACGGCGCTGCAGCTGTCGGAGCAGGTCCTGCCGCTGGTGCGCGAGCTGAAGGACGTCGGCGGCGAGACGGTGGCGCTGGCCAACATCGGGCTGGCGCACATCTCGCTGAAGAACACGGCCGTCGGCCAGCGCTTCGTCGACCAGGCGATCGCCATCGACGAAGGCCGCGGCTCCGTCACGGGGGTGTCCTCGCTGCTGGAGGAGCTGGGCCAGGCGCTCGAGAAGACCGGCGATGCACCGGGCGCCGTCGCCGCCTTCCACCGCCACCGGCGCCTGGCCGACGAGATCCTGCAGCGCGACCAGCAGAAGGCGATCGTGGAGCTGCAGGAGCGCTTCGACGCCGAGCGGCGCGCCAAGGACCTCGCGCTGCTCAACCGCGAGAGCGAGATCAAGGGCGAGCAGCTGCGCCGGCGCGACCTGCAGCAGCGGCTGTGGTGGCTGCTCGCGGCCACCTTTGTGCTGTCGTTGGCGGTGCTGCTGCTGCTGTATCGCCGCGTGCGGCGCAGCAACCGGGCGCTCGAATCGAGCAACCACCAGCTGCTGGTGCAAAGCGAGCGCGATCCGCTGACCGGATTGGCCAACCGGCGCCATTTCCAGGCGGCGATGAAGCAGCTGGCCGCCGACGGCAAGCTCGCCGGCACGGTGTTCCTGGTCGACATCGACCACTTCAAGCGCATCAACGACACCCACGGCCACAGCGCCGGCGACGGCGTGCTCACCGAGATCGCGCGCCGACTGCGCGAGACCCTGCGCGAGCAGGACCTGATCGTGCGCTGGGGCGGCGAGGAATTCCTCGTCATCGTGCGCACGCTGGCGCCGGAGCAGGTCGAGGCGCTGGCGCGGCGCATGCTGGGTGCGATGGGCCATGCGCCGGTGGTGCACGAAGGCCGCAGCATCGCCGTCACCGGCTCGATCGGCTACGCGACCTTCCCGATCGAGCCCACCTTGCTCGCGGTGTCGTGGGAACGTGCCATCAACCTGGTCGACACCGCCATGTACCTGGCCAAGGCGCACGGTCGCAACCGCGCCTACGGCGTGCGGCTGCTGCAGGCGCGCGACGAATCGCAGCTCGACGCGATCACCCGCTCGCTCGAGACGGCGTGGCGCGAAGGGCAGGTCACGCTGACGCTGCTCGAAGGCTCGGCGGTCGAGGAGCAGGCGGCATGACACGCTGGCTCGGACTCGTCGTCTGCGTCGTGATGGCGTGCGCCCACGCGGCCGAGCCGGCGGCGCTCGAGGAGCGGGTCGACCTGCTGGTGCGAGGCGGCTACGACCGCCCCAAGGAGGCCATCGACGCCTTGCACCTGCTGCGCGCCGGCGCGGCCGACACGCCGGCCCGCGAGCGCTTGTTCCTCCAGGCCGAGGCGGTCATCCTGGCCCAGGCCGGGCGGCCCGCCGAGGCCGGCGCACTCGCCGAGAGGCTGCTGGCGCTGTCGCGCGAGCAGCAGGATCCGCTGGCGGCCGCGGCCGCGAACCTGACACGCGCCCTTGTTGCCGAGACCTCGGGCCAGCTCGACGTGGCCGCGGCGCTGGCCGAATCGGCCGCGGCGGTGCACCGCAGCGCCTGCCGCCCGCCGCCCATCGGCGCCGGCGACGCCGCGCCCGCGGCGCGGTCCTGCGACCACCGCTCGCTGTGGCGTGCGCTGCAGGTGCTGGAGCGCCGGGCGATGAGCCTGGGCCATTTCGCGGCCGCGCAGGAGCACGCCCAATCGGCCTTCGACCTCGCCGACGGCGCGGGCGACCTCTACCGCAAGGCGCTGAGCCTGAGCGTGCTGGCCCACATCGCCGCGCGCAACGGCGACCCCGAGACGGCGCTGCGCGCCATGGGCCAGGCCAAGCGCATGGCCGCGGCGCTCGGGCAGCCGGCGGCGATGGCGCGGGTGCGCATCAACGAGGCGCGCATCGCCGACCTGCGCGGCGACGCCGACGGCGGCCTGCGCGCGACCGAGGAGGCCTACGCCCTGGCCCAGCGCGCCGGTGCCCGTCGGCTCGAAGCCGTGCTGCTGACCAACCTCAGCGACGCCTACGTCAAGCGCCATCGCGCCGCCGACGCGCTGCGCGCGGCCAACCAGGCGCTGCCCACGGTGCGCGAGTTCAACGACCTGCGCACCGAGCTCGTGCTGATCAACAACACCGGCCTGGCCAAGATCGGCCTGCACCGAATCGCCGAGGGCCGCCAGGACATGGCGCGGGTGATGGAGGCCAAACACCGCAGCGGCGCGATTGCCGACCAGGCGGTCACGCTGCGCGAGTTCGGCGAGGCGCTGGCCGCCGCCGGCGACGCGCGCGGCGCGCTCGAGCTGTACCACCGCGAGCGCAAGCTGCACGCCGAGGTGATGCAGGGCAACCGCAGCATCGTCCTCAAGGAGATGCAGACGCGCTACGACGCCGAGGCCAAGCAGCGCAGCATCGAGCTGGTGCGGCGCGACAACGCGCTCAAGACCGAGGCCCTGGCCAACCGCGACCTCACTCAGCGCATCTGGGCCGTGGTCGCCGCATTGATGCTGTTGTCGATCACGCTGGCCGGCCTGCTGGTGCGGCGCGTGCGCGAGACCCAGCGCCAGCTCGAGGCCAGCCATGCCAGGCTGCGCGTGGCCAGCGAGCGCGACCCGCTCACGCACCTCGCCAACCGGCGCCACTTCCATGCCGTGATGGACGCGTCGCGCCGCAAGGCGGGCGGCTTCAGCGGCGCGCTGCTGCTGGTCGACCTCGACCACTTCAAGCACGTCAACGACGGCCACGGCCACTCGGCCGGCGACGTGGTGCTGGTCGACATGGCGCAGCGCCTGAACGCCGCGGTGCGCGATGACGACCTGGTGGTGCGCTGGGGCGGCGAGGAGTTCCTGATCGTCGCCTCGCGCCTGACGACCGAGCAGGCCGATCAGCTCGCCGCGCGCGTGCTGGCCAGCGTGGGCAGCGCGCCGGTGCTGGTCGAAGGGCAGGCGATCTGGGTCACCGCCTCGATCGGCTACGCCTGCTTCCCGCTGCCGCCCTATGCCGTGCCGGTGCCCTGGGAGCAGGCGATCAACCTCGCCGACATGGCGCTGTACAGCGCCAAGAGCCAGGGGCGCAACCGCGCCGTGGGGCTGGCGTCGGCGTCGGCCAGCGATGCGGCCACGCTGCGCGCCATCGAGGCCGATTTCGAGCGGGCCTGGCACGAGGGGCGAGTGACGCTGCGGCAGACGCCCGGCCCCGGCTCTTCGTAGCCCGGGTGCAACCCGGGTTCACAACGTCCCGTTCAGCGCCTCATCCACGCAGCGCAGGAACGCGCCGACATCCAGGGGCTTCGTCAGGTACCCCTTGAACCCCGCCCGCTTGGCCGCCTCGATCGGCCCCGGCATCGCGTCGGCCGACAGCGCCACGCAAGGCACCCGCGCCAGCTCGGGATCGGTCACCAGCTGCTGCATCACCTCGATGCCGGTCATGTCGCCCAGGTGCATGTCCAGCAGCAGCAGGTCGGGATGCTCGCTGCGCGCCATCGCGATGGCGTCGCGGCCGCTGCGCGCGACGACCAGGCGGCAGGCCGGGCGCAGGCGCATGACCTCGCACACCAGCTCCACGTTCATGGGGTTGTCCTCGGCGTACAGCACCGTGTGCTGCGCACCGCCGCCGTCGCGGTCGGTGCGCGCCGGGCCCGCGCGCGGCGACAAGGGCGTCTCGCCGTTGCTCTCGGCGGCGGCGGGCAGGGTGACGGTGAAGCTGCTGCCCACGCCGACGCTGCTGCGGACCTCGATTCGGCCGCCCATCAGCTGCACCAGCCGCTGGGTGACGACCAGCCCGATGCCGGTGCCCTCGATGCGGCTGCGCTCGGCGCCGAGGCGGTTGAAGGGCTCGAACAAATGCGCCTGCTGCTCGTCGGTCAGGCCCTGGCCGGTGTCGGCCACGCGCAGCCACACCGCCTCGCCCTCGGGCGTCGCGCCCCAGCTCACGGTGACACGGCCCTGCGGCCGGTTGTACTTGATGGCGTTGGTCAGCAGGTTCACCAGCACCTGGCGCAGGCGCAGGTGGTCGGCGCGCATGCGGTCGCCGCGCGGCACGCCTGCCGGCGGCGCTTCCATGGCCAGGCGCACGCCGGCGTCGCGCGCGGCGGTGGCGACCAGCGCGAAGCCCTCCTGGACCAGCGACGACACCACCACGGTCTCGGGGGCGAGCATCATGCCCCCGCTCTCGATGCGCGACAGGTCCAGCACGTCGTTGATCATCGCCAGCAGGTGGGCGCCGGCGTCCTCGATGTGCTGCAGGCGCGACTTCTGCTCGGCGTTGAGCGGATGGCCGGCATCCATCTGCAGCAGTTGCGCGAAGCCGAGCACCGCGTTCAACGGCGTGCGCAGCTCATGGCTCATGCGCGAGAGGAACTCGGTCTTGGCGGCATTCGCGCGCTCGGCGGCCTGCGCCGCCAGCAGCGCGGCCTCGGTGCGCTTGCGCTCGGTGATGTCTTCCACGACCGCGATGAAATAGGCCGGTTCGCCGGCCGCGTCGCGCGCCAGCGCGGCCTTGTACGACACCCACACGATGTTGCCGTTGCGCTGGCGGTAGCGCTTCTCGAGCGGCCGTCCGGCCGGCTCGCCGCGCAGCAGCCGGCGCGCGTAGTCGCGGTTGGCCTCGACGTCTTCCGGCAGCGTCACGTCCTGCACCCGCAGCGTGAGCAGCTCCTCGCACGGATAGCCGAGCACCTCGCACAGCTCCTGGTTGGCCCGCACGAAGTGGCCGTCGGGCGTGATGTGGGCGATGCCCACCGCCGCCATCTCGAAGGTGGTGCGCAGCCGTTCCTCGCTGTCGCGAAGGGCCTGCTCGGCGTCGCGTCGCGCCTCGTCCATGCGCACCGCGCCGATGATGGCGCCCACGCTCGCGAACAGCGGCTCGAGGAAGTCCACCAGCGATTCGTCGTAGCCGTCGCGGCGATTGGCCAGTCCCACCAGGCCGATCATCTCGCCGCCGTGGAACAGCGGCACGCCGAGGAAGGCTCCCTTGCCGGGATGGCCCGCGGGCAAGCCGCCGTGGCGCGCATCGTCGCGCGGTCCGTTGGCGATCACCGGCCGGCCGCTCGTCACCGCGGCGCCGAACAGGTTGTCCATGTCGTGGAACTCGATGTGCTGCTCGCCGCGCCGGTGGCTTTCGAACATGGCGCGGGTGTGCTCGTCCCAGCTGATCTCGGTGAGCACGACCAGGCGCAGGAAGCGATGGCCGTCGGCGCGGTCGTGCAGCACGTTGCCGATGAAGCCGTACTCGCTGCCGGTGACCTCGAGCAGGTCGGTGAGCAGCGGATCGAAGACTTCGGTGGGATTGGCGGCGCGGATGAATCGCGATTGCACGCGGCTGATGATGGCGCCGAGATCCGGGTAGGCCGCGCCTGCGAGGGGATGGTTCTTCAAAGGAGAGCGATGCTGGAAGTGCGTCCGAATGTGGCACAAGGCCCTGCCCCTCGCCATTGTCAGGAATGACAGGTGTGGGGGGATGCTGTCGCACAGGCGACGTCCCCGAGAAAGCCCGGTGGGCGCGGCGCGCCGCATGACCCACACTGGCCGCTGCGCAGCACCCGAAGAAAGCCGTCGCCATGACCGTCGCCCGCCGCCATCTGCTCGTCCTCGCCGCCGCCCTGCCCCCCTTGGCGTGGGCCCAGGCGGGCGCCGGCTGGCCGCAACGCCCGGTGCGCGTCGTCGTGCCGTTCGCGCCGGGCGGCACCACCGACATCCTCGCCCGCGCGCTCGCGCCCGAGCTGAGCCGGGTGTTCGGCCAGCAGTTCATCGTCGACAACAAGCCGGGGGCGGGCGGCAACGTGGGCGCCGGCGAGGTCGCGAAGTCGGCGCCCGACGGCTACACGCTGCTCATGGGCACGGTCGGCACGCACGGCATCAACCAGTCGCTGTACCCCAAGCTGCCCTACGACCCGGTCAAGGACTTCGCCCCCATCACGCTGGTGGCCGGCGTGCCCAACGTGCTGGTGATGAACCCGGCAAAGGCCGAGGCGCTGAAGATCGCGACCGTGCCCGACCTGATCCGCTACGCCAAGGCGCATCCCGGCAAGCTCAACATGGCCTCCAGCGGCAACGGCACGTCCATCCACCTGAGCGGCGAGCTGTTCAAGAGCATGACCGGCACCTTCATGGTCCATTTCCCGTACCGCGGCTCCGGCCCGGCGCTGCTCGACCTGATCGGCGGGACCATGGACCTGATGTTCGACAACCTGCCCTCGGCGCTGCCGCAGATCCGCGCCGGCAAGCTCAAGGCCATCGCGGTGACCAGCTCGCAGCGCAGCACGGCCCTGCCCGATCTGCCGACCATCGCCGAGGCCGGGCCGCTGCCGGGCTTCGACGCCAGCTCGTGGTTCGGCCTGCTCGCACCGGCGGGCACGCCGCCCGACATCGTCAACCGCGTCCAGCAGGAAACCGCCAAGGCGCTGGCCACCGCGGCGCTGAAGGAGCGGCTGCAATCGCAGGGCGCGATCCCGAGCGGCATGACGCCGGCGCAGTTCGCCGCCTACATCGCGGCCGAGACGAAGAAGTGGGCGCAGGTGGTGAAGGTGTCGGGCGCGAAGGTCGATTGACGCGGCGTCAATGATGTAATGCGGGGCCTTTCGAGCGCCCCCGTGTCCCGCATCGCTTCCGCTTCCCCGAACGCCTGGTCCCAGCCTCGTCGCGCGCTGCCGCTGCTGGCCTTGTGGCTGCTCGCCACCTTGGGCCTGCGGCCGCTGCTGGTCCCCGACGAAGGCCGCTACGCCACCGTCGCGCGCGACATGCTGCTGCAGGGCGACGGCCTGGTGCCGCTGCTCAACGGACTGCCGTTCTTCCACAAGCCGCCGCTCATGTACTGGCTGGACATGGCGGCGATGGCGCTGGTCGGCGTGAATGCCTTCAGCGCCCGCATCGCGCCCTTCGCCGGCGCCTTCGCGATGGGCGCGGCGGTGCTGCTCGCGGCGCGTCGCTGGCATGGCGAGCGCGCGGGCGCCGCGGCGCTGCTGGTGCTCGCGACCATGCCCTTCTTCTACGTCGGCGGCCAGTACGCCAACCTCGACATGCTGGTCGGCGGGATGATCGCCGCGACGGTGCTGGCCTTCGTGCGTGCCGCCGAGGCGCCGTCGCTGTGCTGGGTGCTGGGCGCGTGGGCGCTGGCCGCGCTGTCGGTGCTGGCCAAGGGCCTGATCGGCCTGGTGCTCCCGGCCCTGGTCGTCGGCCCGTGGCTGCTGGCGCAGCGGCGCTGGCGCGACCTGCTGCGGCTGCTGCATCCGCTGGGCCTGGCGGTCTTCGCTGCGCTCGCGCTGCCCTGGTTCGTGCTGATGCAGCAGCGCTACCCGGGCTTCTTCGACTACTTCGTGATGGAGCAGCACTTCCGCCGCTTCGTCCAGACGAACTTCAACAATGCGCATCGCGGCTGGTTCTACCTCGCGGTGCTGCCCGCGCTGACCCTGCCGTGGAGCGCCTGGCTGCCGGCCGCGCTTGCCGACGCCTGGCGCGAGCGCGCGCCGGCCGAGCGCGCGCAGCTGGCGCTGTACGGCTGGTGGATCGTCGCGGTGGTGGGGTTCTTCTCGCTGCCGACTTCCAAGCTGGTCGGCTACGTGCTGCCGGCACTGGCGCCCTGCGCGCTGCTGATCGGGCTGGCCCTGGCGCGCCGGCCGCGCGCGCTGCGCTGGACGCTGGCCATCGGCGCTTCGGTGTGCCTGGGCGCCGTCGCGGTGCTCGCGCTGAAGTCGCCGCATTCCAGTCGACCCGCGGCGCTCGTGCTGGGCGCGCAGATCAAGCCGGGCGACCGCGTCGTCTTCGTCGACGAGATGTTCTACGACCTGCCGTTCTACGCCGGCCTGCGCGAGCCGGTCATCGTCGCGAGCGACTGGGCCGACCCTGACCTGGCGCGGCGCGACAACTGGCGCAAGGAGCTGTTCGACGCGGCCCGCTTCGATCCGCCGCGTGCGAAGCAGCTGCTGTGGCCGCTGGCGCGCATCGGCGAGCTCGCCTGCCATCCGCAGGCGGTGTGGTTCGTGGTCCGCCCGGGCAACGAGTCGCGGCTCTCCGGCCTCGGTCTCGAGAAGGTCCACGCCGATCGCGAGGTCGTGCTGTGGCGGTCCGCGCCGCGGCCCTGCTGAGCATGCGCCGGCTCGCTCGCTACACCCTGGTCGGTGCGTTCGCGACCGCGGCGCACTACGCCTTGCTCGCCTTCCTGGTCGAGCTCGTCCATCTGCCGGCATGGCTGGCCTCGGGCCTGGGGGCTGCGCTGGGCGCGCAGGTGGCTTTCTTCGGCAACCGCGGCTTCACCTTCGACCACCAGGGCGAGATCGCGCCGGCCTGGGTGCGCTTCCAGGGCACGGCGATGGCCGGGGCGCTGCTCGGCATGGTCATCGTCGCGCTCGGCGTGCGGGCGGGGCTGCACTACCTCGTCGCGCAGGTGCTGGCCACCGGGGCCGCACTGCTGCTGACATTCGCCATCAACCGCGCCTGGACCTTCAGGTGATGCGCCGCCAGGCGCGGCCGAGCACCACGCCGGCAGCGGCCAGGTCGTCGGCGAAGGCGTCGCTCGCGAGGTAGTCGGCCTCGGGGCCCCGGGCGCGGGCGATCGGGTCGGCGACGCCGCTGTCGTCGGGGTCGCCGGGATGGCAGAACAGCAGCGCGCCCTCGGCCGGCACGGCGGCGAGCCAGCCTTGCATCCACTGCCGGTAGCGGCCCGGCACGAAGTCGTAGACGCCCAGCAGCACTGCGTTGTGGCGCAGGCCGCGCCGGCGCAGCTCGCGCTGCAGGGCCCATCCGCCGGTGCCGGCGATGAGCGCACGCTTGAGCCCGAAGCCCGGCCCGCCGACGCGGGCGGTGTTGCGCACCGGCGCGCCGGCATCGCCGATGGCGTCGAGCACGACCTCGCGCACACCGGGCAGGTGATGCACATGCTGGTGGCCGTCGATGAACGCGGGCTCGCGGCCGCTGGCGTCGATGAAGGCGGCGCGCTGGGCGGCGAACTCGGCGGCCAGCGCGTCGAGCGGCAGCCGCCGCGCATGCGCCGCGACGATGAGGCGCTGCAGCGACGGCAGCGTCGGCCAATGGCGGCGCAGCTCGGCGCTCACCGGCTCGCCTTCGGTGAGGTTGAAATGCAGGCCCGCGTCGACCGAGGCCGGCAGCTCGGCCAGCAGCGGCGCCGCGCTGCGCCAGTGCGGCATGCCGGTCAGGCACGACACGGCGCCGAGCCGCTCGCGCCGGGCCAGGCGCGCGATGCCCTTGGACACGCCCGGCGACATCCCGAAGTCGTCGGCGCACAGCATGAGCACGCGCTCAGGCGCTTCGATCGACATGGGGGCTCAACGCGCCTCGCCCGGTCTCGCTGCCGACGACATAGACCGGCCGCTGCTTGACCTCGTCGAAGATGCGCCCGACGTACTCGCCGAGGATGCCGATCGACAGCAGCTGCACGCCGGAGAACAGCATCATGCCGGTGACCAGGGTGGCCCAGCCGGGCACATCGTGGCCGCGGATGAAATGCTCGATGACGATCCAGATGCCGAAGCCGAAGGCGCAGAAGGCGATCAGCGCGCCCAGCGCGCTCCACAGCCGCAGCGGCAGGTTGGTGAAGGCGGTGACGCCGGTGAACGCGAGGCGCATCAGGCTGCGCATCGAGAAATGGCTGTGGCCCGACATGCGCTCGGTGGGCAGGTAGTCGATGATCTCGGTGCGAAAGCCGACCCAGGCATACAGGCCCTTCATGAAACGGTTGCGCTCGGGCAGGGCCTTGAGCGCGTCGACCACCTTGCGGTCCATCAGGCGGAAGTCGCCCGCGTCGACCGGGATCTGCACCGACGGGTTGGCATTGACCAGGCGGTAGAAGAGCCACGTGCCGATGCGCTTGGACCACGACTCCCCGGCACGCGACGAGCGTGCGGCGCAGACCATGTCGGCGCCTTGCACCCAGGCGTCGAGCATGCGCGGCAGCAGGTTGCTCGGGTGCTGGCCGTCGGCGTCCATCAGCATCACGACCTCGCCCTCGGCGCGGTCGATGCCGGCGGTCAGGGCGGCTTCCTTGCCGAAGTTGCGCGACAGGCGCACGTAGCGCACGCCGGGCTGCACCAGCCAGGGCAGCATGGCCACCGGCGTGGCGTCGCGGCTGCCGTCGTCCACGACGATGAGCTCCCAGCGCTCGGTCAGCTGCGCCAGCTGGCGCGTCACGTCGCCGAGCACGGCGGGCAGGTTGGCAGCCTCGTTGAAGGCCGGCATCACGCAGCTGATGGCGGGGCGGGGCGAGCGGGGCGGTTCGGTCATGCGCGGTCGCAAGTGGTAGCGAGACTGTAGACGAGCCCTGCGCCGAAAAAGCCCCGGACAATCGTGCTGATCCATGACCCCACCGCGCATCGACCTCTCCCGCTGGCGCGCCTGGGCGCGCGACGCGCTGCAGGACGACTTCGTCGCCGCCTGCATCGTCGCGGTGCTGCTGATCCCGCAAAGCCTGGCCTACGCGCTGCTGGCCGGACTGCCGCCGCAGGCGGGCCTGTACGCGAGCCTGCTGCCGCTGGTCGCCTACGCCGCGCTCGGGTCGAGCCCGGCGATGGGTGTCGGGCCGGTGGCGCTGCTCTCGCTGATGATTTCGCAGGCGCTGGCCGGCGCGCCCGCCGGCGTGCCGGCGTCCGCCGTGGCGCTGGTGCTGGCCATCGAGGTCGGCCTGATGCTCGCGCTGGCCGCGTGGTGGCGGCTCGATGCGCTGGCGGCGCTGCTGAGCGTGCCGGTGCTGCAAGGCTTCGAGACCGGTGCGGCGCTGTCGATCGCGCTGAGCCAGCTGCCGGTGCTGCTGGGCGCGTCGGCGGGCGGGTCCAGCCTGCCGCAGGTGCTGCAGTCGTGGTGGCAGGCCGCCACGCCGTGGTGGCCGCTGACCGCGCTGTACGGCCTGGCGGCGCTGACCGCGCTGTGGCTGGCGCGCCGCCACACCGCACGCTGGCTGCAGCGGCACATGCGGCCGGAGCCGGCCAAGCTGCTGGAGCGGCTCGCGCCGCTGGCCGTTCTCATGCTCGCGATCGGCGTGTCGGCCTTCACCGGCGCCGGCGCGCGCGGCGTCGAGCTGGTCGGCGCACTGCCGGCGCTGCACTGGACGCTCGCCTGGCCCACGCTGGATCTGACCCTGTGGCGCCAGCTGCTGCCCAGCGCCGCGCCGATCGCGCTGGTGACGTTCGTGAGCAGCCTGGTGGTCGCCGAATCGCTGGCGCGCCGCGACGGCCATCGCATCGAGCCCCGACGCGAGCTCGCCGGCCTGGCCGCGGCCAACCTCGCGGCGGGCCTGAGCGCGGGCATGCCGGTGGCCGGCAGCTTCACGCGCAGCATCGTCAACCTCGATGCCGGTGCGCGCACGCGCATGGCCGGCGTGTTCACTGCGGCCCTGATGGCGCTGGCCATCTGGCTGCTCGGAAAGCCGCTGGCGCTGCTGCCCACGGCGGTGCTGGCCGCGACCATCCTCGTCGCGGTCGCCTCGGTGTTCGACGCCGCGCCGTTTCGCGAAGCCTGGCGCTACTCGCGCTCCGAAGGCGCGCTGATGGCGGTGGTCGCCGCGCTCACCGTGGTGATGGGCGTCGGCTGGGCGCTCGCGGTCGGCGTCGCCGGCTCCATCGCGCTGCTGCTGCAGCGGACCGCGCGTCCGCACGTCGCCCTCATCGGCCGCGTGCCCGGCACCGAGCACTACCGCAATGTCGGGCGCCACGAGGTGCAGCTCACGCCCGGCGTGGTGGCGCTGCGCATCGACGAGAGCCTGCTGTTCACCAACGCGCGCCAGCTGGCCGATGTGGTCCAGCAGCACGTCGCCGGCCACCCCGGCACGCGGCGCGTGGTGCTGCTGATGTCGCCCGTCAACCGCATCGATTTCAGCGGCCTCACCGCGCTGCGCGCGCTGCACGAGCTGCTGCACGACCGCGGCATCCGGCTCGACCTGAGCGAGGTGAAGGGTCCGGTGCTCGATGGGCTGAACGAAGGCGGCTGGACAGCCTGGTTCGACGGGCGCCTGTTTCTCAGCCACCACCAGGCCATGCTCGATGAGCGATGATGCCGGCCATGTCGCTCGAAACCATCCAGATCGAAACCGGCCCGCAGCCGTCGGCCACCGTCATCGTGCTGCACGGCCTGGGCGCCGACGGCAACGACTTCGTGCCCTTCGTCGAGGAGCTCGACCTGGCGTCAGTGGGCCCGGTGCGCTACGTGTTCCCGCACGCGCCCACCATGCCGGTGACGATCAACGGCGGCTACGTCATGCGGGCCTGGTACGACATCCTCGGCGCCAACCTGCAGCAGCGCGAAGACGAGGCCGGCCTGCGCCGATCGGTGGCCGCCGTCACGGCGCTGATCGATGCGCAGCGCCAGCGCGGCATCGCCGCACGCCGCATCGTGCTGGCCGGCTTCTCGCAGGGCTGCGCGGTCACGCTGCTCACCGGCCTGCGCCACCCCGAGCGCCTGGGCGGCCTGGTGGGCATGTCCGGCTACCTGCCGCTGGCGCACACGCTGCCGGCCGAAGGCAGCCCGGCCAACGCCGATGTGCCGATCTTCCTGGCCCATGGGCGCAGCGATCCGGTGGTGCCCTTCGCCGCCGGCAAGGCGACGCGCGACGGCCTCGTCGCGCAGGGCTACCCGGTCGAATGGCATGAGTACCCCATGCAGCACTCGGTGTGCATGGAAGAGATCGCCGATCTCGGCCGATGGCTGTCGAAGGTGCTCGCGTGAGAGGGATGTGAATACGTCACAAGCCCGCGGTTCACATTCACCACATTCGACACGTCCCGTTACCTAAGCTGGGGTCACGGTCTGCGGGGGCAGGCCGCAAAGGACCCGGCCCATGAACCTGAACGCTTACCCTGCCGCCCGATCGGTCGAGCCGGCCGCCTGGGCGGCCGCCGCCCATGCCGCTCAAGCGACGCTGCTGATGCGCATGCTCGACGAGATCGACTACGGCCTGCTTCTCCTCGGCGCCGACGGCCGCCTGCGCTACGCCAACCAGCTCGGCCTGCGCGAGCTGGCCGGCGACGGGCCGCTGCAGATGCTGCAAGGCCAGGTGCGGGCGCGCCTGGTCGGCGACCAGTCGGCGCTGCACGTCGCGCTGCTCGACGCATGTCGCGGCCGCCGCCGCCTGTTCAGCGTCGGCGCGCATGCCGCAGCGGTCACCGTGGCCGTGGTGCCCATGCCCGCGGACGATGACGACGGCGAGGGCGAAGGGCTGGCCCTGCTGGTGTTCGGCAAGCGTCGCGCCGCCGAGACGCTCACGCTCGACTTCTACGCCCGCACCCACGGCCTGACCGGGGCCGAGACCAGCGTGCTGCGCTCGATCTGCGGGGGCATGAAGCCCAAGGAAATCGCCCGTGCGCAGGGCGTGGCGATCTCGACGGTGCGCTCGCACATCTGCAGCATCCGCACCAAGACGCAGACGAGCAGCATCCGCGAGCTCGCCAACCGCATCGCGGTGCTGCCGCCGATCACGCCGGCGATGAAGACGGCCGGCGCGTCGCTGTTCGCGCACTGACTTAGGGGCTCGGCGAGGGTCAACAGGCGAAGGGGGCGTGCTAGAGTTTTTGCGGTTCCCGGCACCGCAACTCGACGCCCGATGGAAGTCGCCCTCGCCCAGCCGCCCGACGCCTCCGCCTGGCCTGAGTCGCTGCGCCTGCTGGCCGCGCGCGGCCAGGCCCGGCGCTATCGCAAGGGCATGCTGCTGATCCAGGAAGGCGACCACAGCGACACCCTGTTCATCGTGCTGTCGGGCCGCGTCAAGGCCTTCTCCACCGACGATCGCGACCGCGAGATCACCTACGGCACCTACGGCCCCGGCGAGTACCTGGGCGAGATGAGCCTGGACGGCGGGCCGCGCTCGGCCTCGGTGATCACCATCGAGCCGACCGAATGCGTGGTGGTCACGCGCCAGACCCTGCGCGAGCACATCGCCGCCGATCCGGAGTTCGCCTTCGAGCTGCTCAAGCGCGTCATCCGGCGCGCCCGCATCGCCACCGAGAACGCGCGCAACCTGGCGCTGCTCGACGTGTATGGCCGGCTGATCAAGGTGCTGCAAGGCCTGGCGGACGTCGGCGGGCTGATCGCCGAGCGGCCGACCCACCAGGAGCTGGCCAACCGCGTCGGCTCGTCGCGCGAGATGGTGAGCCGGCTTCTCAAGGACCTCGAGCGCGGCGGCTATGTGGCGCTCGAGGGGCGGGGGCTGCGCCTGGTGCGGCCGCTGCCGCCGAGCTGGTAGCTCAGTCGTTGGTCGCCTTCGAGTCCTTGACGTCTTCGCGCACCTGCGCCGGCGTGGGCGGCGCGAAGCGCTGGGACGGCTTGGAGGCGCGCGCGTACAGCGGCTCCACCGCCGGCAGGTTGGACTCGATCTCCTGGATGCGCGATGCGCCCGCCGGGTGGGTCGACAGCCACTGCGGCGGCGCGCCGCGGCTGGCCTGCCCCATCTTCTGCCACAGGGTGACGCCGGCGCGCGGGTCGTAGCCGGCGCGCGCCGCGAGGTCCAGCCCGACCTTGTCGGCCTCGGACTCGTCGTCGCGACTGAAGCGCAGCGACAGCAGCTGGCCGCCCATGTTGGCGAGGTAGCGCCCGCCGCTGCCCAGCCCGAGCAGCGCCGAGCCCAGCTCGATCAGGCCGCTGGTGGCGGCGTTCTTGCCCATGCGCTCGCGCGCGTGCTCGCGCAGCGCATGGGCGATCTCGTGGCCCATCACCATGGCGACTTCGTCGTCGTTCAGCTTGAGCTGGTCGAGCAGCCCGTAATAGAAGGCGATCTTGCCGCCGGGCATGCAGAAGGCGTTGATCTGCTTGCTGCCGATCAGGTTGACCTCCCAGCGCCATTGCGCGGCGCGCGGGGTCGACTTGAGGTTGGGCGCGCCGATGTGCGGGATCAGGCGCTGCGCGATGGCGCGCAGCCGCACCAACTGCGGATGGCTTTCCGGCGCGAGGGCGCGTTGCTGCGCCGCCTGCTGCAGCATCTGGCGGTATTGCTGCGCTGCGGCCTTCTCGATCTCTTCGGCCGGCACCAGGCCGGCCAGGGTGGAGCGGTCCGGCACGACGACGCCGTCGGCGGCGGCCACACCGGGCAGCGCCAGCACCACGCCGCCGGCCAGCAGCGTGGCGTGGAAGCGCCGGCGGGCATGGAGGGCGCAGTTGCAGCCGGTGCGGTGAGGCACGAGCGCCGGATCGGGTTCGAAATCGGCGTGGGGATCGAAGTCGGCGTTCATGGCATTCGGACTCGGAGGGCAGGGCCTGCCCGACAGGGAGCAACTGGGGTGCCGTGGGGCGATCTCAAGCGCGGCGCAAAGGCCTCAATCATCGGGCGGTCGCGCGTCAGGGTCCACCTCCAGCGCCCGCACCGGCGCGCGCAACCACCACAGCACCCCCAACGCAGGTGCGGCGAGCACCGTCGACAGCACGAAGAACGCCGGCCAGCCGATCGACTCGGCGAGCACGCCGGCCAGCGGCCCGACCCACACCCGGCCGACGGTGGCGAAGGCCGACAGCAGCGCGTACTGCGTCGCCGTGAAGCGGTGGTTGCACAGGCTCATGAGGAAGGCCATGAAGGCCGCCGTGCCCATGCCGCCGGACAGGTTCTCGATCGCGATCACGAACAGCAGCCCGCCGTCCACCGGCGTGGCGTGGGCGAGCGAGACGAAGCCCCAGTCGAAGGCCGGGATGACCAGCCCCGGCATCAGGCCCTTGCCGCTCACCGCCAGCCACCAGAAGCCGAGGTTGCTGAGCATCTGCAGCACGCCGAACAGCATCAGCGCCCGCCACATCCCGAGCCTCAGCATCAGCGCGCCGCCGATGAGCGCGCCGACGATGGTCAGCCACAGCCCGATGATCTTGTTCACCACGCCGACCTCGGCGATGCTGAACTGCATGGCCTGCAGCAGGAAAGGCGTCATCAGCGAGCCGGCGAACGCGTCGCCCAGCTTGTACAGCACGATGAACACCAGGAACGCGCCCGCGCCGGCCTGCGAGAAGTAGCTGCGCAAGCCGCCCAGCAAGGTCTCGAACTTCGCCGCCCGCGCGGCCCAGGCGGCCAGCGGCAGGGTGAAGGCGATGCCCAGCAGCAGCGCCAGCAGGTCGGTCCACTTCTTCTGGATCGGCGTCGGGCTGCCGCCGGTCCAGGGCGAGAGCAGCCACGCCCCGATGCCGGGCCCGAGGCGCTCGCTGACCACGAAGCCCACGCCGACCGCGGCCATGACCGCGACGAAGCCGATCACGTCCTGGCGGGCCACGCTGGTGGGCACCGGCGCCACCTTCAGCCGCGGCAGCACGAGCGCCGACAACACCGCCGCGCCCACCATCAGCCAGGCCATGAAGCGATACACCTGGGGCCAGGTCCAGCCGCCGCCCTGGGTGGGGTCGACCCAGATGAAGGCCACGCCGCCCGACAGGATCATGGCCATGCGGTAGCCCATGACGTACAGCGACGAGCCCAGGCCGCGCTCGCTGGCGTGCAGCAGGTCGGTGCGGTAGGCATCGATGACCACGTCCTGCGACGCCGAGACGAAGGCGACCAGCACCGCCAGCAGCGCGAACACGCGCGTCGCCTGCGTCGGCGAAGTGCCGGCCATCCACAGCAGCGCGCCGGCCAGCCCGAGTTGCGTGAGGACCAGCCAGCCGCGGCGTCGTCCGAGCCAGGGCAGCTCGAAGCGGTCGAGCAGCGGCGCCCACAGGAACTTGAAGGTGTAGGGCAGCCCGACAATGCTCAGGAATCCGATGGTGGCGATGTCGACGCCCTCGACGCTGAGCCAGGCCTGCATGGCCTGCCCGGTGAGTGCCAGCGGCAGGCCCGAGGCGAAGCCCAGCAGCGCGACCACCGTGAGGCGGTGCAGCGCGATGAGGGTGAATCGGGAGCGGCGCGGGACGGCGTCCGTCGCGGTGGAACTCATGGGCCGATTCTAGGGAGAGGCCTTCGTCCGGCCCCGAAGCTCACAGGGTGAAGTCGTAGTCGATCACCAGCGGCGCGTGATCCGAAAAGCGCTCGTCGAGGTAGATGTGCTCGCGCTTGGCGGTGGCCGCGATCGCCGGCGTGGCCAGGTGGTAGTCCAGCCGCCAGCCGACGTTCTTGGCCCAGGCCTGGCCGCGGTTGCTCCACCAGGTGTATTGCTCGGGGTGCGGGTTCAGGCGCCGGAACACGTCGACCAGGCCGATCTCGTCGAGCGTGTGCGTCATCCAGGCGCGCTCCTCGGGCAGGAAGCCGCTGTTCTTCTGGTTGCCGCGCCAGTTCTTGAGGTCGATCTCCTTGTGGGCGATGTTGACGTCGCCGACGAGAATGAATTCACGCTCGGCCCTCAGGCGAACGAGGTGCGGCGCCATCAGCGCCAGGAAGCGGAACTTCGCCTGCTGGCGCAACTCTCCGCTGGAGCCGCTGGGGAAGTAGCAGCTGATGATGCTCAGCTTGCGCTTCTTCGTGTCGAAGCGCGCCTCGACATAGCGGCCTTCGGCGTCGAACTCGGGGTTGCCGATGCCGCTCACGACCTCGGTCGGTTCCTTGCGCGCATACAGGCCGACGCCGGAGTAGCCCTTCTTGTCCGCGAAATGGAAATGCCCCTTCATCCCGGCCATGTGCTCGAAGCGGCCCGCCAGGTCGGCGGCCACCGCCTTGATCTCCTGCACCCCCATACAATCGGCGGCCAGGCCCTCGGCGAAAGGCAGCAAGCCCTTGTTCGCCGCCGAGCGGATGCCGTTCAGGTTCAACGTGACGAGACGGAACACCCCATGTCCTCCATGAATGCGAATGCGGCGAGCGACCGGCTGGCCGCGGACTTCGTCGCGTTTTCGGTCCAGGCCGGCGTGCTGCGCTTCGGGGAGTTCAAGACCAAGGCCGGCCGGCTGTCGCCGTACTTCTTCAACTCCGGCCTGTTCGACGACGGCGCCAAGCTGGGCCGCCTCGCGGAATTCTATGCGCGGCGCCTGCTCGCCTCGGGCATCGAGTTCGACATGCTGTTCGGTCCCGCCTACAAGGGCATCACGCTCGCGGCCGCCTCGGCGGTCGAGCTGGCGCGGCTCGGCCGCAGCGTGCCCTTCTGCCACAACCGCAAGGAAGCCAAGGACCACGGCGAGGGCGGCCTGATGGTCGGGGCGCCGCTGAAGGGCCGGGTCGTCGTCATCGACGACGTGATCACCGACGGTGCCTCCAAGCGCGAGTCGGTCGAGTTGATCCGCGCGGCCGGCGCCGAGCCGGTGGCGGTGCTGATCGCGATGGATCGCATGGAGCGCGGTGGCCGCGACGACAACCTGTCGGCCCGCTCGGCCGTTGAGGACTTCGAGCGCGAGTTCGGCATGCCGGTGCTGTCGATCGCCAACCTGTCCGACCTGATGCAGTACCTGCGCTCGAACGACGATCCGGACCTGGCCGCTCACTTTGCGCGTGTCGCGGCCTATCGAGAACGCTACGGGGTTTGAATGAGACAGCTTGAGGTCCGGGCCGTGCCGGTCATCCGCAATGCCGCCCGCCTGGTCGTGGTGGCGAGCCTGGCCTGCGCCGGCGCGGGCCAGGCCCTGGCCGCCATCTACAGCTGCGTCGACGCCAACGGCAAGAAGCTCACGTCCGACCGCCCCATCGCCGCCTGCGCCGACCGCGACCAGCGCGTGCTCAACCCCGACGGCTCGGTCAGGCGCGTGCTGCCGCCCACGCCGACCGCCGACGAGCGCGCCGAGCAGGAGGCGCGCGACCGCCAGGCCGCCGTCGAGCGGGCCGCGCAGTCCGACGCGGTCCGGCGCGACCGCAATCTCATGGTGCGCTTTCCCAACGAGGCGGCACACAACAAGGCGCGCGCCAAGGCGCTGGACGACATGCACAACGCGGTCCAGCTGTCCGAGAAGCGCCTGGCGGCGCTTGCGGTCGAGCGCAAGCCGCTGACCGACGAGACCGAGTTCTACGTGGGCAAGCCGCTGCCCCACAAGCTCAGGCAGCAGCTCGACGCGAACGACGCCGCCGCCGATGCGCAGCGCGCGCTGATCCAGAACCAGCAGGCCGAGATCGTGCGCATCAACGGCCTGTTCGACGCCGAGCTGGCGCGTCTGCGCCGGCTGTGGAGCGGGGCCCCGCCCGGCTCGATGGGCACCCTGCCGCCGGCGCTGGCCGGGTCGGCCGCGAAGACGGCGTCGCAGTGAGGCCGGGCGTCAGCCGCCCAGCTTCTTCTTCAGCAGCTCGTTGACCTGGGCCGGATTGGCCTTGCCCTTGGTCGCCTTCATGGCCTGGCCCACCAGGGCATTGAAGGCCTTGTCCTTGCCGGCGCGGTATTCCTCGACCGACCGGGCGTTGGCCGCGAGCACGTCGTCGAGGATGCGGTCGAGCTCGCCGGTGTCGCTCATCTGCTTGAGTCCCTTGGACTCGATCACGGCATCGACCTCGCGGCCTTCGCCGCTCCACAGGGCGTCGAACACCTGGCGGGCGCCGTTGTTGGAGACGGTGCCGTCGGCGATGCGCGTGATGAGCCGGGCCAGGGTGGCGGCATCGACGGGACTGGCCTCGATCTCGCGCGACTCGGCGTTGAGTCGGCGCGACACCTCGCCCATCAGCCAGTTGGCCGCGAGCTTGGGCTGGCCGCAGGCCTTGGCGGTCGCCTCGAAGAAGGCGCCGAAGGACCTGCTCTGGGTCATCATCGACGCGTCGTAGGCCGGCAATGCGTACTCGGTCTGGAAGCGCTGGGTCATCATGCGCGGCAGCTCCGGCATGGCGGCGCGCACGTCGTCGATCCACGCCGGCGCGATCACCAGCGGCGGCAGGTCGGGATCGGGGAAGTAGCGGTAGTCGGCAGCATCTTCCTTGGTGCGCATCGCGCGCGTCTCGCCGGTATCCGGGTCGAACAGCACGGTGGCCTGCTGGATGGCGCGGCCATCCTCGATCTCCTCGATCTGCCAGCGGATCTCGTAGTCGATCGCCTGCTGCATGAACTTGAA
>DASUZE010000099.1:0-43516 GCA_036377015.1 Piscinibacter sp. | reverse complement strand
GTAGCCCGGGTGCAACCCGGGATTCGTCGGTCCGTTCATCGCGCCGCCACCTGCAGCAAGGTGTCCATCACCGACTGCGCCACCTGCAGCATCTTGGCCGCCGCCTGGTAGCTCTGCTGGAACTGGATCAGGCGCGCCGCCTCTTCGTCGAGGTTCACGCCGGTCCTCTCGCTGACCGCCGCCTGTGCGTCGTGCGCGACCGAGGCCGACATGTCGGCCGACATCTGCGCGCCCTGCACCCGCACGCCGATGTCGGTCATCGCGTTGGCATAGGCGTCGGTGATGGTCACGCCCGAAGTCGACGGCGTGACGCCCACCATGCGCACGTCGCGCAGGTCGGTGAGCGCCAGCGCGTTGCCGTTGTTGCTCGCGGGGAAGGCGGTCTTCTGGACGGTGATGGTGTCGCCGTTGGCCGGCACGCCGTTGAGGTCCATCTGCCAGCCGTTGAGGCTGATCGGCTGCCCCGCCGTCCAGGTCGCCGCGCCGCTGCTGACCACCGCGCTCGTGGTGGTGTCGACCAGCTGCCAGTTGTAGTTGCCCGTCGCGCTGGTGAAGCTGATGGTCGCGGTGAGCTGGGGGTTGAGCGTGGTGCTGACCGCCTTCAGGCTGGCCACCGTCGCGGTGCCGGTGTTGGCGTTGCCCAGGCTGGCCGTGACCGGCGTGGCCGCGGCGATGCCCTTGGGGTCGTCGAGCACGCGGCGCATGTTGAGCGCGGCCGTCCCCACCGGCTGGAGCAGGAAGCGATCGCCGGCCGCCGGCAGCGGCGCGACCACCGTGAGCTGGAAGCCGTCGACCGTCGCGCCCGAGGCCACCGAGGTCTGCACGCCGTCGGACAGTCGGGTGACCAGGTAGTTGCCGGCGGTGCTCGGGTCGGGCATGACCTCGTAGGCGCTGGCACGCAGCTGGCTCGCATCGACGATCGAGAAGCTGACGCTGGGCACGCGTGTGCCGCTGGCATCGATGTAGGAGGCCACCGGCACGCCTGCGGCCATCGCATTGCCGCTCGAGGGCAGGACGCTGAGCGCGCCGGTGCCGAAGATCGCGGCGCCGGCGACCGCCGGCTGGCTGAGATCGAGGCCGAGGGCCTGCTGCTCGTTCACCGCACCGGCCAGCCCTTGCGCCATCTGGCCCAGCAGGTTGCGCGCGTCGACCAGGTCGGTGCTCTGGAAGCGCAGCAGCCCGGCCATCGAGCCGCCGGTGATCAGGCTGTCCGGCATGGCGTGGGTGCCGCTGGGGTCGGTCAGGCCGAGGTGGACGATGGCGGGATTGAACTCGTCGGGCACCGCCGCGAGCTGAGCCGCCTCGCCGCCCAGCACCAGCCGCTGTCCGCCGCCGATGAAGACGTTGATGGAGCCGTCGCTCGCGCCGATGGTCGTCACCTGCACGTAGGCGCCGATCTCGCTGATGAGCTGGTCGCGCTGGTCCATGAGGTCGTTGGGCTGATGCCCCGAGCCCTGGGCCAGCGAGATCTGGCCGTTGAGGTCGGCCACCCGCTGGGCCAAGGTGTTGACCGTGGCCACCCCCGCCTTGATGTCGGCGGTGACGTTCGCCTGCAGCGAATCGATCTGCTCGCCCGCGGCGCGAAAGCGCGAGGCCACGTCGGAGGCGCGTGCCAGCGCCACCTGGCGCGCGGCCAGGTCCTGCGGCCGGTTGGCGACGTCGACGAAGGCGTTGAGGAACTGGCCGGCCGCATAGCCCACGCCGGATTCGCCAATGCCGAACACCGTCTCGAGCTGCTGCAGCTGCGCCGAGCGGGTCGCGTCGGCCGCGGCCAGCGCGCGCGCCGAAGCCGCCTCGCGGGTCAGGAACTCGTCATGCGCGCGCGACACGGTGGTCACGTTCACGCCCTTGCCGAAGAAGCCCGCGCCGCTGAACTGGCCGCCCGCGCTTTCGAGCTCGACGCTCTGGCGCGAGTAGCCCTTGGTGTTGGCGTTGGAGATGTTGTTGCCCGTGGCCTGCAAGGCCGCGTAGTTGGCGAACAACGCCCGCGTGCCCAGTTGCATCAATGCGGAGCCAGCCATGCTTCAGTCCTTCAGGCCATGCTGCGCGCGAGGCGCAAGGTGGTGTTGATCACGCGGGTCAGCTTGTCGGCGTAGGCCGGGTCGGTGGCGTAGCCGGCGCGTTGCAAACCTTGCGCGAAGCCCTGGGCCGAGCCGGCGTTGGCGACGACGTCGCGGTAACGCGGGCTGTCCTTCATGAGCTTCGCGTAGTCGGCGAACGACTCGGCGTAGGAGCCGTAGGCGCGAAAGCGCGCGCTGACCTTGCGCGCCATGCCGTCGACGACTTCGGTGGTAGTGACCTCGGCGACCTTGCCCTTCCAGCCCGCGCCGGCCTTGATGCCGAACAGGTTGAACGAGGACGAGCCGTCGGCGTGGCGGATCTCGCGCCGGCCCCAGCCGGTCTCGTGCGCGGCCTGCGACACCATGAAGGCGGCGGGAATCCCGCTCGTGGCTTCGGCGGCGCGCGCCGCGTCCTGGTGCCTGGAGAGGAAGTCGACCTGGGCT
The DNA here is from genome assembly GCA_036377015.1 of Piscinibacter sp. Classification (GTDB taxonomy): domain Bacteria; phylum Pseudomonadota; class Gammaproteobacteria; order Burkholderiales; family Burkholderiaceae_C; genus Albitalea. Next base: position 41,012 of record DASUZE010000099.1, on the reverse strand, counting down.
TTCGTGCCGGACGCTTCCTTGCGCGCCGGCGCGCCGGCGGCCGCGGCCGGCGCCGGCGGCGCGGCGGTGGTGCCCATCTGCCGCTCCAGCTGCTTGGCGATCGCGTCGCTCAGGCCGCCCGGCAGCCCGGTCATCCTGGTCGCGAACTGCGTGTCGAGCATCTCGGTGCCCATCTGCGTGCCGGCGTTGTCGAACATGCCGGAGGACATGGTCTGCTGCGCCTGGCGCATGCTCTTCATCAGCTCCTGCATGAACAGGGCCTCGAATTGCTTGGCGACTTCCTTGATCGCCGCCTGCGGGTCGGTGGCCGCGCGGGCGCGCAGCGAGTCGATGCTGTGCGTGTCGGTGGCCAGCCGCGACGTCGACGGCAGGTTCATCAGATGACCTCGATCTCGGCGTTCAATGCGCCGGCCGACTTCATCGCCTGCAGGATGGCGAGCAGGTCCTGCGGCGTCGCGCCCAGCGAGTTCAAGGCCTTCACCACGTCGGCAAGCTTGGTCCCCGCGGGCATCTGGATCAGCGAGCCGGCCTGCTGCGCGATCGTGATGTCGGCTTTCTCCGTCACCACCGAATGCCCGCCGGTCGACAGCGCATTGGGCTGGCTCACCTGCGGGGTCGAATTGATGGTCACCGACAGGTTGCCGTGCGCCACCGCGCAAGGCGACAGCGTGACCGCCTGGTTCATCACCACCGAGCCGGTGCGTGCGTTGATGACCACCTTGGCGGCCGGCGACGCGAGCTCGATGTTCAGGTTCTCGACATCGGCCATGAAGGCCACGCGCGAATTCGGCTCGGCCGGCATGCGCACCCGCACCACCCGGCCGTCGACCGGGAAGGCGGTGTTCTCGCCCATGCGCTGGTTGATCACGCGCGCCACTTCGCGCGCCGTGTTGAAGTCGCTCGCGTTGAGGTCGAGCTGCAAGGTGTCGCCCTGGTTGAGCGGCGTGGGCACGCTGCGCTCCACCGTCGCGCCTTCCGGCACGCGACCGGCGCTCAGGTGGTTGATCTGCACCTTGGAGCCGCCCGCCGACGCGCCGGCGCCGCCGACGATGAGGTTGCCCTGGGCGAGCGCGTAGATCTGGCCGTCGGCGCCCTTGAGCGGCGTGGCGATCAGCGTGCCGCCGCGCAGGCTCTTGGCATTGCCCAGCGACGACACGTTGACGTCGATGGTCTGGCCCGGCTGGGCGAACGCCGGCAGCTGCGCCGTCACCATCACCGCGGCCACGTTCTTCAGCTGCATGTTGGTGCCCGGCGGCACCGTCACGCCCATCTGCTGCAGCATGGCGTTGAGGCTTTGCACCGTGAAGGGCGTGGAGGTGGTCTGGTCGCCGGTGCCGTCGAGGCCGACGACCAGCCCGTAGCCCACCAGCGGGTTGCTGCGCACGCCCTGGACGGAGGCGACTTCCTTGATGCGCGCCGCTTCGGCCGGCGCCGGCCACCAGAGCGCGGCGCTGGCCGCGAGGCAGGCCAGCGCGATGAGCGTCTTCAGCAGCGTGTTGGTTCGGTCCATGTCGGAAACACCTTGTGGTATTTCCGATTCTGGAAGGGGCTAGATGGGCAGAACGTTCAAAAAGAACCTTGCCAGCCACCCTATTCCCTGGGCATCGGCCTGCTGGCCGCGGCCGCGGTGCTCGATGCGCACGTTGGCAATCTGTGCGGAAGGCACGGTATTGCCGGGCTGGATGGCGCGCGGGTCGACCTGGCCCGAGAAGCGCAGCACGTCGACGTTGTGGTTGACGCCGATCTGCTTCTCGCCGGCGATCAGCAGGTGGCCGTTGGCCAGCACGCCCGTCACCGTGGCGGTGATGGTGCCGGAGAAGTCGTTGGTGTTCTCGGTGCTGCCCTTGCCTTCGAAGGTGTTGCTCGAGTTGCCGGCGGCGGTGGCGCGCCCGAAGGAGTTGGGCGCGATGCCGGGCAGCGCGCTGATGCCCGCGCTCACCTTGCCGGTCTTGTCGACCGTGCTGCTGCTCTTCTGGCTGGCGCTCACCTTCTCGACGATCTGCACGGTGACGGTGTCGCCGACCAGGCGGGCGCGATGGTCCTCGAACAGCGGGCGGTACTGGCCGGCCTGGAAGATGGCGCCGTTGTTGACGACCGGCGCAGCGACGGGCTGCGGCAACGCCGTCGTGGGCTCGGCCACGTCGACCTGGGGCCGCGGGTTCATCGTCGAGCAGCCGGCCAGGCAGATGGCCGCGGCAAGGAGTGCGCTGCGTCGCATCACAGCTGGCCGAGCTTCTGCAGCATCTGGTCGGAGGTCTGGATCGCCTTCGAGTTGAGCTCGTAGGCGCGCTGGGTCTGGATCATCGCGACCAGCTCCTCGACCACGTTGACGTTGGAGGTCTCGACGAACCCCTGGCGCAGCGACCCCAGCCCGTTCTGCCCCGGCGTGCCGGTGTTGGGCGTGCCCGATGCGGCGGTCTCGGCAAAGATGTTCTGGCCCTTGGGCTCCATGCCGGCCGGATTCACGAAGCTCGCGATCTGGATCTGGCCCACGGTCTGCGCCGCGGCCTGGCCCGACAGGGTGACGCTCACCGTGCCGTCGGAGCCGATGGTCACGCTTTGCGCATTGGCCGGGATGGTGATGCCGGGCTGCACGGGGTAGCCGTTGTTGGTGACGAGCTGGCCGATGGCGTTCACCTGGAACGAGCCGTCGCGCGTGTAGCCGGTGGTGCCGTCGGGCATCTGCACCTCGAAGAAGCCGTTGCCCAGCACGGCGACGTCGAGGTTGTTGGTGGTTTGCTGCAGGTTGCCCTGGGCGAAGCTGCGCGAGGTGGCGACGGCGCGCGTGCCCAGTCCGACCTGCAAGCCGGTGGGCAGCGTCGTCTGCTCGGTGCTGTTCGCGCCGGCCTGGCGCAGGTTCTGGTACATGAGGTCTTCGAAGACCGCATGGGCGCGCTTGTAGCCGTTGGTCGAGACGTTGGCCAGGTTGTTGGAGATGGTGTCCAGCTGGGTCTGCTGGGCCTCCATGCCGGTCTTCGAGATCCACAACGATCGCATCATGATTTTCGCGTCCTTCTTCGTAGCCCGGGTGCAACCCGGGTTGCACCCGGGCTACAACATCAACTCATCGACAGCAGTTGCGCGGCGGCCTTCTCGTCGCCTTCCGCCGTCTGCAGCATCTTCATCTGCGCCTCGAACTGGCGCGCCGCGGTGATCATCGAGACCATGGTCTCCACCGCGCTCACGTTCGATCCTTCCAGTGCGCCGTCCTGCACGCGCGCATTCGCGTCGGCCTGCAGATCGCCGCCATCGGCGCGGAACAAGCCGTCGGTGCCGCGCTGCAGAGGCACCTCGGGCGTGACCAGCTTGAGCTTGCCCACCGGCGTGCTCTTGCCGTTGGTGGCGCGCGCACTGACGGTGCCGTCGCCGCCGATCTGCACTTCGGTGTTCGGCGGGACCTGGATCGGCCCGCCGTCGCCCAGCACCGTGAGTCCGTTGCGCGTGGTCAGCGTGCCGTCGGCCGACACGTCCAGCGATCCGGCCCGCGTGTAGGCCTCGGTCCCGTCCAGCCCTTGCACGGAGAGCCAGGCGTTGCCCTTCATGGCGACGTCGAGCGGACGCCCGGTCGCGGTGACGTTGCCGGCGCTCGCGTCGTAGCCCGGCGTGCTCTCCAGCGCATAGACCCGCGTGCTCGCGCCGCTGCCTTGCACCGGCACGGCGCGAAACGCCTGCAGCTCGGCGCGAAATCCCACGGTCGAGACATTGGCCAGGTTGTTGGCCAGCGTGTCCTGCCGCTGCATGGTCGCCTTCGCGCCCGACATCGACAGGTAGATCATGCGGTCCATGGCCGGCCTTCAGATCAGCGCAGGTTCACCAAGGTCTGCATGACCTGGTCCTGCGTCTTGATGGTCTGCGCGTTGGCCTGGTAGACACGCTGCGCCGTGATCATGTTGACCAGCTCCGCCGTCATGTCGACGTTCGACTCTTCCAGCGCGCCCGACTGCAGGGCGCCGAGGTTGCCGTCGCCCGGCACGCCGACGATCGGGTCGCCGGTCGCGAAGCTGCGCGCCCAGGCGTTGCCCCCCATGGGTTGCAGGCCTTGCGGGTTGCGGAAGGTCGCGATCTCGACCTGCCCCGCCGGCTTCGACTGGCCGTTGGAATAGCGCGCCGTCACGATGCCGTTCGACTCGAACTGGATGCCCACCAGCTGGCCGGCCGCGTAGCCGTTCTGCGACAGGTCGGTCACGCCGAAGGGCGAGCCGTACTGCGTCGCGCCGGCCACGTTCAGCGCCACGCCGCCGATCGGCAGCGTGGTCGCGCCGGCGGCGTTGGTCGAGGCAGGAATGTTCAGCGTGACCGCACCCACGGGCGAGGTCGGCGAGCCGCCGTTGGCAGGGAACTGGATCGTCGTCGACGGTGCCAGGTTGCCGCTCGCGTCGGTGGCCAGCGGCGTGCCGTTGGCGGTGATGTAGACGTTCCAGGTGTCGGTCGCCGACTTCTGGAAGTAGTAGGTCAGCGCCACGTCCTGGCCCTTGGCGTCGAACACCGTGAGCGAGGTCGCGTTGTTGTAGGTGGTCGGGTCGGTGACGTCGATGGGCGCGCCGGCCGCCGGCAGCGTGACGGCCGCACGTGCGTCGAGGTTCATCTCCAGCTTGATGCGGTCGGTGGCGCTCGGGGTGATGCCCGCGGTGGGCATCTGCAGCGGCGAGGCCTGGCCCGGCAGGATGGTGCCGGCGCCGTCGGCGGCGTAGCCCATCAGCTTGTTGCCCTGGCTGTTGACGACGAAGCCGTCGCGGTCGACCTTGAACTGGCCGTTGCGGGTGTACATCGTCGGGTTCTTGCCGTCGGTCACCTGGAAGAAGCCGGCGCCGTTGATCGCCAGGTCCAGCGGGTTCTGCGAGGAGGCGATGTTGCCCTGCGTGAACTGCTGCGACACCGTCTCCAGGGCCACGCCGATGCCGATGCTGTTCGCCCCGGCGCCGTTCATGGCGCTGGCGTACATGTCGGAGAACTCGGCCCGCGAGGCCTTCGCGCCGTAGGTGTTCGAGTTGGCGATGTTGTTGCCGATCACCTCCAGGTTCTTGCTGGTGGCGTTGAGACCGGAGAGTCCTTGCTGGAAGCCCATGGGTTGTCCTTGTGGGTGGTGATCAGTTGAAGGCCTTGATCGAGGCGTAAGGGGTCGTGCCCGAGCGCTCGAGCTCGAGCTGGAGCTGGTCGCCGCTGGTGCTGACCGCGGTGACGCGATCGCGCATCAGCGCGGTGCTGCTCAGCGTGGCCGCGCCGCTGGTGGCGGTGATGCGGAACGTGAGGTTGGTGTCGGTGCCGGCCTTGCTCGCGTTCCAGTCGAAGCTGTGGCGGCCGCTGGTCTGCGCGCCCAGCTGCACGGTGTCGATGACATGGCCGCCGGCGTTGAGCACCTCGACCTTCACCGCGTCGGCCGGCGAGGTCAGCTCGAAGCCGCCCTGCCCCACGCCGTCGGCGATGTCCAGCCTGTTGCCCGGCACGATCACGTCGCGGCCGACCAGCGCGGCGCCTTGCAGCGCCTGCATCTGCACGAACTGGCTGGTCAGGCCCTGCACCGTCTCGTTGAGCTTGGCGATGCCGCTGACGGTGTTGATCTGCGCCATCTGGCTGGTCACCTGGGCGTTGTCCATCGGGTTCAACGGATCCTGGTTCTGCATCTGCGCGACCAGCAGCTTGAGGAAGCGGTCGGCGCTGGCGGCGTCGGTCGCCCCGGGGATCGCCGAGGTGCCGCCGAGGCCCGAGAAGTCGTTTCCGACGGAATTGACGGCCATGATCAGGATCCCATCTGCAAGGTCTTCAGCAACAGCGTCTTGGCGGTGTTCATCACCTCGACGTTGTTCTGGTAGGAGCGCGAGGCGGAGATCATGTTGACCATCTCCTCCACCGGATTGACGTTGCTGTAGGTCACGTAGCCCTCGGCGTCGGCGCCCGGGTGCTTGGGGTCGTGCACGCGCCGGCCCGGCGAGTTGTCTTCGCTGACGGTGCTCACCTTCACGCCGGCCGCGCCGGCGGCGCCCATCAGCTCGGTCTGGAAGGTGACCTGGCGCGCCTTGTAGGCCTGGCCGTCGGGGCCGGCCACGGTGTCGGCGTTCGCGAGGTTGGAGGCGACGACGTTCAGGCGCTGGCTCTGCGCGCTGACGGCGCTGCCCGCGACGTTGAAGATGTTGAGCATGCTCATGGGTCAGTGCTCCTGCGTTTCCCGGGTTGCACCCGGGCTACCCGTAGCCCGGGTGCAACCCGGGGTCGTCCGTCCGTTCATCACTGCCCCCCTCGAATCGCGTCGAGCATGGTCCGCACGTTGCCGTTGATGAAGCGCAAGGTCGCCTCGTACTTCACCGCGTTGTCTGCGAAGCTGGCGCGCTCGCGGTCCATGTCGACGGTGTTGCGATCCAGGTTGGTCTGGCTGGGCGAGGCGTACACGAGATTCGCTTCGGCGCGCGCGAGCGGCGTGCCGGCGATGTGCCCGGGCTGGCTCACCGCCATCGCGCCCGCGGGCTGCGCGGCGGTGGTCGCCTGCTTCAAGGCCTGCGCGAAGTCCATGTCGCGGGCCACGTAGCCCGGCGTGTCGGCGTTGGCGATGTTGCTCGCGATCAGGCGCTGGCGCTCCGAGCGCAATGCAAGCGCCTGGCCGTGGAAGTCGAGCTGGTCGGTCAATCGGTTGATCATGCAAACCTTCCCTGGACCCTGGGCCCATGAAGAGATGTGACGCATTGTGTTGAGCGCCTTGTAGAACTGAAGCGGGAATAAGCGGTGGATTGGCCGCCATTTCGGCGTGTCGGCGTTGACCCCGCGCTCCTACAGTGGCGACATGGAATCCTTGGGCTCGTCCTGGCTGCGTCTCGCACGCGCGCTCGCCGCGGGCCTGCTCGTGGCCGCGGCCGGCGCGCAGGCGGACGACGCCGCGATCGAGCAGCAGGTGCGCGCCCTCGCGCTCGCGGGCGCGCCGCACGCGGGCGCGACGCGCGTCGATGTGCAGGTCGGCCAGCTCGACCCGCGCCTGCGCCTCGCGCCGTGCCAGCACATCGAGCCCTACCTGCCGCCCGGCACCCGCCTGTGGGGCCGCGCGCGCATCGGCCTGCGCTGCACGCAAGGCGCGTCGCGCTGGAATGTGTACCTGCCGATCACGGTGAAGGTTTACGGCAGCGCACTGGTCGCGGCCGTGCCGCTGGCCGTCGGCAGCGTAATCGCCGCCGGCGACCTGGCTCAAGCCGAAGTCGACCTGGCCGAGGACAGCTCCACGGCCATGGCCGACGCCGATCTCGTCGTCGGCCGCACCGTGGCGCGTGCCATCAACGTCGGCCAGGGCGTGCGGCAAGCGCACCTCAAGCCGCGCCAGTGGTTCGCCGCCGGCGAGACGGTGCGGGTGATGGCCGTGGGCGCCGGCTTCAGCGTGGCGGGCGAAGGCCTGGCGATGACACCCGGAGTCGAAGGACAAGTGGCGCGCGTGAAGACCGAGAGCGGGCGCGTGCTCACCGGCATGCCGGTGGGCGATCGACGCATGGAGCTCGCCCTGTGAACGTTGGACAGACGGTGGTGGCTGAAAAAAAGCCTAAAGTCGGATCGACCCAGGCCGATACACCGTCCATATTGAATGGGTCGGGTCCCAGACCGGCCCGATGGAGAAGCTCATGAAGATCGGCAGTCCCGCAGACAAACCCCCGGTGGTCCCCGCGACCACCGGCCGTACCGCGTCGGGCGAAGCCTCGCAGAAGACCGTCGCCCCCGGCGAGGCCGAAGCGAGCGCGCAGGTCGAGCTCTCCCAGGCCGCCTCTGTCCTGCTGTCAGGCGTCGGCGCCTCGAGCCCCGAGTTCGATGCCGAGAAGGTGGCGCGCATCTCGCAAGCCATTGCCGACGGCACGTTCAAGATCGACGCGGGTGCGATTGCCGACAAGCTGATCGCCAACGCGCAGGAACTCCTCGACAAAGGTTCGCACTGAGCATCCAACTCGACGACAAAGTGCGACGCGACATGACCGAGCCGCGGCCCCCCGCTCATCTGCTGATCGATCCGGCCCTGGAAGACACCCTGGCCGCGGTCGAGACACGCCTGGCCTCGCTGGGCGAGGCGCTGCGCGCGCGCGATGCCGAAGCCATCGATCGCCACGCCACCGAGCTGCACCGCGCGCTCGCCCGCGCGGTCGAGCATTTCACCCACGCCGCGCGCAGCGGCAACGTGCCGCCCCTGCTGCGGCGCCGCCTGGCCAGCGCCAGCGGACAGGTCGCGGCGCAGCGCGAGTCGCTGGCGCGCGCCACCGCGGCGCTCGATCGCGCGATCGAGGTGCTGATGCCGCGCGACGGGCCCGGGCTGTATTCCTCGCTCGGCGGCACCGACCGCAGCCTGCGCGGCGGATCCGTCCAGGCCTGAGCCTGTCCTTCTCCGGTATCGGCTCGCTCCACTTCGGGTGGCGCGGGCCGAAGCGGTTTGTGCGGCCCTGGCGCGCGGGGCGGCGGCGTCGCTACGATCCCCGCCGCATCCACACGACGAAGGGGCAACGATGGACCTGAGACTCGCGCTGTACGAACTCGCCGACCGGCATGGTCTCCATGCCGACGCATCACGACGGCTGCACCGGCTGGCCGGCCTGGAGGATGAGCCCGACGCGGCGGCGCAGTGGCTGCCACGCGGCGTCGCCATCCTCGCCGCGGCCTTGATCGGCTTGGGGCTTGTCTTCTGGATCGCCGCCAACTGGGAGTCGCTGGGCCGCGCCGGCCGCTTCGGTCTCCTGCAAGGCGTGCTGCTCGCGATGTGCGTCGCGGCGATGGCCCGACCCGCCGCCCGCGCGCCCCTGGGCCTGATCGCTTTCCTCGCCATCGGCGCGCTGTTCGCCTTCTTCGGCCAGACCTACCAGACCGGCGCCGACCCGTGGCAGCTGTTCGCCTTGTGGACGCTGCTCGGGCTGCCGCTGGTGCTGGCCGTGCGCAGCGATGTGCTGTGGGCGCCCTGGACCGTGGTCGCGCTGTCGGCCGTGTCGCTGTGGGTGCACGCCCACACCGGTCACCGCTGGCGCGTCGAGCCCGACGACCTGCGGGCGCATGTGATGGGTTGGCTGGCGGCGCTGGCCCTGGTGGCGGCGTTGCTGCCGATGGCGCGTCGCTTCACCGGCGCCGGAATCTGGTCGCTGCGCACGGGCCTCACGCTGTGGGTGGTGATGGTCACCAGCACCGCGCTGGGCGGCCTGTTCCAGCAGCACGTCGGCGCGCACTACGGCCTCGGCGTGCTCCTGCTCGCCGGTGCGGCGCTGACGTTGGCCTCGCCGCGCTTCGCCGAGATCTACGGGCTGAGCGCCGTCGCGCTCGGGCTCAACACGCTGCTGGTCGCGGGACTGGCACGCTGGCTGGCTGAAGGTCACCGCGGCGACTGGATCGGCGTGTTGTTCCTGCTCGGACTCGTGGCGGCAGGCCTGCTCGCCGCGACGGTGAGCGGCATCTTGCGCATCGCGCGGAGGGCAGTCCAATGAACCGGAACCGCATGAACGATGTGCTCGCGGCTGCGGTCGCCGAAGGATTGGTGCCGCACGACGCCCAGCTCGCGCCCCAGGACACCCGCCCCTGGCCGGTGGTGCTGCTCACTGCCCTGGGTGCGTGGCTGGCCGCGATTCCGTTGATCGGCGTCGTCGCGCTGCTGCTGGGCGACTGGGTGCATCGAGGCGCCGGTCCCTATCTCATCGGTCCGCTGGTGCTGGCCGGTGCCATCGTCGTGTTGCGGGCGCGACAGGTGCCGTTGTTCTTCGAGCAGCTCGCCGTGCCGGCGCTGCTGGTGGGCGGCGGCGCGCTCGCCATGGGCTTGTTCCGCGACCTGCCGATGCAGGCCGCAGCGGCGCTGCTTGCCGCCGTCGCGGTGGCGGTGGCCATCGGCTTGCCGCGACCGTGGCTGCGCGTGCTGCTCGGCGCAGCCGCGGCGGTCTTGCTGGCAATGGCCTGCGTTCCCGATCGGGCGTTCCACTTCGGGCGCGGAACACGCGCGGCCTTCGGCATCGCCTGGCACCTGGTGCTGGCGGCCTGGCTGGCCGCGATGGCCGTCCAGCGGCTGCGGCCGCGCGGCGTCGCCGCACTCGAGTCCATCGCGGCCGGCGCCCTGCTCGCCACGCTGGCCGGCCTGGCGTGGTGGTCGGGCATGAGCTTCCTCGTCGGCGCGAGCGCCGGTGGCGTGGCCGGCGAGATCGCCCGCGACATCGGCGTGCTGGCGCCTGCGTCGTGGCCTTCGGTGGCGCTGCAGGTCGTGTCGGGGCTGCTCGCGGCGGCGGCCGCCGGCGTGCTGGGCCGCGCCTGGCCGGTGCTGCGCCGGCCCTGGTGCGCCGGCGTGGCACTGGCGCTGCTGGTTCTGGCGGGCTTCATGCCGGCCCTGGGCGCCGTCTTGCTGGCCCTGGCGCTGTGCGCGGCCAGCCATCGCTGGCGCCTGGCCGGCGCCGCGGCCGTGGCCGCCGCCTGGGTCATCGGCAGCTTCTACTACGCGCTCGACTGGCCGCTGGCGACCAAGGCGCTGGTGATGGTGGCGGCCGGTGCCGTGCTGGGCGCGCTGGCGTGGTGGGCGCCGCGCGTCGCCACGCCGCAGGCCACTGCGACCGAACGTCCCGCGCCCGCGCGTCGCGCCGCCATCGGCATCGCGCTGACCGCGGTCGCGGCGCTGGGCGTCGCCAATGTCGGCATCTGGCAGAAGCAGTCGCTGATCGCCGACGGCCAGCCGGTCTTCGTCGAACTGGCGCCCGTCGATCCGCGCTCGCTGATGCAGGGCGACTACATGGCCCTCAACTTCCGCGTCCCCGATGACGGCCACTTCGAGGGCCTGCTCGCCGGCGACCGACCGCGGGTGGTCGCCCGCCGCGACGAGCGCGGCGTGGCCACGCTGCTGCGCCGCGACACCGGCGCGCCGCTCGCCGCAGACGAGCTGCGCATCGAGCTCACGCCGAAGAACGGTCGCTGGACGGTGGTGACCGACGCCTGGTTCTTCCGCGAAGGCGAGTCGGACCGCTGGTCACGGGCCAGGTACGGCGAGTTCCGCGTCGACGAGCACGGCCGCGCCCTGCTGGTAGGCCTGCGCGGCGCGGATCTAAAGAGCTTGTAGCCCGGGTGCAACCCGGGACGCGGTTACCGCCGCGACGCCTGCACCACCCTGCGAATCGCATCCACCACCAGCTGCGGCTGATCCCGGTGCACATAGTGCCCGCAGCCGTCGCACACCACATGCTCGCCGCGCTTCGACTGCGCGGCGAGCTCCTTCTGCGTCCCCAGCCACGCGTCGCGGAAGGTGGGACCCTCGACGATCTTGCGCATGCCGGTCAGCACGACCAAAGGCATGTCGGAGGACAGCGGCGGCGCGTTCCGGAGCTGGCGCATCGTCTCCGGCATGGCGCGGTACTCGGCCAGCGCGTCGCCGGGCATGGCCGCCACCAGCAGGCTCGGCGGCTCGCACACCAGCGCGGAGGCGATCTGGCAGCGTCGTGAGAAGTCGTGGTGGCGCGACTCCACCAGCACCAGCCCGACCACCTCTTCCGGATGGGTTCGGGCGAACAGCTCCATGAGGCTGCCGCCGAAGGAATGGCCGACCAGCACATAGGGCGGCCGTGCGCCGGTGCGTCGCAGCAGTGAGCGCAGCTCGCTCACCAGTCGCTCGCCGGTGCGCGGGCCCTCGGCCGACGCGCTGCCGCCGTAGCCCGGGCGGTCGTACGCGAACACGCTGGCGAAGGCCGAGACCTTGGGCAGCACCGGCGACCAGGTCGACATGCCGTCGCCCAGCCCGGCTTCGAAGACCACCGTGGGCGGCGCCTCGCCCTGGCGCGAGAACGCGGTGGCGCGGCCGTCGATGGTCGCCTTCTGTGCGTTCGGCAAGGCACAGGCGCCCAGCAGCATGGCCGCACCCAGCAGCGCCAGGCGGCGCAGTGCGATCGCCATCGATTCCTCCCTGGCCGGCGCGATCACGCGCCGCGGTTGCGCATCCAGTCGGCCGTGTTGAAGAACGACGCGGCCAGCCGATCGGCCAGCGCCGCGTCCATCTTCAGCTCGGTCATCGCTTCCTTCATGCAATCGAGCCACTGGTCGCGCTCGGCGACGCCGATGGCAAACGGCATGTGCCGCGCCCGCAGGCGCGGATGGCCGAAGCGCTCGACGTAGTGCGGCGGTCCGCCCAGCCAGCCGCACAGGAACCAGAACAGCTTGTCGCGCGAGCCGTCGAGGTGCGTGGGGTGCAGGGCGCGCAAGGCAGCGTAGTCGGAATCGAGGTCCATGAGGTCGTAGAACCGGTCCACCAGCCCGCGCACCGCCGGCTCGCCGCCCACGCGCTCGAAGGGCGTGATCGCGTCGCTGCGGTCTTCGGCGTCGTCGAGGCTCACGCTGCGAGCTTCTCGGCGATGGCCGCCACCGCCTTCGCAGCGGGACTGCCGGGGAAGGCTTCGAGCAGCAGCTGGCGCCGCTGCACGGCCTCGCGTACCGACAGGTCGGTGGGCACCTCGCCGGTCAGCTCGAGCTTGAGCGGGGTCTCGGTGCCGTTGCTCACGAACCGGTCGACCACCTGCTGCAGCTGGCCGCGGATCACGCGGCCTTCGCCGAGGCGGCTGGACTGGTTGACGACCAGCTGGATGGTGCGCCGCTGCTGCTGGCCGGCCAGCACCTTGATGGTCGCGTAGGCGTCGGTGAGCGAGGTCGGCTCGGGCGTCGCCACCACCATGACCTCGCCGGCCAGCGACACGGCGTAGAGCACCACGTCGGAGATGCCGGCGCCGGTGTCGAGCAGGACCCGGTCGTAGCGCGGCGCGACCTTCTGGATCACGTCGAGCAGCTGCTCTCGCACCTCGGGCGTGAGGCGCGAATACTCGACGAGACCCGATCCGGCGAGCAGGACCGAGAAGCCCCCCGGTGCCGGCAGGATGGCCTCGGCGAGCTCGGCCTTGCCGGTGAAGACGTCGTGCAGCGTGATCTTGGGGTACAGGTTCAGGACCACGTCGAGGTTGGCCAGGCCCAGGTCCGCGTCGAGGACCAGCACGCGCTCGCCGCGACGCGACAACGCCGCGGCGATGTTGGCGGCCATGAAGGTTTTACCAACACCCCCCTTGCCGCTGGTGACGGCCATGATCCTGCCGGTCATGTCCGGGCCCCCCGATGGATCTTCATTCGATGTCCTGAAACTGCGATGTGCCGAACAACAGCCCCTTCTCTTCGGCACTCACGAGCGAAACCGTAGGCTGCTCCAGGCAAGCCCGGTTGCGGCCTTCCGTCTTGGCGCGGTAGAGCTGCTGGTCGGCCCGCTCGATCCACAGCGGCGCCGACGAGCGCACCCATTGCGGCACGAAGGCGCCGCCGATGCTGATGGTGACGCCCACGTCGACGCCCTGCGCGACCGTGATGGCGCGGCGTTGCACCTTGAGCCGGATGCGCTCGGCCACGGTCTGGCCGAAGGCCGGGGGGCAGTTGGGCAGGATGATGGCGAACTCTTCGCCGCCGAAGCGCGCGACCGTGTCCATGGGGCGCACGCAGTCCTGCAGCGCCTGCCCCACCGCCTTGATGACCTCGTCGCCCGCGGCGTGGCCGTGGGTGTCGTTGACCTTCTTGAAGTGATCGATGTCGACCATGAGGACCAGGGCCGGCTCGCCGGCGCGGGCCACGCGATCGATCTCGCGGGTGATGGCCAGCTCGAACTGGCGACGGTTGGACAGGCCCGTGAGGACGTCGCGGCTGGACAGGTCGCACAGCCCGTCGATGACCGCCTGCAGCCAGCGCAGCGAGCCCTGGGGCGCGTCGGTGGGCAAGGGGTGGCCGGCCTGCGACAGCAACTGCAGCGCCACCTGCAGCTTCAACGTCGGCGCAGGCTTGGGCTCGGCAGCGGCACGAGCTGACACGGTCAGGTTAGGAAGTCCACCAATCGAGTCTAGCAGTGGCCCAGCCGGCGCCCATTGGGAACTGTGCTGTGTTTCACGCTTAACTTCACGCCTGCCGACCGCCTCAAGGGACGCAGACTGCAAGCCGATATTGCAGTGCCATCCGGCATGTGCGCGAACGCGTGCCGGCGTCTTCCTCGGAGAGTCCATGAGTGCCGTCCTGTCCCCCGTTTCCGCCGCGGCCCCCCGGGCCGATGCCATCGGGGGACCCGGCGACCAGGAGTTCAGCTTCGGCACCGCCGACTTCGAGCGGGTTCGCCAGCTCATCTACCAGCGCGCCGGCATCAGCCTGCACGCGGGCAAGCAGGCCATGGTCTACAGCCGGCTGTCGCGCCGGCTGCGCGAGACCGGCCATCGCTCCTTCGCCAGCTACCTGCAGTGGCTGGACCAGGCGGTGGGCGACTCGGGCCAGCGCGAGTGGCAGGAGTTCGTGAACTGCCTGACCACCAACCTGACCTCGTTCTTCCGCGAGGAGCATCACTTCCACGAGCTGGCGCGCGACCTGAAGGCGCGCGCCGGACGGCCGCTGCGCATCTGGTGCAACGCCGCCTCCACCGGCGAGGAGCCGTATTCGATCGCCATGACCGTGGCCGAATCGGCGGCGGCCGACCGCGTCGGCATCCTGGCCAGCGACATCGACACCAAGGTGCTGGCCACCGCCTCTCGCGGCGTCTATGCCAGCGATTCGCGCGGCCTGTCGCCCGAGCGGCTGCGCCAGCACTTCCTGCGCGGCAAGGGTGCCAACAGCGGCTTCATCCGCGTCAAGCCCGAGCTCGCGCGGCTGATCGACTTCCGCAGCCACAACCTCATGGAGGCGAACTGGGCCTTCGGCGAGCCCTTCGACCTGGTGTTCTGCCGCAACGTGATGATCTACTTCGACGCGCCGACCCAGCGCCGCGTGCTCGAGCGCATCCATCGCGTGATGAAGCCGGCCGGCCTGCTGTACGTCGGGCACTCGGAGAACTTCACCGAGTCGCGCGACCTGTTCCGCCTGCGCGGCAAGACCATCTACGAGCGGGTGTGACGCGCTGCCACGTCGCGCCATCAACCCGACCGCCGCCCCGCCGATAAGACACCCATGGCCGCCCTCGCTTCCCCTTCCCCGACGAGCGCCGGTTCGCGCCTGGACCAGCTCAAGGCGCAGCCGCGCAAGCCCGGCGAGGCCTCGTTCTTCTTCTACGACGCGCACTTCCGCAACGACGCGGTGAAGATCCTGCCCGGCGAGTACTTCGTGCACCACGAAGACCTGCTCATCATGACGACGCTGGGCTCGTGCATCGCCGCCTGCCTGTGGGACCGCAATGCGCGCGTCGGCGGCATGAACCACTTCATGCTGCCCGAGGGCGCCGGCGAATCGGGCCGCTACGGCTCCTACGCGATGGAGCTGCTGATCAACGAGATGATGAAGCGCGGCGCCTCGCGCAGCGGCATGGAGGCCAAGGTCTTCGGCGGCGGCCAGGTGATCAGCGGCATGACCAGCATGAACGTCGGCGAGCGCAACACCGAGTTCGTGCTGGAGTACCTGCGCACCGAGCGCATCCCGGTGCTGTCCAAGGACGTGCTCGATGTCTACCCGCGCAAGGTCTGCTTTCTGCCGGCCAGCGGCAAGGCGATGGTCAAGCGCCTGGCGCCGAGCAACGCCGAGGCCCTGGTGGCGCAGGACCGCGCGGCGGCGCAGCGCGCCGTGCCCGCGGCCACCGGCGGCGGCTCGGTGGATCTGTTCTGAGGAGCGACAGCAAATGGGGGCCAGGGAGATGAACACGAGCGCCAAGACCCGCGTGGTCGTCGTCGACGACTCGGCGCTGGTGCGCAGCCTGCTCACCGAGATCATCAACCGCCAGCCCGACATGGTCTGCGTGGGCGCGGCCAGCGATCCCTTCGCGGCGCGCGAGATGATCCGCACCCTCAACCCCGACGTGATCACGCTCGACGTGGAAATGCCGCGCATGGACGGCATCGACTTCCTCAGCAAGCTGATGCGCCTGCGGCCGATGCCGGTGGTGATGGTGTCGACGCTGACCGAGCGCGGCGCCGAGGTCACGCTGCGCGCGCTGGAGCTGGGCGCGGTGGACTTCGTCGCCAAGCCCAAGATCGGCGTGGCCGACGGCCTGCGCCTGCTCGCGCAGGACATCACCGACAAGGTCCGCATCGCGGCCAAGGCGCACCTGCGCCGGCTCGTCAGCGCACCCGCCGCCGGTGCCGAGGGCGAGGCGCCGTCCGCCGCGCCGGTGGCCAGCCTGGGCCGCCTGTCGACCGAGAAGATCATCTTCATCGGCGCGTCCACCGGCGGCACCGAGGCGACCAAGGAAGTGCTGATGCACCTGCCGCCCGATTCGCCCGCCGTGGTCATCACCCAGCACATGCCGCCCGGCTTCACCAAGAGCTACGCAGCGCGCCTGAACGGGCTGTGCAAGATCCGCGTCGCCGAGGCCCGCGACGGCGAGCGCATCCTGCCCGGCCACGCCTACATCGCGCCGGGCGGGCTGCACCTGAGCGTGGAGCGCAGCGGCGCGAACTACATCGCCCGCGTGCAGGACGGCGAGCCGGTCAACCGGCACAAGCCGTCGGTGGAGGTGCTGTTCAAGTCGGCCGCCCGCGTCGTCGGGCCCAATGCGCTGGCCCTCATGCTCACCGGCATGGGCGCCGACGGCGCCAAGGCCATGAAGGAGATGCGCGACGCCGGCAGCTACAACGTGGTGCAGGACGAGGCGAGCTGCGTCGTCTTCGGCATGCCGCGCGAAGCCATCGCCGCCGGCGCGGCCCACGAGGTGCTGCCGCTCACGCAGATCGCGCCGAAGCTGATCGAGCGCCTGCGCAGCACGGCGGGGATGTCGATCAACCGGGTCTGATTCACTTCAGGCCGTGCAGGCGGTCGATATCCCGTGAGAACTGCAGCTCGAACAGCCGCATTTCCTGCGCGTCGCGGCGCTCGGCCGCGCGGTTGACCATCCAGGCCGGCGCGCCGATGTCGCGCAGGAGGGTCGCATCCATCTCGGCCAGCGTCTCGATCTGGCGCTCGGCGCGGCGGCGCTCGGCGCGCTCGCGCGCGGCCGAGGCGACCCGGCGCAGCAGCGCGGTGAAGGCCTCCGCCAATTGCAGGTACAGCGGGCGGGACAGCAGGATCAGCGAGGGGTTGGGCATCACGGTCTCCAGGTCTGCACATCGATGTTGGTAAGGATAGGAGTACAGCCCTCCCAAGGGAATCGACTTGTTCTGGCCGTTTTGGTCAGCTATGCTTACCAGCATGGCCCGCCTGCCCCTGCACACCCTGCCCGCCTTCCGCACCGTCGCCCAGCTGCAGAACCTGCGCGCCGCGGCCGAGACCCTGCACCTCACGCACAGCGCGGTGAGCCAGCAGATCCGCAGCCTCGAGGAGCAACTGGGCTTCGAGCTGTTCGATCGGCGCGGGCGCCGCGTCGTCCTCAATCCCGCGGGCGAGGCGCTGCTGCGCAGCGTCGAGCCGGCGCTGGCCCAGATCGACGACGGGGTGCAGGCCGCCGCCGCGGCGGCCAGCGGATCGGCACAGCGGCTGCGCATCACCACCCTGCCCTCGTTCGCGCAGCGGTGGCTGCTGCCGCGCATGGGGCGCTGGCGCGAGCGCCATCCGCAGCTCGCGCTCGAGATCGACGCGTCGCAGCAGCTCATCGACCTGCAGCGCGACGGCTTCCATGCCGCGGTGCGCAGCGGGCGCGGTCCGTGGCCGGGCCTGGAGGCGGAACGCCTGTTCGACGCGCCGATGCCCATGATCGTGGTCGGCTCGCCGGCGGCCGCGCGGCGCCTGCTGGGCGCGCAGCCCCAAGCGCTCGCGCGCGAGCCGCTGCTGGGCGATGCCGAGCCCTGGGACCGCTGGTTCGCCGCCGCAGGCCTGCGCACGCACGTCACGCCGGTGGCGAGCTTCAACGACGCCGGCCTGATGCTGCAGGCGGCCGAGCAGAACATCGGTCTCGCGCTGTGCCGCGAGCTGCTGGCAGCCGATGCCTTGTGCGACGGCCGGCTGGTCAAGCTCTCGACGCTGTCGGTCTTCTACGAGCAGGCCTACACCTACCACCTGGTCTACCCGCCGGCGCTGCGCGAGTGGGCGCCGGTGGCGCAGTTCCGGCGCTGGCTGCACGAGGAGCTGGACCTGTCGCGCAAGACGCTGCACCCGGCGCCGCCCAAGTCGCGGCGCTCGGTGAGCTAGCATCGAACGACGATAGGGAGGAACCCATATGTCCATGCTCAATGCCGTCCTGCGCGGCCTTCTGGCCCTGGCCTTTGCCGCCGCCGCCCATGCCCAGTCCGACACCGCCCGCCAGCAGGCCATGGAGGCGGCGATCAAGGCCGCCGACGCCGTGACCGTCGCCGGCCCGAGCGAGGTCAAGCTGGCCGCGCAGGCGGTGCTCAAGCTGCCGGCGGGCATGCTCTACATCCCCCAGCCCGCGGCCGGCCAGCTGATGCAGGCCATGGGCAACAGCGTCGACTCGTCGCTGCTGGGCCTGGTTCGAGGCGCCGGCGATGCGCACTGGCTGGTGGTCGCGCGCTGGGAGGCCGCGGGCTACATCAAGGACGACGACGCCAAGGACTGGAACGTCGATGACCTGTTCAAGAGCCTGAAGGAAGGAACCGAAGAGGCCAACAAGCGTCGCAAGGAGATGGGATTTCCGGCGCTCGAGATCGTCGGCTGGGTGCAGAAGCCCAGCTACGACTCGGCCGCGCACCGCCTGGTGTGGTCGATGGCGGCGCGCAGCGAAGGCCGCGACGCCGACGACCAGAGCGTCAACTACAACACCTATGCCCTGGGGCGCGAGGGCTACGTGACGCTGAACCTCATCACCGCGCGGGCCAGCGTCGAGCAGGACAAGCCGGCGGCGCATGCGCTGCTGGGCGCACTGCAGTTCAATGACGGCAAGCGCTACGACGACTTCAACTCCAAGACCGACAAGGTGGCGGAATACGGCCTGGCGGCGCTGGTCGCCGGCGTGGCCGCGAAGAAGCTGGGGCTGATCGCGGTGATCCTCGCCTTCTTCGCCAAGTTCGCGAAGGTGCTGGTGCTGGTCGGCGCGGGCGCCATTGCCGTCGTCGCCAAGCTGTTCAAGCGCCGCGACACCGCATGATCAAGCTGCTGGCCCTGCTGCTGTCGGGCGTCAAGCTCGGCAAGCTGTTCACCACCGGCGGCACCATGCTGCTGTCGGTGGTGGTCTATGCCTTCGTGTGGGGCTGGCGCTACGCCGCGGGCTTCGTCGCGCTGATGTTCGTGCACGAGATGGGGCACTACATCGCGGCGCGCCGGCGCGGGCTGGCAGTGGGCGTGCCCACCTTCATCCCCTTCGTCGGCGCCTGGATCGAAATGAAGGAGATGCCGCACAACGCCGAGACCGAGGCCTATGTCGGCATGGCCGGGCCGCTGGTGGGAACGCTGGGTGCGCTGGTGTGCTACTTCGTCGCCCGCGACACGCATGCCGACTGGCTGCTCGCGGTGGCCTATTCGGGCTTCCTGCTGAACCTGTTCAACCTCATCCCGCTGTCGCCGCTGGACGGCGGGCGCATCACGCAGGTGATCTCGCCCTGGCTGTGGCTGGCCGGCGTGCCGGTGCTGCTGGCGATGATGATCTGGAGCCCGAGCCCGCTGCTGATCCTGATCGCCATCCTCGCCGGCATGCAGCTGTGGAACGCCTGGCGGCATCGGGCCGATCCGGCGGCGCAGGCGTATCGGGTGGCGTCGCTCGAGACGAGGGTCGGGTATGCGGCGTGTTATGTGGCGCTGGTCGGGTTTCTCGCCGTCATGACATATGACCTGCACGAGATGCTGGAAGCGGCGAGAAGGCATCTGTAGCCCGGGTGCAACCCGGGTCCCGGGTTGCACCCGGGCTACAGGAACAATGCCTGCAGGTCGCTGAGGAAGTCGAAGCCGCGTGCGGTGGGCCTCACCCACTGCCAGTCGCGCTCGATCAAGCCTTGCTGCTCGGCCCGCTCCAACGGTGCCTGGATCGCCGTGAGCGGCAGGCCGGTGCGCTCGCCGAAGCGCGCGATCTCGAAGCCTTCCTTCAGCCGCAGCGCATTCAGCATGAACTCGAACGGAAGCTGCTCGCGCTTGACCTCGTCGTCCTGCGCGATCGCGGCGCCGGCCAGCGCCTGGGCCATGTAGCGCGCCGGGTCGCGGAAGCGGATCTGGCGCAGCACGCGGTGCGGGAAGCTCAGCTTGCTGTGTGCGCCGGCGCCGATGCCGAGGTAGTCGCCGAACTGCCAGTAGTTGAGGTTGTGCTGGCAGCGGTGGCCGGCCCGTGCGAAGGCCGAGACTTCGTAGCGCTCGAGACCGGCCGCCGCGGTGCGCTCGGCGATGCGGTCCAGCATGTCGAAGGCGGTGTCGTCGTCGGGCAGGCGCGGCGGGTGCTTGGCGAAGAAGGTGTTGGGCTCGATGGTGAAGTGGTAGATCGACAGGTGCGGCGGCGCGAACGACAAGGCTTCGCGCAGGTCGGCATCGAGCTCGTCCAGGGTCTGCCCCGGCAGGGCGTACATCAGGTCGAGGTTGAAGGTGTCGAAGCTGGCGGCGGCCTCTTCGAGCGCGGCACGGGCCTGCGCGCTGTCGTGCACGCGGCCCAGTGCCCGCAGCTTGGCGTCGTCGAAGCTTTGCACGCCCACCGACAGCCGCGTGACGCCGGCCTGGCGGTAGCCCTTGAAGCGCTCGCGCTCGAAGGTGCCCGGATTGGCCTCGAGCGTGATCTCGCACGCCGGCTCCAAAGGCAGGCGGGCCCGCACGTCGGCGATCAGCTGTTCGATGCCGGCCGGCGTGAACAGGCTGGGCGTTCCGCCGCCGATGAAGACGCTGTGGATCGGACGCCCCCAGATGAAAGGCAGTGCCGCCTCGAGGTCGGCGCGCAGGGCGGCCAGGTAGCGCTCCTGCGGGATCTCGCCGCCTTGCTCGTGCGAATTGAAGTCGCAGTACGGGCACTTCTTCAGGCACCACGGCAGGTGCACGTACAGCGACAGCGGCGGCAGCGCGGCCAGGCTCAACGTGCCGGGGCGCAGGTAGCGCGCCAGGACATCGGCCGCCGGTTCGGCCGGCGTCGTCGCCGTGCCGATGGGAATCTCAGCCAAGGTGCCACACCTCACGCATCAGCGCGAGCATCTGCTGCGCGGCCAAGGCGCGGTGGCTGTGCCGGTTCTTCACCTCGGCGCCCAACTCGGCCACGGTCTGCTTCAGCGCCGGGATGAACATCAGCGGGTCGTAGCCGAAGCCACCCTCGCCGCGCATCGTCGTGAGGATGCTGCCTTGCCAGCGCCCCAGCGCGATGAGCGGCTCCGGATCGTCGGCCGATCGCACGGCGACCAGCGCGCTCACGAAGCGCGCGCGGCGGTCTTCGATGCCTTGCATGCGCTCGAGCAGCAGCGCGTTGTTGGCGGCGTCCTGCAGCCCGCGGGTCTTCTCGCGATCGGGCGTGTCGTCGACCTGCGTGGCATAGCGGGCCGAGTGCACGCCGGGCGCGCCGTCCAGCGCGTCGACGCACAAGCCCGAGTCGTCGGCGATTGCCGCGGCGCCCACATGCTGCGCGGCGTGCCGCGCCTTGGCCAGCGCGTTCTCGACGAAGGTGTGATGCGGCTCCTCGGCCTCGGCGATGCCAAGAGAGCCCTGCGTCACGATGTCCAGCGCCAGCGGCGCGAACAAGGCCTGCAGCTCGACAAGCTTCTTCGCATTGTTCGAGGCGAGGACCAGCTTCATGCGGATCAGGATGACAGCGCCTGGCGCTGCGCCGCGATCAGCTCGCCAATGCCCTTGTCGGCGAGTTGCAGCAGGACGCCCATCTCCTCGCGCGAGAACGCGGCGCCCTCGGCCGTGCCCTGCACCTCGACGAAGCCGCCGCTGCCGGTCATCACGACATTCATGTCGGTGCCGCAGGCGGCATCCTCGACGTACTCGAGGTCGAGCAGCGGCGTGCCCTCGACGATGCCCACCGAGACCGCACCGACGAAGTCGCGGATGGGCGACGCGGCGATGAGCTTCTGTGCGAGCAGCCAGCTCACGGCATCGTGAGCCGCGACGAAGGCGCCGGTGATGGCCGCGGTGCGCGTGCCGCCGTCGGCCTGGATCACGTCGCAGTCGAGCGAGATGGTGCGCTCGCCGAGCGACGCCAGGTCGAACACGCAGCGCAGCGAGCGGCCGATGAGCCGCTGGATCTCCTGCGTGCGGCCGCTTTGCTTGCCCTTGGCCGCCTCGCGATCGCCGCGGGTGTGGGTGGCGCGCGGCAGCATGCCGTATTCGGCCGTCACCCAGCCGGTGCCGCTGCCGCGCTTGTGCGGCGGGACCTTCTCTTCGACGGAGGCGGTGCACAGCACCTTGGTGTCGCCGAACTCGACCAGCACCGAGCCCTCGGCATGCTTGGTGTAGCGACGGGTGATGGCGACCGGGCGCAATGCATCGGCGGCACGGCCCTGCGTGCGTTGAAAGCCCATACGGGAGCTCCTCAGGATTTTTTCTGTTGCGACGAGCGCCGGATGGCCTCGTTGATTTCCTTGATCGAGCGCTCGATCTCGGCGTCGTCAAGCTCGTCGGGCACGTCCTGCCCCATCACGCTGGCCTGGATGGTCGAGGCGAACACCTCTTCGCCCAGGGTCTGCGTGGAGATGCCGGTGGCGGCATCGCTGTCTTCGGCGCTTTCCCACTCCATGGCGAGCACCGACACGTTGTCGCTCTTCGGGCCGCCGTTGCGCAGCGCCTGCTCGACCAGCTCGGGAACGGCGTCGGAGATGGCGTTCTGCGAGAGCTGCTCGGTGATCACCGCGTCGCTCACGCTGCCCCACAGGCCGTCGGAGCACAGCAGCAGCCGATCATTGGGCTGCAGCAGCAGCGGGCCGACGGTGTCGACGACCGGCTTGCCGGGGCTGCCCAGGCAGGTGAAGAGCACGTTGCGGTTGAAGCGCTCGCCCATGGGCACGACCTGCGACAGCGTCTCCTGCAGCTCGGAGTAGGAGTGGTCGCGGGTGCGCGCGATCAGCTTGTCGCCGCGCACCATGTACAGCCGCGAGTCGCCGCAGTGCGCCCAGTAGGCCGCGTTGCCTTGCAGGACGCAGGCGACGACGGTCGTGCGGGGCGTGTCGATCAGCGACTTCTGGGTGGCGTAGCGCAGCAGCTGGTGATGGCCCGCGATGATGGCCTCGTGGAGGAAGCGCAGCGGGTCGGACAGCGTGGGCTTGGAGTCGCGCTGGAACATGGCGGCCAGCGTCTGCAGCGCGAGCTGCGATGCGACTTCGCCTTCGGGGTGGCCGCCCATGCCGTCGGCCAGCGCGAACAGCCCCGAATCCCGCGTGTAGCAGTAGCCCATGCGGTCTTCGTTCTTCTCGCGGCCGCCCTTGCGGCTGACCTGGTAGACCGAAAATCTCATGCCTTGGCGCTGGTCAGGTTCTCGAGCTGCAGCTTCAGGCGTTCGCTGAAGCTGAGCTTGGTATAGCGCCGCTCGGTCTCGCGTGCCAGCTCTTTTTGCAGCGCGAACACGCTTTGCGGTCGCGACAGCGGGTCGAGCGACATGCACCACTCGGTCACTTCGATCAGGTTGTCGGAGTACACGTTGCGCAGCCGCGAGAGCGACAGCGCGAGGCGGTCCTTCTCGATGCGCTGCGGCGCGTCGTTGGGCGGGTAGCCCTGCATGCACGCATAGATGCACGCACCGATCGCGTAGATGTCGGTCCAGGGACCGAGCGTGCCGTCGCGGCGGTACATCTCCGGGGCGGCGAAGCCCGGGGTGTACATCGGACGGATGAAGTTGCCTTCCTTGCTCAGCACCTCGCGGGCGGCGCCGAAGTCGAGCAGCACCGCCTTGTTGTCGTTGGTGATGAAGATGTTGGCCGGCTTGATGTCGAGGTGCAGCATCTTGTGCTGGTGCACGATGCGCAAGCCGCGCAGGATCTCGTCGAACAGCGAGCGGATGGTCGACTCGCGGAACACCTTGTCGCGCTTGAGGTCGCGCGCGGTGACGATGAAGTCCTGCAGGGTGTCGCCCTGCAGGTAGTTCATCACCATGTACACGGTTTCGTTCTCGCGGAAGAAGTTCAGCACCGAGACGACGCTGGAGTGCGAGATCTGCGCGAGCGAGCGGCCCTCTTCGAAGAAGCTCTTCAGGCCCAGGCGGTACAGCGGCTGCTTCTCGGGCTTGACGCGCGGCGTGAGCTCGCCGGGCGAGCGCTCGGCCAGCGACGACGGGAGGTATTCCTTGAGGGCCACCAGATGGCGATCGGCGTCCTCGGCGAGATAGACCACGCCAAACCCACCGGCTGCCAGCTTCTTGATGATCTGGTATCCGCCCACCACCGTGCCGGAGGGCAACGGGGCTGGTTTGGGCTTTGACATAATCGAGTTTTCTTGGCGAAAAAGCTGCATGCCAGTCTACAGCATGACCGGTTATGCCAGCGCCACCGCGGGCGCCGGCGCGACTTCCGAAACCGGCACTATTGCCGAAGCCCCACCCACTCGACCGGCCGGTGCCGCGGCCACCAGCGTCACCGTCGAGCTGCGTTCGGTGAACGGCCGTTTCCTCGATCTCAACTTCCGCATGCCGGACGAATTTCGCGCGCTCGAGCCGGCCTTGCGCGACCTGCTGACGGGTGCCCTGCGGCGCGGCAAGATCGAGATGCGCGTGGCCACCAGGGCCGAAGCCGACACCGCCTGGCCGCAGCCCCAGCCGGAGCAGCTGAGTCGACTGGCACGACTCGAAGGCACGATCCAGGGCTGGCTGCCCAAGGCACAGCCGCTGTCCGTCCATGAGGTTCTGCAGTGGTGCAAGGGCGGGGGCACCACCGACCGTCTCGACGAGGTCGCGCTCGAAGCCGCGCGGCGTGCGATTGCCGGCCTCAGCGAGGCCCGCGCGCGCGAAGGCGAGCGGCTGGTCAAGGTGCTGATGGAGCGGGTCAAGCGCCTGCGCGAGCTCGCCGCCGAGGCCGAGCCGTTGGTGCCGGCCGTCGTGCAGCGCCAGCAGCAGAAGTTCATCGAGCGCTGGCAGGAAGCGCTTGAAGCCGTCGCCGCCGGCCAGACCATCCCGCGCGAGGCCCTCCAGGACCGCGCGATCAACGAGGCCGCCGCCTACGCCATCCGCATCGATGTCGCCGAGGAGCTGGCGCGCCTGCGCGCCCACCTCGACGAAATCGAGCGCCTGCTGAAGAAAGGCGGCGAAGTCGGCAAGCGCCTTGACTTCCTGATTCAGGAGTTACTGCGTGAAGCGAACACCCTCGGCTCCAAGGCCGCGACCCTCGAGCTGACCAACATCTCGGTCGAAATGAAGGTGGCCATCGAGCAGTTGCGCGAGCAGGTCCAGAACCTCGAATAGACCGTACCCATGGAATACCCCGGCAACCTCTTCGTCGTCGCCGCGCCCAGCGGGGCGGGCAAGTCCAGCCTGGTGAAGTCGCTGCTGGAGCTCGACTCGCACCTGGTGGTGTCGATCTCGCACACCACCCGCAAGGCGCGCGGCCAGGAGCAGGACGGGCGCGAGTACCGCTTCGTCGACGAGCCCACCTTCCGCCGCATGGTCGCCGCCGGCGAGTTCTTCGAATGGGCCGAGGTGCACGGCAACCTCTACGGCACGTCCAAGGCCGGCGTGGAGGCGATGGTGGCCAGCGGCCAGGACGTGGTGCTCGAGATCGACTGGCAAGGCGCGCTGCAGATCAAGGCCCTGTTCCCCAACGCGGTGCTGATCTTCATCCTGCCGCCCAGCTACGACGAGTTGGCGCAGCGCCTGAACCGGCGCGGCGAAGACGGCCCCGAGGTGATCGCCACGCGGCTGGAGAACGCTCGCCACGAGGTGGCGCAAGCCCGCCACTTCGACTTCGTTATAATCAACGCTTTGTTCGAAATCGCCGTTTTCGACCTGAAAACAGTGGTTCATTCGCAGCGCCTGAAGTACGCCGCCCAGCTTCGAAGCAAGCCCGCCGTCTTCAAGGCCCTGGACCTCAGCTAGATCCCGCCTGTCTGGAGCTCACCCATGGCCCGCATCACCGTCGAAGACTGCCTGCAGAAGATTCCGAACCGCTTCCAGCTGGTGCTGGCCGCCACCTACCGCGCGCGCATGCTGAGCCAGGGCCATGCCCCCAAGATCGAGACCAAGAACAAGCCCGGCGTGACCGCGCTGCGCGAGATCGCCGCCGGCGAAGTCGGACTGGAAATGCTGCGCAAGGTCCCCATCTGAGCGATCGGATCCTCGCAAACCCAAGAAAAACGGCCCTTCACGGGCCGTTTCTGTTGGCAAGCCCCCGGTGCGGGGCCTTGCATTCCACGATAAATTAGGGGCATGGCCTCTCGTTCGTCCGGCACCGCAGTCGAAGAGCCCGCGATCTCGGGCTCCAGGCGCAGCACTGCCAAGACGGCCCCCAAGCCTTCCGCCGACGCCGCCGCGGCATCTTTCGCGGCACTGACCCACAAGCTCGACTACCTCGACGCCGCCGACATCAAGCGGGTGCGCGAGGCCTATCGCTTCGCCGACGAGGCGCACCTCGGCCAGTTCCGCGCCAGCGGCGAGCCCTACATCACCCACCCCATCGCGGTCGCCGGCCTGTGCGCCGACTGGAAGCTCGACGCCCAGGCGATCATGGCCGCGCTGATGCACGACGCGATGGAGGACTGCGGCGTCACCAAGGTCGAGCTCATCGAGCGCTTCGGTGCCCCGACAGCCGACCTGGTCGACGGCCTCACCAAGCTGGACAAGCTGCAGTTCTCGACCCGCGAGGAGTCGCAGGCCGAGTCCTTCCGCAAGATGCTGCTGGCGATGGCGCGCGACGTGCGCGTGATCCTCGTCAAGCTCGCCGACCGGCTGCACAACATGCGCACGATGGAGGCGATGGCCCCCGCCAAGCGCACCCGCATCGCCCGCGAGACGCTCGACATCTACGCCCCCATCGCCCACCGCCTGGGCCTGAACCAGGTCTACCGCGAGCTGCAGGAGCTGTCGTTCCAGCACCTGCGGCCGTGGCGGCACTCCGCGTTGTCGAAGGCGGTGCAGAAGGCGCGCGGCTACCGGCGCGACGTCGTCGAGCGCATCCAGCGCGACGTGGAGAAGGCCTTCCACAAGGACAAGCTGCCCACGCAGGTGTTCGGCCGCGAGAAGACGCTGTTCTCCATCTACCGCAAGATGCGCGAGAAGCACCTCACCTTCGCGCAGGTCAACGACATCTTCGGCTTTCGCATCGTCGTGCAGAGCCTGCCCGAGTGCTACCTGGCCCTGGGCGTGCTGCATCAGCTGTACAAGCCCATGCCGGGGCGCTTCAAGGACTACATCGCCATTCCCAAGGCCAACGGCTACCAGTCGCTGCACACCACGCTGGTCAGCCCGCTGGGCACCGCGGTCGAGTTCCAGATCCGCACCGAGCACATGCATGCGGTGGCCGAGAAGGGCATCGCGGCGCACTGGCTGTACAAGTCGACCAAGGGCAGCGGCGCCGTCCAGCTGCAAGAGGCGCAGCGCCTGGGCGCCATGTGGCTGCAGTCGCTGATCGACATCCAGGACGAGACGCGTGACGCGAGCGAGTTCCTCGAGCACGTCAAGATCGACCTCTTCCCCGACGCCGTCTACGTCTTCACGCCCAAGTCGAAGATCCTCGCCCTGCCGCGCGGAGCCACGCCGGTCGACTTCGCCTACGCCATCCACTCCGACGTCGGCGACCATTGCGTCGCGGCCAAGGTCAACGGCGAGCCGGTGGCGCTGCGCACCGAGCTGCGCAGCGGCGACGTGGTCGAGATCATCAGCGCGCCGGGCGCCAAGCCCAATCCGGCCTGGCTCAACTTCGTGCGCACCGGCCGCGCGCGCTCGAAGATCCGCCACTACCTCAAGACCATGGAGCAGGAGGAGTCGCAGGAGCTGGGCGCGAAGATGCTGTCGCAGGCCCTGCGCGCCGAAGGCCTGACCATGCCGCCCGAGGACACGCCCGAATCGGCGGTGTGGGCGCAGCTCACCCGCTGGAGCGGCAACCGCAGCCGCGACGAGCTGCTCACCGACATCGGCCTGGGCCGCAAGATCGCGACCATCGTCGCCAAGCGGCTCGCGCGACTGCTGGCCGAGCGCGGCACGCGGCCCGATGCGGTCACGCTCACCATGGGCCGCTACGGCCACGACGACGGCGAGCAGGTCCACGGCATGGTCACCATCGACGGCGCGGAAGGCCAGTCGGTGCAGATGGCGCCGTGCTGCCGCCCCATCCCCGGCGACGCCATCGTCGGCTACCTGGGGCGCGGCGAAGGCCTGGTGGTGCACACCGCCGACTGCGGCATCGGCAAGCGCCTGTACGAGCGCGACAGCGAGCGCTGGATGAAGGTCGAATGGGCCGAGCAGCCGACGCGGCCGTTCGAGACCGGCGTGACGGTGCTCGTGAAGAACGGCAAGGGCGTGCTGGCCGAAGTGGCGGCGGCGGTGGCCGCGGCAGAAGCCGACATCACGCACATCGACATGGGCGACGAGCCCGCGGCGCAGACGACGGAGCTGCGCCTGCTGCTGAGCGTGCGCGACCGGCTGCATCTGGCGGAAGTGATGCGCACTTTGAAGCGCTCGCAGCGCGTGCTGCGGGTCGCCAGGGTCAAGCCGTAGCCCGGGTGCAACCCGGGACCCCGGATTGCATCCGGGCTACGCGTTCGGGTACTGCACCGCGATCACTTCGATCCGCT
The DNA here is from genome assembly GCA_036377015.1 of Piscinibacter sp. GTDB lineage: Bacteria > Pseudomonadota > Gammaproteobacteria > Burkholderiales > Burkholderiaceae_C > Albitalea. The sequence continues at coordinate 12,566 of DASUZE010000099.1, read as the reverse complement.
CCACGCCCCCCGGCGTGACCAGCGACACCTCGTCGCCCACCTTCGCCTTCAGCAGCGCGCGCGAGATCGGCGCGATCCAGCTCACCTCGCCGTGGCTGCTGTCGGCCTCGTCGATGCCCTTGATGGTGATGGTGCGCTCGTCGCCGTGCTCGTTGGCATAGGTCACCGTCGCGCCGAAGAAGACCTGGTCGCGCCCGTGGTGCACCGACGGGTCGACGACCTCGGCGATGTCCAGCCGCTTGGTCAGGAAGCGGATGCGGCGGTCGATCTCGCGCAGGCGCTTCTTGCCGTACAGATAGTCGCCGTTCTCGGAGCGGTCGCCGTTCTTCGCCGCCCACGACACCACCTCGACCACCTTGGGCCGCTCGACGTCGAGCAGGCTCATCAGCTCCTCGCGCAGGCGCGCGTAGCCGGCCGGCGTCACGTAGTTCTTGCTGCCCTGGGGCAAGGCCGGCAACGCGACGTCGTCGTCATCGTCGTCGCTGCTGTCGCTCTCGCGGGTGAATGCCTTGTTCATCGCTGTCGTCTCTCGCCGTCAAACCCCGATTGTCGGCATGTGCGTCTAGGACGCCACGGGACGCGCGCGAGCAAGCGCCGCCACCAGGGTCAAGCCGCCCCCGCATTCCGGGAGGAGGTACGACGATTGCGGGTTCACCCCAGTTGGGAGCGCGAAACGGCGCGGCTATCTTCCGCTTCCTCACGAAAAGTGAACGGGCGTTCTTTTTTGGGAAGCGCAGCCATGAAACCCATGCTCATCTCCGATGTCGGTTGGTGCAAGGCGATGAAGGATGCCTTCACCCAGCGAGGCCTGGACGTGGACGCGCTGCTCGCGCAAGCGGGGGTGAACCTCGAGAGCGCCGACGAAGTCGACCTGGCCGACCTGACCGACGGCTTCAGCCGAGCCTGGGAGCTCGCGGTGGCGCAGACGGGCGATCCGGCGATCGGCCTGACCGTACCCACCCATCCGCTGAACTCGCTGGGCGTGCTGTCGCACGTGGTGATGTCGGCGTCGACGGTGCGCAACGCGCTGCAGGCGATCTCGCGCTTCACCCACCTGGTCTCGCCCACCGCGACCATCGACCTGCGCTTCGAAGGCGATCGCTGCTTCCTGCAGCTGCAGATCGCGTCGGGCCGCCGGCCGGTGCCGCCGCAGCGCTACGACTTCTACACGACCGTGCTGCTGCACGGCATCCACTGGGTCACCGGCCGCCCGGTGCGCCCCCTCGCCTTCCATCATCCGGGCCGCGCACCGGCCGACCCGGCGCGCTGGCGCGAGGCTTTCGGCTGCCCGGTGCACTTCGACGCGCCGCAGTGCCTCATCGAGCTGGCGGTGGCCGACCTGTCGCTGCCCATCCCGACCGCCGACCAGACGGTGGCCGACCTGTGCGAGCGCATCGCGACGCAGATCGCCGAGCAGCAAGGCGGCTCGGTCAGCATCCGCGTGCGGCAGGCCCTGATGAAGCATTTGTCCAAAGGCGATCCGCGGCGCGAGACCATGGCCGCGATGCTGTGCATGAGCGAACGCACGCTGCAGCGCCGCCTCACCGAGGAAGGCACCAGCTTCGCCGAGCTGGTCGACGAAGTGCGGCGCGAGCTGGCGCAGCGCTACTTCCAGCACAGCCACTTCAGCCCGACCGAGATCACCTTCGCGCTGGGCTTCTCCGACCCGAGCAACTTCTATCGCGCCTGCAAGCGCTGGTTCGGCCGCTCGCCGAGCACGATGCGGCCGGCCAACTGAAGTGACCGGCAGCAGCGAGCCCTCCGTGATCGAGACCGCCGAGGATTTCCGGCGCGCGGTCGACGATGCCGCGGCCGATCCGGCGCGGCTCGCGCGCACGGCGGCGATGTCGCCGTGCGTGTGGCACGAGGTGCTGCGGCGCTTCCCGCAGCTCGCGGTGTGGGTGGCGGCCAACCGCACCCTGCCCGACGAGATCGTCGCGCAGCTCGCGTTGCACGAGAGCATGCAGGTGCGCGTGGCGGTCGCGTCCAATCCGGCCCTGCAGGAAGACGCGATGCTGCGGCTCGCGCACGACAAGTTCGACCTCGTGCGCATGCGCATCGTGTGCAACGCGAGCGCGACCCGCGAGGTGCTGCGAGCGCTGGTGAGCGACAGCTGCGTGGTCGTGTCGCTGCACGCGGCCGCGCGCTTGCAGCACGACATCAACGGCGTGATGCTGCCGGCGTCGTACCTCGACGAAGTGTCGGTGGCCGATCTCCTGCACTGACCTCGTAGCCCGGGTGCAACCCGGGAATCCCATTCGTGAAGGACGACCCCGGGTTGCACCCGGGCTACAGGATCACCCTGCCCTTCGAACGAGTGGTTCCTGAAGCCATCACCTTGTCCCGATCGGTCAGTGCGTCGCGTGCATCGCGTCACGATCATTGCGACTCGCCGCTGACGAACGCTTCACCGGTCCGGATGAGCCACCGCTTCGCCGTACCGTCAACGGAGCACGACTCACGAGGGTAGGGGTGCAGACAGCGCGCGAATTTCACATCCACACAAAACCTTTCCAGGAGATGCAAGCATGAAATTCCTCAAGCTGTCCGCAGTCGCTGCGGCCCTCGCTTCCCTCGCCTTCTCGGCCTCGGCCATGACCTCCATCGGCGACGACGAGCTGAGCCAGGTCAGCGGCCAGGACGGCGTGTCGATCGCCGGCGACCTGAACATCAACATCGGCTCGTTCCGCTACACCGACACCGATGCGAACGGCGGCTCCGTGTCGTTCAACAACATCGGCATCCACGGCATGTTCGTGATGACGGTCGACATCCTGAACCACACCGCCTTCGCCAGCACCGTGGGCGCCTCGATGGTCGGCCACGGCCTGAGCGCCGCGGAAGCGCAGACCAACCTGACCAACCTGGTCGTGAACGGCGTCTACGACAACGCCAGCGACGTGGTCCAGTTCGCCTTCCCGGCCGCGCAACAGGACGCCCGCCTGACCCCGAGCATCTCGGTGGCGTCGATCACGCTTGGCGGCAACACCGCCGCCAACACCCGTTCCTTCGGCAGCTTCGCGATGAACAACATCGACCTGCAAGGCACGAAGATCTGGATGTGGGCCCACTGATCCTTAGAGGGTGAGAGCGCGTGTTCGCACGCGCTCGTTGGTGAACTGCGTTCGGCCCCGCGACGCTCGCGCGGCGGGGCCTTTTTTCGGACGCAGCCGCACACCCGACACGCCGCCTGTCCCCAGCCTTCCACCTCCTTCGGACGACGCCATGCCGCTTCGCCTGTCCCCTGCCGCCTGCCTGGCCGTCGCGCTGTCGTGCGCCGCGCCCTGCCAGGCGCAAGGCATGCGCCTGGGCGACGAGGCGTTGTCGGAGGTCTGGGGCCAGGCGCTGCTGAACCTGACCAACACCAGCGTCGACGGGCTGGACTTCACCCGCATCACGCTGGGCGCCGACATCAAGCTGAGCGCCAACCTGAGCCAGCTGCGCCTGGGCGAATACGCCTGGACCGCGCGCAACAGCACCGGCGCCGACATCGACATCGGCCTGCTGCGCTTCGGGCGCAGCGACGGCACCGACGCGCAGCGCACCGTGGCCATCAGCGATCCGTACTTCGAGTTCGTCTACCGCAACACCGGCAACGCCGCGAGCCGCGAGGTGATCGGCATGCGCCTGGGCTTCGGCAGCATCCAGGGCGACCTCGGCGTGCAGCTCAACGCGATCAGCGGCTCGCTGCGGATCGACGCCGGCGCCGCCGGCACGATCGACTCGCGCAACGACACGCTGGGCGGCAAGCGCTGGGACGGCACGACCTGCGGCGCCGGCGCCAGCTGCGGCGTCGCGCTGTCGCAGCTGGGCTCGCTGGTGGCCGGCGATGCCAACGGCCCGAGCCGCGACTTCTTCATCTCGGTGCTGCGCCAGGCGGTGCAGTTTCCCAGCGCCAACGCCGGCCTGGCCGCGCCCGACAAGGCGCTCGAAGGCTTCTGGATGAACTGGCGCGACCGCGTGTCGGCGCCGTCGCTGGGCGCGGCGCCGCCCAACCTTCCCAAGCCGCCGGGCGGCTGAACAGCATGGGCCGCATCCCATCCACGATGCCGCGAGACGCGCGGCAGGCCGGTGTCGCGCTGTGCGCCGCGGCGGTGCTGTGCGCCCACGCCGGCGGCTTGCAGCCGATGGCCGACGAGGAGCTGTCGGGCGTGCGCGGCAGCGATGGCCTGGCCTTCAACCTGCGCGACTTCTCGCTCAGCGGCCCGCTCACGCTCACCTACACCTCGCCCGCCGGCGCCAGCCTGTGGCTCGGCAAGCTCGAGCTGTCGCGCTCCGACGACCCGGCATCGACCTTCAGCGACCCCTACCGCCTGCGCGTGCTCTCGCGCGGCAACGGCCTGGCCGACGTGATCCAGCTCACCGAGCCGGCGAACGCGAGCGGCCTGCTGAAGTGGCAGTTCGCCGCCGACTGGGGCGTGAACGCCGACGGCACCGATTTCCAGGGCGGCGCGCTGCGCGTGCAGGACCTGGTCACACGCGGCGGCAGCGTCACCCTCACCACGCCGGCGACGCCGGGCGTCGAGGGCATCGCCTTCGGCCTCGCACTGCAAGCCGACATCGGCCACGTGCTGCTGCGACCGCGCGGTCGCGACGACGCCAGCGAGCAGCTGCGGCTGTCGGGCGTGCGCCTCGGCGCCGTATCGGACAGCGGCGTGCTGCTGGGCACGCCGTGGGCGATCGCGGATGCGACGAACCAGCCGGGCATCTTCAACGCGGTGACGGAGGCGAACGGCCAGTCGTATCTGCACCTCGGCATCGGGTGGCCCACGACATCGGCGCCGATCGGCGGGCTCGCGATCGACAGCATGGTGTTCAAGAGCGACAGCCTGCCCGGTGGGTCGATGGACCTCGGGTCCAGCCGCGTCGGGACGATGCAGATCCAGTACCTCGACGTGAAGCTGAAGGCGGGGTTTTGAGATGAAGGCCTTTGCGCGGTTGGTGGTGGGGTGGTCCCGGGTTGCACCCGGGCTACTGGGGTGCGTCGGGGCGTTTGCTGCGCCTGTCGCCTTGACGGACGAGGAGCTGGCGCGCATCGACGGCCGCGACGGGGTGGGCCTGGCCGTGCACCTCGAGCTCAACTCCGCCCTCCTCGACGGGCGCCCCACCGACAGCCGCCTGACCGCCGGCTTCAACGTGAACGGCACCACCACGTACGCGGTGGTGCAGAACCTCGCCGGCGTGATGGACATGATCGCCGTCACGCTCAACGTGAGAAGCCGTCCCGACGGCGGCGACTACATCGACGTCGGACTGCCTTCGTTCGTCGGCTTCCGCCAGTTCGGCTTTCGCGCTCTCGCGGCGCAGACCGATCCGCTCGCGCCCATCGCGCCGAGCGCCAGCTACGGCCAGCTCCTCCTCAACGGCACCGGCGCGATGACCGGCCATGTCTACCTCTGGGCGCAGTAAGCATGTGGATGATTCTTCTCGGCGTGGCAGCGGCCGTGATCGGCGGCATGGGCGTGACCTCGCAGGTGCCGGTCAAGGAACTGCCGCCTGACCAGTTCGAGCTGCCGGTGGCGCGCGTGGGCGGCGGCGCGGCGCCCGAGTCGGTGCGCATGGAGCCGCTGTCGGAGTTCAAGTTCCGCCACATCGTGCGCCAGGCCTACGACTACAGCTGCGGCTCGGCCGCGCTGGTCACGGTGATGAACCACTACCTCGGCCTGGAGGTCAGCGAGCAGCAGGCGATGGAAGGCATGCTGGCCCACGGCGAGCGCGAGAAGATCATCGCGCGCCGCGGCTTCTCGCTGCTGGACATGAAGCGCTACCTGGCGACCCAGGGCGCCGACGCCGCCGGCTTTCGCGCCGGCATGGACGACCTGCAGAAGCTGACCCAGCCGGCCATCGTCCCCATCGACTACGCCGGCTTCAAGCATTTCGTCGTGCTGCGCGGCATCCGTGACGGCCGAGTGTTTCTCGCCGATCCGTCGGCCGGCCACATCGTCTTCCCCGTCGAGGACTTCGCGAAGCTGTGGGACCGCAACACGCTGTTCCTCGTCTACCCGGCCAAGTCCCGCCCCGAGACGCTGGCGCGGCTCGCGCTCAGCGACCGCGAGCTCGGCGTGATCGACGGCGACCTCATCCGGCCCGAGGCCGTGCTTCCCAACATCGACCGGAGCGAGGCGCTGCAGCGCGCCGTGCAGTCCGGTCTCGGCATCTTCACCTTGCGCAAGTAGTCCCATGTCCTGCTTCACGTTCACCCTCCGCCTCTGTCTGTCGTTCGCCGCGCTGGCCCTGTCCGCCGCCCATGCACAGGATGCCGCCGCGCCACCGCCCGCGGCCGCCTCTTCACCCGCCTCCTCCCCCGCCGCCTCCACCGAAGCGGCGCGCGAAGCCCTCGGCAAGAAGGAAGGCGACGTCGACCAGGCCAAGGTGCTGAAGGACACGCTGTCGGCCACCGACAAGCAGTACTCGCTGCTCAAGGCCGGCAAGCGCGCCCTGACCTACGACCTCACCTATTCGTACATCGGCCAGCAGCTCATCAGCGCGAGCTTCACCGACCAGACGCTGACCCAGTTCGCGATCCAGAACACCCGCGGCCACACGGTCACCAACACCATCTCCGCCGACTACGGCGTGCGCGACAACCTGACCGCCAACCTCACGGTGCCGCTGGTCAGCAAGTATTCGCAGTCCGAGACCTTCTCCGGCCTGTCCAACGGCATCGGCGACATCTCGCTGGGGGCGCGCTTCCAGCCCTTCGCCCTGAGCCGCACCCTGCCCGCGCTGACCGCCACCGGCACGCTGCGCCTGGCCACCGGCCGCAGCCCGTTCAAGACCATCGAGGGCCAGGGCCTGGCCACCGGCGCCGGCTACCACGGCGTCACGCTGGGGGTGAACGCGTCGAAGGTGATCGACCCGGTGGCGATCTTCGGCTCGCTCAACACCACGCTCGGATTGCCGGTCAAGCACCTGAGCCAGACGCGCAACGGCCAGACCCTGCGCGAAGTGCACCCCGGCCCCTCGGTGGGATTCGGCATCGGCTTCGCCTACGCGCTGTCGTACAACATCTCGACCACGCTGTCGTTCCAGGAGTCGATCTCGGCGCGCACGCGGCTCAAGCTGGTCGACGCCAACGGCAACAACGTCGACACCAAGACCAGCAGCCAGTCCTCGGCGATGGTGAACCTCGGCCTGGGCGTGCGGGTGTCGCCGGTGACGACGATGAACTTCACCGTCGGCATCGGCCTCACCACCGACACGCCGGACTTCACTGTCGGCATGAACATGCCACTGCACTTCTGAGCACGCGGCCATGCGCTTCCTTGCGCTGCGGGCGCTGCTGTGCCTGCTTCCCGCCGCCGGTGCCCAGGCCGCGTTCACCGAGAACATCGGCACCAGCCCCATCGCGATGTCGCTGGGCAATGCGGTCACGGCCGATCCGCCCGGCATCGACGCCGTCCACTTCAACCCCGCCGGCCTCACGCGCCTGCAAGGCAAGTGGAAGTCGGACACCGTCTTCGGCGCCTCGATCAAGCCGCATGCGCACTTCGAGCAGCCGGACGGTTTCGACATCGGCGGCTGGACGCAGGACCCGCTGGCCGGCACCAGCACCGGCCCCGTGCGCAGCAGCATCTTCCTGCCCGTGATCGGCGTGCCCAAGGCGCGACTGCCGTTCGCGGCCGCGGCCGGGCTGGGGCTGAGCTTCAACAAGCCGGGCTCGCCCTGGACCTTCGCCACCGCGAGCTACATCGTGCAGGGCGTGGGCATCGACCGCACCCTGCAGGCCGACGACCCGGCGCGCTTCGACGGGCGCAAGGTGGTGATCCAGCGCCTGGTCTACCTCTCGCCCTCGGTCGCCTACAAGTGGAGCGACTCGCTCAGCTTCGGCGTGTCGGTGCCCATCGCCCACCAGGGCTTCGCGCTCGACACCGACATGCGCATGCCCAACAAGCTGCTGGGCATCATCGGCAAGCTGCAGGACGCCTGGTGCGGCGACAACGGCAACCCGGTCGACGCCTTCGCCTTCGGTCTGTGCGGCGGCGGGAAGGAAGGGCGACTGCGCCCCTTCAACAAGATCGGCGGCATGCAGTTCGAGATGACGGCGCCGGCCGATCCGACGATCAACCTCGGCGTGCTGTGGGAGCCCAGCGATCGCTTCGCCCTGGGCGCCGTCTACCAGACGGGCTCGAACTCGGTGCTCACCGGCCGCTACCAGTTCAACGCCGAGCCCATGCTCGACAAGTTCGTGCAGGGCATGTACGGCAGCCTGCTCGGCCCGGTGGTCGCCTCGATGTTCGGCTTTCCGAGCAGCATCCCGCCGGTGCAGCACGGCAACGTCACCATGACGCTGCCCTATGCGGAGCACGTGCAGGTGGGCATGAAGCTCAAGCCCATCTCGCGCGTGCAGGTCAACCTCGACGCCAACTGGAGCAACTGGAAGCGCTGGGACAAGCTCACCTTCCAGTTCGACCAGTCGATCAAGCTGCTCGAGATGGCGCGCGTCTTCGGCCAGGCCGACCCGACCAAGCTGGTGATCCCGCGCGGCTACCGCAACACCGTCAACTACAACATCGGACTGCAGGTCCGCGTCACCGACGCGATCACGCTGCGTGCCGGCTACGAGCCGCGCAAGAGCTCGGTGCCGGACGACAAGATCGACCTCATCTCGCCCTTGCCCGACATCACCATCAAGAGCCTCGGTGTCGGCTACGCGAACAAGGACGGCCTGCGCATCGACGCGACCGCCAGCTACGCCAGCGGCACCTTCCATGTGCCCCCGGACGGCAGCTGCAACCTCAACTGCACCAACTTCTTCAACGCCGTCTACAACCCTTACGCCGGACTGGATGTGACCGGCGGCATCCGCATCCGCTACTTCGGCGTCACCTTGACCAAGCCCTTCTGACCGCGATGAGCATCACCGACTACCGCAGATCCCTCGTGACCCTCGTGCTGGCCGCCGCGAGCTGCGCGGCGCAGGCCGCCGAGGACAAAGCCGCCCTGGTGCAGCGCGTGCTGGCGCTGTGGCACCTGGAGGACGTCGCGATCGTGATGGTCCAGCGGCCGGCCGCCGACGCGCTGAACCAGGCCCGCATCGCGCTGCAGGGACGCGTGGTCGCCGTCAAGCAGGAGGCGACCCTCAAGGACATTGCCGGCGACATCCAGAAGTACGTCGACGAGGCCACGCCCATCGTGCGCGACAAGGCGGTCGCACTGAAGGCCCCGACGCTCGCGCCGCTGCTGGCGAAGAACTTCAGCGAGGACGAGCTGCGCCAGCTCATCGCGCTGCTCGAGTCGCCGGTGAAGAAGAAGTTCGAGAGCCTGCTGCCGCAGTTCGAGCGGGCCTATGGCGAGAAGGTGGCGGCGGACAGCCGCGCTGCCATCGATCCCAAGCTGCAGGCCATGACGCAGAGCGTGGCACTGAAGCTGCGCGGCGCGACGATGACACCGTAGGAGGCATGGCCATGAGCGTCCCCGTAGCCCGGGTGCAACCCGGGTTCCACCCGGGCTACCTGTCCAGCGCCGACCACGCCTGGCTGCGCATGGACTGCCCGGAGAACCTCGTGATCATCCACCTGGCGTTCATGTTCGCCGCGCCGCTCGCGCTGCACACCGTGCGCTGTCGCCTCGAAGACCGCCTGCTCGCCCACCACCAGTTCACCCACCGCATCGAGCGCGGCTGGCTGCGCTCGCGCTGGGTCCCGGATCCGGCGTTCTCCCTGGAGCAGCATCTGCGCGAGGTCACGCTGCCCGCGGGCTCGGGCAGCAAGGAGCTCAAGGCATGGATGTCGGCGCAGGCCTGCGACGCCCTGCCCGCCGATCGCCCGCTGTGGCAGGCCACGCTGGTGCACGGCGTCGACGGCCGCTCGGCGCTGGTGATGCGCGTGCATCACAGCCTGGCCGACGGTGTGTCGCTGATGGCCTTGATCGGCGGCGTGACGGAGGTGGCACCCGGCGTGGAACGTGTCGCGCCGGCGCGGCCCGCGCTGCGCGAGGACCTGCGCCCCGGCGTGCTGCTGCGCCGCGCGCCGCGCGTGATCGCCGATGCGCTGCGCATGCTGTTCATGCGCCGGGACCGCCCCAGCCGCCTCAAGGGCGATCCGGGCCGGCACAAGAGCGTCGCCTGGTCCGAGCCGCTGTCGCTGGCGGCGACGCGCGAGCTCGCGCATCGGCAGGGCGCGACCGTCAACGACGTGATGCTGGCGGTGATCGCCGGCGCGCTGCGCCGCCACCTGCATGCGCTGGGCCACGCCGAGGTCCGCGCGCCGCTGCGCGCCGTGATCCCGATAAACATGCGGGCCCAGGACGAAGCGCACCTGCTGGGCAACCGCTTCGGCCTGGTCGGGCTGGCGCTGCCGGTGCACCTGGCGGATCCGCTCGCGCGGCTGCTGGCGGTGCGCGACGGGATGACGCGGCTCAAGCAGGGCTTCCAGGGCCAGCTCGCGTTGGCGCTGGTGAGCGCGGCGGGCCTGCTGCCGGCGACGTGCCAGCGCATGCTGCTGGGCATCTTCTCGCGGCGGGCCACGGTCATCGTCACCAACGTCATCGGCCCGGCCGAGACGCGCTGCGTGGGCGGCGTGCGCATGGACGAGCTGATGCTGTGCGTGCCGCAAGGCATGACGGTCGGCGTGGGCGTGTCCATCGTGTCCTACGACGGCATGGTGCGCATCGGCCTGCTGGTGGACAACAAGCTGATGCCGGATGCCGCCGCGGCGGCGTGTGCGATGCGGGCCTGCTTCGAGCAGCTGCAGCGGGCGGCATGCGTCGAGTCGGTGATCGGCAGCATGCCGGCGACAACGGTGCCGGTCCTGCCATGAGATTCGATCGGCGTAGGGTGGGCTTCAGCCCACGCGGACTTCGCATGGCACACGCCGCGTGGGCTGAAGCCCACCCTACGAGGTGGCTGCTGGCCTTGCTGTTGGTCGCGCTTGTGGCATGCGGCGGTTCCGGCAGCGCCACCAGCGACCCGCCTGCTCCCGGATCGGCCACCGGCAGCCTGTCGCTCGGCCTGGTGGGCACGTCCGTCGAGGGCGTTTCGCACGTGTGGGTCACGGTGGACGCACTGGCCCTGCACACCGACCCCCATCGCGCCTGGTCACCCACCGACACCAGCTGGCAAGTCATCCGCCTGGCCAGCCCCAGGACCATCGACCTCGCCGCGACCACCAACGGCGTGATCGCCCCGCTGGTCACCGGCCATACGCTGACCGCCGCGAGCTATGGCCAGATGCGCCTGTTCGCGTTGCGCCACGACGAGCCGTTGGTCGACGCAGCGCGCCAGCTCGGCCTGACCCGCAACGCGCAGGTCGAGCAGGTCGACGTCGACGGCATCGCGCACACCGTGCCGCTCGAATTGACCGACGCCGGGCTGGGCCTGCGCGTGGCCGGTCCGATCGACATCGCGGCCGGCGTGTCCAATGACATCACGCTGCAGTGGGACCTGGCGCACAGCCTGGTGCGCTTCGCCTCCGACGACGGCCTGGACCGGCTGAGCCTGCGCCCCGACCTGCGCGCCTACGACCTCGCGAAGACCGGCGCCATCGTCGGCCTGCTCGACAAATCGCTGTTCTGCACCACGGCCCCGCAGACCGGCTGCATCCGCGACGCGGTGGCGAGCGCGCTGCTGCCGTCGGCCGACGGGCGCTTCAAGCGCAGCGTGCGCTCGACGCCGGTGGTGCTGGGCAGCGAGCACGCGCTGTTCGCGCTCTATCCGCTGCCGGCCCTGGCCGCGGGCGAGACCTTCGACGTGGTGATCCGCGGCCGCGACATGCAGACGATGGTGGTGCGCGGCGTGCCGGCCAGCGCGGCCGACCTGCTGGCCGCACGTCCGACGCAGCTCGGCACCAACCCCGCGGACCCGTCGCATCCGGTGCCCCTGGTGCCCGCGCTCAGCCTGCCAGGAGACGGCCATGTCACGCTCGACGCCTCGACCACGCCGCCGAGCGCGCAGCTGCTGTTCGGCCAGACCCTGCCCGGCAGCGGCGAGCTCCCGCTCGAGCTGGCGGCCGCGAACACCGATCCGTTCACGGGCCGCCTCGCCCGCCCCGTGGCGCTGCCCGGCGGGCCCTTGCGGGTGGCGAGCTACACGGCCGACGCCGTCCTCGCGTTCGCCGACGTCGCGCCGCAGGAAGGCGCGGAGCACTTCAGCGTGATGCCGCTGGGCACCCGCTACGACGACACGGTGTCGCTGGGCAGCGTGGCGGTCCCCGGCGGCAGCACGGTGGCGATGACGGCGCCGGTGACCTGGCGCAAGCCGTCGCTGGGCGTGGCGAGCGTGGAGGTGCACCTGAGCGGCGGCGCCGGCTTCGATGCAGCGCAGCTGGTGGTGAGCGACGTGGGCGGCATCGTGGCCACGGTGGATGTCTCGGGACTGCTCAACGCACAGGCGGCGGTGCAGCTGCCGGCCGGCGCGAACGCGGCGGCCTTGGGCGGCACGGCCGTGTACTCGATCGCGGTGCGGGCGTGGAAGCGCTCGGCGCCGTTGACGAGCGTGACGTGGGCGCGCGCGGCGTCGGTCGTGGACTTGCGCGGCGGCGCGCCGGCCAGCGTGTCGATCAGCGTGCCGGCGGCGCCATGAACGGATGGACGACCCCGGGTTGCACCCGGGCTACGGGTAGCCCGGG
>DASUZE010000098.1:0-35206 GCA_036377015.1 Piscinibacter sp. | reverse complement strand
CGTTTCCCAGTCCTGGAGGCTCCTGCGGAACGCCGGCTCATCGGCTGCCGCGCTTTCACCCCTTATGCCGTCAGCGCGCCGATGGCCGCAGCTGCGCTGGCCCTCGAGGTGATCGGGGACTGGCTGCAGAACGGCGGCGATCCGAGCCCGCGGTTTCGAACACGATTGACGGCGCGGGTAAAGGCCCGCAAGGTCAAGAGCCAGGACGCAGCCCGGTTGGAGGGCTGCCCCGCCTGTGGCGCTGGCAGCGATGTTGCTTGAACACCCGTTGGCCGGGTCGGATGCCCGCGTCCTAATCGAAGACGACGTGCTGCGTCGGCTCGAGGCCTACCGCCAGGTCGGCAACGCGGCCGAAGAGGCCGGCGGCGTGCTGCTGGGCTATCGCCGCGGCGAACACTTGCATGTCGTCGCAGCAACCGCACCGGCCGCGCTCGACCGACGCAGCCGCTATGGCTTTGTGCGCTCGGATCCATCGCATCAGGCCCGCGCGATGCGCGGCTGGAGACTCAGCGGCGGCCGGCTGGACTATCTGGGCGACTGGCACACGCACCCTGAAGTCGACCCGCAACCGTCCGGGCTGGACCGACGCGAGTGGCGCAAGCTGTGCCGCACGCTTCATCGTTGCCTGCTGTTCGTGATCCTTGGGACCGAGCACTGGTGGTTTGGTGTTGGCGAAGGCATGCGCCTGGTTCAAGTCACGCCGACGCGGCCGTGCTCACGACGCTGAGCGACTGCTTGCTGCCAGTCAACGTGAGTACGCTCTTCGATGGCCAGCGGCAGCAATCGCTGCGTTGCAGTCATCCCTCCCCGCCCGCCCAAAGCCAGCAACGCTTCAAGTCACTCCCGTGTCCCCGATCGCATCAACCCCCGCGCGATCTCGATCCCTTCCTCGCGCGTCGCGCCACCGCCCGGTGGCTGACCTGCGCGTCGATACCAATACGCGGCGTTCTCCGGGTCGCCTTCGATACGATGCAGCCAGGCATGGACCCACGCGCCTTCTGCGTCGTCCTGCGCCTGGGCGAGCTCGTGGGCGGTGTCCCAATCACCGCGCAGGCCGTGCCAGACGGCGCGCAGCATGGCGGTCGCGGACGGCGGTGGCTCTTGGCCATCGAGGCTGAGGATGAACGCGTTGATCGAGTCGGTCATGGCAAGACCCCTGCTGGACGGAGCGAACCACGCGATCATGCAGCGACAGGGAAAGACCTGACCCGTGCGACGACCATTGCGAACCCTCCTTCTGATCATCGGCGTTGCGGTCCCGGCGTTGCTGAGCGCCCAGACCCACGACGAGCTCAGGCAGGACTTCGACACGGCATGGCGTGCCGCGAGCGACCGCTATGCCTACTTCGATGCCAAGGCAACGTCTTGGGCGGACGTGCCAAGGCTCTATGCCGACGATCTCCAGCGGGTATCCACGCGCGACGGCCTGGTCGCCCTGCTGGAGCATGTGCTGGACGAGCTGTACGACCCGCATGCCCAACTGAACGTGAACCTGGCGGACTCACCTCGCCTCGTCCCGTCGGGGACTGATCTCTGGGCGGAGTGGCGCCGCGGCGAGGCCACCATCACCGACGTGCGAGCCGACTCGGATGCGCAGAGGGCCGGCGTTCGACCGGGCGATGTCGTGCTGAGCATGGCCGGCACGCCGATCGCCGATGCCGTCGAGGCGAGGCTCGGTCGCTCCTACCCTCATTCGGTGGCAGCGGCACGAGACTGGGCCTTGCGGGCCGTGCTTGCCGGACGTCACGGTGTCGGTCGTCCCATGCAACTGCGGCGTGGCAACCTGATTCGCACCATCGACCTGAGCGCGCCGGATCAGTTCGGCGTGCGCAACGCGGCACCGGTCAGCCATTCACGCCTCGCTGCCCGCATCGGCTACGTGCGCGTCAACGACTCGCTGGGTGACGACGCGACGATCCAGGCGTTCGACCGCGCCCTCGATGACCTGGGCGACACCCGCGCGTTGATCATCGACCTGCGCAACACGCCGAGCGGCGGCAACTCCGTCGTGGCCAGAGGCATCCTCGGTCGATTCGTCACCCGCGATCTGCCGTACCAGCGGCATGTGCTGCCATCGGAGGAGCGCGACACGGGCATTCGGCGCAGCTGGCTCGAGCTTGTCTCGCCGCGAGGGTCCTCCGCCTACCGGCGGCCGGTGGCGGTGCTGGTCGGACATTGGACCGGCAGCATGGGCGAAGGGCTTGCGATCGGCTTCGATGCGACCCGGTCGGGAACGGTCGTCGGCACGGCGATGGCCGGTCTCCTGGGCGCCACCGACCACATCGTGCTGCCGCACACCGGAATCGGACTGAACCTGCCGACCGAACGCCTCCATCACGTCGACGGAACGCCGCGCGAGGCATTCCGGCCTGGCGTGCTGGTCGATGTCACGCGCTCGGGTCCGGATGCGGATCCGTTCATCGAGGCCGCACTGCGCGTCCTGGCGCAGCCGGCCCACCGCCAGCCACCGAAGCGATAGGAGCACGGCTCTTTCGCTGCCGTTCAAATCTGCGATCCTCACGCGATGTGGCGTGCTTCGTCCTCCGCTGCGTGACCATGCACCGTCGCTTCGCACACGCACATTGGCCGCGGGAATCGGACCGGCCCGCGTCCTTGTTCCAGTGCCTGCTGCTGGCCGCCCTGCTTCACGTGCTCGCGATCGCGATCGTCGGCACGCGACCGGGCGAGGAGCCGCGTCCCGGACACAGCGGTGGGCCGCCGGTCGATGTCAGGCTGCAGGGCGTGGAGCGCGACTCGAGGCGGTCGTCTCCACTCGAAGTTCACATGGCGCGCCGAGAGCCCGAGCGGCCGGTCGAATCGACCCGGGAACCCGCCGCGTCGCCGCGACGACCGGCCCCGGCGCCGCGCCCGCCCCCTTCCCCTGCACCCGAGGCGCGCGTGCCGCCCGCGCCGCCGCTCATCACCGTGCCACCGCCGCGGGCCGATCTGCCGCCCTTGCCGCCACCCGAAGTGAAGATTCCCGAGCCGATGCCGCCGGCTCCCGCACCGCCCATCGAGCCCGCACCGCCGATCGAGCGCGAGCCGGCGCG
Organism: Piscinibacter sp.; assembly: GCA_036377015.1. Taxonomy (GTDB): domain Bacteria; phylum Pseudomonadota; class Gammaproteobacteria; order Burkholderiales; family Burkholderiaceae_C; genus Albitalea. The sequence continues at coordinate 32,156 of DASUZE010000098.1, read as the reverse complement.
TCCAGTCGAACCGCTCGTTGCGGCGCCCGTGCCGGCGCCCGTCACCGCGCCCGCGCCGCCCGCCGTGGAGCCGGCCCCACCGGCACCGGTGCAAGGAGCGCCGACGCCGGCGACGGAACCCCCCGTGGCGGTGCCGGTCGAGCAGCCACCACCCGCGCCGGTGGAAGTCAGCAAGCCGCCTGCGCCCGCCCCGACACTTCCCGTCGAGACGCAGCCTCAGCCCGTGGCCGAGACGCCTGCCGCGCCGCAACCGCGGCCCGCGCTGGAGCCATCCCGCGCCCCACCCGTGGTTACGCCCGAACCGAGTCGCGGCGAGGCCGGCCTGCCCGAAGCGAAAGGCACGCCCGATGCGCGCGTCGCCGCGCCTGCAGCGTCCGCGCCGCCGGCGAGCGCCCCGCGCCTGGACCTCACGCTGCCGCGCTCGCGCGGCAGCGACTTCTCGGGCAGCGGCCCGCGCGGCCTCCTGCCGCTGCTGCCCGCGCCCCCCGAGCGCAAGTCCAGGCTCACCGAGGGCATCGAAAAGTCGGCGCGGCCCGATTGCCGGACCGCGCACAGCGACAAGGGCCTGCTCGCTGTCGTGCCGCTGGCGGGCGACGCCGTCAGCGACAAGGGGTGTCGCTGGTAGGACTGTCCCTCACGCAGGAACGCGCGACTCGATCTTGCGGAAGGAGCCGTCGGACAGCATCTCGACGCGACTGCCATCCGCGAGCCGGTATTCCGCGAGCCCGGTGGATTCCCAGCGGTCCATGTCGGGCGGCAGTGATGCGTCGCGCACCATGTGCTCGTAGCAGCACACCTTGTGCACTTGTCCGTCGGGCCCACGCGCGGCGAACGAATCGAGGAGATGCAGCTTCTTGTCCATGAGTCTGACTTTCAGGAGTGAGGGTCCTGTCCCACAGACCCGTCTGCATCGCGAAAGTTCTCAGCCCGCGAGCCTGCGCAGGGTCTCGGCGTTGGCGGAACACACGTTGCGGAATGCCGCACTGATCCGCTTGTCGCCGGCGCACAAGGCCCAGAACGTGATGGCGGCCGCGCAAGCCTGCCGCCAGGCGCCCATGTGCGCCGGCAGCGCCATCCTGGGTTCGTAGGCGCGCTCGGGCAACTCGACGCCGCGCACCGGCGCATAGAGCATCGGCAGCATGTCGTAGGCCGGCGCCACGCGCAGTCCGGCCCCGGCCTTCAGCGGCCTGGGCTGGAACGACAGGTTGCCGTCATGCATGTCGGTGTTGGCGATCAGCTGGCCGAAGAACCACAGGCGGTCGATGCGCGCGACGTCGTCCGGGTCCAGCCAACCGTGGTGGGCGAGCTGCCGCACCGCCTCGCTCCACGCGCGCCCCGTCATCCCGAAGAACGCCGCGTTCAAGGACATCCAGGATGTGAGGCCGGACCTGCCGAGAATGCCGTGCCGATCGAAGCGATCGACCTCGAGAAAGGTGCGGCCATCGAGGCGGTAGATGCGCGACACGGCGGCATCCGTCTGCAGGTGCTCCCGCAGCACACGGCCCGCCAGGTGTTCGCAGACCAGGAGGTCGGCCCAGCGCTGGGTGCCCGGGGAATCGTCCGAGCCCGAGAACTTCACGAGCACATGCTGCGCCGGGCCTTTCGCCGGCTGGCGCAAGGCCGTGAACTTCGGGAACTCGCCTCCGGCCGACGAGCCGGCCACGCCCATCCCCATCGCAATGGCGGCCAGGCGCGGATAGGCCTCCTCGATCTCGCTCTCGCGCAAGCCGTCGGGGCCCGCTCCGGTGCGAACCAGCCGCACCTGTTCGAGCCACAGGCGACAGGCACTTTCGCCGACGATGAGGTCGCCCGGGCCGTCCATGCCCAGCAGCGTCAGGGCCTGCAGCGCATCGTCGTCGGACCAGGTGGTGGGATCCTCGCTGACCTGCAGCAGCGCAGCGTGCCGGCGCGCGAAGCTGCGGCCCAGGAAACCCTGTGGGCGCATGTCCTGGATGGTGTACGGCAGCCCGTCGAACCAGCCATCTCGCATCTCGTCGTCCAGGGGCCACCCGAAATCCTCCAGGAACTCCACAGCGCTCCCATTCGGGTGGGTGAGGTCCAGACGGGCGATCTCGCGAGGGATGCCCGAAGCGTCCAGCCGGTACAGAGGGAGCGGCGCCATCGAGCCGCGCAGCGGCCTTCGAGCCGCATAGCTCACGCGCCGGGCATTCCCGCGGGACACGACCCGATCACCGGCGCCCTTGACCGCCCGGCTCAAGGTGGGGCGGCTGATTCCGAGAAGGTTGACGATGTCACCGGCCCGCTGGCGGCCCTTGGTGCGCAGGATGGGGACGAGATCGATTGCCAAGATGAAACGATCATTTCATTGAAAATCGACCAAAGTATACGAGTGTCTCCGTGAGTTTTGTATCACCAATGATGAAACGTTTTATGAAACGATCTTTCCGACCCGGGAGTGCAGCCGCACCCCGCCGGCCGGTTCAAATCCGGAGCCTTGGACAGATTTGACGGACACGCGGCCTTGGCCGGCCGGGGGCCGGCCGCGAAGAATGCGCTCCTGCTTTCCCCAAGGAGCCCGTCATGCAAGTCTCATCCGTCGGCACCGACTCATACGCCAAGGTCATTGCCGCTTCAAAGCGCGTGCGTTGGGACATCGAAGCCGATGTCCTGCGCGGAGCCGCAAGGAGAAAGTGAAGCTCGGTACGTCGGACGAGTAGCCTGTCGCGACTGTCGCGGTTGTGAACGCCTTGAAACCGCGACGACTTCTGCGGCACGTCGATTGCTGCGCGGTGTCATGCGCAGAGACCAGCCCCAGACCTATGAAGCGACGCAAGACCACGCGGTCACGAGGTTCGTGCGCGTGCGGGGGGCCCGCGAGCACAACCTGAAGAACGTCGACGTCGACATCCCGCGCGACGCGCTCGTCGTGTTCAGCGGTGTGTCCGGCTCGGGAAAGTCGTCTCTCGCCTTCGGCACGCTCTATGCCGAGGCGCAGCGGCGCTACTTCGAATCGGTGGCGCCTTACGCGCGCCGCCTCATCGACCAGGTGGGCGTGCCGGAGGTCGATTCGATCGACGGCCTTCCGCCGGCGGTGGCGCTGCAGCAGCAGCGCGGAGCCCCCAGCACGCGGTCGTCGGTGGGCAGCGTCACGACGATCGCCAACCTGCTGCGCATGCTGTATTCGCGCGCCGGGAACTACCCGCCCCGGCAGCCGATGCTGTACGCGGAAGATTTCTCGCCGAACACGCCCCAGGGTGCATGCCCCGCCTGCCACGGTCTCGGCCGCGTGTACGAAGTCACCGAGCAGTCGATGGTGCCCGACGACTCGCTCAGCATCCGCGAACGGGCGATCGCGGCGTGGCCGCCTGCATGGCACGGGCAGAACCTGCGCGACATCCTCGTGACGCTGGGCTACGACGTCGACAAGCCCTGGCGCGACCTGTCCAGGAAGGAGCGCGACTGGATCCTCTTCACCGAAGAGCAGCCCACCGTGCCGGTGTACGCCGGCTTCACGCCCGCCGAGACACGCGCTGCGCTGCGCCGCAAGATGGAGCCCAGCTACCAGGGCACGTTCACGGGCGCCAGGAAGTACGTGCTGCACACCTTCGCCACCACGCACAGTCCCATGATGAAGAAGCGCGTGTCGCGCTTCATGGTGGGAGCCGTGTGCCCGGCCTGCCACGGCAAGCGGCTCAAGCGCGAGGCGCTGGCGGTCACCTTCGCCGGCTGCGACATCGGCGAGATCTCGCACATGCCGCTCGCGCAGGTCGCGCAGGTGCTGGCGCCCGCCGCCGAAGGAAAGCTGCTCGCGCAGGAAGGTCGCGCGACCCTGAGCCGGGCGGCCTCGCGCAAGGACACCGAGCGCCGTGTCGCGGTCGGCGGTTCCGCGCATCAGGGCGCACCTGACGTGCGCCGCACGCCCAATCTGTCCGAGGAAAAGCGGATCGCGGCGCAACGCATCGCCCACGATGTCGTCGAGCGGGTGGACACGCTGACCGCGCTGGGGCTCGGCTACCTGTCCCTGGACCGCAGCACGCCCACCCTTTCGCCCGGCGAATTGCAGCGGCTGCGCCTCGCGACCCAGATCCGCTCGAACCTGTTCGGCGTCGTGTACGTGCTGGACGAGCCATCGGCCGGGTTGCATCCGGCCGATGGAGAAGCGCTGCGGGTGGCGCTCGATCATCTGAAGCACACGGGCAATTCGATCTTCGTCGTCGAGCATGACCTCGAAGTGATGCGCCATGCAGACTGGATCGTCGACGTCGGTCCCGACGCGGGCGAGCAAGGCGGGCATGTGCTCTACAGCGGCCCGCCCGACGGACTTCGCGACGTGGAAGCCTCCCGGACCGCACGCTATCTGTTCGCCCCGACGGCACGCCGCAAGGACCCGCCGCGCTCGCCGGCCGGCTGGCTGAAGCTCGTGGGCGTCAGCCGCAACAACCTTCGCGGCGTCGATGCGCAATTCCCGCTGGGCGTGCTCACCGCGGTCACGGGCGTGTCCGGCTCGGGCAAGTCGAGCCTTGCGAGCCAGGCCCTCGTCGAGCTGGTGGCGGCGCAGCTCGGACACGAGGCGCCACCACCCGAGGACGAGGTCGACGAGCTCGAGGCCGCGACGCCCGGCACGACCGCGGGCCACATTGCGGGAGGCATGGAGGCGGTCAAGCGGCTGGTACAGGTGGACCAGAAACCGATCGGCCGCACGCCGCGCTCCAACCTCGCCACCTATACCGGGCTCTTCGATCACGTGCGCAAGCTGTTCGCCTCGACCAAGGCAGCGCGCTCGCACCGCTACGACGCGGGGCGGTTCTCGTTCAACGTGGCCAAGGGCCGTTGCGAGACCTGCGAAGGCGAAGGCTTCGTGAGCGTGGAGCTGCTCTTCATGCCCAGCGTCTATGCACCCTGCCCGACCTGCCACGGTGCGCGCTACAACGAGCAGACGTTGCGGATCACCTGGCGCGACAAAAACATCGCCGAGCTGCTCGGCATGACGGTGAACGAAGCCTTCGATTTCCTTGCCGACGAGGCCGCCGTGCAGCGGCCGCTCAAGCTGCTTCAGGAGATCGGGCTCGGTTATCTGCGGCTCGGGCAACCTGCCACCGAGCTGTCGGGCGGCGAGGCGCAGCGCATCAAGCTTGTCACCGAGCTGCAGCGCATGCAGCGCGGCAGCACGCTCTACGTGCTCGACGAGCCGACCACCGGCCTGCATGCGGCGGATGTCGACAAGCTGATGGCGCAGTTGCAGGGCCTCGTCGACGCGGGCAACACGGTGGTCGTGGTCGAGCACGAGATGCGCGTGGTGGCCGAGAGCGACTGGGTCATCGACATGGGCCCCGACGCGGGTGACGAAGGGGGCCGCGTGGTGGCAGCCGGTACGCCCGCCGACGTCGCCGGGGCCCAGGGCAGTCGGACAGCGTCCTATCTGGCGCACGTGCTCCAGGCTGGCGGCGCGTGAGCCCCGAGCAGGCACGACGGCCTTTGCGCAAGCTTCGGGGAGACCCGGTGCCGCCGCCATTCGACGATCCGTGGGTCCTCGTGATGCAAAGGAATGGCCATGGCCGAGTCCAACGCAGCGAAGGCTAGTCGGCGCAAACCGGCTAGCCTTCGTGTCTATTGGTGGGCCCTGTAGGATTCGAACCTACGACCAACGGATTAAGAGTCCGCTGCTCTACCAACTGAGCTAAGAGCCCGAGAATCTGGTCTCGGATTATCACCGACTTGATCGGCGACTTCACCTGCTGGAGCGTCGAATTTTTGCTCGTCGGTCCCGTGGTGGGTCGTGCAGGATTCGAACCTGCGACCAACGGATTAAAAGTCCGCTGCTCTACCGACTGAGCTAACGACCCAGCAAGCCCACGATTATAGCGTCGTTTTTGTGGCCGCCCTCGCGGGGACCTTGATGCGCAATAGCGCGTCGATCGCAGCGCTTGCGGCGACCATGCCGAAGGTCGCCGTCACCGCGACGCTCGAGCCATAGCCGTGGCAGTTCAGGTTGCCGTCGACATCGCACGCATCGGCGCCCGCCGGCGCCGTCACCGACTCGCGCGAGAACACGCAGGCCACGCCGATGCGCCCCTGCCGCGCGGCGCCGTGCTGCTTGCGCAGGCGCTGGCGCAGCGAGGCGAGCAGCGGGTCGTGAGTGGCCGCCGCGAGGTCGTCGACCTCCACCGCCTGCGCCCGCCGCTTGCCGCCGGCCGCGCCGACGCTGATCAGCGGCACGCCGCTCGCCAGCGACCATGCCGCCATGGCCGCCTTGGCGCGGACCTGGTCGCAGGCGTCGATCAGCACGTCGACCGGGTGTGCCAGCAGCCTCGGCCAGTTGGTGTCGTCGACGAACTCCTCGATCGAATGGACGACGCATCCCGGATGAATGCCGGCGATGCGTTCCCGCAGCGCCTGCGCCTTGGCCTGGCCCAGCGTGGCGCTCACGGCCTGCACCTGGCGATTGATGTTGGACTCGGCGACATGGTCCAGGTCGAACAGCGACAGCTGCGCCACGCCGCTGCGCGCGAGCGCCTCGGCGCTCCACGAACCCACCCCGCCCAGGCCCACGACGCCGATGCGCGCGTTGCGCAGCCGCTCGTAGCCCGCGTCGCCGTAGAGGCGCCGCAGGCCGCCGAAGCGGCGCTCCAGATCGGGGGCCTCGTCGAGGACCATGGCGCGCGCGGCCGGCGCGCCTACTTGAGCGAGGCCAGTCGCTCGCGGCCCGCCTGCGCCGCTTCGGACTTCGGGTAGTGCTTGATCAGCTCGTCGATGGTGCGGCGCGCGGACTTGCCGTCCTTGAGCTCGACCTGGCAGTTGGCGATCGACAGCAGCGCCTCCGGCGCGCGGGCGCCGTCGGGGTAGTTGTTGACCAGCAGCCGGAAGGAGTTGATGGCCTCCTTGTAGTCGCGCTTGCCGTACTGCGCATTGCCCAGCCAGAACAGCACCGACTCGTTGAAGCCGCTGCCCGGATAGCGCTTCTGGAACGCGCCCAGGGCCGCCGCGGCACCCGGAAAGTCGCCCTTGCGGAACACCGTCATGGCGTCGTCGTACAGGCGCTTCTCGTCGGGGTCGGCCATGAACTCGCGGCCGTCCAGCGTGACCTTCTGCGGCTCGAACCTGCGGATGCGGTCGTCGACGCCTTGCTGCATGTCCTTGACCTTGCGCTGCAGCTCGGCCACGTCGCGCGTGGTCTGCTCGTCCTGGCCGCGCAGGCGGGCGTTGTCGGCGCGCAGGATCTCGAGCTGCGCATTCAGGTCGAGCAGGCTCTTCTTGAGCTGGCTGAGCTGGTCGGCCATCTGCGCATTGAGCTCGGCCTGGCGCGCACGCTGCGCCTCGTTGCTCTGCTCGAGCTTCTGGCGCAGGTCGAGGATGGCCTTGCGCGCCTCGTCGTCGTCGAAGATGCCCGCCTGGGCGGCGGGAGCGAACAAGGCGCACGCCATCGAGGCGGCGCCCAGCCAACGCAGGTTCATGATGCGGGTCTTCAGTGGTTGACGAGCTCGGCGCGGCGGTTCTTCGCCCAGGCGGCTTCATCGCTGCCCTGCACCGCCGGACGCTCCTTGCCGAAGCTGACGGCCTCGAGCTGGGTGTCCTGGGCGCCCAGCAGCGCGAGCGACTTGGCGACCGCCTCGGCGCGCTTCTGGCCCAGCGCGAGGTTGTACTCGCGCCCGCCGCGCTCGTCGGTGTGGCCCTCGATCGAGATCTTCTTCTTGCGATCGGCCTGGAGCAGCTTGGCATGGGCCTCGACGGTCGGACGGAACTCGTCCTTGACGACGAAGCTGTCGAAGTCGAAGTAGACGACGCGCGCCAGGTTGCCCTGCGCAGCCGCAGCGTTCTTGGTGAGGTCGATGCTCGCGACCTGCGATTGCGGCGTGCCGCCGGCGTTCGCGTTCGGGCCGCCGGCCGACGGCGTGCGGGTTTCGACGGGCGCCTGCTTGTCGTCGAGCTTCACGCTCGAGCCGCAGCCTGCAAGCAGGACCGCGACGGCGACGGCGGCCAGGGTTTGGGGGACGACACGCATTGCTTTCATATCCGTTTCCTCAGTTTTCTGCAGGCCTCGCGACCCAACGACACATCAACGCCCATACGGGCCCCACACCGGTTCGCGCACGTCCGCCGTGGTGGAGACCAGGCGGGCCTTGATTTTCCCATCCAGCGTGGTGGTCATCAATACGTCACGGCCGCCGGCGCGGGTGGCGTAGATGATGAGCCGGCCGTTGGGCGCGAAGCTCGGGCTCTCGTCGTCGCTGGTGTCGGTGAGCGCCTGCGGCGAGCCGCCTCCGGAGAGGTCCATGGTGTAGAGCCGGAACTGGTTGCCCTGGCGCGAGATGTAGGCCATGGTGCGCCCGTCGGGGCTGATCGCGGGGCTGATGTTGTAGCTGCCGGAGAAGGTCACGCGCTCGGCGCCGCCGCCGCCGACCGGCATGCGGTAGACCTGCGGACTGCCGCCGCGGTCGCTCACGAAGTAGAGGGTCTTGCCGTCGGGCGAGAAGGCGGGCTCGGTGTCGATCGCCGAGGTGGTGGTCAGGCGCTTCACGTTCTCGCCGCTGCGGCTCATCGAGTACAGCTGCGAGCCGCCTTCGCGCGACAGGGTGAGCGCCATGGTCTGGCCGTCGGGCGACCAGGCGGGGGCGCTGTTGGAGCCGCGGAAGTTGGCGATCGCCCGGCGCTTGCCGGAGGCGACTTCCTGTGTGTAGACCACCGCCTTCTGGCTTTCGAAGGACACGTAGGCGAGTTCGCGGCCGTCGGGCGACCAGGCCGGCGAGATGATGGGCTCGCCGCTGTTGAGCGCCGCCTGGCCGCCCTCGCCGTCGGCATCGGCCACCCGCAGCGAGAACTGCTTGCCGGTCTTGGTGACGTAGGCGATGCGGGTCGAGAACACGCCCTTCTCGCCGGTGAGCTTCTCGTGGATGAAGTCGGCGATGCGGTGCGCCGCCAGGCGCAGGTCGGCCGGGTCGACCGCATGGCTCTGGCCGCCGAGCTCGGCCCCCTTGACCACGTCCCAGAGCTTGAAGCGCACGTCGAAGCGGCCGTCGGCCAGGCGCATCACCGAGCCGCCGGCCAGTGCGTCAGTCGCACGCGCGCGCCATTCGGTCATCACCGGCTGCGCGGTTTCGTCCATCACGCCGGGCGCATCGATGATGCGGAACAGGCCGCTGCGCTCAAGGTCGGCCCGCACGATGGCCGAGACGGCCTGGCCGGCGCGGTCCTCGTCACGGAACTTGGCGATCGCGATCGGGACCTGCGTGGCGCCCACGCCGGAGATCTCGACGCGGAACTGGGCCCAGGCGGGGACGCAAAACAGCGTGCTTGCGGCGGCAGAGAAGTGTCGTCGTTTCAGCATGTGTGCTCATGACTCCGTTTTGGCCGGTTGGTTCATTGCGCCGGAGCGCGCCAGCAGGCCCATCTTGAGGTAGCGGTAGTACGTTCCCTCGGCCACGTAGACCGCGAGCACGAAGCCCAGCCGGCCGTCCAGAAAGCCCCGTCGCAGCAGGTAGCAGCGCACGAACGCCCACACGCCGTGCGACAGCGCGGCGCCCAGGCCGCCGCGCTTGCCGGCGCGCACCTTGTCGAGCGCGCGACCGGCCGAATAGCGGTTCATCTTGGCGATCGCGTCGTCCAGCGTGGGCATGCTGTCGTGCAGCAATTCGCCCTCCAGGCGCGCGACCGGCCCCTCCACGATGAGCCGCTCGTGCACCAGGTCGTCGGAGAAGCGGCCGGCGCCGCGGCGAAACAGCCGCAGCACCCGATCGGGGTACCAGTCCCCGTGCCGCATCCATTGGCCGCAGAAGCTCGACAGGCGCGACAACTCGTAGCCTACCGCGCCGGACGGCACTGCCTGCGAGGAAGCGTGTGCTTCTTGTCCGGATGTGTCCGCCTCGACGACCTTGCGGATGCTGACGGCGAGCTCATCGGTCACCTGCTCGTCGGCGTCGATGCTGAACACCCAGCGGCCCCGGGCCAGCGCCAGCGCACGGTTCTTCTGCGCGCCGAACCCGGGCCAGTCGTCGGTCTGCACGACCCTGGCACCCATGCGCTCGGCGATCTCTCGCGTGGCGTCGCTGCTGTTGGAGTCGACGACGATCCACTCGTCGGCAAACGCCACCGAGCGCAGGCAGTCGGCGATGTGGTGCGCCTCGTTGCGCGTGATGAGGATGACCGAGAGGTTCAGGTCAGGCATGGGCGACGCATTGTAGGCAGTGGCCCACGGGATAATGCCGCCCCATGACAACTCCCGTGCGGCCGCTGAAGGCGCGCCTGGCGCGCATGGCGCCCTTCTTCCGCGGCAGCCACTGGGGCTTCGTGCTGGCCATCGTCGGCTCCATCATCGCCGCCGCCACCGAGCCGCTGGTGCCGCAGCTGCTGCGGGCGCTGCTCGACAAGGGCTTTCGCGCCAACCGCTTCGAGCTGTGGATGGTGCCCGTCGCCATCATCGGCCTGTTCGCCATCCGGGGCGTCGCGGGCTTCGTCGCGCAATACGGGCTCGCCTGGTCCGCCAACCGCTCGGTCGAGGCCATGCGCAGCGCGATGTTCGCCCGCCTGCTCGACGCCCAGCCCCTGATGTTCACCCGCCATTCGGCGAGCAGCCTGACCAACACGCTGGTCTACGAGGTGCACAACGGCGCGATCCAGCTGTCGTCGTCGCTGCTGACGCTGGTGCGCGACTCGCTCACCGCGGTCGCGCTGCTGATCTACCTGCTGTGGCTCAACTGGCAGCTGACGCTGATCGTCGCCGTGCTCTTCCCGGCCGTCGCGCTCATCATGCGGGTGCTCGCCAAGCGCCTGCACCGCCTGGCCGTGGCCGGGCAGCAGACCACCGACGACCTGGCCTATGTGGTCGAGGAGAACACGCTGGCCTGGCGCATCGTGCGGCTGCACGGCGCGCAGCGCGTCGAGGCGGCACGCTTCGCCGAGGCCAGCCAGCGCCTGCGCCGGCTCGTGCTCAAGGTGGTGGTGTCGCAATCGATGATGACGCCGATCACCCAGGTGCTGGCGGCCGCCGCCTTGAGTGCGGTGGTCGTGCTCGCGATGTGGCAGAGCAGCGCGAGCGGCACCACGGTCGGCGGCTTCGTCGCCTTCGTCACCACCATGCTGCTGCTCATCGCGCCGATCAAGCACCTGTCGGACGTCGCCGGACCGGTGACGCGCGGCCTGGCCTCCCTGGAGCGTGGCGTCGGCCTGATCGACGAGACGCCGTCCGAGACCGGCGGACAGCACGACCCGGGCCGCGCCACCGGCCATGTGGAGCTGCGCGAGGTCACTCTGCAGTACCGCGGCGACCAGCCGCCCGCCCTGGACGGCGTGACCCTGGCGCTGCGGGCCGGCGAGACGGTGGCGCTGGTGGGCCCCTCGGGCGCAGGCAAGTCCACCCTGGTCAACCTGCTGCCGCGCTTTCTCGAACCGAGCAGCGGCGTGCTGATGCTCGACGGCACGCCGCTCCCGCAGTGGGACGTGCATGCCCTGCGCCGCCAGTTCGCCCTGGTGAGCCAGGACGTCGTGCTCTTCAACGACACGGTCAGCGCCAATGTCGCCCTCGGCGCCGAGGTCGACATGGCGCGCGTGCGCGACGCACTGGCAGCGGCCAACCTGCTGGACTTCGCCGAGGGCCTGCCGCACGGCCTGGACTCGCTGATCGGCCACAACGGCAGCCAGCTCTCGGGCGGGCAGCGCCAGCGCCTGGCGATCGCCCGCGCCATCTACAAGGACGCGCCCATCCTGATCCTCGACGAGGCCACCTCCGCGCTCGACTCCGAGTCCGAGCGCCTGGTCCAGCAGGCGCTGGAGCGGCTGATGCAGGGCCGCACCAGCCTGGTCATCGCGCACCGCCTGTCCACCATCGAGCGTGCCCACCGCATCGTCGCGCTCGAGAACGGCCGCGTGATCGAGCAGGGCAGCCATGCCGAGCTGCTGGCCCATGGCGGGCTGTACGCTCGGCTGCACGCGTTGCAATTCAGGAGCTGAACCATGACCACGCCGCCGCCGCCCAGCCGTTTTCCCGTGCCCGAGCTGACAAAGCTGCCCGAGGACGTGCGCCAGCGCATCCTCGAGGTCCAGGACAAGGCCGGCTTCGTTCCCAACGTGTTCCTCGCGCTGGCCCATCGCCCCGACGAGTTCCGCGCCTTCTTCGCCTACCACGACGCGCTGCTGCTGCGCGAGTCGGGCCTCACCAAGGGCGAGAAGGAGATGATCATCGTCGCCACCAGCGGCGCCAACCACTGCCTGTACTGCGTGGTGGCGCACGGCGCCATCCTGCGCATCTACGAGAAGAACCCGCTCATCGCCGACCAGGTCGCGGTCAACCACCACAAGGCCGACATCACGCCGCGCCAGAAGGCCATGCTCGACTTCGCGATGAAGGTCTGCCTCGATTCCGCGACGGTGGGCGAAGCCGACTACGCGGCGCTGCGCCAGCACGGCTTCAGCGACGACGACGCCTGGGACATCGCCGGCATCACCGCGCTGTTCGGCCTGTCCAATCGCGTGGCCAACACCATCTCGCTGCGTCCCAACGACGAGTTCTACCTCATGGGCCGGGTGCCCAAAGCGAGGACATGACGGTCCGCCGCTGGCTGATCCTCTCGCATGCCTTCAACGTGGACGGGCGCGCCGAGAGCCTCACCATCACCGACAAGATCCCGCACCTGGTCGCGGCCGGCATCGAGCCGGTGGTGCTGAGCAGCGTGATGGGACGGCCCGACGCCACCGTGACGCACGAGCAGCTGCTGCCCTGGGGCCCCGGGGGCATGCGCTTCGACCTGCGCCATGTGCTGCTGCGGCGCTGGGGCCGCGGGATCGCCTATCGCGTCGCCACCGTGCTGGCCAGCGTGCTGCTGGCGCCCTTCATCGCCATCGAGCGGCTGCTGGGCGGCGTGCGCAGCCAGTGGTCGTGGGCGCTGCCGGCCACCTTTCGCGGGCTGCGCCTGATCCGGCGCGGCGACATCGAACTGGTCTATACCAGCGGCGGCGTGTTCTCGGCCCATCTGGCCGGCCACTGGCTCAAGCGCCTGACCGGCTGCCGCTGGATCGCCGAGGTCCACGACCCGCTGGTCATGCCGGGGCTCGCGCCGCGCAACCGGCACGAGCGCTTCCTGGCCCGGCTCGAGGGGCACATCTGCCGGCATGCCGACCTCGCTTGGTGGTTCACCGACGGCGCGCTCGACGCGGTACGGCGACGCCATCCCGAGCTTGACGGGCGCGGCATCGTGGTGCTGCCCGGCGCCGAGCCGCCGGTGGTGCGCACCGAGTACCGTCGCGGCGCGCAGTGCGTGTTCGGGCACTTCGGATCGCTGTCGCCGACGCGCAGCCTGGCACCTGCGCTGCGCGCGCTCGCGGCCCTGCTGGGCGCACGTCCCGAGCTGCGGCAGCTCGTGCGGCTCGAGGTCTACGGCAGCACGCTCGACCCCGATGCGCAGCAGGCGCTGCAGTCGCTGGGCCTTGAGGACGTGGTGGTCCCGATGGGCCGCCTGGAGTTCGATCCGCAGACCGGCCTGTCGGGCCGCGCCCGCGTGATGCAGCGCATGCAGCAGGTCGACGTGCTGCTCATGCTGCACGGCGAGCTGAGCGACTGCCTCGAGTACATCCCGTCCAAGCTGTACGAGTACTTCTGGGCCCGCCGGCCCGTGCTGGCGCTGACGCACCGCAACGCCCAGCTCGACGCGCTGGTGCGCGCCCACGACGGCTTCGTCGCGCCGAGCACCGACGCGGCAGCCATCGTCGCGGCCTTCGAATCCGCCATCGAGCGCTGGCAGCGTGGCGCCCTGCCCGACGTCGCCGTGCCGCCGGTGACGGTGGCCGATGCGGTGCGCCGCATCCTGGAGGCGGTGGACCGTGGCTGAGCCGGTGCTCCTGTGCAAGTCCTACCGCGACGACCTGCGCCGCGTGAAGCGCTTGCTGGACAGCCTGGCCACGCACAACCCGCAGGGCTTGCCGGTGGTCGTGGCGGCACCGAAGGACGACCTGCCGCTGTTTCGCGAGCAGCTCGGCCCGCATCGCTTCGAGCTGGTGAGCGACGAAGACATCGTGCAGCGCCACCCGCAAGCCGCCGCGCGCGACCTGCTCGCACGCTTGCGCGCGACGCCGGGCTACCGCTCGCAGCAGGTGGTCAAGGCGGAGGCCTGGCGGCTGCTGGGCTGCGACACCTTGCTGTGCATCGACGCCGACACCGTCTTCCTGCGCGACATCGCACGGGCCGACTTCGTCGACGCCGACGGCCAGCCCTACACCGTGCTGCACCAGTCGCGCGAGCTGCAGCAGCTGGCACTGGACCGCGGCCACGCCGAGCTGCCGCGCCAGTTCCGCGCCGAGAGCGAGCGCATCAAGACCCTGTTCGGACGCACCGGCCCCGACTACGACTTCGGCCCCACGCCGGTCATCTGGTCGTCGCGGGTCTGGTCCGATCTCGACCAGCGCTTCCTGCAGCCGCGCGGCTGGACGCTGTGGGACGCCATCGAGCATGCCGCCACCGAGCTGCGCTGGTACGGCGAGGCGCTGCTCGCCTACCAAAGCATCGCGCTGCGGCCCATCGAGCCGCTGTTCCGCGTGTATCACCACGAGTGGCAGATGCTCGCCCTGCAGCGCCTGGGCGAGACGCCGGCGACGCTGGCGCAGCAGTTCCTCGGCGTGGTCTACCAGTCGAACTGGGAGTTCGAGCTCGACGCGCCGGGGCGGCGCACGGCGCTGTCGCGCCTGGGCCGCCGCATCAAGCGCTGGCGCCGGCGCTGGGAGGCAATGTGGTGAGCGCGCGCCTGCCCGTGCTGGTGTCGCTGGTGGTGCTGTCGTTCAAGCGCTTCGCCAGCACGACCGGCCCCTGCCTGGCCAGCCTGGAGGGCGCGCGCCTGGACCCGCGGCTGCAGCTCATCCTGGTCGACAACGCTTCCGACGACGGCTCCGCCGAGCGCTGTGGCGAATGGGCCGCGCTGCGATCCGATGCGCTGTACCTGCCGCAAGCGAGCAACCTCGGCTTCGGCGGCGGCATGAATGCCGGTGCGGCGGCGGCCAGCGGCGAGTGGATCTGCCTGGTCAACAGCGACACCGTCTTCCCTGCCGGCGCGCTGCCCGCACTGGCGAGCACGCTGGCATCGCTGCCGCCGAGCGTCGCGCTGGTCGGCCCGGTGACCAACCAGGCCGGCAACGGCCAGCGCCTGCCGCTGCCCGAGCTCGAGATGGCGAAGGTGCCTGCCGTCGGCGCGACCGCGATGCGCGCGCCCACCGGCCTGCTCACGCCGAGCTACCGCACCGACTTCTTCTGCGTGGCGGTGCGGCGATCGGTGTGGGAGCAGCTGGGCGGCCTCGACCGCGCCTTCGGCCTGGGCTACTACGAGGACTTCGACTTCAGCCTGCGCCTGCGCGCCGCCGGCTTCGAGCAGGTGATCGCCGAGGACGTGTTCGTCGCGCACGTGGGCAGCGCGAGCTTCGCGAAAATGGGCGACTCGCAGCACGAGCTGATGCGGCGCAACCGCGGCCTGCTCGAGCAGCGCCATCCGGCCGTGCGCTTCGAGCATGTGCGCGAAGGCAACGCACAGGCGCTGCGGTACCTGGTCGGCGTGGCGCAGGCGTCCGGCTGGACGGAGGCGCGGCGCGAGCGCGCGGCCTGGCGCTATGCCGCTCTGCTGTGGGACGAGCCCAGGAGCCCGCTCAAGCGCTGGCGCTGGCGCTTCGCCCAGCGCGGACTGCGGCGCGCACTCGCCCAGGCCGGCATCGAGCCGCGCTTCCCCGCGACCGGCGACAAGGAGACTACATGACCCTGTCCTTCCGACACTCGGGCCGGCTCGGCGACATCGTGTGCGCGCTGCCGCTGGTCAAGCGCATGGCCGAGCAGCGCGGCGAGCCGGCCGACTTCTTCATTCCGGCCGAGGTGCCGGCGCGCCTGGACGGCAACGTCTATCACCCCGGCGGCGACTGGATGGTGAGCCGCGGGCTGTTCGATTTCATCGAGCCGCTGATCGCGGCGCAGCCCTACATCCGCCACCTGCGCTTTGCCAAGGCGGCGGAGCTGCCGTCCGACAGCGTCGACCTCGACCGCTTCCGCGGCGGCGACCTCAATCTCAAGGCCGGCATGATCCAGGGCTGGTACCGCAAGGCCTTCGGCGTGGCCTTCGCGCTGGAAGACGCCTGGCTCGCGGTGCAGCCGGCGCCCGGCGTGGCCGGCGACTTCGACGTGCTGGTCAACCACACGACCCGCTTCTGCAACACCCGCATCAACTACCGCGTGCTGCAGGCGGCGGGACGGGTCGGTTTCGTCGGGCTGCCCTACGAGTACGAGGAGTTCATGAAGAGCAGCGGGCTGGCCGGCGTCGAGCACGTGCAGATGACGAATGCCCTCGACCTGGCGCAGCGCCTGGTGCGGGCGCGCGTCGTCGTGGGCAACCAGTCGCTGTGCTTCGCCATCGCCGAGGGCCTGAAAGTGACTCGCGCGCTCGAGGTCTTCGAGCCGGTGCCCACCGCCATCCCGGTGGGCGGGCGCTGCACCGAGTACATCACCACCGCGCCGCTGGCCGCCTTCCTGTCCGAGGTGCTGGGGCGCGACGTGCCCACGCAGCCCGACCTGCCGGGCGGCTTCGTCGAGAGCATCAAGGCCCAGGAGGGCTGGAAGCCGCCGTTGCGCAAGCGTGTCAAGCAGTGGTGGCGCGAGCGGCGCGCGCGTTGAACCCACATTCCATCGAGCACACCACATGGCGTCCTACGAGCTGGCGACACTGACCTCGCGACAACTGTTCCGCAAGTACCTGCGCAAGAAGGCCTGGCATTGGTTCGACTGGCAGCAGAACTACTTCGTCAAGCCGAACGACGCGATCTCGCGCCTGCCGCTGGCGGGCGAGGTGCACGACGAGGACGTGGTCGAGGCGCTCAAGCACCTGGCCCATGCGCTGCCCGAGCGCTTCATCGACCTGGGCGCCAACATCGGGCTGGTGTCGATGCAGCTGGCGGGGCTGGTGCGGCGCATCGACTGCGTCGAGCCCAATCCGCTGGTGTGCGGCGTGCTGCGCATCAACCTGTCGCTCAACTGCAGCGACTTCACGATCCACGAGATCGGCCTGGGTGCGGCCGATGCCGACGCGACGCTGTACATCCCGCGCGGCAACCTGGGCGGAGCGTTCATCAGCGAGGACAACGAGTACAGCCATGCGCAGCTCGCGAGCAAGGACGGCTATGCGCACTACGACCCGTCCAACTACCTGACCCAGCCGGTGAAGATCCGCGAGTGCGCCCAGGCGCTGCGCGACATCGTGCTGGACGTGCCGGACAGCCTGCTGATCAAGATCGACGTGGAGGGGCTGGATGCGCTGATCATGCGGACCATCCTGGAGGAGTACCTGCCGTGGATCGAGCGGCGGCGGCTGGCGATGGTGTTCGAGAGCCATGACCATCGCTCGGCGCAAGAGCTGGCGGAGGCGGTGGCTGCCCACGGGTACGGCGTGTTCGGGTTGCGGATCGTGCGGTCGCCGGCGATGCGGCAACCGGTGGTCCGGCGGCTGATCAAGCTGTTCCGCGGGGAGCGGCGTCGCCTGGAGTTCGTGCCGCTGGCGGCCCTGGCAGGTGACCGCTCGGTCACCAACTTCGCGTGCTGCCCCGCCGCGATGGTGGACCGGTAGCCCGGGTTGCACCCGGGCTGCGCGCAGCCTCAGGTCGAAAACCTCCAGTCGTCGAACGTCACGCCCGGACGTTCGACGAGCGCCAGGCGCGGCGGCGTCACGAACTCCCCGAGCACATCGTCCTTGATGGCCAGGAAGGCCGGACTGCCCCGGTCGCGGCTGCGCGCCAGCGGCACGTCCACGATCCGCTTGATCCGGCCGGGCCCCGGCTGCATCACCACCACCCGGTCGCCCAGCGCGACCGCCTCTTCGACATCGTGCGTGACGAGAATCGCCGTGATCCCTTCGGCACGCCAGATGCACTCCAGCTCCTGCTGCAGGTTGCTGCGCGTCAGGGCGTCGAGCGCGCCGAAGGGCTCGTCGAGCAGCAGCACCTCGGGGCGGCCGACCAGCGCGCGGGCGATGGCGACGCGCTGCGACATGCCGCCGGACAGCTGGTGCGGATAGGCCGTCTCGAAGCCCTTCAGGCCCACCAGCTCGATGTGCTCCTGCACCGACTTGCGCTTCTCGCCCGGGCCGGCGGCCGCATTGAGCACGCCGACGGCGACGTTGTCCTCCACCGTCAGCCAGGGGAAGAGCCGGTGCTCCTGGAACACGATGCCGCGATCCAGGCTGGTGCCGTCGATGCGCTGGCCGTCGAGCAGGATCTCGCCGCGATAGTCGCCCTCCAGCCCGATGACCAGGCGCAGCAAGGTCGACTTGCCGCAGCCGCTGGCGCCGACGATGCTCACGAACTCGCCGGGCCGAATGACCAGCGAGATGTCGTCGAGCACCGCCATGGGTTCGCCCTTGACGCGATAGTGCTTGCCGAGATTCCTGATTTCGAGCGTGCCGGCGTTCGCCATGCGCTTCACTCCTTGGATGTCAGTGGGGGGCGCGGACGTGCAGCACGCGCGACTCGATGCGCCCGGCCAGGTGGCTCAATGCGCCGCCCACGAGCCCGATGGCCAGCATGCCGACGACGATCAGCTCCACGTTGAACGCCGAGCGGCCCCGGATGATGATGTTGCCCAGGCCGTTGCCCCAGTTCGCCAGCAGGAACTCCGAGCCGATGGTGGCCACCCACGCCGACACCAGGCCCAGCGTCAGCCCGGTCGCGATCTGCGGGCCGGCCGCCGGCAGGAGGAGGCGGAACACCCGCTGCGTGCGGGTGAAGCGGTACACGCGCGCCACCTCGGCATGCTGGAGGCTGACGCTTCGCACGCCCTCGAAGGTGCCCAGCGTCACCGGGTACAGGGCCGACAGCGCGATGAACACCAGCTTGGCGGTTTCGCCGTAGCCGAACCAGGTGGACAGCAGCGGCAGCCAGGCGAACAGCGAGACCTGGCGCAGCGCATGGAAGCTCGGCCCGATCAGCCGCTCGGCCCGGCGCGACGCCCCGAGCAGTCCGCCCAGCACCACGCCGCCCATGGCGCCCAACGCGAAGCCCGATGCATCGCGGGCGACGCTGAACAGCACGCCCTGCCAGAACAGGGGATCGACCAGCGTCTTCGCCGCGACGCGCAGCACGCTGCCCGGCGGCACGATCAGCTTCGTGTCGACCCATCCCCCGGCGGTCACCGTCCACCATGCCGCGAGCAAGGCGACTGGCAGTGCCCAGGCGCGAAGGTCGATCCTCTTGTGCATCGAGTTCCTCTCAGAACGCCCCATGGCGCCAGCCCTGCAGGCGGCCTTCCAGCCAGCGCAGCCCCGCGTCGAGCAGCAGGCCGACCGCGCCGATCACCACCATGCCGGCCACCACCAGGTCCGGCTGCGCCAGCTGGCGGCCCCACACGATCAGGTAGCCGATGCCTTCGCTGGACGCGAGCAGCTCCACGAACACCAGCGACAACCAGGCCTGCATCACCGCCTGGCGCAAGCCGGTGAACAGGCCCGGCGCCGCGGCCGGCAGCACGACCCGCCACAGCACCTGCGGCAGGCTGAAGCGATGGACCCGCGCCACTTCGAGCAGGTGCGGCGGAATCGCTGCCACCGCGCGCCAGGTGTTGAGCGTCATCGGCACCACCACCGCGATGGAGATGGCCGAGATCTTCAGCGCCTCGTCGATGCCGGCGAAGATGATGAGCAGCGGCACCCAGCCGAGCACGGGAAACTGCGCGACCACCTTGAAGCTCGGCAGCACGTACGCCCGCAGCAGCGGCGACAGCGCGAGGCCGAAGCCCAGCGCGAGGCCGATCGAGCCGCCGATGACCAGGCTCCAGCCGACACGCGCCGCGCTGAACCCCAGGTGCGACAGCAGGTCGCCGGAGGCCCACAGCTCGTGCAGCGTCTGCCACACGAGCGGCGGCGCAGGCAGCAGCTGCTCGGGCACCCAGTGGCGTTGCGATGCGGTCCACCACAGCGCGAGGACCAGCAAGGGCAGGATCAGGCCGCCGGCGGCGCGGCCCAGCGGCGCCGACGCCGCGGCCAACGCCGCGCGTGCGCCGGCGACCCATCGCTGCGGCGGCCGTTGGCGCGCGGGCTCGAGCGCGAAGACGCGCACATCGTCGCTGGCGGCGCTCATCAGGCTTCCTTCGGCCTCACTGGCCGGCCGGCGACGCTCGCCCCGCCACCTTGAGCTTGCCGTCGGCGTCGTACTGGGGCCAGTAGTCCTCGAGCTTGAGCTCCTTGAGCGCCTGGTTCAGGTACTTCGGCTCGATCCAGCCGTCGACGCTCACGTCCTTGCGGATCAGCTTGAACTTCTTCGCCTCTTCGATCGAGCTCTTCAGGCTCGCGACGTAGTAGTCGTCGAGCAGCGGATTGATGCGCGTGCGCAGATCCGGCACCGACTCCCAGTCCTTCTTGTAGTCGATGTAGGCCTGGCTGCCCGAGGTGGCCCAGGCCTGGAACTCCTTCTCGCGGCTCGCCTCCTGGGTGCTCCAGTGCGCGACCTTCACCAGCCGGGTGACCAGGCGCTGCACGATCTGCGGGTACTTCTTCTCGAACTCCTCGCCCACCCAGACGGTGCCGGGCCGCGTGATCTTCGGGTCGTCGCGCAACTCGAGGATGCGCCTGGCGATGCCGCGGGCCTCCAGGTCGAAGGGCGTGATGGTCGTGCCGTCGATGTCGTTGGTCGCCAGGGCCGCCTTGGTCGAGTCGTTGTCGAGGCTGACGATGCGGAAGTCGCGATCGCCGAAGCCGAACTTGTCCAGCCAGCGGTACAGCGTGAGCTGGCCCGCGGTCCCCTTGAAGGTGGCCAGGCGCTTGCCCTTCAGGTCGGCGAGGCTCTTCGCGGTGGAGCCGGCCGGCACGACGAAGTAGCTGCTGCCGAAGCGGCTGGCCGACATCACGATCTTGTGCTTCAGGCCGGTGGAGCGGCCCACGATCAGCGGCAGGTCGCCGTGTCCGAAGGCCACGTCGGTCAGGCCGTTCGCATACGACTCGTTCAGGGCCGGCCCTGCGCCGGGGAAGAACTTCCAATCGATGCGGATGCCGTCGGCCTTGAACTCGTCGTCGATCTCCTTGAACAGGTGCGCATTGGCGGGGAAGCTGCCGCCCACCAGCGGGCGGCCCCCCGTGCCGGCGCCGGGGAAGCTGATGCGGATGACCGCGGGCTTGTCGTCGGCCGCGGCGGGCAGCGATGTGAGGCCGAGCAGCGCGAGCGCGCCGATGGCCAGGGCAAGAAGTCGTCGTTGCATGGTGGTCTCGATGAAGGATGCAGTGTCAGAAGCCGTACTGGAACTGCACCTGCAGTCCCTGTTGCCGGCGCGGCCGATCGGCGGTGCTCACCCCGGTGGCCGGGACGTCGTTGCGCGCGAGCAGGTAGTTCACCTGGAACTTCGTCGTCTCGGCGAAGAAGGCGTTCAAGCCCAGGGTGGTGATGAAGGTCTTGTCGCCGACGCTGGCCGCGCGCAGGGCCGCATCGTTGAGCGTGTCGGCGTCGAAGCTGTCGAAGCGCACGAAGGCCTGGTAGGACTTCGGCCAGTAGTCGTCGTACTTGGCGAGGCTCTTCTCGCTGGCGAGGAACTGCTCGCCCCAGGTGTAGCCGATGTTGAGGTACTGGCCGCGCGCGGTCTTCACGAAGGTCGGCGAGGACCCCGCAGCCAACGCGGCCGGGCCGGCGAAGGTGTCGTCCTTGCCCTGGACGAACTCGTAGGTGATCGAGATCGGCAGATGGGTGTAGTTGAGGTCGAAGCCGGCGCGGGTGGACCGGCCGATCTGCACCACCGCGTTGGTCGTCGTGTTGGCGAGGTTGTTGTAGCCGCGGTAGTACGACAGCCCCAGCCTCAGCTCGCGCAGCCAGCTCGTGTAGTCGGCCGGCAAGGTGAACGCCAGTCGCCCCAGCCAGTCCTTCTTGCCGTTGTTGTCGGACTTGTTCGGACCGCTGCCGTTGACCACGCCCAGCGCGTACTCGATCAGGGTCGATCGGTAGTTGTTGGTGTAGTCGACATTGACGAACGAGTCGCCGCGGTAGACGAGTCCGATCTGGCGGGTGTTGATCCCGCTCAGCGCCGAGGTGAACTGCGCCGAGTTGATCACCGGGCGGATCTCCTCGTTGGCCTGCGCCTCCAGGCCGAAGGGCATGAGCTGCTGGCCGGCGGTCAGCGTGCCCTTGGGGTCCTCGAGCCCGCCGTTGGTCGGGAAGAAGCTGTACGCCAGGTTGGCGTTGGTCACATTGAGCTGGCTGCCGTTGGCCGAGGCGACGCCCAGCGTGCGATCGGCGCTGCTCGTGGACTGCGGGCTGCCCGCGAAGTTGCTGCCCGACGCCAGGCCGAGCGAATACGTGAGGTTCTTGCCCTCCTTGTAGTCGCGAAACAGGTTGCCCCCGAAGGACAAGGTCACCGACGGGATGTCGAAGCTGGTGTGCCGCGGCGTGGCCTGGTAGCTCGTGTTGCCGCCGGTGGCGCCGTTGGCGACGCCGGCGTTCTGCACGGGGTTCTGCCAGGTGGCGCGCACCTGGATCGTTCCGCCGATCGAGGTGTTGCGCGTCACCGAAGGCACCTTGCGCTCGAGCTGGCGCGCGTTCTCGTACTTGTAGTTCTCGAAGTCGGCACGCACGCCCTGGATGTCGGCCTTGGTGGCGGGCGTGCCGGCGTCGCGCGTGGCCTGGTCGGCATCGGCCGGCGGCCTGGCCTGCTGCTGCTCGATGAGCACTTGCAGCTGCTTGCGCAGCGCATCGATCTGTGCCTGAAGGTCGGCAACGGTCTGCGCCTGCGCGGGCGCAAGGACGAAGGCGAGGCCTGCGGCGCTCGCGATGGCGGTGTTCTTGAATCGGCTCATCGTTCGTTGTGGATGCAAAGCGGATCGCATCGTAGGAAGCGAACCGCGCGCGGTGAACGAAGGGAATCGCTGCTGCTTATGCACGCTGCGCTGCGTCGTCGGCGCTGCTGATGCGCATGCAGCAAGCGCGTCCGCGCGGTGCTGCGAATGCGCATCGGCGCTGGTGCGAAACCAACATGCACGACACGATCAAGAGGTCGTTGCATTGGCGCGCTTGTTGCTGATCGGGTGGCATGAACCTCTTCAATACCTCCCGCAGGAACCTTCTTGCCGCTGCAACGCTGAGCCTCGTGGCCAGCGCAGCGGTCGCACAACAAGCCGCCACCGACGAGTGGAAGTACAAGACGGCGCGCCTGGATCGAGCGGCCGTCGATGCCCTGCTCGCGAAGCCGCAGCAGCTCGTGGTCATCGACGTGCGCCGCCCCGACGAGCTGACGGCGAAGGGCAGCTTCCCCGTCTACCTGAACATCCAGGTTGCGGAGCTCGAGAAGAGCCTGCCCTACATCCCCAAGGAGCGCGCCATCCTCACGGTGTCGAACCATGCGCATCGCGCCGGCGCCGCCGGCGACCTGCTCGCGAGCAAGGGGTTCACCGTGGCCGGCGCTGCCGGCTCGGAGGACTACGAGGCGCAGGGCGGCAAGGCGGTGGTCCGCGTGCGGCCGCCCGTCAAGGCGGCTTCGGCGCCTTGAGGACGTTCAGTCGACCGCGAAGCAGTAGAACAACCCCGCCCCACCCGTGGCCACGAGGTTGGCTTGTCCGCAGCCGCGGCTCGGGTGCGCCGAGTTCCACGAGGTGTTCCCGCCGCCGGTCCGGTCGAAATGGCCGACCTGGGCCGACCCGTCGGCAGCAGCGCTGGTGTAGTTGCGGCAGGTGTGATCCGCCGCATCGGTGAAGGCGCGTCCATCGGGCGTCGAGCCGGTGAGGATGTCGTGCTCGTTGGGCTTGTCGCCGGCGCGACGCACCGGCTCGTTCTTCTCGGTGAACGCGGTCGCCCAGCTCAGGTTGTTGCCCAGGCGGGCCTCGTCGAGGTTGTCGCCATGCAGGTGCGACAGGTTGCGAGCCACCACCGCGCCGCGCACGTTGTGCCAGGGTCCCGTGCCGATGCGCTCGCGCGCATGGACGGCCGGCTGTCCATCGGTCGCCTGCGTGCTGAGGTAGGCGTGCCAGGTCTTGTGGCCGGCGCCCACGGCGCTCGCGAGCTTGCGGCAATGCGCGTCGGCACCGGCCAGGCCCCCGAGGTCGGCGCCCTTGCCCGGCCCTTCGCTGGTGATGAAGAAGCTGAACAGCTTGGCGGCCTCGGCCGCGCTGGGCAGTGGCGCCGCCTGCGCCCACGCGAACAGGGGGCAGGCCGCAGCGAATGCCACGCAGGCGGTACGACGCTTGGAATGCTTCATGGTGTTCTCAGTCCTTGGCGCGGAAGTCATCGTGGCAAGCCTTGCAGGTCCGGTTGACCTTGCCGAACTGCTCTTTCACGCTCGCGGCATCGCCGGCAGCGGCCACCCTCGCGAGCTCGCTCGCCTCCTTGGCGAAGTTGAGGGCCAGCTCGCCGACGTGCCGGCTGTTGCCGTCCTGGAACAGCTCGGGCTTGGCGTTGGTGTCATGCCACCCCTTGCCGCGATCGGTGCCCGGCGCGAAGAGGCTGCCCAGGCCGCCGTTGGCGATGGCGGCAATCGTGTTGGCGGCCTTGACGACCTCCTCCTTGTTGTAGGTGCCCTCCAGCGAGGCCTTGATGCGCCCGTTGTTCCACGCGACGACCTGGAACGCGGACTGCCGCCATTTGATGAGCTGCTCGGGCCGGGGCGATTGCTGCGCCAGCGCGCCGGCGGATGCAACGACAGCGACGAGCGCCGCTGCGCCGCTGCGACCAAGAATCGGGTTCATGCGGACTCTCTCTCCAGTGGTGAATGGGTCATGGCGATCAGCGGCGAGCGGCTGCGAGCTTCTGCACCGCCTCGAGCGCCCGCTGGACGTTCTCGACCGGGCCCAGGCCGCCCACGGTGGCGGCGACCCTGCCGTCCGGCGTGACGACGAAGGTGGTGCGCTCGGCATAGCCATGGTCGATCTCGGCGCCGCGGGTGTCCTTGCGGCCCGCCACGGCCTCTCGCACGACGAGGTCGAAGCGGCGCGCGATCCTGCCGCCTGCATCGGAAGCCACCGCGATCTTTCCGGCGCACGACTCGGGGTCGGCCGAGAACTCGTTGAGCCGCTCGATGCTGTCGAGCGACACGCCGACGATGCTCGCGCCCGCCGCGGTGAACTTGTCGTGCTGGACGGCGAACAGGTGGGCCTGCACGCTGCAGCCGCCGGTGAAGGCCGCGGGATAGAAGTAGACGACGACCGGTCCCTTCTTCAGCGCGTCCTGGAGCGAGTAGCTGAAGGTCTTGCCGGCCAGCGACGCCGGCGCGCTGAACGCCGGCGCGTTGTCGCCCTCCTTCAATGCGGCGCCGGCCGTCGTCGCGAACAGCGCGGCCGCGAGGCCGGCGCACAAGCCGAGTTTCATCGAGAGTCCCTCATGATTTCTTGTAGAAGTTGTGGCAGGTCTTGCATGTCCTCGACAGCGCGGTGGCCGAGGCCGTGGCGGCGTCGAAGTCCTTGGCGTCGATCGATTGCCGGATCTGCTGCGTCAGCCCGCCGCTCTTGCGAGCCAGCTCGACCGCGTCGGGCGCGTCGCCCTTGGTCTGGTAGTAGGCCTGGACCTTGGCGAACCAGTCGGCGAGCTCCTTCGCGTCGGAGCTCGCCTCGCTCGCCTGCTTGGTGGCGATGTTGGACGCCAGGCTCTTGTTCGCGTCCTCGATGGCGTGCATCCAGTCGGTGTCGAGCTCTTCCTGCGCGGACTGCACGCCGCCGGCCAGGGCCAGCAGCGTGGCGATGGTGACGATGGATCGGCGCATTCAGGCGAGGATCTCCTGCACCACCTTGCCGTAGACGACGGTCGGTCGCTCCGAACGACCGTTGTTGAGGAAGGTCGTCTTCAGGTGATCGAGGCCGAGCAGCTGCAGCACCGTCGCGTGAAGGTCATAGGTGTCGACCGCCTTGTCCTTGTCCGCCACCTGCAGGCCGATCTCGTCGGTCTCGCCGTGGGTGAAGCCGGCTTTCAATCCGCCGCCGGCGAGCCATTGGGTGTAGCCCCAGGGGTTGTGGTCGCGGCCATTGCCGCTCTGGCCGTACGAGGTGCGGGCGAACTCCGAGGTCCACACCACGAGCGTGGTGTCGAGGAGCCCGCGCGACTTCAGATCGGCGAGCAGGCCGGCGATAGGCTTGTCGACCATGCGCGCCATCAGGCCGTGGTTCTTCTCCAGGTCGCTGTGCGCGTCCCAGCTGGTGATGTCGGTGTCGCCATCGGGAGCGCCGGTCACGACCTGCACGAAGCGCACGCCCCGCTCCACCAGCCGGCGCGCGCGCAGCAGCGTCGCGGCATAGCTGCCGCTGACCGGATCGTCGATGCCGTACAGCGCCTTGGTCGCATCGGTTTCCTTGTCGAACCCGACCGCCTCGGGGGCCGCGGCCTGCATGCGATCGGCCAGCTCGTACGAACGAACGCGCGCGCGCAGCTCGGTGTCGTGCGGATGACGCGCCGCGCCCTGCGCGTTGAGGCGCTTGAGAAGGTCGAGCGACGCGCGCTGCTGGGCCTCGGCGCGCAGCTCCGGGCGCTCCAGGTAGAGGATGGGCGAAGCCCCGGGGCGGAAGGCCGTGCCCTGGTACACCGCGGGCAGGAAGCCCGAGCTCCAGTTCACCGAGCCGGCCTGCGGCTCGCTCTTGCCGTTGTAGAGCACCACGTAGGGCGGCAGGTCCGGATTGGCCGATCCCAGTGCATACGTGATCCACGCGCCCAGCGACGGACGGCCCGGGTTCAGGTCGCCGGTGTTGAGCTTGAGGATCGAGATGTCGTGCGTCGCACCGATGGTCACGCTGCTCTTGATGAAGGTCAGCTTGTCGGCATGCTGGGCGAGATGGGGCACCAGGTCGGAGAACCAGGCGCCGCTCTCGCCGTGCTGCTTCCAGGTGCGGTTGGAGGCGTAGAGCTTGCCCACGCCGCCCTGGGTGCTGGTCTTGATGCCCTTCAGGAACGAGGCCGGCACCTCCTGGCCCGCCAACCGGACCAGCTCGGGCTTGTAGTCGTACAGGTCCAGCGTGCTGGGCGCGCCGTTCTGATGCAGCCAGATGACCGACTTGATCTTCGCCGCGAAGTGCGGCGGCCGGGGCGCCAGCGGGTCGACCAGTTCGGCGGCCGTGGCGGCGGCAAGCAGGCCGGCGCCTGGAATGAGGCCGCTCAAAGCGGCGCCGCCCAGGCCCTGGCCGGTTCGCAGCAGGAAGTCTCGACGCGAGTGGAAGCACATGATGGATGTCCTCTTGTGGTTGTTCAGAAGCGGTAGGCGAAGTCGTTGGAGTTCGCGACCGTGTGCACCAGGTCGACGAAGGCCGCGGCGCGGATCGGGTTGGTCAGCTGTTCCTGGGTCAGCCCGGTCGGCACGGCCACCTCGAACTTGCCGGTGGTCGCCTTCGCCTGGATCACCCGTTCCTCCTGGTTCAGGAAGGCCTTGAGCGCAGCCCGCTCCTCCTTGCTCGGCGCACGCGAGAACAGCACCGCGTAGAGCCGGTCGATCTGCGCGTTCTCGTCCTTGCCGCCCTCGCGGATCACCCGGCCCGCCAAGGCCTGCGACCACGAGAACACGAGGTCGCTGTTGAACAAGGTGAGTGCCTGCAAGGGCGTGGTGGTCACGTCGCGCTTGTGATGCGGCTGCGACGGGTTGGCCGGATCGAAGTTCTGCATCAGCGGATACGGCACGCTGCGGCGCACGAACACATAGATGCTGCGCCGGCGGTGGTCGCGCTCGTCCTTCGACACCTCCCACAGGTTGCCGGCGTTGAGATTGCCCGGCACCGGCGGGAAGACCGCGGGGCCGCCGACCTGGTCCTCGAGCTGGCCCGAGGCGTAGAGCAGCGCGTCGCGGATCTCCTCGGCTTCGAGCCGCTTGCGCGGGAACACCGCGAGCAGCTTGTTCTCCGGATCGGCCTTGGCCACGTCGTCGCGCTGCAGCGAGGCCTGGCGGTAGACGCTGGACAGCAGGATCTGCCGCTGCAGCTTCTTGACGCTCCAGCCTTGCTTGACGAAGTCGTCGGCCAGCCAGTCGAGCAGCTCCGGATGGGTGGGCTTGGCGCCGGCGCGGCCGAAGTCGGCCACCGTCGACACGATGCCGGTCGCGAAGTACTGGCTCCACACGCGGTTGACGAACACGCGCGCAGTCAGCGGGTTGCCCGGGCTGGCCAGCCAGCGGGCGAGCGCGGTGCGGCGGCCGGAGGAGGTCGCGGTCGGCGTGATCTGCGGCTTGGCGCCGCCGGCCCACAGCGCCGGAAAGGCCGGCTGCACTTCGTCGAGCGGGCGCTCGTGCACGCCGCCGAAGCGCACGAAGGTGGGCGGCGCGTCGGCGTGGCCCAGCTCGGTGGCGGCGGTGATCCAGGCCGAGCCGCGCGCGGGCTTGAGCTTGTCGAACCGCTTCAGCTCGGCGGTGAGCTTCTCGTAGGCCTTCCACTTCTCGACGTTCTCGGCCACGTATTCGGCGCTGTCCTTGTCGGTGGCCGAGAGCTTGAGGTAGCTCGCGATGTCGGCATCGGACGAGACGGTCTTCAAGCGCCAGTTGACCCAGCGATCCAGCGCCGTCCACTCGCCTTGCGGCTTGAAGATCGCATCGCGGCTGTCGGTGAGGTAGCGCTCCTTGTGGTACTGCTCGCCCTTCGCGCGGACGCTGTCGAGAATGGCCTTCTGCTGCGCGCGAATGTCCTGGGTGGCCTCCCGGTAAGCGGCCTGCTGCTTGTCATACGCGAGGTCGGCCGGCCCCTTGTCGGCCAGCGGCGCGCGCTCGTCGAAGCTGGTGTTGGCGAAGAAGGCCTGGAGCTGGAAGTACTCCTTCTGGCTCACCTTGTCCGACTTGTGGTTGTGGCAGCGCGCGCAGCCGACGGTGGCCGCGAGAAAGGTCTCGCCCACGAGGTCCGTCATGTCGGTGGCGATCTGGTACTTGCGCTGCACCAGGTCGCGCGAGTTGCTGTTGTCCGGATACCCGGCGAGGAAGCCGGTCGCAACCTTGGCTTCCTGGCTGTCGGGCCACAGCTCGTCGCCGGCGATCTGCTCCTGCACGAAACGGTCGAAGCGCTTGTCGCTGTTGAAGGCCGTGATCACGTAATCGCGATAGCGCCAGTTGTTGGGCCGCGTCTGATCGCCCTGGAAGCCGGCGCTGTCGGCATAGCGCGCGAGGTCGAGCCAGCGCCGTGCCTGGCGCTCGCCGAAGTGATGCGACGCGAGCAGACGGTCGACCAGCTTCTCGTAGGCGTCGGGCGAGCGATCGTTGACGAAGGCCCGGGTCTCCTCCGGCGTGGGCAGCAGGCCCCAGGCATCGAGCGTGGCACGCCGGATGTAGGTCGAGCGGTCGGCGTCGGGCGAGGGCTTCAGGCCCTTGGCCTCGAGGCGCGCCAGCACGAAGGCATCGATGGGCGTGCGCACCCAGGCCTTGTGCTGGACGGCCGGCGTCTCGGGCCGCTGCACCGGCTGGTAGGGGGACCAGGGATCGGCCGCAGCAGCGGCCGCGGCGACGCCCGCGGCGACCAGGAGTGCCAAGGTCTTCTTCATTCGTGTCCTCCGTGATGCGAGTTCGTTGCGCCTGTCTTCGCAACTCCCGCGCCAGCCTTGAACGGGCTTCTCGACGTCCGATCTGCTGTGCCTGCAGCATCCGCGCCCCTCTGGCTGCTGGAGAAGCAGCAGCGCGTGTTGGCATTGCCGCCTGCCGACACATCGCACATATCGACGTGCGCAATCGGCACTTGGTTTGCGCGGGGCCCGCGGCTATCTTTCGGTCCCTCTCATCCCCGAAGCGAGTGACGTGGACTCGGCCAAGATCCTGACCCTGCCTGAATCGCCTGCGGCACCGCTGTCCATCCGCGCCAAGGCCCTGGTCTTTCGCGACCCGCGTTCGCTGTCGCTGCTCGACCACGTGGAGCGCGTGGCGCGAAGCGACGCGACCGTGCTCGTCGTCGGCGAAACCGGCACGGGCAAGGAGCTGATCGCGCGCCACATCCATTCGGTGAGCGGGCGGCGCGGTCCCTTCATCGCCGTCAACTGCGGCGCCTTCAGCGAGAGCCTGATCGACGCCGAGCTGTTCGGCCACGAGTCGGGCGCCTTCACCGGCGCCTCGCAGGCGCGGGCCGGCTGGTTCGAGGCGGCCAACGGGGGCACGCTCTTTCTCGACGAGATCGGCGACCTGCCGCTGGCGCTGCAGGTCAAGCTGCTGCGCGTGCTGCAGGAGCGGCAGGTCGTGCGCCTGGGCTCACGGCGCGCCATCGCGCTGGACGTGCGGCTGATCGCCGCCACCAACATCGACCTGGTGCGCGCCGTCGACGCCCAGCATTTCCGCGCCGACCTGTACTACCGCCTGAGCGTGGCGGCCGTGAGGCTGCCGCCGCTGCACGAGCGCCAGGCCGACATCCTGCCGCTGGCCGAGCATTTCATCGGGGTCTATTGCAGCCGGCTCGGCCTGGCGACGGCGGGTGTCAGCGCCGAGGCGCGGGATGCGCTGGTCGGCTACCGCTGGCCGGGCAACATCCGCGAGCTGGAGAACATCATCCACTACGCGCTGATCGTGTGCCGCGACGGCGAGATCGGGCTCGGTGACTTGAACTTCGTGCCACGGCCGTCGCTGCCGCTGCCGGCAGCGACGGCGGGCGCGCCGTCCGCGGATGCGGATCCGCCGCCCGATGCACCCGCAGATCGCTTGTCGGGTCTGTTTCGGGAACTCCTCGCCGCGCCCACCCCGGGGCTGTTCGAGCAGGCCGAGGCGGCACTGGTCCGCACGGCCTACGCGCACTGCAAGCAGAACCAGGTGCACACGGCGAAGGTGCTCGGCGTCACGCGCAACACGCTGCGCACGCTGCTGAAGCGGCATGGGCTGCTGGGCCAGACGAAGGTCCCCTCGCAGGCCAATGACTTGCGCGGGATCGCCAACCATGGGCACTTGATCAACCAGGTCGTCGGGTAGCCCGGGTGCAACCCGGGTTGCACCCGGGCTACCCGGCGGCTTCGAGCACCTGGTCGAGCACGCGGGGCACGCGCTGGAGATCGAGGGCATCGACCAGCAAGGACCCATAGCGGATCTTTCTCCCCGCCCGCGTCCGCAGGAAGCGGCGCAATTGCGCCGTGAGCTCCCGCCCCAGCTGCGCCGGCTGCGCCTGGAATCGGCGGAAGCCGGTCAACTCTCCTTGCGACTCGAACACGCGCTCCACGGCGTCGGTGCCCAAGGCGCGGATCAGTTCATCCTCGAGGTCGGCATCGCAGACGAAGAATCCCAGTGCCTGCATGCCGACCAGGTCGAGGTCCGCCCCCATCCCTGCCCTTTCGAGGCCGCGCCGCACGTACGTCGCCTCGGCGATGTCGCACAGCCCGGCCAGCCGCACGCCGAGGCCCTGCGGCCCGAGCGCGCGCACGAAGCGATCGGTGTTGGTCACGCCTCCGATCGGCACGACCACGATGCCTCGATCATGGAGGGCGGGGCCTCGCCGCCGGGCCAGCGTCTCGAGCGCCGCCTGGTCGCTCCAGCCTTCCACCAGGATCGCGGCCTGCGCGCCGGCAGCGGTGACGAGCTCGCGTGCGGCCGCCGGCGTCAAGGGTGGAAGCGGACCTGGCTCGGTGCTCATTCGAGGAGTTCGACCAGGCGCCCCACGACCCACTCGGCCTCGCGCTCGCTGACCACCGCCTCGTCCGACAGCAGGCCACGGCGGATGCGGCTCACAACGTCGTTCCGGGACTCACCGGACCCCAGGGTCTTGGCGGCGACCTGCTCGGCCAGCATCTGGGCCAGGTCTTCGCAGAGCTCATGGCGAAGCGCGATGTGCTCGCGCGGCTGCGTCGGCTTGATGGCGCCGGGCGGGACGAAGATGTCGATGAAGGCGCGGGGGACGAGGGTCTGGTCTTCGTCGGACATGGGCTGAGGCACTACATCAGCACGATGTCGTACTGCTCCGGCGACCCCATCGGCTCGGCCTGCAGCGAGATCGGCTTGCCGATGAAATCGGACAGCCCGGCCAAATGCTGGCTCTCCTCGTCGAGCAGCATCTCCACCACCGCAGGCGCCGCGATCACCCGGAACTCCTTCGGGTTGAACTGCCGCGCCTCGCGCAGGATCTCGCGCAGGATGTCGTAGCAGACGCTGCGCGGCGTCTTCACCTGGCCCTTGCCGTCGCAGACGGGGCACGGCTCGCACAACATGTGCGCGAGCGACTCGCGCGTGCGCTTGCGCGTCATCTCGACCAGCCCCAGCTGCGTGAAGCCGCTGACCGTCACCTTGACGCGATCGCGCCCGAGCTGGCGGCGCAGCTCGGCGAGCACCGCGCCGCGGTGCTGGAAGAGCTGCGCCGCGCGCTGGCGCGCGACCGCACGCGCGT
>DASUZE010000097.1:0-31779 GCA_036377015.1 Piscinibacter sp. | reverse complement strand
ACCCGGGCAACGACGCGTAGCCGGGGTGCAACCCGGGATCGTGCATCGCATCTCAGGCCCGCTTGGGCGCACCCCCACGCAGCAACAGGTGCAGCAGGATCGCCCCGAAGGTCGCCGTGCCGATCCCGCCCATCGTGAACGGCCCGAACTTGAGCGTGTAGTCGCCCGTGCCCAGGATCAGCGTGACCGCCGCCACCACCAGGTTCACGTTGTTGCCGAAGTCGACCTTGTTCTCCACCCAGATCTTGGCCCCCGCCACCGTGATCAGGCCGAACACGACGATGCTCACGCCGCCCATCACGGCCAGCGGGATGGTCTGGATCAGCGCGCCGAACTTGGGGCTGAAGCCCAGCACGATGGCGATCAGCGCCGCCACCACGAACATCGCGGTCGAGTAGATCTTGGTGGCCGCCATGACGCCGATGTTTTCGGCATAGGTCGTCACGCCGGTGCCGCCGGCCGAGCCGCTGACGATGGTGGCCAGCCCGTCGCCGATGAAGGCGCGCCCCATGAAGGGATCGAGATTGCGGCCGGTCATGGCGCTCACCGCCTTGATGTGGCCCAGGTTCTCGGCAATGAGGATCACCGCCACCGGGGCGATGAGCAGCAGCGCCTGGGCCGTGAACACCGGCGTGGTGAAGGCGGGCAGGCCGAACCAGGCGGCGCTGCCGACGCGCGAGAAGTCGATCGGCTTGCCCAGGCCCAGGCCGTTGGTCAGCACCGCGTAGACGATGCTGGCGGGCGATCAGGCCGACCAGGATCAGCAGGCGCTGGGTCATGCCGCGGGTGTAGACGGCGACCAGCCCCACGCTCACGAAGGTGACGGCCTGCATCCAGGCGTCGAAGCCGGTGGGCGCCATGTTCTTGATCGGCACGCCGGCGAGGTTCAAGCCGATCACCGCCACCACCGCGCCGGTCACCACCGGCGGCATCAGCGCCTCGATCCAGCCCGTGCCGGCCAGCGCGACCACCGCGCCGATCAGCGCGACCACCACGCCGCACGCGACGATGCCGCCCAGCGCCACGCCCAGGTCGGCGTTGGGCCCTTGACCGGCATAGCCCGACGCGGCGATCACCACGCCGATGAAGGCAAAGCTCGACCCGAGGTAGCTGGGCACCTGCCCGCCCACCACCACGAAGAAGATCAGCGTGCCGATGCCGCTCATCAGGATGGCGACGTTCGGATCGAAGCCCATCAGCAGCGGCGCCAGCACGGTCGCGCCGAACATCGCGATCACGTGCTGCACGCCGAGCGCCGCGGTTTGCGGCCAGGGCAGGCGCTCGTCGGGCGCGACGACGCGGCCGGGGTGCGCGTCGGTCACGCGCCAGGCGGGGATCAGGCTCATGGGAAGGCTCCTCGGCGTCTTGTATTGCGCCCGTGTACCGCGGTGGCGGCAGGGGGCACTGCGACTCGCGGGGTTCGCGAGGGAGCGCAGTGTAGGCGGCGAGGCCGTGGCGCGAAAACGGATGGAAGCCCTGAGGGCGGTGGCCGGCGAGGCAGCCAAAAAAAAGAAGGGAAGCGGGACAGTGGCCCGGGGACTCGCTCTCTCCTACCCCGGATTGCCCGCTTCCCTGGACGTCAATCGATCAGTGAGTGCTTCATCACTTGACGTCGGCTGCGCCGTGGCGCAGAAAAAGGCACAGCTGCGACGGTGCGCGGCTGGATTGCAGAACCTGGAACGACCGTGCGGGCGCCGCACCGGCGGGCGGCAGGTGGCGAGGGGCCTCGCCGACGGAACGCGACTTCGGCAACACCGGGGCGCGCGGAACAAAGGGCTTGATCATGATCGGGCTCCTCCTAACCTGCGGTGAATTCGCTCGGCGCGAACGCCGGCACCGTCGGAAACTTCAAGGCCTGTGCCGCCCGGCTGATCCAGCCGCCCAGGTCCAGTGTGGACGGCAGCCGCGCGGCGCCCGGCTGCGACAGGCGCAGCAGCGACGACGCGCCGCCGCGGCAGCTGGGGGCTGCGCGCTTGGTGGGGCGGTGGCCCGTGGCGGGCCGAAGACGGGGCGTGAGCGGCATGACAACGACATCCTGTGTGCTGCGGCGATCTGGCTTGTGGCCAGCGATCGTCTGTGCGGCAACAGGCGCAGCTTCCATGCCAGCGTGTTGGCGCGGCTGCCATCCCGGCAGGCGCCTTCGAACAGACAAATTGCGTCTCATCGACCGCCGCAGTGCTGCTTCGGCGTGACGAAAACGCGAAAAGTTGTTACGGGCTCTGTCTGGATGTGTCAGGCGTCGTGGAGCAGGTGCCGCAGCACCGCCACCGCCACGCCGGGATCGCCCAGCACCCGGGTGTGACTGAGACCCTGCGTCGGATGCAGGGTGGCATCTGCCAGCGTGCGCGCGAGCCGCTGCCCGGCGGCGAACGGTGCGACCCGGTCGCCTTCGTCATGGACCACCAGGGTGGGCTGGGCGACGCGCGCGCCCAGCCAGTCGGGCTCGAAATGTTGCAGCGGGATGCCCTCGCGTTGCTCGATGCGCTCGCGCATGCGCTGCGGCACGCTCTCGGCCAGGCCGAAGCTGCCGGCGAACCAGCGCAGGAACAGCGCCGGCGGCGCCGACGGCGCGAGCAGCACCAGCCGCCGCACCGCCAGCCCGCGCGCCGCGGTGTGCAACGCCGCCAGTGCCCCGAGCGAATGGGCGACGACGGCGTGCAGCGGACCCAGCCGCGCATGGGCGGCATGGATGGCACGGGTGAACTGCGGCAGCGTCGAGCGCCAGCCGGCGCTGCGGCCATGGGCGGGGAAGTCCAGCAGCACCGGGTCGAAGCCCGCCTCGGCCAGGGCGTCGCCCAGGGCGCGCATCTGCAGGCCGGCGCCGGCCCAGCCGTGGATCAGCAGCACCACGGGCCGGTCCGGCTCGAGGCCGCGCCGGCGGTAGCTCGTCACGTTCACGCCTTCGAAGGGCCAGGACTCGACCGCCCAGGCGGCAGGGACGGCGCGCCGCATGGCGAACTTCCACGGCAGCGGGGTGAAGAACAAGCGCAGTGCCGCGCGGGTCGCCCACTCCGGGGCCAGCGCTTCGAGCGTTCGCAAGGTGGCGCCCAGCGCCTGGGCGGCACGGCTGCCGGCATAGAAGGCGCTGGCGGGATTGGCGTTCGACGATGTGGTGCTCATGGCGGCTTTCGGGCGTCAGACCAGGCCGAAGTCCTGGTTGCTGCGGGGCACGGTGCGCCACAGGCGGCGCAGCTGCCAGGCCGCGCGACCAGCGGCGACGAGGACGGCAACGGAGAGGATGGCGAGCAGCATGGCGGTTCCTTTGTGTTTCGCACGGTCGTGCGAAATTGGGAATCGCTGAACGGGGGTCGGGTGGCGAGCTCCGGGTTCAGCGGTGGGTGGTGCCGATCAGGGTTGCAGCGAGCGGATCAGGCGCTCGTAAGCGGCCCACGCCCGATCGGCGGCGCGGGGGTCGCGAAGGAATCGCGCGTCGCGCATCAGCGCGACGAACAGGCCGTCCAGCTCGAACACGATCTGGTCGGCGTCGATGTCGAACCGCAGGTGGCCTTCGTCGATGGCCTGGATCACGGTGCGCTTGAGCGCCGTGCGCCAGCCGAGGATGCCCTCGAGCAGCTTGTCGCGCAGGGGGCCGTCGCGGTCGTCGAACTCGAACGCGCCGGCGCAGTAGATGCAGCCCTGGCGGATCTCCTGGTCGCGGGCGCGCTGCAGCCACAGCCGCATGATCGCGTTCAGCCGCGGCAGGCCGCGCGGCTCGCGCATGGCCGGGACGAACACGTCCTGGAGGAAGCGGCGGTCGTATTCCTCGATGACGGCAATCTGCAGGGCCTCTCGCGAGCCGACGCGGGAGAAGACGCCGCTCTTGGACAGCCCCAGGCGCTTGGCGACCTCGCCGATGGTCAGGCTTTCCATGCCGTCCTGCGCCGCCATGGCGAGGGCGGTGTCGAGGATGGCCGTGAGGGTGAGGCCGCTGCGGTGGGTCTTGGTTTCCACGACCCTAATTTAGCACGGTCGTGCGAATTGTCAAACCCCGCGCCGGAAATTCTCATGCTGCGGCGCGGTAGCCCTTCGGAATGGCGCCCATGAGGCGCTTGGTGTATTCCTGCTGCGGGTGGTCGAGGATGTCCTCGACGGGCGCCTGCTCGACGACGACGCCGTCTTTCATCACCAGCACCTCGTCGGCCATGAAGCGAACCACCGCCAGGTCGTGGCTGATGAAGATGTAGGCCAGCCCGAGCTCGTCCTGCAGGTCCTTGAGCAGGTTCAGCACCTGCGCCTGCACCGACACGTCGAGCGCGCTCACCGCCTCGTCGAGCACCAGCACCTCCGGGTTCAGCGTCAGGCAGCGCGCGATCGCGATGCGCTGGCGCTGGCCGCCCGAGAACTCGTGCGGGTACTTGTTCATCGCGGTCTCGTCCATGCCGACCTTGGCCAGCAGGGCGCGCGCGCGTGCCTCGCGCTCGGCCGCGTCGGCGCCCACGCCGTGGATGGCCATGGGCTCGACCAGGGTCTGGCCGATGGTGAAGCGCGGGTTCAGCGACGCGTAGGGGTTCTGGAACACGACCTGGATGCGCCGGCGCATGGGCAGCAGCTCGCGGCGCGACAGCCGAAGCAGGTCGCGCCCGTCGAACATGGCCTGTCCGCCGGCCGGGCCGCCGCTGGGCTCGTGCAGGCGCAGCAAGGTCAGGCCCATGGTGGTCTTGCCGGAGCCCGACTCGCCCACCACGCCCAGCGTGTGGCCCTTGCGCAGCTTGAAGCTCGCGCCGCGCACCGCCTGGAATTCCTTGCGGCCGAACACGCCGCTGCGCAGCCAGAAGCTCTTCGTGAGCTGGCTGGCCTCGATGATGATGGGCGCCGCCGGGTCCTTGGCCTTGCCGACCTGCGCCGCCGCGCGTCCGGCGATGTGGTCGTCGATCACCATCAGGCGCGCGCCGCGCTTTTCCAGCGTCGGGCGGCAGGCCAGCAGCGCCTTGGTGTAGCTGTCCTTGGGCTGGGCGAAGATGTCGGCCACCGGGCCTTGCTCGCGCACCGTGCCCTGGCGCATGACCACCACGTGGTCGGCGATCTCGCCGACCACGCCCAGGTCGTGGCTGATGAACAGCATGCTCATCCGGTGCTTTTCCTTGAGCTTGCCCAGCAGCTCCATGATCTGGCGCTGGATGGTCACGTCGAGCGCGGTGGTGGGCTCGTCGGCGATCAGCAGCTTGGGCTCGCAGGTCAGTGCCATGGCGATCATCACGCGCTGCTGCTGCCCGCCCGACAGCTCGTGCGGATAGGCCTTGAGGCGTCGCTTGGGCTCGGGAAGGCCGACCTCGGCCAGCAGGGCTTCCGCACGCTCCAGCGCCTGCCGCGGCCGCAGGCCCAGGTGCCGGATCAGCGGCTCGCAGATCTGGTGCCCCACGGTGAACACCGGGTTCAGCGAGGTCATCGGATCCTGGAACACGCACGCGATCTCGCGTCCACGCAGCGCCTGCAGCTCGGGCAGGGTGGCGGCCAGCAGGTCACGGCCCATGAAGGTGACGACGCCCTGGCGCTCGGCGTTGTCGGGCAGCAGGTTGAGGATGGACATCGCGGTGACGCTCTTGCCCGAGCCCGACTCGCCGACCAGTGCCACGGTGGCGTTCTCGGGCACCTCGAAGCTCACGCCGGTGTCGCCGCGGCCAACCGCCTGGGCGCGCTGGACGACGCCGTTCTCGACGCCCATGCGGAAGGAGACCCGCAGGTCCTGGATGCTCAGCAGCATGATCTGTTTATTCCAATCCGCGAAGCTTGGGATCGAGCGCGTCGCGCAGCGCATCGGTGAACAGCGAGAACGCGGTGACGAACACCGCCATGAAGGCCGTGGCGGCCACCAGTTGCCACCAGTGGCCGAGGATGAGCTCGCTCTGCGCCTCGGCGAGCATGGTCCCCCAGGACACGTCGTCGACGCCGACGCCCAGCCCGAGGTACGACAGGATCACCTCGAACTTGATGAAGCTCACCACCAGCAGCGACATGCGCACCAGGATCACGTGGCTGACGTTGGGCAGGATGTGGCGGAACATGCGCGATGCGGTGGATGCGCCCACCGCCTCGGCGGAGCGCACGTAGTCGCGCACCGAGTGCTTGAGGAATTCGGCACGCACCTGGCGGTACACCCCCGTCCAGCCGACCAGCGCCAGGATGATGGCGACGCTGGTGATGCCGCGCCCGAACACCGCCGCGAAGCACAGCAGCAGCAGGATCTCGGGGATGGAGGTGAACACGCTGTACAGCCACTCGAGGAAGTCGCCCACCTTGCCGCCGAAGAAGCCGGCCAGCGCGCCCAGCAGGGTGCCGATGAGCGTGGCGACCAACGCGGCCAGCAGGCCGACGAAGACCGAGGTCTGGGTGCCCTTGAGCGCCTTGGCAAGCACGTCGCGGCCGAGCCGGTCGCCGCCGAAGGGCAGGGTCTCGGCCTTCACCGCCTCGGTGGTCTTGTACTTGACGGCGCGCTCTTCCCATTCCTTGTAGCGCGGCGCGAGCGGGTCGACGTCGGAGATGTCGACGTTCGGACCCTTGGGGCCCTCGATCGCCGCGGCCTCGGTCTTGGGCGCCGGCCCCATGAAGGTGGGCGGCGCGCTGGGCACGCCGACTTCCTTCTGCCAGCTCTTGGCGATCAGGCCGCCGGCGCTCAGCACGATCATCACCACGAACAGCAGCACGATGGCCAGCGACACCATGCCGACGCGGTCGGCGCGCAGGCGCCGCCAGGCCGCATGCCAGACGCCTTCGGAGCGCGGGGGCTTGGCGCCGACGGGCGCCTTGGGACTGTCGAGGACGGCGCTCATTTCAGGACCACCCGCGGATCGACCATCTTGTAGAGCACGTCGACGATGAGGTTGATGAGCATCGTGAGCATGGCCAGGTACACCGTGAGCGCCTGCAGCACCGGATAGTCGCTGCGGTTCACCGCGAGGATGACCTCGCGCCCCAGGCCGGGGATGGAGAAGAACATCTCGATCAGGAAAGAGCCCACGAACACGCCGGGCAGCGCCAGGCCGATGTTGGTGAGGATGGGGATCATCGCGTTGCGCAGCACGTGCTTGAACAGCACCTTGCCTTCGGTCATGCCCTTGGCGCGCGCGGTGCGCACGTAGTCGTGGCCCAGCTCGTCGAGGAAGAAGGTGCGGTACAGCCGGGTCTGCGGCGCCACCCCGACCAGCAGCGCCAGCGCGACCGGCAGCGGCACGTAGGTCACGAGGTTCTTGAGGGTGCTGTCGCTCCAGCCCTGCACCGGGAACCAGCCGAGCTGGAAGCCGAACACGTACTGGCCGAGGATGATGTAGACGAGGAAGGAGACCGACAGCGCGACGGTGGTGATCACCATGATCGCGCGGTCGGCCAGCGAGCCGCGCCGGTAGGCCACCCACATGGCGATCGGCAGCGCGATCAGCGCGTCGAGGATGAGGATGGGCAGCATGACGGTCAGCGTGGCCGGCAGGCGGGTCGAGAAGATGTTGGCCACCGACTCGTTGGTGGCCCAGCTGCGGCCCCATTCGAAGGTGACGATCTGCTTGATGTTGATCCACAGCTGGACCCACCACGGCTCGTTCAGGCCGAGCTGCTGGCGGATCGCGTCGACCTGCTGGGTGGTGGCATTCAAGCCCGCGAGGATTTCAGCCGGGTCGCCGCCGAACGCCTTGAACAACACGAACACCAGCAGCACGACTCCCAACAGCGTCGGGATCATCTGCCACAGGCGTCTGATCAGGTAGGCCGCCATGGCTCGAAACACTCCTCATTCAGTCAAATCGGGGGCACCGCGCGCCATTCCGGCGCTTGTGGCGCGGCGGCAGACGCAAGGGGCGGATTGTCAGGCGGACGCGAGTCTAGGGCCTGGGCAGGGGGCTTCTCCTCCGCGTTTGCCCTGTTTTCGGCCAACTGGTCTAGGGAACTGGCATGCAAATCGCGTACCGAAGCTGCTGGATTGGGGTGAGCACGCTGGCGCGGACGTTCTCCGGGGACCTAGACTTCGCGCCTTCGACCCGATGCCCGCACCCCTGGGCGTCCGCTTCCCGTGATCCCACAAGGACCGCTCGCCATGCTCCCTCGCGCCCTGTCGCGCCTCGCTCTCGTCGCCTTGTGGCTTCTCGCCGCCGCAGCCCGTGCGGCCGACGCCCCGCCCGCCGCCGCGCCCGAGAAGGTCCTGCGCTACGCCTTTCGCATCGCCGAGACCGGCTTCGACCCGCCGCAATTGTCGGACCTGTACTCGCGCACCGTCATCGCCAACATCTTCGATTCGCTGTACGAGTGGGAATTCCTGGCCCGCCCGGTGCGCATGCGCCCGCGCACCGCGGCCGCCATGCCGGAGGTTTCGGCCGACTTCAAGACCTTCACGGTGCGACTGCAGCACGGCATCTACTACGCCGACGATCCGGCCTTCAAGGGCCGCAAGCGCGAGCTGGTCGCCGAGGACTACGTGTATGCCTTGAAGCGCATCTACGACCCGCGCTGGAAAAGCCCGCACCTGTCGAGCATG
Organism: Piscinibacter sp.; assembly: GCA_036377015.1. Classification (GTDB taxonomy): domain Bacteria; phylum Pseudomonadota; class Gammaproteobacteria; order Burkholderiales; family Burkholderiaceae_C; genus Albitalea. Next base: position 23,321 of record DASUZE010000097.1, on the reverse strand, counting down.
GAGGAATACGACATCCTCGGCCTGCCCGAGCTGCGCAAGCAAGCGCTCGCGGGCAAGCCCTTCGACTACGACCGCGAGGTCGAGGGTGTGAAGGCGCTCGACCGCTACACCATCCAGTTCAAGCTCGGCACGCCCAGCCCGCGCTTCGACCAGGCCCTGACCGACCCCACCGTCATCGCCGGGACGGCACGCGAGGTGGTCGAGTACTACGGCGACAAGATCATGGAGCACCCGGTCGGCACCGGGCCGTTCAAGCTCGCCGCCTGGCGGCGCAGCACGCTGATGGTGCTGGACAAGAACCCGAACTTCCGCGACGTCTTCTACAACGAGGAAGCGCCCGCCGACGATCCCCTTGCGCAGGCCGCGGTCGCGAAGCTGCAGGGCCGCAAGCTGCCGCTGGTCGACCGGGTCGAAGTGCACGTCATCGAGGAGAGCCAGCCGCGCTGGCTCGCCTTCCTGCGCAGCGACATGGAGGTGATGGAGCAGGTGCCCGAGGACTTCACCAACGTCGCCATCCCGAACAACAAGATCGCGCCCAACCTGGCCAAGCGCGGCATGTACGCCGTGCGCTACGCCCGCGCCGACGTCTCGGTCTCGTACTTCGGCATGGAGAACCCCATCGTCGGCGGCTACACGCCCGACAAGGTTGCGCTGCGACGCGCCATCGCGCTGGGCGTCGACCTGGAAGAAGAGATCCGCGTCGCGCGGCGCGGCCAGGCCATTCCGGCGCAGTCGCCCATCGGGCCCAACACCTCGGGCTACGACCCGGCGTTCCGCAGCGAGATGAGCGAGTTCAACCGCGCCAAGGCCCATGCGCTGCTCGACATGTACGGCTATGTCGACCGCGACGGCGATGGCTGGCGCGACATGCCCGACGGCTCGCCGCTGGTCCTGGAATACACGACCGAGCCCGACGACTTCCGGCGCCAGCTCGCCACGCTGTGGCAGAAGAACATGAAGGCGCTGGGCATCCGCATGAGCTTCAACTTCGCCAAGTGGCCCGAGAACCTCAAGGCCTCGCGCACCGGCAAGCTGATGATGTGGGGCCTGGGCTGGAGCACCGACCCCGACGGCAGCGGCTTCCTGACCCTGGGCTACGGGCCGTCCAAGGGCCAGGGCAACCACTCGCGCTTCGACCTGCCGGCGTTCAACCGCCTCTACGACCTGCAAAAGCGCCTTCCCGACGGCCCCGAGCGCTACGCCGTCATGACCGAGGCGAAGAAACTGATGATCGCCTACATGCCCTACAAGGTGCATGTGCACCGCATCTGGACCGACCTGGCGCAGCCCTGGGTGGTGGGCTACCACCGCAACGTGTTCGTGCGCGACTTCTGGCGCTACGTCGACATCGACACCGCGGAGCTGGCCAAGCGCAGCAAATGAAGCGCCTGATCGCATTCGCCGTGTGCCTGGCCGCCGGCGCCGCCGTCGCCGCGCCGCCCAAGGTGCTGCGCTACGCCTTCGAGGTCGCCGAGACCAGCCTCGACCCGGTCAAGGTCGACGACCTGTACTCGCGCACCCTCACGCCGCACATCTTCGAGGCGCCCTACAAGTACGACCACCTCGCCCGCCCGATCAAGGTCAAGCCCAACACCGCCGACGGCATGCCGCAGCACTCGGCCGACTTCCGCACCTGGACGGTGAAGATCAAGCCGGGCATCTACTTCCAGGACGACCCGGCGTTCAAGGGCCACAAGCGCGAGCTGGTGGCGCAGGACTACGTCTACACCTACAAGCGCTTCGCCGATCCGGCCAACAAGAGCCCGATCTGGGCCGGGCTGGCGGAGGACAAGTTCGTCGGCCTGGCCGAGCTGCGCCAGCGCGCGATCGACCAGAGGAAGCCCTTCGAGTACGACCGCGAGGTCGAGGGCGTGCGTGCGCTGGATCGCTACACGCTGCAGTTCAAGGTCGAGGAGCCGCGACCGCGCTTCATCGAGAACATCGCCGGGGCCGACCTGTTCGGCGCGCAGGCCCGCGAGGTGGTCGAGTTCTACGGCGACCAGATCGATGCCCATCCGGTGGGCACCGGCCCGTTCAAGCTCGCGCAGTGGCGGCGCAGCTCGCTCATCGTGCTCGAGCGCAACCCCGAGTACCGCGAGCTCGTGTACGACGCCGAGCCGGCCCCCGACGATGCGGAGGGCCAGGCGCTGGTGGCGCGCTTCAAGGGCCGCCGGCTGCCGATGATCGACCGCGTCGAGATCTCCATCATCACCGAGCAGCAGCCGCGCTGGCTGGCCTTCGCCGGCGCCGAGGCCGACTTCATCGAGCGGCTGGGCCCCGAGTTCTTCAACGTCGCCATGCCCGGCGGCAAGGTCGCGCCCAACCTGAAGAAGAAGGGCGTACGCGCCTACCAGCAGATCGAGCCGGGCGTGACGCTGCAGCTGTTCAACATGGACGACCCGGTGGTGGGCGGCTACACGCCCGAGCGCATTGCGCTGCGGCGCGCCATCGGGCTGGGCATGGACCTGATGACCGAGATCCGGCTCATTCGCAACGGCCAGGGCGTGCCGACGCAGTCGCCCATCCTGCCGCATACCAGCGGCTACGACCCCAAGTTCAAGAGCGAGATGGGCGACTACGACCCGGCACGCGCCAAGGCCTTGCTCGACCTGTACGGCTACCTCGACCGCGACGGCGACGGCTGGCGCGAGCAGCCCGACGGTTCGCCGCTGGTGCTGCGCATGGCCACCCAGCCGACCCAGCGCGACCGCAGCCTGGCCGAGCTGCTGAAGAAGAACATGGACGCGCTCGGGCTGCGCATCAGCTTCGAGTTCGCGCAGTGGCCCGAGAACATGAAGGCGGCGCGCGCCGGCAAGCTCTCGATGTGGTCGCTGGGCAATTCGGCCGCCGGCTCCGACGGCAGCGGCATCCTCTCGCGCCTGGACAGCCGCCAGGTCGGCGCCCAGAACATCGCACGCTTCCGGTTTCAGGCCTTCGACACCCTCGTCGAGCGCATCCGCGTGATCGAAGACGGCCCCGAGCGCGAGGCGCTGTTCCTGCAGGCCAAGCGCATGGCCATCGCCTACATGCCGTACAAGTTCCGCGTCAACCGCGTCCTCACCGACATGGCCTACCCGCGCCTGGTCGGCTACCGCCGGCCGGTGTTCTGGCAGGAGTGGTGGCACTACGTCGACATCGACGATTCGCAAGCGCCCAAGTAGAGACCGCATGAAGCACGCTTCCTCCCTTTTCGCCGCCGCGCTCGTGGCGCTTGCCCTGGCCGCGCCGGCGCAGGCCCAGACCGCTCCCGCGCCCAAGGTGCTGCGCTACGCCTTCGAGGTTGCCGAGAGCAGCTTCGACCCCGCCAAGGTCAACGACCTCTATTCGCGCACGCTGACGCCGCACATCTTCGAGGCGCTCTACAAATACGACCACCTGGCGCGGCCGGTGAAGATCAAGCCGCTCACTGCCGACGGCATGCCGCAGTCCTCGGCCGACTTCCGCACCTGGACGGTCAAGGTCAAGCCCGGCATCTACTTTGCCGACGATCCCGCGTTCAAGGGCGTCAGGCGCGAGCTGGTAGCGCAGGACTACGTCTACAGCCTCAAGCGCTTCGCCGACCCGGCGAACAAGAGCCCCGTGTGGACCAGCCTGGAAGAAGACGGCTACATCGGCCTGGCCGAGCTGCGCAAGCAGGCGCTCGACGGCCGCAAGCCCTTCGACTACGACCGCGAGATCGAGGGTCTGCGCGCGCTGGACCGCTACACCCTCCAATTCAAGTTGCAGGAGTCGCGTCCGCGCTTCGGCGACGAGCTGGCCGCCAGCGACCTGCACGGCGCGGTGGCGCGCGAGGTGGTGGAGCTCTACGGCGACCAGATCGACGCCCACCCGGTGGGCACCGGCCCGTTCCGGCTGGCGCAGTGGCGGCGCAGCTCCTTCATCGTGCTGGAGCGCAACCCCGACTACCGCGAGATGCTCTACGACGGCGAACCCGCGGCCGACGATGCCGAAGGCCAGGCCATCCTGGCGCGCTTCAAGGGCCGGCGCCTGCCCATGGTCGACCGGGTCGAGATCTCCATCATCGAGCAGGAGCAGCCGCGCTGGCTGTCGTTCGTCAACGGCGAGGCGGACGTCGCCTATCGCGTCGGCTACCAGTACGTGAGCATGGCCATGCCCAACGGCAAGGTCGCGCCCAACCTGGCCAAGCGCGGCATCCAGGGCATTCGCATCGTCGAGCCGTCGTCGCACCTGGTGCTGTTCAACATGGAAGACGCCACCGTCGGCGGCTACACGCCCGACAAGATCGCGCTGCGCCGCGCGATCAGCCTGGGCATGGACGTGGCCACCGAGATCAACTACGCCTGGGGCGGCCAGGGCACCGTGGCGCAGCAGCCGCTGCTGCCTTTCACCAGCGGCTACGACCCCCAGGCCCGCACCGAGTTCGGCCAGTACGACCCGGCGCGCGCCAAGGCCCTGCTCGACATGTTCGGCTATGTCGACCGCGACGGCGACGGCTGGCGCGACATGCCCGACGGCTCGCCGCTGCTGCTGCAGATGGCCGGACAGACCGACGACCGCACACGCCGCATCAACGAGGTGTTCCAGAAGAACATGACCGCGCTGGGCATTCGCACCCGCTTCAACATCGCCCAATGGCCCGAGAACCTCAAGGCCGCGCGGGCCGGCAAGCTGTCGATGTGGGCGGTGGGTTTCTCGGCCGCGGGGCCCGACGGGCAGTCCTCGCTGTCGCGCTACAACAGCAAGCAGATCGGCGGGCAGAACATGGCGCGCTTCAAGCTGCCGGCCTTCGACGCCATCTTCGACCGCCTGCAGGTGCTGCCGGACGGTCCGCAGCGCCTGGCACTGTTCGAGGAGGCGAAGAAGCTCACCATCGCCTACATGCCCTACAAGATCCGCCTGAACCGCATCTCCACCGACATGCTGCAGCCCTGGGTCGTGGGCTACCGCCGCCCGGTGTTCTGGCAGGAGTGGTGGCACTACGTCGACATCGACGATTCGCGCCGCCCGGCGGGGCGGTCGCGATGAAGGCGCGGCATGCGGTGGCGGGTGTCCTGGCGCTGCTCGCCGCGGCGTCTGCGGTCGGCGCAGACGCGCCCGCGGCCAAGGTCCTGCGCTATGCCTTCGAAGTCGCCGAGACCAGCTTCGACCCGGCCAAGGTGAGCGACCTGTACTCGCGCACCCTCACGCCGCACATCTTCGAGGCGCCCTACAAGTACGACTACCTCGCGCGGCCGGTGAAGATCAAGCCGCTCACCGCCGAGGCGATGCCGCAGCACTCGGCCGACTTCCGCACCTGGACGGTGAAGATCCGCCCCGGCATCTACTTCGCGAGCGACCCGGCCTTCAAGGGCAACAAGCGCGAGCTGGTGGCGCAGGACTACGTCTACAGCTTCAAGCGCATCGCCGATGCGGCCAACCGCAGCCCCGTCTGGACCGAGCTCGAGGAGCAGAAGATCATCGGCCTGGCCGCGTTGCGCGAGGAGGCGCTCGCGAAGAAGCAGCCCTTCGACTACGACCGGCCCATCGAAGGCCTGCGGGCGCTCGACCGCTACACGCTGCAGTTGCGCATCGAGGAGGCGCGGCCGCGCTTCGTCGAGCTGCTGGCCGGCAGCGACCTGTACGGCGCCGTCGCGCGCGACGTGGTCGAGTTCTACGGCGACCAGCTCGATGCGCATCCGGTGGGCACCGGCCCGTTCCGGCTGGCGCAGTGGCGGCGCAGCTCCTTCCTCGTGCTCGAGCGCAACCCCGACTTCCGCGAGATGGTCTACGACGCCGAGCCCGCACCCGACGACGCCGAGGGCCAGGCGTTGGCGGAGCGCTTTCGCGGTCGGCGCCTGCCGATGGTCGACCGGGTCGAGATCTCCATCATCGAGGAGGACCAGCCGCGCTGGCTGGCCTTCGTGAGCGGCGAGGCCGACCTGGCCTACCGCGTCGGCTACCAGTACGTCACCATGGCCATGCCCAACGGCAAGGTCGCACCCAACCTCGCGCGCCAGGGCGTGCAGGGCTTTCGCATCATCGAGCCGGCGAGCAATTCGCTGTTCTTCAACATGGAGGACCCGACGGTCGGCGGCTACACGCCCGACAAGATCGCGCTGCGCCGGGCGGTCGCGTTGGGCATGGACTCGCGCACCGAGATCGTCCATGCCTACAGCGGCCAGGGCGTGCCGGCGCAGTCGATGTTCCTGCCGTTCACCACCGGCTACGACCCGAAGGACAAGACCGAGAACAGCGACTACGACCCGCCCCGCGCCAAGGCGCTGCTCGACATGTTCGGCTACCTCGATCGCGACGGCGACGGCTGGCGCGACATACCCGACGGCTCGCCGCTGGTGCTGCACCTGTCCTCGCAGTCCGACCAGCGCTCGCGCCGCATCGACGAGGTGATGAAGAAGAACATGGACGTGCTGGGCATCCGCACCAGCTTCACCATCGCCCAGTGGCCGGAGAACCTGAAGGCGGCGCGCGCCGGCAAGCTGCCGATGTGGTCGGTGGGATCCTATGCCGACGCGCCCGACGGGCAGGGCGCGCTGGCGCGCTACTACAGCAAGCAGATCGGCGGGCAGAACATGGCGCGCTTCAAGCTGCCGGCCTTCGACGCCGTGTACGACCGCGCCCAGGCCCTGCCCGACGGTCCCGAGCGCGAGGCCTTGTTCAAGGAAGCCAAGAAGCTGGGCATCGCCTACATGCCCTACAAGTACAAGCTGAACCGCATCTCCACCGACATGGCCTGGCCGTGGGTGATCGGCTATCGGCGGCCGGTGTTCTGGACGGATTGGTGGCAGTACGTGGACATCGACGACTCGAAGCGGCAACCGTAGCCCGGGTGCAACCCGGGTTGCACCCGGGCTACCAGGTGGTGACTTGCCAACGACGAACAGGACCTTGGGCATGGACAGACGCAGCTGGTCCGCCGCGATGCTTGGCGCGGCGGCGCTACCCCGATGGATCGCCGCCGCCGCCGACGCCCCCCGCATCCTGCGCGTCGCCCTGGAGGTCGCCGAGACCACCTTCGATCCCGTGGGCGTGGCCGACCTCTACTCGGCCATGGTCACCGCCCACATCTTCGAGGCGCCCTACACCTACGACCCGCTGGCCCTGCCCGTCAAGCCGCGCCCGCTCACTGCCACCGGCATGCCCGAGGTGTCGGCCGACTTCCGCGTCTGGACGGTGCGCATCCGGCCGGGCATCTTCTTCGCCGACGACCCGGCCTTCGAAGGCCGGCCGCGCGAGCTGGTGGCGCAGGACTACGTGTACAGCTTCAAGCGCTTCTTCGACCCGGCCACGCGCAGCCCCGGCTACTCCACCTACCTCGAGGAAGGCGTGATCGGCGTCGACGCCTTGCGCCAGAAGGCGCTGGCCACGAACAAGCCGTTCGAGTACGACACCGAGGTCGAGGGCGTGCGCGCGCTCGACCGCTACACGCTGCAGTTCCGCCTTGCCGCGCCGCGGCCGCGCTTCCTGTACACCCTGTGCGACTCGTCGAACCTCGGCGCGGTGGCGCGTGAAGTGGTGCGACGCTACGGCGACGACCTGGGTGCGCATCCGGTGGGCACCGGCCCCTACCGCCTCAAGTTCTGGCGCCGCAGCTCGTTCATCGCGCTCGAGCGCAACCCGGGCTTTCGGGAGATGCGCTACGACGGCGAGCCCGCGCCCGGCGACACCGTGGCCGAGGGTTGGCTGGCGCGCTTCAAGGGCCGGCGGCTGCCGCTGAACGACGGCGTCGAGATCTCGGTGATCGAGGAGGGCCAGCCGCGCTGGCTGAGCTTCGTCACCGGGCAGGTGGACCTGCTGCGCGTGCCGCCCGAGTTCACCGAATTCGCCACGCCCAACGGCCGGCTCGCGCCCAGCCTGGCCAAGCGTGGCGTGAGCTCGCGGCGCTACGTCAACCCCGACTACACGATGACCTGGTTCAACATGGAGGACCCGGTGGTCGGCGGCTACACGCCCGAGAAGGTGGCGCTGCGCCGCGCCATCAGCCTGGCCTACAACGTCGAGCGCGAGATCCAGGGCGCGCGGCGCGGCCAAGCGGTGCGCGCGCAGGCCGCCATGCCCCCCGGCACCTACGGCCACGACCCGGCCTACCGCAGCGAGAACAGCGAATACGACCCCGCTCGCGCGAAGGCGCTGCTCGACCTGTTCGGCTATGTCGACCGCGACGGCGACGGCTGGCGCGAGCTGCCCGACGGCCGCCCGCTGGTGCTGCAGATGGCCACGCAGATCTCGTACATCGAGCGCCAGTTCGACGAGACCTGGCAGAAGAGCCTGGCCGCCGTCGGCCTGCGCATCCGCTTCAACCCGGCGCAGTGGCCCGAGAACTTCAAGGCGGCGCGCGCGGGCAGGCTGCAGATGTGGAGCCTGGCGTCGACATCGGCCCAGCCCGACGCCCAGCAGGCGCTCGAGTACATGTACGGCCCGGCCATCGGCGAGGGCAACCTGGCGCGCTTCAAGCTCCCGGCCTTCGATGCCATCTACCGCCGCCTGCTGCTGCTGCCCGACGGGCCCGAGCGGGCGCGCCTGTTCATCGAGGCCAGCAAGCTCGTGCTGGCCTACATGCCGTATCGCATCCAGGTGCACCGCGTGTACACCGACGTGACGCAGCCCTGGATCAGCGGCTACCGCTGGCCCCTGTTCCGGCGCGAGGTCTGGCAGTACGTGGATGTGGATGTGGCCATGCGCGAGCGCATGACGCATTCGTAGCCCGGGTGAAACCCGGGCTCAAACCGCCGTGCGGAAGTAGACGATGACCTGCGCCAACCGCATCGACAGCGCCACGTACACCAGGATCGCCGCCACCCGCATCAGCACATGGTGCTTGCGCCGGGCCAGCTTGCGCAGCCCGTCGTAGAGGTTCAGCGCGAGCAGGAGCGCGCCGAGCATCGACACCACGTAGCCCGCGTAGTGGACCTGCCACATGCCGCGGCGCGCCTCGTTGCCGAAGTGGCTGGCGGCGTACATGCCGGCGGCGACGATCGCCGCGCCGGTCAGCACGTTGCGGGCGTGGGAGAACACGGTGTCCAGCCCGTCGCGGTCGAACATCTCGGTGACGAGGTCCCGCCAGGCACTCTTGAGCCAATCGACCATCGCATGTCCTCCTGCAACAGGCCGACAGCGTGCCGGTGCGGGCGAGCGCCATCATGTCGGGCCCGCCTCGCGGCGTTTCAGTTGCAACGCAGGAAAACCCCGAGGATGGACCGCCGCCCGCGCGCCGTACACCGTCCGTCCACCAACGACCACGGAGGGTTGTCATGCAACGTCCTTTCCTGCGCGGGACCCTCTTCGCCGCGGCCGCACTCGTCGCCGGCAGCGTCCAGGCCCATGACGACGACCGCGCCAAGGCGCGGCTCAGCGGCTTCCAGGAAGTGCTGCCGCTGGCCAGCAACGCGTCCGGCAAGTTCGAGGCCCGGCTGAGCGCCGGCGCGATCTCGTACGAGCTGTCGTACAAGGACCTGGAGGCCAACGCGACGCAGTCCCACATCCACTTCGGCCAGAAAGGCGTGAACGGCGGGATCATCGTGTTCCTGTGCTCCAACCTGGGCAACGGGCCGGCGGGCACGCCGGCGTGTCCGGCCACGGCCGGCACGGTCACGGGCACCCTGACGGCCGCCAGCGTGATCGGGCCGGCCGGGCAGGACATCGCCCCGGGTCAGTTCGACGAGTTGCTGCGGGCGCTGCGATCCGGCACGACCTACGCCAACGTGCACTCGACCAAGTTCCCGGGCGGGGAGATCCGCGGACAGATCAAGGTGGATGACTGAGGCGTTGATGCGTCCCGGGTTGCACCCGGGCTACGTGATTCGTCGGTGCACGTCCACGATCGACAGGCACGTCCTCGCGGCCTCCTGTCCCTTCGTGACCATGTGCTCCGCGAAGAAGCGCCGGTGCGTCTCGTGCTCGTGGAATTCCTTCGGCGTGAGCACGACCGACAGCACCGGCACCTCGGCGTCGAGCTGCACCCGCATCAGGCCCTCGATCACCGCCGCCGCGACGAACTCGTGGCGGTAGATGCCGCCGTCGACCACCAGGCCGCAGCAGACGATCGCGTCGTAGCGCCCGCTCCTGGACAGCTTGCGCGCCAGCAGCGGGATCTCGAACGCGCCAGGCACGTCGAACTCGTCGACTTGCGGCGGGCTCCCGCCGTGCCGCTGGAGCTCGTCGAGGAAAGCCGTGCGGGCCCGATCGACGATGTCGCGGTGCCATGACGACGACACCACGGCGATGCGGGAGACGGAGCTAGGGAAGATCTGATTCATGGAGTTCCTCTGTGACAAGTGGGACCAGGAATCAGGGCGCGCGAGCACGCGTCCACCCGCGCATGAAGGCGCGGGCGGCCGGGAGGGTCGCGTTTCTCTTTCATCCGGACTGTGACCGTCGGCCCTGGCATCTCACCAGGTCTGCTGACCTCGGCGCCGGCAAGCCGGCGTCGAGCGCTCGCGGGCTCCTGCGCACGAGTCGCAGATACCGCCGGTGGGGACTTCCACCCCGCCCTGAGAACGCTGCCGGCCCGCGAAGGCCAGCGCAACGATTCTAGGAATCGCCCTCTGGTCCGACTGTCGCGCGCTCGACAAACTAGGGGATGACGCGGCCGGGCCCGGGGTTCCTAATCCCCGAGGACTCTGTCGGGAGAGCCTTCCATGCGAACGACGCTCTACGTGATCTCCGACCTCCACCTGGGCGGCGCTCCCGCCGGCACCGCACGCCCGGCCTTCCAGATCTGCCCACCGCGCACCCAGGCCCTGCTCGCCCGCTTCATCGACGGCCTGCCGGCGCCCGACAAGCAGAACGACACGCGCCTGGTGATCGCCGGCGACATCGTCGACTTCCTGGCCGAGGAACCCTTCGAGCCCTTCACCGGCGACCCCGACGCGGCGCGCGCCAAGCTCGCGAGCATCTTCGTGAGCACCGCACCGGTGTGGGACGCGCTGCGGCGCTTCGTCGCCGAGCGCGACGGCGCGCTCACGCTGATGCTGGGCAACCACGACATCGAGCTGTCGCTGCCCGGCACGCGCGCGATGTTCCTCGAGCGCCTGGGCCACGGGCGCGTCGAGTTCATCTACGACAACGAGGCCTTCACCTGCGGTCCGGTGCTGATCGAGCACGGCAACCGCTTCGACGAGTGGAATGCCGTGCCGCACGGCGCCTTGCGGCGCGTGCGCTCGCAGCTGTCGCGCGGGCTGGCGGCGAAGCCGGAGTTCCCCGCCCTGCCGGGCAGCCGCCTGGTCGTCGACGTGATGAACCCGCTCAAGCAGCAGTACGCCTTCATCGACCTGCTCAAGCCGGAGGATGCAGGCGCGCTGCCCATCGCCGCGGCGCTGGGCGCTGCCGGTGTGCGCGAGGCCTGGCAGTTCTTCCAGCGCTTCCGTCAATCGTGGTCGGTCGATTTCGACGAGAACCGCGAGCCGCGCGACGCCGAGTACATCGGCGCGCCCGACTCGGCCGAGCAGGACCTGTTCGACCTGGCCGAGAACGTCGCCGCCGGCGGCGACGCGTCGCAGATCGGCAAGGTCGACGACCTGCTGCGCGCCGGCGTTCAGGCGGTGACCGATCGCGTGCGCCAGGCACGCCGCGATGCGCTGTACAAGGCCATGCGCGGCAGCGCGGCCAAGCACCGCGATGCGTTCGACATCGGCAAGGAAAGCGAGGTCTATCTCGTGCCGGCGCGTGCCGCGGTGCAGTCGGGCCACCAGGTCGTGGTCTACGGCCACACCCACCTGGCCAAGCGAATCGCCCTCGGTGCGGGCCCGTCGCTGCCGCTGTACCTCAACACGGGCACCTGGGCCGACCTGATGCGCATGCCCGATGCGGTGTGGGACGCCGACGAGGCGCAGGCGCGCGCGCGCCTGCAGGCCTTCGTGGCCGACCTCGAGGGCAACACGCTCGAAGCCTGGCGCCGCGCCGTGCCCACCTACGCGCGCATCGAGGTCGACGACGAAGTGGTCGCGGGCGCCGACGTCTTCTTCGCCGACGGCGACGGCCACGAGGCGCTGACCACCGCCGGCCTCATGCGCCGGCTCGAAGGCGGAGGCCCGAATGGCTGACGTGCTGGTCCGGCTCAAGCGCGCCAGCGTCTTCATCAGCGGTCCCGACGGCACGGGCACCGGCTACCTCGTCGCGCCCAAGCGCATCGGCACCGCCCTGCACGTGGTGCAGTCGTGGCAACCGGGCGAGCGGCACGCGGTGATCGTCGGCGTAGGCGGCCCCACCTGCCAGGCCACGCTGCTGAAGTCGGATCCCGCCACCGATGCGGCGGTGCTCGCCTTCGACGAGTCGATCGACGTCGAGCCGCTGGCCGTCGCCGGCGACCTGGTGCGCAACGTCGCGTGGGAGGGCTACGGCTTTCCGGCGGTGGCCGGCAAGCAGGCGTCGCCGTCGGGCCTGCCGCTCGATGGCCAGGTGAAGGATCCGTCGACCCTCAACAACGTCGGCCAACCTGCAGTGCTGCTCTATTCCGACCAGGTCGCCGCGGGCAACGCCTCGCCGCTGCACGGCTTCTCGGGCAGCCCGGTGCTGGTCGACGGCGGGCTGGTGGGGCACCTCACCAAGCACATCGGCGATGCCGACGACAAGCGGCGCGCCGTCTACGGTTATGTCTACGCCTGCCCGATCGAGGCGGTGGTCAAGCTGCTCGACGTGCCGCCCTTCCGCACCGAGATCGCGCCGGACCCGCTGCAGACCGTGGCCGAGAGCATCCCGCAGATCGACGCGACCGGGTACCACGTCTTCGTGAGCTACCGCTCGACCGACCGTGCGTGGGCGACGAGCCTGGTGACGCGGCTGGAGGGCGCGGGGCTGCGCGTGTTCATGGACCAGCGCGAGCTCAAGGCCGGCGACTACCTCGCGGCGCAGCTCGAATCGGGGCTGCAGCGCAGCCGCGCGGCGGTGGTGCTCGTCAGCAAGGGCTGGCTCGAATCGCCGTGGTGCCAGCAGGAAGCCAACGTGCTGATCCAGCGCGCCGTGGAAGACAAGGACTTCAAGCTGATCCCGCTGCGCCTGGACGACAGCGCGATGCCGCCGCTGCTGAACTCGCGCCTGTGGCTCGACTTCAAGGGCAGCGCGCGCGCCGCGGGCAAGCCGCTGGATCGCCTGCTGAGCGCACTGGTCGACCGCGAGCCGCCGCGCCCCGCCTCGCCGGTGGCGCGCGCCGATGCGGCGGTGGTGCGCGTGACCGACAAGTTCGTGGCCGAGGTGAAAGCCGCAGCGCGCGGCGGTGTCGACCGCATCGAGGCGGTGGTGGCCGAATGGCGCAAGACCGCGTCCGACGACATGGCGCCGCTGATCGCCGCTGCGCAGGCCTACATCGACAAGGGCGAGTACGAGGCGGCGCTCGCGCTGCTCGACGAGGCGCCCGCGCTCCTGCGCTCGCGCCAGCTGCGCGCGCTGGCGCTGGGCAAGATGAAGCGCCTGGACGACGCCATCGCGCTGCTCGAGGCCCTGCGCGACGAGGGCCAGCTCGATCCCGAGACCGGCGGCCTGCTGGGCGGGCGCTACAAGGAGCGCTGGCTGCAGCAGCGCGACAACGCGTTCCGCCTGCTGTCGTACCAGGTCTATCGCGAGACCTACGAGCGCGCCGGCGACCCGTTCAACGGCATCAACACCGCGGCGATGGCCTTGCAGAACGGCGACATGGCCACGATGTTCCAGGTCATCGCGAAGGTGCGCGCCGACCTGCTCGCACGCGACGTCGCGTCGCTCGACCACTGGGACCTGGCCACCGTTGGCGAGACCTATTTGCTTGAGAAGCGCCTGGACGATGCGCGCGACTGGTACGCCCGCGCGGCCGGCAAGGCGGCGGGCCTGCACCAGGCCATCGCGGTGATGCGCAAGCAGGCGCGGCTGGACCTGCAGGGACTGGGCGAGCCGCAGGACCGGCTCGACGCGGTGCTGCCGGTGCCTTGCGTGCTGGCCTACTTCGGCCACATGGTCGACGCACCGGGCCGCGTGGCGGCGCGCCTTCCGGCGGAGAAGGTCGGCGCGCTGCGCAACACGATCCAGGGGCGCATCGAGAAGTACGGCGCGCTGCACGGCTTCGGGCAGGCGGCGCGCGGCACCGACCTCATCGTGCTGGAGGAGCTGGTCAAGCGCGACCTCACCGCCACGGTGGTGCTGCCCTTCCCGGCCGAGGATTTCATCCTGTCCTCGGTGACCGATCCGAAGTGGATCGCGCGCTTCAACAAGCTGCGCGGCGACAAGCAGCACGTGACCTTCACGGCGCCGCTGGAAGCCGCGCGGCCGGCGGACGCGCTTCTTCCCGAGGCCTTTGCGGCTGCCAATCGCGAGATCCAGCGACGGGCGATCGAGTACGCGCGGCGACTCGACCAGAAGCCCATCGTGCTGGCGGTGTGGGATGGCAAGGAGGGCGATGGGCCCGGCGGGACGGCCGATGCGGTGGCGCTGTGGCGGGACGAGGGCTACGAGGTCGATGTGATCGACGTCGCCAAGCTGTGAACGTAGCCCGGGTGCAACCCGGGAGCGCGGCGTCCCGGGTTGCACCCAGGCTACGACTCACTGACTCGCCGTGATCCCCCCGTCGACATAGATCACCTGCCCCGTCACGAAATCCGACGCCGGGCTGCACAGGAACAAGGCCGCGCCCACCACATCGCGCGGATCGGCCACCCGCCCCAGCGGAATGCGCTCGGTGATCTGGGCCCGGGTGGCAGGGTTCTCCAGCCAGTGCCTCGCCATCTCGGTGCGCACCACCGTCGGCGCGACGCCGTTGACGGTGATGCCGTGCGGCGCCAGCTCCAGCGCATGCTGGCGGATCAGCATGACCAGCCCGCCCTTGCTGCTGCAATAGGCCGAGTAGCCGCGCTCGCGCAGGCCGAGCTGGGCGCGCACCGACAGCAGGTGGACCTGCTTGGCGCCGCGCCGGCCCTCGGCGGCCGAGGCCACCTGGACGCGCGCGGCGGCTTGGGCCTGGAACATCGCCGCCTTGAGATTGATCGCGATCACCTCGTCGTAGGCTGCCTCGCTGACGTCGAGCAGCGGCTCCTCGCGCTGGATGCCCACGCAGTTGACGAGGATGTCGATGCCGTCGAGTTGCTCGGCGGCCTGCTCGATGCTGCGGCGGATGTCGGCGACATCGTGGGCGTCCATGGCCAAGCCGATGGCTTCGTGGCCGGCGGCTTCGATCGTCTCGGCCAGCGCCTGGGCTTTGCCGACGCTGCGCCCGGCCACCGCCACGCGCGCGCCGCGCTGCGCGAGGCCCCAGGCGATGGCCTCGCCGAGGCCGCCGTAGCCGCCGCTGACGAAGGCGGTCTCGCCTTTCAGGTCGAACAGGCCGGACAGTTCGGCCTCGAAATCGATGCGGGGTGTGATGTCGTCCATGCCGCCTCCGTGGTCCGGGTGCAACCCGGGATTGCAACCGCGAATGTCGCATCCCGGGTTGCACCCGGGCGACTCAATCCATCAGCAGCCCGCCGTTCAGGTCGACGATCTCCCCCGTGATGAACCCCGCCAGCGGCGACGCGAGGAATCGCACCACGTGCGCGAACTCCTGCGGCTCGCAGAAGCGCCCCACCGGGATGTCGCGCAGCAGCGCCTGCCGCTGCGCCTCGGTGAGCTGCTCGGTGATCATGGGCGTCCTCACATAGGCCGGCGAGATCGCGTTGGCCGTGATGCCGTGCGGCGCGAGCTCGCGCGCCAGCGAGAAGGTGAGCGAGGTCAGCGCGCCCTTGGACACCGCATAGGCCGTGCCCGCCGTCAACCCGCCGGTCTTGGCCGCCAGCGAGCCGGTGTTGATGATGCGGCCCCAGCGGCGCGCCTTCATCGCCGGGATGAGCTCGCGCGCGAGCAGGTAGGCGCCGTCGAGATTGACGCCCAGCACATGCCGCCACTCGGCGAGCTCGGTCTGCAGCACCTTGTGGTTGGACAGGATGCCGGCGTTGTTGACCAGGATGTCGGGGTCGCCGAGCTCGCTGCGGATGCGCGCGCAGGCGCTCGCCACCGCGGCCGGATCGCTGATGTCGCACACCATCGGCAGGCACGGGCCCCGCATCGCGGCGCACAGCGAGTCGAGCGCGGCGGCGTCGATGTCGATCAGCGCCAGCCGGCAGCCGTCGTCCTGCAGCCCCTGCGCCGCGGCGCGGCCCATGGCGCCGCCGGCGCCGGTGACGACTGCGAGCCTGTCCTTCAGGTCGAGGGTCATGGATGCCTCAGGTGTCGAGCACGCTCTTCTTGCCGAACAGGCCGCGCGAGCGAAAGCTCACCACCGCGATGAACAGCAGGTACATCGAGAGCAGGGACCACTCCGAGGCGTAGGCGCCGGTGAGGCCCACCACCATGCCGACCATCAGCCCGGCGATCACCGCGCCCCACAGGCTGCCCACGCCGCCCAGCACGATGATCAGGAAGGCCGGCACCACCGCGTCGACGCCCACGTGCGGCCGGATGCCCCAGATCGGCGCCATGGTCACGCCCGCGATCGCGGCCAGCCCCACGCCGAGCGCGAACACGAACAGGCGCAGCCGCTTCAGGTTGATGCCCAGCGCTCGCACCATCTCGCTGTCGTGGGCACCGGCCTTGATGATGGCGCCGTAGGGCGTCTTCTCGATGAACAGCCACAGCAGCACGATCATGAGGATCGAGAAGCCCGCGGCGAAGAAGCGGTAGCGCGAGTAGATGAGATCGCCGAGCAGGAAGGCGCCCGACACCGCCTCGGGCAGCGGCAGCTGCTTCTCGGTCGAGCCCCAGACAATGCGGATCAGCTCCTCCAGCACCAGCGCCGCGCCGAAGGTCAGCAAGAGCCCGTACAGCGGGTCGCGCCCGTAGGTGCGGCGCATGCACAGCTCCAGCCCCATGCCGAACACGCCCACGATGACCGGCGCGAGGAACAGCGCGATGCCGTAGCGCGTGCCGATGGGCAGCGCCATGTAGGCCTGCTGCAGCCCCGGAAACCAGCCGAGCGGCGGCGCGACCAGGAACAGCGCGACGTACATCCCCAGCGCGAACAGCGAGCCGTGCGCGAGGTTGATGGTCTCCATCACGCCGACGATGAGCATGAAGCCCAGCGCGATCAGCGCGAACAGCAGGCCCAGCGAGACGCCGTTGAGCAGGTGGGGCAGCAGCTGGAGCAGCGCGTCCATCACATCTCGATCACTGCCCTACTGCTCGTAGCTGGGCGTCGCGTCGTAGGGCTCCAGCTTGCAGGCGCCGCCCGCGTCCTTGTCTTCGACCTCCTGCGGCGACACGTGGGCCAGCATCTTGAAGATGTCGTCCTTCTCGGCCGGCTGGTCGTTGTAGGTCGCCATGTAGATGGTCTGCTGCATCTGGTGGGTGACCGGGTTCATGTAGGCATCGAAGTGCTGCATGCGGTCACGGGCGTTGACCTTCAGGCCCTCCAGCTCCTTGATCACCTTGATGTTGTTCGTCGAGCCCGCGCGCTCGACCGCGCGCAGCAGCTCGCGCGTGGCCATGTAGCCGTTGTAGTAGACGTTGCCCGGCACCTTGATCGCGACGCCCGGGTACTGCTTCTGGTAGGCGGCGACGAACTCCTTCACGCCGGGCAGGTCGAGCCGGTAGTACCAGTTGGTGCCGAACACGCCGAAGATCTGCTCCGGCCCCAGGCCGTACACGTCGGGCCAGTCCTGCTGGTTGTTGATCCAGGCCGGCTTGTTGTTCATCTTGAGCTGCACCACCTGCTGGCGCAGCGCCTTGATGTCGTCGCCGCCGACCGCGGTGGCCACCACGTCGGGCTTGATCTGCTGCACCTTGAGCAGGTAGGCCGCGAAGTCGCGGGTGTTCTGCGGCACCAGCAGCTCGTCGACCACCTTGCCGCCGTTCGCCTCGATGATGCCGCGCGTGGCCTTGGAGGTGGTGTGGCCCCAGACGTAGTCGTTGGTCAGCAGCAGCCAGTTCTTGCCGTTGACCTTCATCGCGTTCTTGACGATGGCATGCGAGAAGTTGGTGCCGTTGCCGTCCCAGACGAACTTGACGCGGTGGCAGTCCTTGCCCGACTCGGTGGGCGAGCTGGAATTGGTGTTGAGGTAGACCGTGCCGTACTTCTGCGCCACCTGCGAGATCGCGTTGGCCACGCCCGAGTGCACCGCGCCGATCAGGAAGGCCGCCTCGTTGCGGGTGATCATCCGCTCGGCCACGCGCGAGGCGGTGGCCGGCGTGGTCTCGGTGTCCATGTGGATGGCTTCGATGTGCCGGCCGAGCACGCCGCCCTTGTCGTTGAATTCCTTGATGGCCATCATCGCGCCCAGCCGCTCCTCGCCGCCCGAGGCCGCGTACTGGCCGCTCGCGTCCATGGTCAAGCCGATCACCAGCGGCTTCTTCGCAGCCGCCTGGGCCCAGGCGTGATTCGCTTTCCACGGCCCGAAGAACGGTGCGACGCCCAGCCCGCCGGTCGCCAGCGACAGCGCCGAGGCCTTGATCAGGCGGCGACGCGATTGCGATTCGGGAACATTGCTCATGTCGGTCTCCTCGTCAGGTGGTGGCCCCGTTCAGCGGGGCACGATGCGAACGTTGCTCAGCGTCTCGTGCATCTCCAGCAGCGAGGCGATGTACTTGTCGGCCAGGCCCTGGTTGCACGCTTGCACGAAGGTCTGGTGCGCCGCCTCGGCCATGAAGCTGGGCACCGGGAGCATCTCGGACAGGTGGGTGTAGTAGCGCAGGTCCTTGCGGGCGTTGCCGATCGCGAACTTCATGCCGTCGAGCTCGCCTTGCAGCGTCTTGCCGACGAGCATCTGCATCAGGCCGTTGTTGAGCGCGCCGGCCGAGATGATCTGGAACACCTTGTTCAGGTCGAGCCCGGCCTTGGCCGCCACCGCGAGCGCCTCGCACATCGACGCCGCCATCGACATGGCGATCATGTTGTTGACCAGCTTGAGCACATGGCCCGTGCCGGGCGCGCCGACGTGCACGATGTTCTCGCAGAAGGCCGCCAGCACCGGCCGCAGCGCCTCGAAGTCGGCCGGCTCGGCGCCCACCATCGTGTTCAGCCGCCCTTCCTCCGCTTCCTTGGGGGTGCGGGCCAGCGGCGCGTCGATGTAGGTCGTGCCCTTGGCCGCGAAGGCTGCTCGCAGCGCTGCCGTCGACGCGGGCTCGGCGGTCGAGAGGTCGACCACCTTCAGCCCCTGCCGCGCGCCCTGCAGCAGGCCGCCCTCGGCGTGCACCACCTCCTCGACCTGCGGCGAGCCGGTCACGCAGATGAAGACGATGTCGCTGTCGCGCGCCAGGCTCGCATGGCTCGCGACCTCCGTCGCGCCGGCCGCCAGCAGGTCGGCCAGGGTGGCGCGGCTGCGGTGGACCTTGAAGGACAGTGCAAAGCCCTTGGCCAGCAGGTTCTTCGCGATGCCATGGCCCATGAGGCCCAGGCCGATGAAGCCGATGCGCTGCGTCATGAGGTGAGCTCCTGTGCCGCGGTCGCGGCGATGGGGTGGTGAGCGCGCCGCCAGTGGTCGACCAGGCCGGCGTAGCGCCGGGCGACGTCGACCAGCACCTCGTCGTCGCTCCACTCGCCGGCGAACCAGCCGGCCGCCGCGGCCCCGAAGATCGAGCGGCCGACGGCGAAGCCCTTGCACACGGCGTGCGTCGCGGCGAGGCGAAAGCCGTGGACCAGCACGTCCTCGTCGGCGTCCTGCCCGAGCAGCAGCACGCCGCGGCAGTGCGGGTCGTGCCGGTGCAGCACGGCTTCAAGGCGCTGCCATTCGTCCTGCGATTGCGGCGGCGGCAGCTTCCACCAGTCGGGCGCGAGGCCGGCCTGCAGGACCTGCTCGAGTGCGCGCGCCAGGGTGCCGGGGTGGTGCGTGGCGGCGGGCGGCGGGATGAGCTCGAGCAGCCATTCGTGCCCGGTGCCGATGCACGCCTCCTGGAGCCGGCGCAGCTGCTCGAACTGGGCCTGGCGCAGCGGCTCGGGGTCGTCGGGGTGGTGGCTGAGCAGGCACTTGGCGACCTGCTCGGCCGGCCAGCTGCGCAGGTGCAGCGCGAGCTGCGGGCCGGCGTCGAACGCCAGCGGGCGCGAGCCCGCGGTCTCGACCGGGCGCGCGACCCACCAGCCGATGCCGGTCATGCGCGGCAGCACCGCGTCGCCATGGCGCTCGTCGACGATCACGCCGGGCCGCGGTGCATCGTGGCCGCCCAGGCCGGCGAATTCGGCGCCGCGGTGCGCGCCCGCGGCCACCAGCGCCTTGAACTGCGCGATGCGCTCGCGGTCGGCGTGGTGGCGATCGGCCAGCGACTCGAGCTGGCTGCGATGGTCGAAGGCGAGCACCGCCAGCTGCTTCCAGTGGCGGGTGCGCGTGGTGGCGCGGTGCAGGCGCTCCAGCGCGGCGTCTTCGCGCAGGCGCAGGCTGCGGCTGCCGCACGCGAGAAAGTGCTGCAGCTCGGTCCAGCTTGGCATGGCGGGCGCGCAGCCATGGCGCGACACGACCAGCGCACCGCTGGCGTTGGCGTAGGTGCAGCAGCGCGCCAGCGGCTCGTCGCGCAGCCAGCCGCGCAGGAAGCCGGCCATGAACGCATCGCCCGCGCCCAGCACGTTGAACACCTCGACCGGAAAGCCGGGGCCGTGCAGGCCCTGCTCGATGTCGTCGGGAATGGCGCCTTCGAACACCACGCAGCCCATCGGACCGCGCTTCATCACCAGCAGGGCGCCGGTCAGTGCGCGCAGCCGCTTGAGCGAGGTGAGCGTGTCGTCGCAGCCGCCGGCGATGCGGATCTCTTCCTCGGTGCCGACGACCAGGTCGCACTGGCCGATCACCGTCTGCAGCCGCTCGCTCACCGCCATCGACGGCACGTAGCGCTGCTCGCCCAGGCCTGGCGCCGTGAGGCCCCAGAGCACCGGCCGGTAGTCGATGTCGAGCACGATGCGCGTGCCGGCGCTGCGCGCGAGCGCCATCGCGACCCGGCAGGCCTCGGCCGGACCCGGCTGCGACAGGTGGGTGCCGGAGATGAGCAGCGCCTGGGCCGAGGCGATGAAAGGCGCGTCGATGTCGGCGGCGCTGATCGCCATGTCGGCGCAGCGCTCGCGGTAGAACAGCAGCGGGAAGGTGTCGCGGTCGCGGATGCCGAGGAAGACGAGCGCGGTCAGGCGCTGCGGGTCGGTCTGCACATGGCTCACGTCCACGCCTTCGCTTTCCAGCGTCTCGCGCACGAAGCGGCCGTTGTGCTCGTCGCCGACGCGGGTGAGCATGGCGGGCTTCAGGCCCAGGCGCGCCGCGCCGACCGCGGTGTTGGCCGGCGAGCCGCCCAGGTAGCGCGCGAAGCTCTGCATGTCCTCGAGGCGGCCGCCGATCTGCTCGCCGTACAGGTCCACCGCCGCGCGGCCGACGCAGATCACATCCAGGGGTCTCGCGTTGGCCATGCCCGCGGTCTCCAAAATGGAACGTTCATTCCGTTCGATTCGATTGGCAGAATAGGCATTCCACCGAAGGCCGTCAACTGCCGTTGGTTCGCCGCTTCCTAGGGGAAGCCCTATCCGCGAGGTGATGGCCGGTGGCCACGACCATGGCCTGCGACAGGCAGACCTGGCCGACCAGCGAGCGGAACTGCTGCGCCGAGTCGTCGCCCAGCTCGAAGCTCACCCGCGCCGAGGGCTTGAGCGGCGACAGGGCGCTGTCGGTGATCGCGATCACGGCCACGCCGCGCTGATGGCAGGCCGCGGCCGCATCGACCACGTCGGGCGAGTAGTTGCGGGTGCTGATGGCGATGAGCACGTCGCCGGGCGCGATGCCGCGCACGAACTCGCCCAGCATGCCGCCCACGCCGTCGAGCAGGTGGGTGCGCAGGTCGAGCTGGCGCAGCGCGTAGGCCAGGTAGCTCGCGATGGGAAAGGCGCGGCGCTGGCCCAGCACGTGGATCATGGGCGCGGCGGCGAGCAGCTTCACCGCCGCCTTCATGTCGGCGGCGGCCACGTTCTCGTCCAGGTGGGTGAGCTCGGTGATCGCCTCGTCGACGAACTGGCGCAGCACCTCGGTGCCGCCGGCCACCGCCGGGCGGCCGTTGCCGCGGCGCATCTGCTCGATGCGCTCGCGGTAGGACGTGGAGCGCTCGACCAGGTGGCCGCGGAAGATCTGCTGCATCTCCGAGAAGCCGGAGAAGCCCAGCGCGTTGGCGAAGCGGATCATCGACGAGGGCTGCACCTGCGCCGCCTCGGCGATGGCCGCCACCGTGCCGAGCGCGAGGTCGTGCGGCTTTTCCAGCGCGAAGCGCGCGATGCGCTGGAGCTGCTTGGACAGGCCCGGATAGGCCTGCGAGATGCTGGTCTTGAGTTGCTCGTAATTCGATGCGCGCTCGGTCATGGCACAAACCCTTAGAACGTCCGTTCTTGTACGTTCCAAGAATAGAACGTATATTCGCCTGCGTCTACCGGGATTTCGACGATGCCGACGGCTCCCTCCACCCGCGCACCGCTGATCACGCTGCCGATGGCGCTCACCTTCGCGGCGCTGCTCAGCACGCCGCTGTGGCTGGCGCAGGTCGGGCTGTACCAGTACCTGGCGCTCGAGATCATGATCTGGATGCTGTTCGCGCTGGGCTACAACCTGATGCTGGGCACCACCGGGCTGCCCTCGTTCGGCCACGGGGCCTTCTTCGGCATCGGCGCCTATGCCTTCGGCCTGCTGCAGCAACGCGTGTGGGCGTCGCTCTGGTTCGACCTGGCGGGCGCGGTGCTCGTCACCGCCGCCTTCGCGGCCATCGTCGCGGCCTGCATCTCGCACAAGCGCGGCATCTACTACGCGCTGCTCACCATCGCCTTCGGGCAGATCGTGTGGTTCGTCTCCATCAAGTGGCACACCGTCACCGGCGGCGAGGACGGGCTGCTCAACATCCGTCGCCTGCCGGTGTCGCTGGGGGTCGCGAGCTTCGAGCTCAAGAGCAACGAGGCGCTGTTCTTCTTCTGCTTCGGCGTGTTCGCGGCGGTGGTCGTCGCGCTGTGGCGCCTGGTGCATTCGCCCTTCGGCCGCATCCTCACCGCGATCAAGCAGAACGAGGTGCGCGCCGCGTTCGTGGGCCACCATGTGTGGCTGTACAAGTGGCTGGCCTTCGTGATCGCCTCGGCGGTGGCGGGCCTGGCCGGCGCGCTGTTCGCGATGGCGCAGCAGTCGGCGTATCCCAACGTGATGAGCCTGCACTCGTCGGGCTTCGTCGTGATGATGGTGCTGATCGGCGGCGGGCTGGTGAGCTTCTGGGGGCCGGTGATCGGCGCGCTGTTCTTCATCCTCGCGCGCGACCTGCTGGGCGCGGCCACCGACACCTGGCTGCTCTGGTACGGCCTCCTGTTCGTCGCCATGGTGATCTGGAAGCCCGAGGGCATCGCCGGCCTCTGGCAGGCCTGGCAGCAGCGCCTGAAGCACGCGCCGCCGGCCGTGCCCGCGGTGGCCCAGAAGGAGGTCGCGCATGGCCCTGTTTGAGGCGCG
>DASUZE010000096.1:0-8756 GCA_036377015.1 Piscinibacter sp. | reverse complement strand
GAAGGTGTGCGCCGGGCGCTCGAACAGCTCGATCGGCGTGCCGATCTGCACTACCTCGCCCTGGTTCATCACCACGACTTGCTCGGCGAAGGTCAGCGCCTCGGTCTGGTCATGGGTCACATAGATCATGGTGCGGCGGGTGCGCAGGTGCAGCTCCTTGAGCTTCGAGCGCAGTTGCCACTTGAGGTGCGGGTCGATCACGGTCAGCGGCTCGTCGAACAGCACCGCGCTGACGTCCTCGCGCACCAGGCCGCGTCCGAGCGAGATCTTCTGCTTGGCGTCGGCGGCGAGGCCGGCCGCGCGGGTGTTGAGCTGCCCGCTCATCTCGAGCATCTCGGCGATCGCGCCGACACGCTGCTTGATCTTCTCGGGCGCGACGCCGCGGTTGCGCAGCGGGAACGCGAGGTTTTCGGCCACCGTCATCGTGTCGTAGATGACCGGGAACTGGAACACCTGCGCGATGTTGCGCTCTTGAGGCGTCTGCAGCGTGACGTCGCTGCCGTTGAACTTGACGTTGCCGTGCGAAGGCGTCACGAGACCCGACACGATGTTCAGCATCGTCGTCTTGCCGCAGCCCGAGGGGCCCAGCAGGGCGTAGGCGCCACCGTCCTCGAAGGTCATCTTCAGCGGCAGCAGCGCGTAGTCCTCGTCGCGCTGCGGGTTGGGCTTGTAGGCGTGGGCGAGGTCGAGGTCGATTCTTGCCATGTCAGTGGGCCTCCATCTCGGGAGCCACCAGCAGATTGCCGGCCGCGTCGAACACGTGGACGTGCGTGGGATTGAGATACAGCGTGATGGCCTCGCCCAAAGTGAACTGATGAACGCCGGTGAGCTGCGCGACCAGCTCGCCGACGGCGGTGTCGACGTGCACGAAGGTGTCGGAGCCGGAGATCTCTGCGAGCTCGACCTTGCCGGCCAGCGGGACGTCCCCCGCCCGTTCACGCACCCGCAAGGCACTCGCGCGCACGCCGATCGTGAGCGTGGACGTGCTCGACGCCGGCAGCGGCACCGACAGGTTCACGCCGGCCGACAGCGTCACGCCCAGCACCGCCGCCGTGCCGGCCAGCAGGTTCATCGGCGGATCGCTGAACGCACGCGCGACGCGGATCGACTTCGGCTTGTGGAAGACCTCGGCGGTCGGCCCGTACTGCAGCAGCTCGCCCGCATCCAGCACCGCGGTGTAGCCGCCCAGGAGCAGCGCCTCGGTGGGCTCGGTGGTGGCATAGACCACCGTCGAGTCGCCGGTGGCGAACAGCTGCGACAGCTCCTCGCGCAGCTCCTCGCGCAGCTTGTAGTCGAGGTTCACCAGCGGCTCGTCGAGCAGCATCAGCGGCGCCTTCTTGGCCAGCGCACGCGCCAGCGCCACCCGCTGCTGCTGCCCGCCCGACAGCTCGGCCGGCAGGCGCTTGAGGAAGGGCTCGATGTGCAGCTTGGCCGCCAGCTCGGCCACGCGCTGGGCGATGCCCTTGCGGTCCATGCTGCCGCGCAGCTTGAGCGGCGAGGCGATGTTGTCGGCCACCGTCATCGACGGGTAGTTGATGAACTGCTGGTAGACCATCGAGACGTCGCGCTCGCGCACCGGCTTGCCGGTGACGTCCTGGCCGTCGGCGACCACGCGGCCCTTGCTGGGCGTGTCCAGCCCGGCCATCACCCGCATCAGCGAGGTCTTGCCGGCCTGGGTGGCCCCCAGCAGCACGGTCACCGCGCGCGGCACCAGCGTGAGGTCCAGCGGGTACAGGTGGGTCTGCGCCCCGACCTGCTTCTCGATGCGTTCGAGCATCAGTTCCATGCGATCTCCGATGGCGGCGTCGAGGCCGCCGATGCCGCCGTCGCGGCTTCGTCTTTCCAATGGTCCTGGCACCAGCGCGCGACGGCGGCGCGTTGCGCGAGGTCCAGGTGCAATCCGAGCTTGGTGCGCCGCCACAGCACGTCGTCGGCGCTGCGCGCCCACTCGTGGCGATGCAGGTAGCGCAGCTCGCCTTCATGCAGGCCCGGCACGACCTCGGCACCCAGGCCGTCGGCCAGGACCAGCGCCGTGCGCGCGCCGTGGTCGCGCGCCAGGCGGCGCACAAGAGCGAGCGGCAGGTCGGGATGGCGCTGCGCGATCGCCTGCACGAAGCGCTGCAGGTCGGTGTCGGGCCGCTGCGGCGCGCCGATCCAGGCCGAAAGGTCGCCGCCAGGCAGGAAGGCGCCGCGCGTCCACGGACCACGGCGCACCTGCAAGGGCGCCGAGAGCAGGTCGGCGGCCTCTTCGGCGAGCTTGCGGAAGGTGGTGATCTTGCCGCCCCATACCGACAGCAGTGGCGCCTGCGCGGTGTCGAGGTCCAGCAGGTAGTCGCGCGTGACGGCGGAGGGATCGCCCGAGTCGTCGTCCAGCAGCGGACGCACGCCCGAGTAGCTCCACACCACGTCGGCCGGCTTCACCGCCTGCGCGAAATAGCGGCTGGCCTGCTCGCACAGGTAGGCGGTCTCGGCGGCGTCGATGCGCGCCGCGCCCACCGCACCCACGTGCTCGACGTCGGTGGTGCCGATGAGCGTGAAGTCGCCCTCGTAGGGGATCGCGAAGATGATGCGCCGGTCGGGATTCTGGAAGATGTAGGCGTGCTCGTGATCGAACAGCTTGGGCACGACGATGTGGCTGCCCTTGACCAGGCGCAGCGACTTCGGACCCGGCACGTGCGCGTGCTCGGCGAGGAACTGCCCCGCCCACGGGCCGGCCGCGTTGACCAGCGCACGCGCCGTCACGGCGCGCTCGGCGCCGGTGCCCTCGTGGCGCAGGCGCACCTGCCACTGCGACGCACCGCGCTGCGCATCGACGCAGCGCCAGCCGGTGAGGATGGTCGCGCCGCGCTCGGCGGCGTCGATCGCGTTGAGCACCACCAGGCGTGCGTCGTCGACCCAGCCGTCGGAGTACTCGAAGCCACGGGTGAAGCCGGGCTTGAGCGGCGCGCCGGCCGGGTGCTTGCGCAGGTCCACGGTGTGCGAGCCGGCGAGCACCTCGCGCCGTGCGAGGTGGTCGTAGAGGAACAGGCCGGCGCGGATCATCCACACCGGGCGCATGCCGGGGTCGTGCGGCATCACGAAGCGCAGCGGCCGCATGATGTGCGGCGCGCTCTTGAGCAGCACCTCGCGCTCGGCCAGTGCCTTGCGCACCAGCGAGAACTCGTAGTACTCGAGGTAGCGCAGGCCGCCGTGGATGAGCTTGGTCGACGACGACGAGGTGTGCTGCGCGAGGTCGTCCTTCTCGCACAGCAGCACGCTCGCACCGCGTCCCGCCAAGTCGCGCGCGATGCCGGCGCCATTGATGCCGCCGCCGACGACGAGTACGTCGACGGAGGTGGCGCCGTCGGATGCGCCGCGCGCGACGCCGCGCGATCCGGCGACGGTCGCCGGACGCGGTTCCACACGCGACCAGCTGTCGAGCTGGGACTGGGTCAAGAGGCCATCTCCTGGCAAAAATAAAACGAACATCGCTTGATGTTCGTTTGTGTTCGTTTCTGTCGTTCTTTTTTCGTTTTATCCGACGAACGAACAAAATGCAAGCTCGCAATCCACCATGGATTTCCCTGAGTCGCTCGCTAAGCTGCCTCGCCATTGCCGTCTCACGAACCCGCCGACATGACGCCCAACCCGCGCCAATCCTTGCTTCTGGACGAAGTGCGCAGCCGAGGATCGGTCAGCGTCGAAGCCCTGTCCGACCAGTTCGGCGTCACCTTGCAGACCGTTCGACGCGACATCAAGCTCCTGTCGGACGCCGGCCTGCTGGCGCGCTTTCACGGTGGCGTGCGCCTGCCCAGCTCGACGGTGGAGAACATCGCCTACCGCCAGCGCCAGCAGCTCAACGAATCGGGCAAGCAGCGCATCGCGCGGCAGGTCGCCAAGGCCGTGCCGGACGGCTGCTCGCTCATCATCAACATCGGCACCACCACCGAGGCGATCGCACGCGAGCTGCTGCACCACAAGGGCCTTCGCGTCATCACCAACAACCTCAATGTGGCGGCCATCCTGTCGGACAACCCCGAGTGCGAGGTCATCGTGGCCGGCGGCGTGGTGCGCTCGCGCGACCGCGGCATCGTCGGCGAGGTGACGGTGGACTTCATCAAGCAGTTCCGCGTCGACATCGGGCTGATCGGCATCTCCGGCATCGAGGCCGACGGCACCCTGCGCGACTTCGACTACCGCGAGGTCAACGTGGCGCGCTCCATCATCGAGCACTCGCGCGAGGTGTGGCTGGCCGCCGACCACAGCAAGTTCAACCGGCCGGCGATGGTGGAGCTGGCGCGCCTGACGCAGATCGACATGCTGTTCACCGACGCCGAGCCGCCATCGCCGTTTCCGGGGCTGCTCGCGGAAGCGGGCGTGCAATTGACCGTCGCCGATTCGTAGCCCGGGTGGAACCCGGGTGCACCCGGGCCACAAGGAGATTCCCGTGACAGAGAAGAACTTTCTGCTCGCCCTCGATCAGGGCACCTCCAGCTCGCGCAGCATCGTGTTCGACCGCGGCGGACGCATCGTCGCGATGGCGCAGCGCGAGTTCCGCCAGATCTTTCCGCAGCCCGGCTGGGTGGAGCACGACCCCCGGGAGATCTGGGCCACCCAGCTCGCCACCGCGCAGGAGGCGCTGGCCAAGGCCGGCCTCACGGCGAACGACATCGCCTCCATCGGGATCACCAACCAGCGCGAGACCACGGTGGTGTGGAACAAGCGCACCGGCGAGCCCGTGTACAACGCCATCGTCTGGCAGGACCGCCGCGCCGAGCCGACCTGCGCCGCGCTGCGCGAGCGCGGCCTGGAGCCCGTCTTCCGCGACAAGACCGGGCTCATCATCGACGCCTATTTCTCCGGCACCAAGCTGAAGTGGATCTTCGACAACGTGCCCGGCACCCGCGCCGCGGCGGCGCGCGGCGAGCTCGCCTTCGGCACCGTCGACACCTGGCTCATGTGGCAGCTCACCGGCGCCAACGAGCAGGCGCTGCACGCCACCGATGTCAGCAATGCGTCGCGCACCCTGCTGCTGGACGTGCATCGCAACGAATGGGACGACGAGCTGCTGGGGCTGCTGGAGGTTCCGCGCGAGGTGCTGCCCGCGGTGCATCCGTCCAGCCACGTGTACGGCACGACGCGCGCGTCGCTGCTGGGTGCGCCCATCCCCATCGGCGGCGTCGCCGGGGACCAGCAGAGCGCGCTGTTCGGCCAGGCCTGCTTCAAGGAAGGCCTGGCGAAGAACACCTACGGCACCGGCTGCTTCATGCTGATGCACACCGGCATCCAGTTCCGGAGCTCCACCAACGGGCTCATCACCACCAGTGCGGCGCAGCCGCGCGCGACACCGGAGTTCGCGCTGGAGGGCAGCGTGTTCATCGCGGGCGCCGTGGTGCAGTGGCTGCGCGACGGCCTGCGCGCCATCAAGGGCAGCGGCGAGGTGCAGAACCTCGCCGAGACCGTGCCCGACAGCGGCGGCGTGATGTTCGTGCCGGCCTTCACCGGCCTGGGCGCGCCCTACTGGAACGCCGATGCCCGCGGCGCCATCGTCGGCCTCACGCGCGGCAGCACCGTCGCGCACATCGCGCGCGCGGCGCTGGAGAGCATCGCCTTCCAGAGCGCGGCGCTGCTGGGTGCGATGAGCCGCGACGCGGTCGCGGCGGGCGGATCACCGGTCAGCGAGCTGCGGGTGGACGGCGGCGCCTGCGTCAACAACCTGCTGATGCAGTTCCAGGCCGACCTGCTGGGCATCCCGGTGGTGCGGCCGCAGGTGATCGAGACGACCGCGCTGGGCGCCGCCTACCTCGCCGGCCTGAGCTGCGGGATGTACGCGAACCTGGACGAGCTGGCCGCGCAGTGGCAGGTGGAGCGGCGCTTCCACCCCACCATGCCGCGCGAGCGTGCCCAGGAGCTGATGCAGCGCTGGGAACGCGCCGTGCGGCAGGCGGTGGCGCAGTAGCCCGGGTGCAACCGGGGATCGCTGCGTCGACCGGTGTCCCGGGTTGCACCCGGGCTACGAACCCGCATGACGCTGGCGCTGCTCGCGCAGGAACGGGCGATCGATCTGCTCGGCCAGTGCCTCGATGTCGCGCCGCGTGACGCCGGCGGCCGCGAAGTGCGTTTTCCAGGTGGCAACCACCGCCGCGACTGCGCCGACCTCCTTGACCGCCTGATCGCGATTCAGGCCGAACAGGGTGCACATCGACATCGCGTTGCTCAAGGTGGCGTCGGCCTGGTCGTCGCCGACGCGCATCTGCTGGTAGCCGAGCGCCTGCCCCGAGGGCAGCACGTCGAAGGCCGGCGACAGGGCCAGCTGCTGGGCGTCGTCGGCCAGCAGGACGTGGTTCTTCTCGTGATCGTCGGTGTTGTCGATCAGGATGTTGAACACCATGCGCCGGAACAGCTCGTGCATCTGCGCGAGGTTGACGCCGCCGGCGGCCACGCCGCGCCGGCGCAGCAGCTGCGCCAGCTCCGGGTAGCCGATGTTCTCGGCCGCCGCCTTGAGCGCGACGTTGGCCGTGAGCGCGTGCAGGCGGCGGCCGCCCGTGCGGTCGAAGCGGCGCACCGCCACCGCATGGCCGTCGACCAGGCGGATCGCCCGCGTCTCGGCCACGCGGATGCCGGCGCGCGCCGCCAGCGTCATGCTGGCGTGCTCGACCAGCGGCACGTCGACCGGGTCGCCGTCGCCGAACTTCACGACCCACTGCACGCCGTCGAGGTCGACCAGCGCCTTGGGCCGCGCGCCGCCCAGCGTCACACCCGGCGCGATCAGCCGCTTCTCGGCGTCGGCGATGGGCTCGTTGGCCAGCACCTTGCGCACCAGCTCGTGGATGGCATCGACGTCGGACAGCGTCGGCAGCGGGCCGAGGCGGCGCGGCGCGTAGACATCGGCTGCGCCGGACACGCCCAGCGCGCCGAAGCGGTCGTGCCCGGCGAAGAAGAGGTACTCGAGCAGCGACAGGCGCGGCGGCTTGTCGACGAAGCGGATGACGCGCTCGCCCCAGCGGTCGGGTCGGGCGTCGTCGACGGCGCCGGCCGCGGTGTCCTTCTCGTGCGGCAGGAACTCCTGGTCGACGAGCGGCAGGTCTTCGCTGAGCGCGAAGCCGCGCTCCAGCCAGGCGCGGTCGTACTGCAGCGACACGCCCCGCTGCGTGCGCACCATGCGCAGCTCGCCGATCAGCACCGGCGCGTCGGGCTGCCCCAGCCACCAGAGGAACAGCCGGTCGACCAGCGTGTAGCGCGGGGCGGCTTCAGCCATCGCGCGGCTTCTTGCGGCCCAGGCGCGCCTCGACCGACGCGGCAGAGCGCACCGCGCGGCGCTGGACCGCCTCGCGAACGTCCATTTCCAGCGCGCCGCGGTCCTGGGCTGGGTCGGCCAGCTCGGGCAGCGCCTGCACCCGGCCGATCAGCCAGAGGGCGGTGGCGTAGATGCCGACGCTGACGGCCGGGTCGCCCTGTTCCATGCGGATGAGCGTGGGCACCGACACGCCCAGCCGCTGCGACCACAGGCGCTGCGACTCCTTGCGGCGCACCCGGGCAATGGCCAGGTTGTCGCCCAGCCGCCGCAGCGCGTCAGCCGCCGCAGGAGGCATGGACATCAAAGCAGGTGCAACTCTAGACATAACATATAGTTTATCAAACCAGCCATTTCGGTCAACTCAATGCAATCCCAGGCCCTTTCGTCCCTCATCCTGGAGCCCCCACCCGGAGGGGGCCGGGGGAGCGGTACGGGCAGCCCAAAGGGCAAACATGGCTTGAGCCGTCCGCAAGGACGGCTCAAGCCATGTATTGCCCTCCGTTGACCTCGATGATCTGCCCCGTGACATACCCGCTTTGCGAGGGCGACGCGAGGTACAGGAACGCACCGACGCAGTCTTCGGCGCTGCCCAGCCGGTTCATGGGGATGGTCGCCTGCATGGCGCTGAGCTGCTCGGCGGTGGAGTAGCGCTCATGGAACGGCGTCGCGATCACCCCCGGCGACACCGCATTGACGCGGATGCCGTCGCCCACCACCTCCTTGGCCCAGCCGCGCGTGGCGGTGGCGATGAAGCCCTTGGCGCCGGCATAGAGCACCGCGCCGCCGCCGCCGCCCATGCGCGCCGCGATCGAGCTCACGTTGATCACGCAGCCCGAGCCCTGGCGTCGCATCACCGGGATCACCTCGTGCATGAACATCGCCACGTGGACCACGTTGAGCGCCAGCACCTGCTGCAGGTAGGCCTCGTCGTACTCCTCGATGCGACGGCGAGCGACCATGCCGCCGGCGTTGTTCACCAGCACGTCGATGCGGCCGTGCAGGGCCAGCGTCGCGGCCACGATGCGCCCTGCCGCGCCGGCCTGCGTCACGTCGCCGCGCACGGCGTCGGCACTGCCGCCGGCAGCCCGCGCCTCGGCCACCACCTCTTCGGCCGCCTCGCGGCTGGCGTTGTAGTGCACCACCACCTTGCTGCCGGCAGCGGCGAAGGCCAGGGCCGCGGCCGCGCCGATGCCGGTCGAGGCGCCGGTGACGAGGACCACCTTGTCGTAGAGATCGCTGCGCATGCTTGTCCTTTCTCATGTCGGCGTACCGTGCGAGGGCCCTTCAACCACAGAGAACGCAGAGGGGCAATTCACTCGAATCTCCTCTGCGTTCTCTACGTTCTTGTATGTTCTGTTTCGCGGTTTCTATCCTAGTCGTAGGGGGCGGTGGGCAAGTGGGCAGAGGCCCGCGCGGTGGGCAACGCGCAGCGTTGTCCATGGCAAGCGGGCCGGTTCGAGCGCAGCTCGAACTGTCCACT
>DASUZE010000095.1:0-7318 GCA_036377015.1 Piscinibacter sp. | reverse complement strand
CAACCGCGGCAAGCTCACGCGCGCCAACCACCTGTACCGGCTGTGCTGCCAGGTGCGCGACGAGCGGCTGAAGGCGGTGGCGCACACCGGTTGAGGCCGACGTGATCTGCGTTCGCTGCGGCGCCGACAACGACCCCCTCGCGAGCTTCTGCACGCGATGCTCGGTCCGGCTGGTGCCGCCGGGCGACGGGCCGACACTGGCCTTCCGCGGCCGGCCGGCGGCCCTGGTGGCCGGGTCGCACGACATGCGGCCCGCGGTCCAGATGGCGGCACCCGCGCGGGGACAGGCGGCGCAGCCCGTGCTGGCCGCGGCTTCGCACGCCACCCCGGCGCCGCTCGTGCCCGCCTTGGCCGCAGCGCCGCTCGCGACCGTCACGCTCGGCGGCAGGCCCGGGCACGGCGCGCCGGCCCGTGCCGCGCTGGCCGACTGGCTGCCATGGGCGGTCGCCGCAGCGATCGCGGCTGCGTCCGCCGCCTGGGCCGTCGCGCGCTGGATGACGCCCGCGAACGTGCCGCCACCGCCCGAGGGCGAGCTCGCTGCGGCACCCGTCGCGCCGCCCGCCCTGCCCGCGTCGCCGACGGCGGCCATTCCGCCGCCTGCGGCCGATCCTGCGCCGCTGCGTGGGGCCGCGCTGGCCAGCGCGATCAACGCCGGCCTGCGTCGCCTGGGCGTGGCCAACGCCTCGGTCGAGGTCGCCGCCAACGGCATGACCACGGTGCATGGCACGGTGGCCAACGCGGAAGACCGCGAGTCGCTGCTCCAGATGATCGCGGCGGTCGACGGCGTGACCGGCGTGCGCGACGGCCTGCAGCTGCGTCCGCCCGCCCCGCCGCCGGTGATGGCCCAGGCGCCTGCGCCGGCCACGCCGGTGCCCGCGCCGACGCCCGAGCCGCTCGTGATCGCCAAGGCTCCGCCCACCGCGGCACCACCGCCCGTGCTGGTCCTGCCGCCGCGCCCGGCGCCGGTCGAGCCGCCCGCGCCGCCTCCGCCCGACCCGGCCCAGGTCGGCCGCCAGATCCAGCGCGCGCTGAGCCAACTGGCGCTGTCGAACCTGACGGTGCAGGTCGACGACACCCAGGTCACGCTGCGCGGCACGGTGAACGATCCCGCCAAGAAGTCGCAGGCGCTCGCCGCCGCGCGCACCTACGCACCGCAAGGCAAGGTGCGGGACCTGATCTTCGTCGTCGAGGAATGAGAGGACCACCCACCATGAATGCACGCTTCACCCGCGCCGCCCTCACCGCCACCCTCGTCGCCTTGTCGGCGGGCTGCGCCACGAACCAGCAGCAGGGCGACAGCTCGGGCACCCAGAAAGGCGCCCTGACCGGCGCGGTGCTCGGCGGCCTGCTCGGCGCCGCAGTGGGCGGCGATTCCAAGAGCGCGCTCAAGGGCGCGGTCGCCGGTGCGGTCATCGGCGCCATCGTCGGCCACTACCAGGACAAGCAGGTGGCCTCGCGCGAGGAGGCGGCACGGCGCTACGCGCTGGAGAGCCAGCCGCGCCTGGAGCTCGAGAGCGCCGTCAATGCGCCGACGCGGGTGGGCCGCGGAGGGACAGTCGAGTCGCGCGTCGGCTACACCGTGCTCGCGCCAAATGCCGGCCAGGAGATGCGGGTGGTCGAGGAACGCGCCCTCGTGCGCGGTCAGGACAGCTTCCCGCTCTCCAAGCGCGAGGTGGCGCGCTCGCAGGGCACGCACGCCTCGGTCTTCAAGTTCACCTTGCCCAAGGACCTGGACGCCGGCGACTACACGCTGGTGACCACCGTGACGCAAGGGACGCTGGTCAAGAGCGTGCGCGCACCGCTCACGGTGGCATAGTCGCCCGGCGATGCCGGTTCGATCGCTGCTGCCGCTCACCCTCCCCGTCGTCGGCGCCTGGGCCGCGTGGCAGCGTTCGCGTGGACTGCGCCGCGGCACGGGCTTGTCGGCCGCGCAGCAGCGCGTCGCAGCGGCGGTCGGCGTGGCGCAGCCGCAGCGCATCCGCCTGGTGTTGGCCCCGCGCGTTCCCATTCCGGGCGGACGCTGGCTGGACGGCATCGCCCGGGCCATGGACCTGCCCGGCCCGGACGTCGACGGCCTCACCCTCGGCCACGTGATCTTCATCCGCGACAGCGCGCTCACGGCGCGTTTGCTGGCCCACGAATGCCGCCACGTGCAGCAATGCGAGGCCGCAGGGTCTCTGCATGCGTTTCTCGCGCAATACCTGCGCCAGGTGGCACGCCACGGCTACCACGACGCGCCCTTCGAAGCCGACGCCCGCGATGCGGCGCAGCGATGGTCGCGCACACCGATGACGGAGTCCGGACGATGAGCGAATTGCAGATCCGTCCGCTGTCTGCGCTGATGGGTGCAGAGATGCCCGGCATCGACCTCGCCGCACTGACCGACGAGCGATTCGCCGCCGTCCGCGAGGCCTTCCACCGCCACAAGCTGCTGCGCTTTCCCGCCCAGCGGATCACGCCCGAGCAGCAGATCGCGTTCAGTCGGCGCTTGGGCGAGCTGCAGGTCCATGTGCTGGACCAGTACCGGCATCCGCAGCATCCCGAGATCTACGTGCTGTCGAACGTCGATGCGGCGACCGGCCGCACCATCGGCCATCACCCCGACAAGGGGACGCTGACCTGGCACTCCGACCTGTCGTTCCAGCGCCGGCCGGCGCTGGCCACCCTTCTCTACGGCATCGAGACGCCCTCCGCGGGCGGCGAGACGCAGTTCGCCGACATGGCGGCCGCCTTCGAGGCGCTCGACGATGCGATGAAGCATCGCCTCGCCGGCTTGCGCGCGGTGCACGACCTCGATGTCTCGCGCACCCGCATGGGCGAGCCGCCGATGACCGAGGCGCAGCGCCGGCAGACGCCGCCCGTGGCCCATCCGCTGCTGCGCACGCACCCCGACACCGGCAAGACGATCCTGTACATCAGCCGGCACGTGTCGCACGTCGAGGGTCTGGCGCGCAGCGAGAGCGACGCGCTGCTGGACCAGCTCATGGCGCACGCGACGCAATCGCGCTTCGTGTTCAGCTATCGATGGCAGGCGGGCGACGTGCTGATGTGGGACAACCGCAGCACGATCCATCGGGCGACGGCGTATGACACGAGCGCCGAGCGGCGCGTGATTCACCGCACGGTAGTGATCGGCGACGTGCCCGTGTAGCCCGGGTGCAACCCGGGTTGCACCCGGGCTACGAGAACTGCAGCACGCGCCGCGTTGCCGCCGACTCCAGCAACGCGTCGATCAGGCGCTGCACGGCCAGCACACTGGCGCCGGGGATGCAAGGCTCACGATCGCTGCGCACCGCCTCGATGAAGTCCTCGATCACTGCCAGGTGCGCATGGTGGGTGAACGCCATGGGGTCGGCTCCGCCGCCCAGCATCTGCGCCATGCCCACCGTCTCGGTGCGCCCGTCGAGGTAGCGCACGTCGAGCTGGCCGCCCATCAGCGTGGCCGTTCCTTGCGCGCCGCTGTAGTCGATGCGCTCCGAGAACCCAGGATAGGCGGCGACGGTCGCATTGACGCTGGCCGTCGCGCCGTTCGGATAACGAAGCGCAGCCGCCACCACGTCCTCGCACTCCATGCGATGCGCCGCGCTGGTGTTGGCGAAGGCCACCAGCTCGGAAGGCAGACCGACGACGTGCAGGAACAGATCGAGCGTGTGAATGCCTTGCGTCAACAGCACCCCGCCGCCGTCGCGCGAGCGCGTGCCGCGGCCCGGCTGGTCGTAGTAGCTCTGCGGACGCCACCAGCGCATGTCGACCGACGCGCACGTCATCTCGCCCAGCGCGCCACTGTCGACCAGCGCCTTCATCGCCAGCGAAGCCGGACGCATGCGGTGCTGCAGCATCGTGCCCAGCCGCACGCCGGCCGCAGCGCAGGCGGCGACCAGCTTGACCGCCTGCGCGCTGTTCACTTCCAGCGGCTTCTCGAGCAGCACGTGCTTGCCTGCCGCCGCCAGCCGCGAGACGAGGTCCAGATGGGTGTTGGGCGGCGTGAGCACGAAGGCCGCCGACACGCTGCGATCGGCCAGCACCTCGTCGAGCCGGGTCGTCACGCGCGGCGGGCCGGGCAGTTGTTGCGCCGCGGCCTCGATGCGCGTCGGCGTGACACCGACGACCCAGGCCACCTCCACCCGCTCGGCCAGCTGCTGCAGGCTCTTGACGTACGGCGCTACGGCCATGCCGGCGCCGATCAGCGCCACCCGGGTCTTCATTGCAGCCATGCGGCCTCCTCGGCAAGGGGATGCCGGCATCCGGATTGCTGGTCAGGAAGATCTGCCAGCAACCGGAGGTCGACATGAATCGATGGCACCTCACTCTCGCGCTGGGCCTCGGCGGCCTCGCGGCCTTCGCCTTCGCCGCGGGTTCCAAGGGCGGCGCCGACGCGGAGTTCAGCATGATGGACAGCAACCACGACGGCAAGGTCTCGGCCGACGAGCATGCCGCCGGCGCCAAGCGCATGTTCGACACCATGGATGCCGACCATGACGGCAAGGTCACCGCCGCCGAGATGGACGCCGCCCACGAGCGCATCTCCGGACGCAAGGCGCGCAAAGGCGACATGTCGGCCGCCGACAAGATCAAGGTGGTCGACCGCAACGGCGACGGCGTGCTGACCGCCGAGGAGCATGCCGCGGGCTCGAAGGCGATGTTCGAGCGCATGGACACCGACCACGACGGCGCGCTGAGCAAGGCCGAGTTCACCAAGGGCCACGCCAGGATGCTGGAAAAGCCCGGCGGCTGATCTCCGGCGCCCTGGCACACGATTCGTCACAGTTCCGCCCTCGATTGCAGCCGCGGGCGGTCGAAAACCGGTGGACAGGCCCCACCGGAGACTGCGATGAACCCGTCCGTCCAGGGAAGCACCGGCTTCTCGTCCGCCAATCCTCACGCCCTGGCGACCATTCTCGAGGCCAGCCAGACCCGTTCCATCATCGCCTCGCGCGACATCTTCGACGTCTCCGGCACCAAGCTGTGGGCACGCGACCAGCCGGTCTCGCAGGCGCTGCAGCGCAAGCTGCTGGACCGCCAGCTGCGTCATCCGCTGGAAAGCTGCCTCTACGCCGAGGACGGCGTGACCACGCGCTCGCTGGTGGAGGCGGTCGAGAGGCTGCTGTCGCGAGACGCGCCGCTGACCAGCCTGCTGCGTCCCTATGCCGACAAGCTGGTGCATGCCGTCACCCACCTGCCCTTGCACTCCGTGGCCCAGCTGCTGCTCACCGCCGGCCAGGCGACCCGGCCGGATTCGTTCGACCACGCGGTGCAGGCCATGGCGCTCACCGGCACCCTGACCATCGCCCACGGCGGCGACACCCGCCAGCTGCGCATGGCCATGCTGTGCGGCCTGCTGCACGACCTGGGCGAGATGTACATCGCGCCCCTGCACGGCGAGGCCGACGCCGACCGCACGCTGGACTTCCAGAGCTACCAGCACCTGGTGATCCATCCGCACGTGGGGCGGCTCCTGGTCGAGCAGCTCACCAACTACCCGCCCGAAGTCGCGCGCGCGATCGCCGAGCACCACGAGCGGCTCGACGGCTCGGGCTATCCGCATTGCCTGCAGCGCGACCAGGTCTCGCCGCTGGGTCGCCTGCTCGCGGTCACCGAAGGCGCCCTGGCGGCGTTGCGCGGGGACCGGCCCCACCTGGCGCGTGCCAGCATGGCCTTGCGCGTCGTGCCCGGCGAGTACGACCTGAGCTGGGCGGGCCTGTTCTCGTATGCCGCCCGCACCCAGGCGCCGCTGCAGGCGCAACTCGCGGTCGACGAGATCCAGCAGCGCCTGACGCGCATCGATGCGGCCCTGCAGACGGCGCAGATGCATGCCAGCACGCTGATGCTGGCCGCGCAGTCGCCCGCCCTCAAGGACGCGCTCGCGCTGGCCCAGCACCTGCTGAATCGCCTGCGCACCGGCTGGAACGCGAGCGGCCTGTGGAGCGAGGAGGCGATCCGCGACACCGAGTCGGCCGAGGTCGAGGCGGTGGAAGACGAGCTGCTGTTCCGCCTGCGGGCGATACGGCGCGCGGCGCTGCTGCGCGCAGGCGAGCTGCCCGAGCCCGACAAGGACCGGCTCACCGGCTTCTGCGCCGGAATCACCGACGACCTGTAGCCCGGGTGCAACCCGGGTACTTTCGCTGCGGTCGGCCCCCGGTTGCACCAGGGCTACGGCAAGCTGACGATCTCGACCCAGTTCGGGTTCTGCCCCAGTGAATACGACTTCAGCGGCTTGAGCCCCCCGCTGTCGCGGTCGATCGCGTACAGCGTGACCGCATGCGAAAGCTGTCCGACGGCGACCAGGTAGCGCCCGCTCGGATCGATGTTGAAGCCGCGCGGCTGCTTCTCGGTGGGTGTGTGCGACAGCAGCTTCAGCGTGCCCTTCGACGCATCGACCGCGAATGCGGCGAGCGTGCTGGTGGTCCGCTCCGAGGTGTAGAGAAAGCGTCCGTCCGGCGTGACATGCAGGTCGGCCGCCCACGGCTTGCCGGTGAATCCTGCCGGCAGCGTGGACAGCGTCTGGACCGGCGACAGCGTGCCCGTCTGCGCATCGAAGGCCAGCACGTCGACGGTGGCATCGAGCTCGTTGAGCAGGTAGACGTGGCGGCCGTCCGGGTGGAACACCAGGTGACGCGGCCCCGCCTTGGCCCGGCCGGCAAAGGTGGGCGGCGTGTTGGGCGAGACCTGTCCCGTGGCGGCATCGAAGCGCAGCTGCATCACCGCATCGGAGCCGAGGTTGGTGACGAACAGGTAGTGGTTGGACGGGTCGGTCAGCACCGCATGCGCGTTCTGCCCGGTGGGCAGGACTTGCGTGGTCGGCCCCACCACGCCGTCGCGCCCGATCGGGCTCACGCTCAGCTTGTGCCCGCCGTAGGAGGCCGCGAACAGCGTGCGGCCGATGCGGTCGACGCCGATGCTCGCCATGCTGTCGGGCAGCGGGCTGGTGCCGATGGGCGTGAGCCGGCCGTCCGCCGCATCGATGCGAAAGCTCGCCACGGTGTAGGGCTGCGAGCGCAGTGCGGCGTAGAGGAACTTGCGGTCCGGGCTCACCGCCATCGGCATGACCTGGCCACCCACGGGCAGCGTCTGCACCAGCGCCAGGTCGCCGCGCTCGGCATCGAGCAGCAGCACGGAGATCTCCTTGCTGTCGGCGTTGGAGACGTAGACGACGGTGGCGGCGTGGGACATGGCGGTGTTCAGCAACACGAGGACGCTTGCGAGCAGCGTTCGAAGCAAGCGGAAGGCGGACATGGGGCGGGTCTCCTCGGCGTGGTGTTCAGTAGTGCAGCAGCCGCGGCAGCCACAGCGAGATCTCGGGAATGTAGGTGACGAGCAG